>NZ_JANKOF010000059.1 GCF_024655565.1 Nitratireductor sp. ZSWI3 | reverse complement strand
GCCGGCCGGTGCGGAAGGCAGCGGCGCGATGCCGACGCCCGAACGCGAAAACCCCTCGAAGAGGATCGGCGCCGCCGCAAGATAGCCGGTCAGCCCGGGCACGGAACCGCCGTCGGGCCGGCCCGCCCACACCCCGAGCACGTGACGCCCGTCATAGCCGACCGCCCACGCGTCGCGGTAGCCATAGGAGGTGCCGGTCTTGTAGGCGATGCCGAGCCGCGGCGCGCCCTGCGGCGGGACCACGCCCGACAGGATGTCGGCGATCTGCCAGCTTGCCTGCGGCGTCAGGACGGAGGGCGGGCCGGCCGGAACGTCGCTCCCGGCAAGATAGTGCAGCGGCCGTACCCGGCCACGATTGGCCAGCCCGCCATAGAGTTGCACCAGCCCTTCCAGGGTCAGACCCGCGCCGCCGAGGCCGATGGCGAGCCCCGGCGTCTCGCCGGGCGGCAGGACGGGCGCCACGCCGGCCCGCCTCATTCGCGAGACGAGCCGCACCGGGCCGACCGCATCGAGCAGCCGGATCGCCGGCACGTTGAGAGACATCTGCAGCGCCGTGCGCACCGTGACGTCGCCCTGATAGTCGAGATCGAAATTGCGCGGGCGGTAGCCGGAGAAATTGCCCGGCCGGTCCTCGATCATCGTTTCCTGCATCACCAGCCCTTCCTCGAAGGCAAGGCCGTAGATGAAGGGTTTCAGCGTCGAGCCGGGCGAGCGCTGCGCGACGCTCATGTCGATCCAGCCGGCGCGCGCCGCATCGAAATAGCCGGCCGAGCCGACCCGCGCCAGAACCTCGCCGCTCTGCGCGTCGGCGAGGATCATCGCCACCGAGACGCGTCTGCCGAGACGCCGCGCCGCCTCGGCGGCCACTGCTTCCAAATTGGCCTGTGCACTGCGGCTGACGAGCAACTGGTAGCGGCCCGCTTCAGGCTCGGCCTTCATGACGGCATCGGCCAGATGCGCCGCATAGGCGGGCATCGGCAGCCGCCGCGCTGCAACCTTCGCCCCCGAGGCCCGTTCGACTTCGCTTTCGGCGATCACGCCGGCGCGCGCCATGCGCGCCAGCACCCGGTCGCGGGCCGCTCCCGCCGCCTGCGGATGGCGGTCGGGTCGCCGTGCCTCCGGCGCCTGGGGCAGCGCCACCAGAAGCGCCGCCTCGGCAAGGCCGAGCTTGTGCGGTTCCTTGCCGAACCAGGCGAGGCTCGCCGCACGCACGCCCTCGAGGTTGCCGCCATAGGGCGCCAGCGTCAGGTAGCGCTCGAGGATCTCGCGCTTGCTCAGTCGCCGCTCGATCTGCAGCGCACGGGCGATCTGGCGGATCTTCGCCGCAAAGCTCCGTTCCACGCGCGGTTCGAGCAGCCGGGCAAGCTGCATGGAAAGGGTCGAGCCGCCCGAGACGATGCGGCCGTTCCCAACGAGCTGTAGCGCCGCCCGGCCGAGCGCCCTCAGATCGACCCCGGAATGCGACCAGAAGCGCTGGTCCTCGTAGGCGACGAGCATCTCGAGGAATTGCGGGTCGAGCCTGCCGATGTCGGCCTTCAGCCGCCAGCGCCCGTCCGGCGCCGCATAGGCGCGCAGCAGCGCCCCGTCGCGATCGACCACCTCCGGCGACACGGCGCTCGCGCTGAGCGGTGGCGGGTAGGCCTCGTCGAGCCGGCCGAGTGCCACGGTGCCGGCAAGGACGACTGCCACCAGGGCGATGCCGGCGATGGCCAGCCGGCGCAGGACAAGGCGGCGATTCATGGGAGTGAACCGTGTCCGAACGGGAGTGCGGTCATCTCCCCCTCAAGGGCAAGGCAATGGCCTATGGTCCTTCTTGCAGGCTCCGCCTGCGACCCCCACCCTCGATCCCTCCCCTCAAGGGGGAGGGAAGAAAAGTGGTGCGCCCGATCATCCCCCTCCCCCTTGAGGGGAGGGGTAAGGGGTGGGGGTACCGCGCCGCCACAGGCGACTGCCCTTCCCTCAAGAGGGAGATGGCCGCCCCGTTCGACAAGCTCAGGAAGCCAGAGGGGGGTATCGAAGCACACCGACATCAATCCTCTTCCTACTGCCCCAGCACCTCCATGAACCCTGTTGCCGTGCGCGCCGAAAGCTCCGGCCGGTACATATCCTCGACGCTCGCCGCCGGGTGCGTGTAGACGCCCGGTGTCACCGCCCGCACCACATAGGCAAGGCGGAAGCTGCGCTCGCTGCCGCCGGAGCGGTCGAAGGCGGCGATGAAGCGGTCGTCGCGGAACTCCGTATGCGCGGCGCTCGTCTCGCCCAGCCATTCGAAATTGGCAAGGTCGGCGCTGTTCACCAGGCGCGGATTGTCGATCTCGAAGCCGGCCGGCAAGAGATCGGAAACCAGCACCCGCGACGGCCAGCTGTTCTTCTCCGAAACGTTGAGCACCACCACGTAACGCTCGTTCTGGCGCGCCTCGGAGACGTTCACTTCGGTGCCATCCAGCCGATAGTAGGTGCGCTCGATCGTGAAGCCCTCGCCGCCGGCCGGCAGCGGCTGCTGGGGCGCGGCCACCGTGGTGATCACCGCGGTGACCGGCTCCGATCCCGCATTGGCGACGGTCAGCGGAGCGGCCGAAACCTCGGCGCCGGTAAGCCGCCGGGCGAAGCCGCCGGAATGGGCGGCGCCGTCGACCGTCAGCCGGATGTCGTTGCCCGACTGGCTGAGCGCCCGGGCGGCCAGCAGCATCCAGGCTTCGTCCTGCGTGCTCATGTAACGCGTCCTGCCGCGGATGTCGGAAACGAGATCGATCATCTGCGGCACCAGGGCCGGTTCGGGACGGCTCTCGGCAGCGAGCGCCAGCAACGCCGCGCCGTCGCGCAGGCGCGAGCCGTAGTCGGACCGCCCCGAGCGGCCACCGGGCATGCCTCGCGCTAGGCGGAAGGCCGACGAGAAACCGCTTTCGGCGCGCTGCGCGTCGCCATAGAGCGCCAGGCCCGCCGCGAGCTGGGCGCGCGCCAGCGGCGTCTCGAACTCGTCGAGCCGCGTGTCGAGATAATAGCGCAGGTCTCCGGCCGAGGCCTTGCGGTTGCGCGCCGTCACGTAGAGCGCATAGGCGATCTCGCCGCCCCGCGACTGGACGTCCGTGTCATAGGCCAGCGAGTTCTGCAGGTTCTGCAGCGCCTGCGTCATCGCCAGCTCGGGCACGGCAAAGCCCTGTTCGCGTGCCCGGGTCAGGAAGTCGGTGACATAGGCGTCAAGCCACAAATCGCCTGATCCCGGTCCCCAGAGGCCGAAGCTGCCCGACGATGACTGGTAGGAAAGGACGCGCTTGATGGCATCCTCGATGCGACCCTTGATGGCCGGATCCTCCTCCAGCCCCGCCTGCCTGGACAGTTCGCTGACATAGAGAAGCGGCAGGGCGCGGCTGGTGGTCTGCTCGGCACAGCCATAGGGGTAACGGTCGAGCGACATGAGAAGCGCCGGAATGTCGAACGCCTCCGAGCGCGCCACGCTGAGAGACACCGACGCCCCGTCGACGAAGCTGTCGGCGAGAAGCTCGCTGTCGAGCCTCACGCTGCCGCCATTGGGGGTGAGCGTCACCGTGCGCCGGCTGCCGACCGGCATCACGCCGGGCCGCACCGGCAGGCCGACCGTCTTTTCCACCGTCAGGCCGGAGGGGTGGGCGAGCGCAACGGTTAATCCGGCAGGGCCGGCGTCTCGCGCCGAGATCGGCAGAGACAGAGTGGTCCGCCCGCCGGCTTCGAGCGTCAGGCTCGAGGGGGCGCTGCGCAGATCGGCGGCAACGGCGCCGTCGGCGGTGACGGTCAGCGCGTAGTCGCCGGCCGGGCCGTCCGTGTTCGCCACCTCGAGCAGCACGCGCGCCTCATCCCCCGGAGCAAGGAAACGCGGCAGGCTGGTGGTCAGCACCACCGGATCGCGGATGATCACATCCTTCACGGCGTTGCCGACGCCGCTCTTCGACCAGGCGACGGCCATCACCCGCGCCGTGCCGTTGAACTGCGGAATGTCGAAGGAAATGTCCGCCTTGCCCTCGGCGTCCAGCCGCACGATGCCGGAGAAGAAGGCGATCAGCTTTTCGGTCGGCGGGCTGCCGGTGGTGGCGAGGCCACCCCCGTCGCCACCCGTGCGCAAGCGGCCGGCCGCGCCCAGCGAGCCATCGATCAGGCGCCCGTAGATGTCGCGCATCTCCAGCCCCAGCATGCGCTGGCCGAAATACCAGCCGCCCGGGGCCGGCGCCTCGTAACGGGTCAGGTTCAGGATGCCGACATCGACCGCCGCGACGGTCACATAGGCCTCCTCACCGGCGGCGAGGTTGCCGACCGTCACCGGCACGGTCAGCGTCTCGCCCGGCCGCACCTTCTCGGCAACGTCGAGATCCACCGCCAGCTTGCGCCCGGCCGGGTCCACCTTCAGCCAGCGCAGCCCGATGGCGCGCATGGGCAGCCGGTTCTCGGCCGCCTCGCCGGGCCGGAACATCGTCGCCGTGACATAGGAGCCGGCGCCCATCTCGGCGGTCACCGGTATGTCGATGGTGGCGCCTTCCTCCGGCACGCTCGCCGTGAAGGTCTGCAGCAGGCTTTCCGCGCCGACCGTGACCAGGACCTCCCCGGCAAAGCGCGGCGAGATCTTCAGCTTGGCCGTGTCGCCCACCGCATAGCCGTCGCGGTCGAGCGCCACTTCCAGCCCGTCCGGCGTCTCGGTCGATCCTTCCCCGACATACCAGCCGGAGCTGAACTCGGTGCTGGTGATCGGACCGTCGGCCTCGGCACTCTCAACCTCCAGCCGGTAGCGACCCCAGCTTGCGGAGACGCTGATCTGCGGCTCGGCATCCGGCGATGCGTCGACCGTGCCTTCCCGCACCAGCTTGGTGGTGGTGATCGGCTCGTAGTTCCACGATCCGTTGTTGCGATACCACTGATAGTGCCGTTCCACCTGCAGCAGCGACCACTTCACGCCGGGCATGGCGATGCGGCGCCCCTCGGGATCGACGGCGATGACCCGGAAGCTCGCAGTGCCGCCTTCCGGCACCTCGCCGCCCGAAAATTCCGGCTTGACGCCGATCATGTCGGTTTCCGGCCGCACGCCGATGTCGAGCGAGCGCTCGACGGCGCGGCCGCCCGCCTCGCGCATCTGCACGCTGATCTCGGCGGTGAGAAGCCGGGTGGTTGACGGCGCCGCGTCGATGGCCACCGGGAACACCGCCTTGCCGTCGGCATCCGTGTCGGGCAGGCCGGTGAGTGCCGTCCGGCTCGCCTCCACGTCCTCCTCGTCGGCGAGGCCGAAGAGATAGCCGGGGGAGGCGTCCCACTGCCGCGTGGTGTCGACCGTGAGCTGGCCCTCGAGCGATAGGCCCGCCGCAGGCGCGCCGTAAAGATAGCGCCCGTCCAGCGTCACCTCGGTCGAGCCGCCGACCGGTATGTCCTCCTCGGCGCTCGACAGGTCGAACTCGGTGCGGTCGGGCACGAAATCCTCGACCAGGAACATCTTCTCGGCGATCGCCGGCTGCTTCGGGTCGGCATGGACGCGCAGGGTCCAGGTGCCGCGCATGGCGTTGTCCGGCAGGGCCAGATCCACCGCATGGCCGCCGAGCTCCCCGCCCTTGGAGACGATGCGCCGGTCCTCCATGCCGTCGGGGCGCTGGAAGATGAAGGTCAGCGGCAGGTCGTCCACCGCGTCGACCGAAGGATCGCGCAGCAGCGTCGCCGCGTGAACGGTCTCGCCGGCGCGGTAGATGCCGCGCTCGGTCCAGGCGAAGGCGTCGAGCGGCCCGGGAGAGGGGCGACCCGTGACGCCGCGATCCGACAGGTCGAAGCCGGCCCGCGTCATGTCGAGGAAGACGAAATCATCCGTGCCGTTCTCGGCGACGATGGCGGCCGGCGTCAGGCCGGCGGAACCGCGCGACAGGCCCGGCGCGAACGTCGCGCGGCCATCGGCATCGGTCGTCGCCTCGCCCAGCACCTCGTTGTTGCGCGCCAGCAGCTTCAACGTCAGCCCGGTGAGGGGCCTGGCGGAGGCGAGCGAACGGGCGAAGACGGAGAGCCCGTCATTGCCGGTGAAGGTGGACAGCCCGATGTCGGAGACGAGGAACCATTGTGTGGCGCGGCTGTCCCAGGTCTGGCTGGTGTCGCCCTCAGGCACCGCCGTCAGCATGTAGACGCCCGGCTTGCGCTCGGGCACCGCCTCGTCGATCGGAATGCTTGTCACCACATCCTTGTTGAGCTCGGAGGCGATCTCCACCGTGCCCTCCCAGACCGGCTCGCCCATGTCGTCGGCCACCTGGCCGACCTCATAGCCGTCGAGCTGGCGCAGGAACTTCGATTCCGTCAGAAGCCCGGTCAGCGCCCGCTCGCCCACCCGGTAGAGCGACAGCTTGGCGTTCTCCGTGTTGACCGACACGAAGGGGATGCCGCGCCGCGCGGTCGACGGCAGCACGAAATTGTCGCCGGTGAAGCGCAGCGCCGGGGCACGGTCGCGAATGTAGATCTCCAGCGGCACCGGTTCGGCGATCACCTCGCCGATGGCCGAGGGCAGCCCCTGGCGGATGACCACCCTGTATTGCTCGCCGTGCTTCAGCCCGCTGACGCAAAGCTCCTTGTCGCTCTGGTCGATGGCCACGGAGCGCTGGCTCTCGACTGTCATGTACTGCGCGTAGTCGATGCCGCTCTTCACCAGCTCCTCGGAGAACTGCACGCAGACCCGTGGGCTGACGCTGTCGGAATCCACCGAATGATCGATGATCCGGAATCCCTTGCGCCGCTTGAGATCGGCATAGAGCGCCTGCACCTGCGGCGAGGGCTGCAGCGCCAGGCTGGCCTCGTAGGCGCTGATCGCCGGGCGGAACAGATTGCGCTGCTCCAGCGCCCCGGCCAGGGCTGCGAGGGCCTCGGCGCGGTCGCCGCTCGTGCGCGAAAGGTTGTAGGCCGTGACGCCGGCGCCGGTCGCGGCACGCTGCAGCGTGTAGCGGGTGATCGCCCCGACCGGGTCGGCGGCGGTTGCGGCGCGGGCCAGCCCCGCCCACAGCGCGGCGTCCTTCGGCTCGACGGCTATGGCGGCCCTGTAGGCCCGCATCGCCCTGTGCGGGTCGCCCCCCGCAAGCGCCTGGCTGGCGGTGGAGACCAGCGAGACAAAGCCCGCATCGCCGCCCCCGGCCGTGCGCAGGACTTCGGCGCGATAGCCTTCCGCCTCGTTGATCACATGGTCGGGCACGAACCTGAGAGCCGGAGCTGCGCCGATATCGGGCGCCGCATCCGCCGTCACCACCTTGCCGGCCACCGCGCCGTCGAAGGGATTGAGCTGGTTGAAATCGGACTTGAGGAAGCACCACTTGGCGCGCGTGTTGTAGGTGAAGGCGCGGCATTGGGAATCGCCGAGGCACACCGCCTTGCACTGGTCGAGCGACACGTTCTGCTCCGTCCTGAGATCGAAGCCGAAGTAATCGCCGTTTTCGCTGGTGACGACGCGCCGCGTGTCCTGCGCCATGGCGGAGGCGATGAGGCCGAACGTCGCGAAGAGAAAAACGGAGAGCCCGCGTGCCGTGCGCATAATATACCTCCAGCGCTGCCGATTACGTCCCCGCGATATTGGCCCAGCTTTGCAAAAGCCTGTCAACAAGCCAGTTGTACTACGCGGGATACTCGCTCCCGGGATCGCGCCGGATCCCGCTCGAGCATGGCGAACCGCCCGGCCGGACAGGCTGCGATAAAATCTTCACGCTGGCTCTTGCAACACCGGCTTTAACGTAACATATGTTGTTACATGAAACCCGACAGCAAGCTCTCGGGCGTCCTGCACGTCCTTCTTCACATGCTCGGCATGAAAAGCCCGGCGACCTCCGAACAGCTGGCGCGGATGATGGGCACCAACCCCGTCGTCGTCCGCCGCGTCATGGCCGGCCTCAGGAAACAGGGGCTGGTCGCCTCCGCCAAGGGGCACGGCGGCGGCTGGACCGTTTCCTGCGATCCGGCGAGCGTCACCCTGGCCGACATCTACAAGGCCGTCGGCGAGCCGACGGTGATCGCCATGGGCCACCGCTCGCAGATGCCGGGCTGCCTTGTCGAGCAATCGGTGAACCACGCCCTGGACGAGGCTTTCCGCGAGGCCGAGGCGGTGTTCCAGAAGCATTTGAACGCCGTGACGCTGAGCGCCCTTTCCGAAGACTTCAACCGCCGCCTCGCCGAGCGCGGCCAGACGCTGGAGCAGCAATCCCATGCAGTATGACGCCATCATCATCGGCGGCAGCTTTGCCGGCCTTTCCGCCGCCATGCAGCTCGGCCGCGCCAACCGTTCGGTCTGCGTCCTCGACACCGGCAGGCCGCGCAACCGCTTCGCGGTGCGCTCGCACGGCTTCTTCGGGCAGGACGGCGCCGCGCCCCTCGCCATGCTGGCCGACGCCCGGCAGAAGGTCGCCGCCTATCCGAGCGTCTCCTTCCGCGACGCCGAAGCCACTGCGGCACGGGCCAACGGCGAGGGCTATGCCGTCACCCTGTCCGATGGCGAAGCGCTTTCCGGCCGGCGTCTCGTCCTCGCCTTCGGCTTGAAGGACAGGCTGCCGGACATTCCCGGCATGACCGAGCGCTGGGGCCGCTCCGTGCTCCACTGTCCCTATTGCCACGGCTACGAGTTCCTCGGCCGCCCGCTCGGCGTGCTGAGCGTCATCCCCCAGTCTGTCCACCAGGCCGAGCTCATCACCGAATGGGGCCCGACCACCTTCTTCCTGAACGGCGGCGCGATGCCCGACGAGGCGACCCGCGCACGCCTTTCCGCCCGCGGCGTCACGCTCGAGCCCGAGCGTGTGGTCAGCCTTGAGGGACAGGCGCCCGATCTGGCCGGCCTGCGGCTGGCAGATGGGCGCCTCGTCGAGGTGAGCGCGCTCTACCTCGCCCCGGACAGCCGCCCGCAGAGCCCCATCGCCGAGCAGCTCGGCTGCACCTTCGAGGACGCTCCGTTCGGCAGGATCATCCGCACCGATGCCCTGAAGAGGACCGGCGTGCCCGGCGTCTTCGCCGCCGGGGACATCACGCGCATGGCGCACAACGCCACCTTCGCCTCGGCCGACGGCGTCCAGGCCGGCGCCTCCGTGCACCAATCGCTCGTCTTCGGGCAGACGTGACGCGGGCGGGGATGCGCCGCAGCGGGGCGCGAGCGGAGGAACCGGACCCGGTTTTGCCTGGCGCCCCTCGACTTATGTGATCCTCCAGGTGGGGGAATGGTGCCATGGACACCCGGCGCGCATCAGGTGAGCCACTTTGTCATCGCATGATCGGCAATCAGGAAAATCACGATTGCCGAGACGATCGCCCCGCCCTCTGCGGCGAACGCTCCGTACGACGCCAGGCAAGGCCGAACGATCGTCACGCCCACCAACACCGCCAGGATGGCGCTCCAACTGTGGATCCATTTCGACGAAAGTTTTCGCATCGCACCCGTCACGCTGGATTGGCTGCAGCTTGCGCGCGCAGCTTCTGCAAACGCGGCACGGTGGGCCTTGTCGGGCTTTCAATGACGGTCGTCATGGTGACCGCCGCGCCCGGAGAATGAATTGCCGTGTCTTCCAGGATAATCCCGCGAACTTGGATGAACGCCGACAGTCATACCAATGGTATTCCCGCTCAGGGTTCCGTCCAGGGCACTTCCGATGGCCCCTCCGACCTTGCCGCCCACATAGGCTCCGGCCAAGCTACCGGCTTTGCCGCGCCCCACAACACCTCCAATGACCGTGCCGGCAAACTCACCGATGGTTACGCTTGCACCGCCCCGTTCTCTCGAAGAGCCTCCGTCAAAACACATAATTATATCTTTCATAAATATAAATAATAACAAACATAGATAAAATATGCATGATACTTAAAATCAATAAATCATCAAAAAATCAAGTTTCAATCGGGACAGATATTCCTGTACGGATGAAAATTCTTCCGGGCCCACTCTGGCTCAGGAGGTGAAACCCGATAAGTTCGTACCACCGCCGGACCTGAGGGCGATTCGAGTAGCGCAGGGCAATCGCCGGAGCGCCGAGATAACGCCCCTGCAAGACGTCCATATGTTTCCGGCCAAACCGCACCGAGGGAACGCTCGGATCGAAGAATTGCTCGGTGGCAACGAACGAAGTCCAGAGGCCCTCGAAATCTATGCGCCAAGCAATTACCGCAAGGGCCCGCCCCTTGTGCCACAGCACATCAGCCATCCCCAGGCGCAGCCGCTCGTGCATGAACGCGCTTGCCGCTTCCAGGGTATAGCCGGCCCGGGCGATTTCCTTTTCGGTTTCCTTATCCAGAGATTCGAGCACATATGGCAGGTCCCCGATCTTGGCAGGCTCGGCTTCCATGAATCGTATCCTCGGACCACAAGAGATGCCGGCGCGAGCGGGAGAAAGAGGGGTCGGCAAGACGGGCCAAACAGATGCGCTTCATGTTAGCGCATAGCACCGCGGAATCTGGCTGAGAAACAGACGATATATGGCGGAGAATCGCGGCGACATTTCGAACCCGCAGGGTTCGCAAGCCCGACCGGGCGTCGCGCGGCCAGCGCGCCCCGTCGGAGCCGTGAGCGAAGCGAACTGGCGTGAGATGTGGAAAATGGCGGACCGAAGCCGACGAAACAGAGAACTACGTCTACGCTATACCCCTCCAAAATTGAGGCGAGAACGAATGGCCCAGTTGGGAGGGACGCGGACCGGCGGCTTTCAGGAAAACCATCAGCGAGGGCGGACAGTTTTCGTATCCTGATCTAGCCAATGCTTCAGATCGCCATACGCAAAACGCGGATCTGCCCTTTGGTCCCGTCCTGGCGGATCGGAATAGCCTGAATGGTACCGTCGTCATCGTCGAACTCGATCACCACAAGGACTTCGCCAAGACCTATCCTTCGTGCGCTGTCTGCGACCTCGGCCTCGATCCGTTCGCTTGGGATTTTGGACGGAAGGGTAAGACGCAGTTCCACGTAATCTGTCTCTTCCGTTGGGAAGGGCTGGGCCACCACGATGCTGCCGCTCTGCGGATCTTCATATGTGAAGTAGTCGCCTTCGATGACTATGTAGTGCGGAAGATGCAGAACGTCGCGCAATACGACTTGCGGATCACTGGTTCCGAGCAGAAAGGCGACCTCGCCAGCATTCGCAATCCCGTTTGATCCGCCCTGATCAGCAAACAGCCAGGGACCAGCCCCGGTTTCAACAATGCGGCCCTCTTCTTCGGGCTCGCTCCGCGTTTCGGCCGACCACCCGAACATCCGGGTGCCGAATCTTGTGAACAAAGTCGCGCTGCCGAGCATGGATGCGGCCTGGTAACGCCGGGCAAGGCCACCGGTTTCAGCCCCGAGTGGATCAATGTCTGCATCCGCATCGTTGGTAATAATCACCACACCAGGTCGACTACCTTCTCCAACTGATCCGATGGTTGCGTAGCCCTTGCTGTCCTGCGCAAATCTGAAGAAGCTGGAGAGCAATGTGTACAGATGGTTGTGGTCGAAGCCGAATGTCTGAAACATCGGCATCTCGACATCATCATCTCCTTCAACACGCGAAAAACCGATGCCTGGTTAAACGAGCCACTGTCCATCGTCGGCACGCGTTACTGGCGCGGTACTGTCTTCAAGCCAGCATAAAAACTCATCAAGTATGCTTACTTCATCGCCATCGCGCAGAACGAAAAAGCCCAGAATGTACTCCATTATTATCTCCTCCATTCAAACGATCCAGGTTTGTCTTTCACCGGCCCTCAGGCGCATGGCGAATTGCCTTCGCGGTTTTGGATCGTGTTATCGAATTCATTGTATCAAGAAATCAAAATCCTCCTTCAATCTTTCTCCTTTTGAAGATCTTTCTATATAAGGATTGTGACGAGCCGGTTGTCCGGGCATGGAAAGTTTCGGGTTGCCCGCAAATGACCTGGTTGTCGGAGAGGGAGGTCGTTTGCTGCTGTAGGCTGATCTTCAAGATATATCGGGCTGTAGCGTAGAATCGGCGGCTCTCAGCGTCGCTTGGTGCGAGCGCGGTGATCGGCGGCAATATCGCGTTATAGAGGGAAATCGGCGGCTTATGGCGGAGAGGGAGGGATTCGAACCCCCGATACCCTTGCGAGTATGCCGCATTTCGAGTGCGGTGCTTTCAACCACTCAGCCACCTCTCCGCGAGATGCTGGCAGGCCGGTGCCGGCGCGGCGCACTAGATAGCCGGTGAGCGCCTCCGTTACAAGGGCCAATCTGCATCAATTTCGGCTTGCGCCTTGACCTTGTGACAACCTTCCGTTATGCACACGCGTCTTGCGGCGTGGGACAGTCCCTGCGCCGTTTGTGCTTTAACTCACAAGTTTGAGCTTTAACCCACAAGACTGACAAAAAGACGGCAGGCCGCCCTCTTGGCGCGCCCAAGCCGGACCGGACACCGAAAGGCAAGAAAGATGTTCGCAGTCATCAAAACCGGCGGCAAGCAGTACCGCGTCGCCGCCAACGACCTGCTCGAGGTCGAGCATGTCGCCGGCGAGCCCGGCGAGATCATTCAGTTTGCAGACGTCCTGGCCGTCGGCCAGGGCGAGGACGTGACGTTCGGCGCGCCGCTCGTCGACGGCGCCAGCGTGGCCGCCGAAGTGGTCGAGCAGGGCCGCGGCAAGAAGGTGATCGCCTTCAAGAAGCGTCGCCGCCAGAATTCGCGCCGCAAGCGCGGCCATCGCCAGCTTCTGACCACGGTGCGCATCTCCGAGATCCTCACCGGCGGTGCGAAGCCCGCCAAGAAGGCCGCCGCCAAGCCGGCGAAGAAGGCCGAGACGAAGACGGAAGCGCCCGCAGCGGCCGCCCCCCTCTTCACCGCGCCGGCCGGCGAGCCCGACGATCTGACGAAGATCAAGGGCATCGGTCCGGTGGCCGCCGGCCAGCTCGCCGAGCAGGGCATCACCACCTATGCCCAGGTGGCCGCCCTCACCGACGAGGACGTGGTCAGGATCGACGAGGCGATGCCGTTCAGCGCCGACCAGATCAAGGACTGGCGCGAGCAGGCCAAGGACCTGGCGAAATAAACCGCGCCAGCGGGTTGAAAACACGCGCGTGACAGCGCATTAGGAATACGAGCGCTCTTGCGGGCGCAAAGGAGTAGCAAGATGGCACACAAAAAAGCTGGCGGTTCCTCGCGCAACGGTCGCGATTCCGAATCCAAGCGTCTTGGCGTGAAGAAGTTCGGCGGCGAGAAGGTGCTCGCCGGCAACATCATCATCCGTCAACGCGGCACGCAGTGGCACCCCGGCGTCAATGTCGGCATGGGCAAGGACCATACGCTTTTCGCGCTTGAGGCCGGTGCGGTCTCGTTTGCCAAGAAAGCCAACGGCCGAACCTACGTGTCGGTAAACCCGATTACGGAAGCAGCGGAATAGCCGGTCCGCTTCACCAAACACCGGCGACCCATCTCGGGGACCGGTGTCTGGACAGTCCGGAAAAGGTTCAAAGGGGAGATGGGTCGCCATCTCCCCTTTCATTTTGTCCGGAGGAAGAAAGATGGTTGCCGAAAGTGAAGAGGTTGAAGCCGAAAGTATAAGGATAGACTGCCCGGTTCTGGTCACCGAGCGCCTCGTGCTGCGCATCCCGCGCGACGACGACGTGACGGAGCTGGTGGAACTGGCCAACAACCGGCGCCTTGCCGAGATGCTGGCCCGTATGCCGCACCCCTATCGCCTGATGGACGCGAACGCCTTTCTGACCCGTGTGCGCCATGGCGCGGCAAGCGGCTGCACCTATGCCATCACGCTTTCCGAGAGCGGCGCCTTCATCGGCTGCGCGGGGCTCGAGCCGCGCGAGCACGGCCTCGAGATCGGCTACTGGATCGGCGAGCCCTACTGGGGCCGGGGTTATGCCACCGAAGCCGCCCATGCCCTGGTCGACCTCGCCTTCCGCGCCACCGACATCGACCGGCTCAACGTCTCCTGCCGCGTCACCAACAGCGCCTCGCGGCGCGTCATTCACAAATGCGGTTTCCAGTATGCCGGCCAGGGCATGATGGATTCGGTGGTGGCCGGCAAGGTGCCCGTCGAGCGCTATCAGCTCGACCGCAAGACCTGGGTGAGCCTCAGAAGCTGGGGCGCCTGACGGACAAGGGCGGGAGCGGGCAATCGGGCGATTGTCCGCTCTCGCACTTCTGCGCGCGATGCTGTAGAGGGTTGCCGCAACGACACGAAAGACTTGACGACTCATGAAATTTCTCGATCAGGCCAAGGTCTATATCCGCTCCGGCGACGGCGGCGCCGGCTCCGTGTCGTTCCGGCGTGAGAAGTTCATCGAGTTCGGCGGGCCGGACGGCGGCGACGGCGGGCGCGGCGGCGATGTCTTTGTGGAAGCCGTCGAGGGGCTGAACACGCTCATCGACTACCGCTACCAGCAGCATTTCAAGGCGCAGACCGGAACGCACGGCATGGGCCGCACGCGCACCGGCGCCAAGGGCGCCGACGTGGTGCTGAAGGTGCCGGTCGGCACGCAGGTTTTCGAGGAAGACAACGAGACCCTGATCTGCGACCTCACGCAGGTGGGTCAGCGCTTCCGCCTGGCCGCCGGCGGCAATGGCGGCTTCGGCAACCAGCATTTCAAATCCTCGACCAACCGCGCGCCGCGCCGCGCCAATCCCGGCCTGCCGGGCGCGGAGGCGTGGATCTGGCTGCGCCTGAAGCTGATCGCCGATGCCGGCCTCGTCGGCCTGCCGAACGCCGGCAAGTCGACCTTCCTGGCGGCGGTGACGGCGGCCAAGCCGAAGATTGCCGATTATCCCTTCACCACGCTGCATCCCAATCTCGGCGTCGTGCGCATCGATGCGCGCGAATTCGTGCTGGCCGACATTCCGGGCCTCATCGAGGGGGCGCATATGGGCGTCGGCATCGGCGACCGATTCCTCGGCCATGTCGAGCGCACGCGCGTGCTGCTGCATCTGGTGTCGGCCCGCGAGGAAGATCCCGCCGTCGCCTATGAGACGGTGCGCGGCGAGCTCGACGCCTATGGGCACGGCCTCACCGACAAGGAAGAGATCCTGGCGCTCAGCCAGGTCGATGTCCTCGATCAGGAAACGCTCGCCGCAAAGCAGGCGGCGCTTGCCGAGGCGGCCGGCCGCCAGCCGCTTCTTCTGTCCGCCGCCACCGGCCAGGGCGTGCAGGAGGTGCTGCGCGCCGTCATGCGCGTCATCGAGGAGGCGCGCCGCGAAGAGCACGACCGGGACACGGTCGACGAGCGCTGGCAGAAATAGGCTTCCCGAGGATAGGCTTTCCATGACCCGCTCCCCGCTCAAGGCGCACCGCCGCATCACCGTCAAGATCGGCTCCGCCCTTCTGGTCGACCGCAAGAGCGGCCTGAAGCGCGCGTGGCTGGCGGCGCTGGCGGACGATATCGCCGGCCTGCGCGCCGAGGGCGTGGAGGTGCTGGTGGTGTCTTCCGGCGCCATCGCGCTCGGCCGCACGATCCTCGGCATCGAGCGGCGCACCCTCAAGCTGGAGGAGAGCCAGGCCGCCGCCGCCGTCGGCCAGATCGCGCTGGCCGGCGCCTGGGACGAGGAGCTGCGCAAGCGCGGGCTGAAGTCGGGTCAGGTGCTCGTCACGCTCGGCGACACCGAGGAGCGCCGCCGCTATCTCAATGCACGCGCCACCATCTCGACGCTGTTGAAGATGGACGTCGTGCCGGTGATCAACGAAAACGACACGGTGGCCACCAGCGAGATCCGCTACGGCGACAACGACCGTCTGGCCGCCCGTGTCGCCACCATGCTGGGCGCCGACCTGCTGGTGCTCCTGTCGGATGTCGACGGGCTTTACACGGCCCCGCCGGCGACCAATCCCGAAGCCCGCTTCATCCCCGTGGTCGAGACCATCACGCCGCAGATCGAGGCGATGGCCGGCGCCGCGGCCTCCGAGCTGTCGCGCGGCGGCATGCGCACCAAGCTCGATGCCGGGCGCATCGCGACCGCCGCCGGCACGGCCATGCTCATCGCCTCCGGAACGCGGCTCAACCCGCTCTCGGCGATCGACCGCGATGCCCGCTCCACCCTGTTCAAGGCGAGCCGGACGCCCGTGCGCGCCTACAAGACATGGATCGCCGGGCAGCTCGAGCCGGCCGGCACGATCGGCGTCGATGAGGGCGCGGTGCGTGCCCTGGTGGCGGGAAAGTCGCTGCTGCCGGCGGGCGTCGTGCGGGTGTCGGGCAGCTTCGCGCGCGGCGACACGGTGGCGATCGTCGGCCCGGACGGCCGCGAGGCGGCGCGCGGGCTGGTTGCCTATGACGCCGCCGATGCCGTAAGAATTGCCGGGCTGAAGAGCGGCGACATCGCCGAGGTGCTCGGATATGAGGCGCGCGCTGCCATGGTGCATCGCGACGATCTGGTGCTGACGCCGCATGCACGACAGGACCGGACGGAGAAGGCGGAGGGCTAGATGCTGATGGCCAACAGGGATGAAAGCGTGGATGTCGCCGCGCTGATGAGCGACCTCGGCAGGCGCGCCCGTGCCGCCGCCGGCCCGTTGTCCATCGCCACGCCGGAGCGGAAGAACGCCGCGCTGGCCGAGATGGCCACCGCGCTCGAGCGCAACCGCGATGCCATCCTCGCCGCCAACGCGGTGGACATGGCCAATGGCGAGGCGGCCGGCCTCTCGGCCGCGCTCCTCGACCGGTTGAAACTTGATCCGACGCGCATCGCCGCCATGGCGGAAGGCATCCGCGCGATCGCGGCGCTGGACGATCCGGTGGGCGACGTCATCGCCGCATGGGACCGGCCGAACGGGCTCCACATCGAGCGCGTGCGCACGCCGCTCGGCGTCATCGGCGTCATCTATGAGAGCCGACCCAACGTCACCGCCGATGCCGGTGCCCTGTGCCTCAAGGCCGGCAACGCGGTGATCCTGCGCGGCGGCTCGGACTCGGCCAATTCCTCGGCGGCCATCCACGCCTGCCTTGTCGAGGGGCTGGAAAGGGCCGGCCTGCCGAAAGACGCCATCCAGCGCGTGCCGGTGACGGACCGCGCCGCCGTGGGCGAGATGCTGAAAGGCCTCGGCGGCAATCTCGACGTGATCGTGCCGCGCGGCGGCCGCAGCCTCGTCGAGCGCGTGCAGAGCGAGGCCCGGGTGCCGGTCTTCGCCCATCTGGAAGGCATCTGCCATCTCTACCTCGATCGCTCGGCCGAGCCCGGCATGGCGGTCGCCATCGCCGTCAACGCCAAGATGCGGCGCACCGGCATCTGCGGCGCCGCCGAAACGCTGCTCGTCGACCGCGCGGAAGCCGATCGCCTGCTGGTGCCGGTGCTCGAGGCCCTGGCGGCGGCGGGTTGCGAGATCCGCGGCGACGCCGAGGTCTGCACCCGCTTTCCGACCGCCAGGCCGGCTTCGGAGGAGGATTGGCGCACGGAATATCTCGACGCCATCATCTCGGTGAAGCTCGTCGACGGCATAGGCGGGGCGATCGACCACATCGCCACCTGGTCCTCGCACCATACCGAAGCGATCGTCGCCGAGGATCCCGCCGCCGTGGAGCGCTTCTTCAACGAGATCGATTCGGCGATCCTGCTGCACAACGCCTCGACGCAGTTCGCCGACGGCGGCGAGTTCGGCATGGGTGCCGAAATCGGCATCGCCACCGGCAAGATGCATGCGCGCGGGCCGGTCGGCGTCGAGCAGCTGACATCGTTCAAATACCGCGTCCGCGGCACCGGCCAGGTCCGGCCGTGAATGGGTCGCGCGTCTCCCCGGCTTTGATGCTCCAGCGCTTCATACCCCCCTCTGGCCTGCCGGCCATCTCCCCCTCAAGGGGGGAGATCGGATGTCTTCGACGTTTCGCCCCTTCTGCAAGGTCGAAGATTGGCGAAACCATCGGCGAAGTCCAATCTCCCCCCTTGAGGGGGAGATGGCCGGCAGGCCAGAGGGGGGTGTGCCGGGCACCCGGCCTTCCCGACACCGCCTATGTGCCGGGATCGTCCCGATGACCGCACCGGATGCCGCGCCGGCGCAGTATCTGCGCATGCCCCAAGTGGAAAAGGGCATGGCCGTCGGCCTGTTCGGCGGCTCCTTCAACCCGCCCCATGCAGGACATGCGCTGGTTGCGGAGATCGCCCTGCGGCGCCTCAGGCTCGACCAGCTCTGGTGGATCGTCACGCCGGGCAATCCGCTGAAGGACAACAGCCATCTCGCGCCCCTGGAAAAGCGCATCGCCCTGTCGAGAAAATGCGCGACCGACCCGCGCATCAAGATCACCGCCTTCGAAGCCCGGCACCGCATCCGCTACACCGCCGACACGATCGACCTGGTGCGGGGGCGCAATCCCGGTGTCGATTTCGTCTGGATCATGGGTGCCGACAGCCTGCGCGACTTCCATCGCTGGGAACGCTGGCGCAAGATCGCCCGCTCGATCCCCATCGCCGTCGTCGACCGGCCCGGCGATACGCTGGCCTTCCTCTCCTCGACCATGGCGAAGACCTTCGACCACGCGCGCATAGACGAGGACGACGCCCCCAGCCTCGCCCGGCGGAAACCACCCGCATGGACCTTCATCCACGGCCCGCGCTCCTCCCTCTCCTCGACGGCGATCCGCAACGCGGGCGGGCCGGCGTGAGGCGGCCTGCCGGGCCTGCCCGAACATGTGATCGGCCGATGTCTTGAAACTGATAAGAGACTCTGCCTATCTAACAGGTACTGCGCAGCATCGAATGCGCGGTGAGCTTGTTCTTATTGGAAAGGAAAGACACTGAGAACAGCACTGTCGAAGAAGGCTGACATGATGCCTTCGCCGGCCGGAACCAGCGGCAATCTGGTTTCCCGAGCCGTTGAAACAGCCCTCGCGAGTCTGGAAGACTCCAAGGCGGAAAACATCGTCTCCATCGACATCCAGGGAAAATCCCCCCTCGCCGACCACATGATCGTGGCGTCGGGGCGTTCGCACCGCCATGTCGCGGCGGTGGCCGACCACCTGCTTCGCGCCCTCAAGGAAGCCGGTCTCGGCGCTGCGCGCGTCGAAGGTCTTTCGGGTGCCGACTGGGTGTTGATCGATTCGGGCGATATCATCGTCCATGTGTTCCGCCCGGAGGTCAGGGAGTTCTACAACATCGAGAAGATGTGGCAGGCCCCGGACCTGGAGGAAGAGACGGTTCACTGATCCTCGCCCCTCGGGCGAGGCATCGAACCCCTCCGCCCTTTCGGGCAGAGAGGCTGGAATGCGTATAGGAATTTGCGCCGTGGGCCGGATGAAGGCCGGCCCCGAGAGGGATTTGGCGGATCGCTATCTGGACCGGTTCGCCAAGGCCGGCCCTGCGATCGGGCTTGAATTCTCCGGTCTCGGCGAGATCGCCGAAAGCCGCGCGCGCAGCGCCGACGAGCGCCGCCGCGAGGAAAGCCGCAAGGTGCGCGACACCCTGGCCGAGGGCGCTGCGCTCTTCCTGCTCGACGAGCGCGGCAAGAACCCGACATCGGAAGAATTCAGCCGGGCGATCGCCGATCTGCGCGACCAGGGTCGGCGGCATCTGGTCGTCGTCATCGGCGGGCCGGACGGCCACGATCCCGAGTTCCGCAAGGCCGCCGACCGCACCATCGCCTTTGGCGCCCAGACCTGGCCGCACCAGCTCGTGCGGGTGATGCTGGCCGAGCAGCTCTACCGCGCGGCGACGATTCTGTCGGGGCATCCCTACCATCGGGCTTGAACACGGCATCGAGATCGCCCGTGCGTTGACATATCCGGAAGATGCAACCAAAAATTGCACTCCGGACCCCGCATGGTTGATGGTTCCTTAACGAAGCATTGCGTAAGCTCTTCCAACAGGATTTCCTCCGGCACAGACACGGCAGAAGAGAACGGATGAGAAGGGCGTCGACATCGCCGCGGCATGGACCGTCACTGCAGGCAGCCGCCCTGGCTGCCCTGCTCGCTCTCGCGCCTCTTCCCGCACCCGCGCAGGACGGGATCGACGTCCTGGAGACCCGGCACGACAAGACGCAAGCCGAATACGAGGACATCAGCCGCGCCATCGAGCTTTCGCAGCAGCGGCTCGAGGAGATCGGCGCCGAGATCGCGGCGATCAAGAACGACAATGCCGCCATCACGGCCGCGCTCATCCAGGCGGCGAAGACCGAACGCAAGCTGAGCGAGGACATCGACGAGATTTCGCTGCGCCTGTCGAAGCTGCGCCACGAGGAGAGCTATCTGCGCGAGTCGCTCAACTCCCGCCGCGGCGTGCTGGCGGAGGTGCTGGGCGCGCTGCAGCGGATGGGCCTGAACCCGCCGCCGGCGATCCTGGTGCGTCCCGAAGATGCTCTCGCCTCGGTGCGCAGCGCCATCCTGCTGGGCGCCGTGGTGCCGGAGTTGCGCGCCGAGACGGAGATCCTGATGGGCGACCTGCGCGACCTGTCGCGCATCGTCACCTCCATCGAAACGGAACGCGCCAAACTGCAAACCACCGTTGCCGAGCAAGCGGAGGAGAAGGAGCGCCTGTCCCGACTGCTCGACGAGAAGAAGCGCCTGCAGGAGGAAGCCGAGGGCCGCATGGCCGCCGAGAACCGGCAGGCCGAGGCTCTGGCCGCGCGCGCCGGCAGCCTGCAGGAGCTGATCAGCTCCCTCGAGACGGAAATCACCTCGCTTCGCGAAGCCGAGGAGGAGCGACGGCGACGCGCCAGCGAGCCTGCTTCCCCCGAGCATCGGCTGGGCGAGAACATGCCATTCGGCGGGCGCATCGGCACCCTGGCGCTGCCCGTCTCCGGCCAGTTTGCAGCCCGTTTCGGCGAGGACGACGACACCGGCGCGCCGCTCAAGGGCGACATTCTAAGGACACAATCGAGCGCAATCGTAACCGCACCTGCGGGGGCGACGGTGCTTTATGCGGGGCCGTTCCGCTCCTACGGTCAGCTATTGATACTGAATGCCGGCGACGGCTATCATATTGTGCTTGCCGGACTCGATAAGGTGAGCGTAACGCTTGGACAATCCGTGTTGGCGGGCGAGCCGATAGGAATGATGGGCGAGACCCGGCTGGCAAGCATCACAGGCCCGGTGGACGAGGATGCCACGCCGGAACTGTATGTGGAATTCAGGAAGAACGGGAAGCCGGTCGATCCAAAACCCTGGTGGGTTCCGGAACACTCTGGAAGGACAGGAAATGAAACGTAACTTGTCGCTATTGTTTGCCGGCGCCCTGGTGGGCGCATCCGCGGTCACCCTCCTGCACGGCACCAGCGGTTTTTCGGCGAACGCTGCCGGCTCGGAAACCTATCGCCAGCTCGCCATCTTCGGCGACATCTTCGAGCGCGTGCGCGCCCAGTACGTTACGCCGCCCGACGATCAGAAGCTGGTCGAGAACGCCATCAACGGCATGCTCTCCTCGCTTGATCCGCATTCTTCCTACCTGAACGCGGAAGCCGCCAAGGACATGCGGGTGCAGACCAAGGGCGAGTTCGGCGGCCTCGGCATCGAGGTGACGATGGATAGCGAGCTGGTCAAGGTCGTCGCGCCCATCGACGATACGCCCGCCGCCCGCGCCGGCGTGCTTGCCGGCGACCTGATCTCGAAGATCGACGGCGAAGAGGTGCGCGGCATGACGCTGAACGATGCCGTCGACAAGATGCGTGGCGCCGTCAACACGCCGATCAAGCTGACCATCCTGCGCGAAGGCGCCGACAAGCCGATCGAGCTGACCATCGTGCGCGACATCATCAAGGTGAAGGCGGTCAAGTACCGCGTCGAGAACGACGTGGGTTACCTGAAGATCACCTCCTTCACCGAAAAGACCTTCGACGACCTGATGAACGCCATCGACACGATCGACAAGGAACTCCCGGACGACAAGCTGAAGGGCTATGTGCTCGATCTGCGCCTCAACCCGGGCGGCCTCCTGGACCAGGCCGTGAGCGTCTCCGACGCGTTCCTCGATCGCGGCGAGATCGTTTCGACGCGCGGCCGCGAGGCCAACGCCATCTCCCGCTTCGATTCCCGCCCCGGCGACGTGGCCAAGGGCAAGCCGATGATCGTCCTCATCAACGGCGGCTCGGCCAGCGCCTCGGAGATCGTTGCCGGCGCGCTGCAGGATCATCGCCGCGCGACCATCCTCGGCACGCGGTCCTTCGGCAAGGGCTCGGTGCAGACGATCATCCCGCTCGGCGAGAACGGCGCCCTGCGGCTCACCACGGCGCTCTACTACACGCCGTCGGGTGAATCGATCCAGGGTCGCGGCATCACGCCGGACATCAAGGTGGACCAGCCTCTCCCCGAGGAGTTGCAGGGCCGTGACCTGCGCCGTGGCGAATCGGATCTTCGCGGCCACATCAAGGGCGCCGAAGAGGACGAGGAGGGCTCCGGCTCGATCGCCTACGTGCCGCCGGAGCCGAAGGACGACGTGCAGCTCACCGCGGCGCTCGAACTGCTGCGCGGCGAGAAGACCGACCCCGCCTTCCCGCCCAACCCCGACAAGGCGGTCATGAATCAGTAGGACGAATGCACCATCGGCGGCCCTGCCGCCGGCGGTGACATCGCCGCGACACGTTGCTGTCGTAGATTTATGACCTTGATGATCGTCACGGGTGGGCATGATTTCGGGGAACAGGGACATAGACCGGCCGCTCGGGCAAGGTGCCGGACCCGAGACGTCGCGGCGCGGCCGTTTCCTGAGCGCCGAGCGCATCCTTGTCGCCATCGCCGCAATCGCCATACTGGGCACCTCCACGGCTGTCTCGCTGCGCGAGCGCCCCTTTCGCACGCCATCGCCCATCGCGGTCTCGGAACCCGTCCTGGAGCCGGCCGAGCCTGCGCAGCAGCAGGCCACGGCCCCGTCCCGGCCGGACGGGACCGTGCCTGACGCCGCCATCATCCGTGTCGACCCCGACGAGGAGGGCGACAGCGGCGTCATCGTCATTCGGGATCCCTCGGCCGTCGGTCAGCATCCGCGCCTTGCCCATCTTCCCGACCGGGCGCTGATCGAGGAGTCGGAATCCGGCCTGTTGCCCGTGCGCGGGCCCGGCGGGCGCCGCCCCTTCGACGCCTATGCGCGCAGCTGGTCGGGCGCAGGCGGGGCACGCATCGCCCTGGTCATCGGCGGCCTCGGCCTCTCACAGACTACCACGCAACGCGCCGTGGATGCGCTGCGCCCGGAAATCACGCTTGCCTTCGCGCCGGCCGGCAACAGCCTTGGCCGGTGGATGCAGGCCGCGCGCCGCGCCGGCCACGAGATCGTCCTGCAGGTGCCCATGGAGCCGTTCGGCTATCCGAGTGAGAACCCCGGCCGCAACACGCTGACCATCGGCTCGGACGCCGAGCAGAATCTGAACCGGCTGCGCTGGGCTCTGTCGCGGGTCACCAACTACACCGGGGTGATGAACTACATGGGCGGCCGATTCACCGCGCAAGCGGACGCCATGAAGCCGGTCCTGTCGGAGCTCGGCACACGCGGGCTCATGTATGTCGACGACGGCACCTCGGCGCGCAGCGTGGCGCAGGATCTGGCCCGGCAGATCGGCGTTCCGTTTGCCGCGGCCGATACGTTGATCGACCCGATCACCGACCGCCGCCGGCCCGACCCTCGCGAAATCCGCAAGCGGCTCGACGAGCTGGAGCGGATCGCCCGCGCCAAGGGCTACGCCGTCGGCACCGGCTCGGCCTTCGACGAGACCATCGACACCGTCGCCGGCTGGGCCGACGAAGTCACGGCGCGCGGCATCGAGCTGGTTCCGATCTCCGCGGTCGCCACAGATCCCGAAGCAAGATGAACGGAGCACCCGCCGGATGACGGCCAAGATGAAAAGCCCTGTCGACCTGCCCTATCGCCCTTGTGTCGGCATCATGGTGCTCAACGTCGCGGGCCTGACCTGGGCCGGCCGCCGCATCGTCCAGCAGGGCACCGACGAACTGTCGGGTGCCACGCGCCTGTGGCAGATGCCGCAGGGCGGGATCGACAAGGGCGAGGAGCCGCGCGAGGCCGCCTATCGCGAGCTTTACGAGGAAACGGGCATGCGATCGGTGTCCCTGCTCGCCGAGACGCCCGATTGGATCACCTACGATTTGCCTCCGCATCTGGTCGGCGTGGCGCTGAAGGGCAAGTATCGCGGGCAGAAGCAGAAGTGGTTCGCCTTCCGCTTCGAGGGTCCCGACAGCGAGATCGCCATCAACCCGCCGCCGGGCGGCCACCAACCGGAGTTCGACGCCTGGGAATGGAAGCCCATGGCGGAGTTGCCGGAGCTGATCGTCCCCTTCAAGCGCAAGGTCTACGAAAGCGTCGTCGCCGCGTTCAGGCACCTGGCGCCTTAGGGCTTTCTCTTCCGCCTGAAGCGTTAGGGCATCTCATCTCTTGCTTGAAGCGTCTGGCGCCCTTCACCCCCCTCTGCCCTGCCGGGCATCTCCCCCTCAAGGGGGGAGATTGGGCGGCCTTTGACCAACCGTCCAACCTTGCAGAGGATGCGATACGGTGCTCTCTGCGTATCTCCCCCCTTGAGGGGGAGATGGCCGGCAGGTCAGAGGGGGGTGTGCCGCGCGCGACACCGCTGGGCCGAAACCACGACCGACCGCTTCCGTCAAAACAGGAAACGATCTAGGGCCTACTCGCCAGAACACACGATCGACCGCCGCTTCCGTCGAGGCAGAGAAAGGAACAAAAAAAGCCGGGCACATGGCCCGGCTTTCGATCGATATGCGCGTCCGCCCGGATCAGGCGGGAAGGATCGCACCTTCCAGCGTGGTGAGCTGGGCGAGGAATTCCTCCGCCCGCGTCCGCGTGTGGTCGTCCTCGGCGTCCGCGACATCCTCGCGCGCTTCCTGGATGCGGCGCGCCAGATCTTCGCGGTTGATCTCGTCGACATGCACCGCCGATTCGGCGAGCACGGTGCAGCCCTCGGGCAGGATGTCGGCGAAGCCGCCGAACACCACGTAGCGCTCGGAACCGCCGCCGGCCGCGTTCACCGTCACGACGCCCGGCTTGATGTTGGTCATGGTCGGCGCATGCGCGGCCATCACGGTCATCTCGCCTTCGGTGCCGGGGATGACGACCGATTCGACCTCTTGCGAAAAGAGGAGCCGCTCGGGCGAGACCAGATCGAATTTGAAAGCGTCAGCCATGTCGAATTGAGTGAATAGTGAATGGTGAATGGTGAATGGTCACAACGCGGACCAGATTCATCCTCACATGTTCCCTATTCCCTGCTCTCCATTCACTATTCACTATTGACCATTCACCACTACGCAGCTTCCGCGGCGAGCTTCTGGGCCTTCTCGACGGCCTGCTCGATCGTGCCGACCATGTAGAAGGCGGCTTCCGGCAGGTGGTCGTAATCGCCGTTGCAGAGACCCTTGAACGAGCGGATCGTGTCCTCCAGCTCGACGAACAGGCCCGGCGAGCCGGTGAAGACCTCGGCCACGTGGAACGGCTGCGACAGGAAGCGCTCGATCTTGCGGGCGCGGGCAACCGTGAGCTTGTCCTCTTCGGAAAGCTCGTCCATGCCGAGAATGGCGATGATGTCCTGAAGGGACTTGTAGCGCTGCAGGATCTCCTGCACCTGACGGGCCACCTGGTAGTGCTCCTCGCCGACGATCATCGGGTCGAGCATGCGCGAGGTGGAATCGAGCGGATCCACGGCCGGGTAGATGCCCTTTTCCGAAATGGCGCGGTTCAACACCGTCGTCGCATCGAGGTGCGCGAAGGAGGTGGCCGGCGCCGGGTCGGTCAGGTCGTCGGCTGGCACGTAGATGGCCTGCACCGAGGTGATCGAGCCCTTGGTGGTGGTGGTGATGCGCTCCTGCAGGGCGCCCATGTCGGTGGCCAGTGTCGGCTGATAACCCACGGCCGACGGAATGCGGCCGAGCAGCGCCGACACCTCTGAACCCGCCTGGGTGAAGCGGAAGATGTTGTCGACGAAGAACAGCACGTCCTGGCCTTGGTCGCGGAAATGCTCGGCGACCGTCAGACCGGTGAGCGCGACGCGGGCGCGGGCGCCGGGCGGCTCGTTCATCTGGCCGAACACGAGGGCGCATTTGGAGCCGTCGGTCGAGCCGTTGTTCTTCGCCGGATCCTTGTTCACGCCGGATTCGATCATCTCGTGGTAGAGGTCGTTGCCCTCGCGGGTGCGCTCACCCACGCCGGCGAACACGGAGTAACCGCCATGCGCCTTGGCAACGTTGTTGATCAGCTCCTGGATGAGCACCGTCTTGCCCACGCCGGCGCCGCCGAACAGACCGATCTTGCCGCCCTTGGCGTAGGGGGCGAGCAGGTCGACGACCTTGATGCCCGTGACGAGGATCTCGGCTTCCGTCGACTGCTCCACATATTCGGGAGCCGGCTGGTGGATGGCGCGGGTGCCTTCACCCTTCACCGGGCCAGCCTCGTCGATCGCCTCGCCGACGACGTTCATGATGCGGCCGAGGGTCGCGTCGCCCACCGGCACGGCGATCGGAGCGCCCGTGTCGCGCACTTCCATGCCGCGCACCAGACCTTCGGTCGAGTCCATGGCGATGCAGCGCAGCGTGTTCTCGCCCAGGTGCTGAGCCACCTCAAGCACCAGGCGGTTGCCCTGGTTCTCGGTTTCCAGCGCGTTCAGGATCGCCGGCAGGTGATCCTCGAACTGCACGTCGACGACGGCGCCGATGACCTGGCGGATCGTACCGGCCGGTCCGGTTGCCTTCTTCGCTGCGCTGCTGGTCGATGCCGACCGGGTGGAAGCCGCTTTGCGCGCCGGAGCCGCCTTCTTGGCGGCAGTCGCGGGCGCCGTCTTCGGGGTCGCTGCTTTGGCCATTTTCGTTTAACCTCTTCGGTCCGTTAGAGCGCTTCCGCGCCCGAAATGATTTCGATGAGTTCCTTGGTGATCTGCGCCTGGCGCTGGCGGTTGTAGGTGATCGACAGCTTGTCGATCATCTCGCCGGCATTGCGCGTCGCACTGTCCATGGCGGTCATCTTGGCGCCCATCTCGCCGGCCGCATTCTCGAGCAGCGCACGGAAGATCTGCACCGAGATGTTGCGCGGGATGAGATCGGCCAGGATGGCGGCAGCCTCCGGCTCGTATTCGTAGACGGCATCGGAGGACGTGGCGGCCTCCTCGCCGGCCGGCACGGCCGCCGGGATGATCTGCTGCGCCGTCGGCACCTGCGACATCACCGACTGGAATTCCGAGTAGAACAGCGTGCAGACGTCGAACTCGCCCTTGTCGAACAGGCCGATCACCTTGCGGGCGATCTCGTGCGCGTTCTCGAAGCCGATCTTCTTGACGTCGCGCAGGTCGACACGGTCGATGATGTGCTTGCTGTAGTCACGGCGCAGCGCATCGTAGCCCTTCTTGCCGACGCACAGCACCTTCACCGTCTTGCCCTGGCCGAGAAGCGCGCGGATGTGCTCGCGTGCCAGCTTGGCGATCTGGCTGTTGAAGCCGCCGCACAGGCCGCGCTCGGCGGTGCAGACGACCAGCAGATGCGTGTCGTCCTTGCCGGTGCCAGCCATCAGCGGCGGAGCGTCATTGCCCGCCACCGCGCCGGCGATGTTGGCGAGCACCGCCCCCATCCGCTCGGCATAGGGACGAGCGGCCTCGGCCGCCTCCTGGGCGCGCTTCAGCTTCGCCGCGGCGACCATCTGCATCGCCTTGGTGATTTTCTGCGTCGCCTTGACGGAGGCGATCCGGTTGCGAAGGTCCTTTAGGGAAGCCATGCTCGATCAGGCCCTCAGGCGAAGTTCTTGGCGAATGCGTCGATCTGGGCTTTCAGCTTGTTGCGCAGATCGTCGGAAAGCGCCTTCTCCTTGCGGATACCCTCGAGCACGTCCTTGCCCTCGGCGCGCATATGCGCCAGCAGGCCCTGCTCGAAGCGGGTGACGTCCCTGAGCGCCAGCTTGTCGAGGTAGCCATTGACACCGGCGAAGATGACGGCGACCTGCTCCTCGGTCTTGAGCGGCGAGAACTGCGGCTGCTTCAGGAGCTCCGTCAGGCGCGCGCCGCGGTTGAGCAGGCGCTGCGTCGCGGCATCGAGGTCCGAGCCGAACTGCGCGAAGGCCGCCATCTCGCGGTACTGCGCGAGCTCGCCCTTGATCGAGCCGGCAACCTGCTTCATCGCCTTGACCTGGGCCGCGGAGCCGACGCGCGACACCGACAGGCCGACGTTCACGGCGGGGCGGATGCCCTGGAAGAACAGGTTGGTCTCGAGGAAGATCTGGCCGTCGGTGATCGAGATCACGTTGGTCGGGATGTAGGCCGACACGTCGTTGGCCTGCGTCTCGATGACCGGCAGGGCGGTGAGCGAGCCGGCGCCCTGGCTGTCGTTCATCTTCGCCGCGCGCTCGAGCAGGCGGGAGTGCAGGTAGAACACGTCGCCCGGATAGGCTTCGCGGCCCGGCGGGCGGCGCAGCAGCAGCGACATCTGGCGGTAGGCAACGGCCTGCTTGGACAGGTCGTCATAGGCGATCACGGCATGCTTGCCGTTGTCGCGGAAATACTCGCCCATGGCGCAGCCGGCGAACGGCGCGATGAACTGCATCGGCGCGGCGTCCGAGGCCGTGGCGGCAACGATGATCGAATATTCGAGCGCGCCGCGCTCCTCGAGCACCTTGACGAGCTGGGCGACCGTGGAGCGCTTCTGGCCGACGGCCACGTAGACGCAGTAGAGCTTGGCGCTTTCGTCGTCGCCGTCGTTGAGCGGCTTCTGGTTGAGGAACGTGTCGAGGATGATGGCGGTCTTGCCGGTCTGGCGGTCGCCGATGATCAGCTCGCGCTGGCCGCGGCCGATCGGGATCAGCGCATCGACGGCCTTGAGGCCGGTCGACATCGGCTCGTGCACCGACTTGCGGGGAATGATGCCCGGTGCCTTGACGTCGACGCGGCGGCGCTCCTTGGCCTTGATCGGGCCCTTGCCGTCGATCGGGTTGCCGAGCGCGTCGACCACGCGGCCGAGAAGCTCGGGGCCGACCGGAACGTCCACGATGGCGCCCGTGCGCTTCACCGTGTCGCCTTCCTTGATGTCGCGGTCGTTACCGAAGATGACGACGCCGACATTGTCGACTTCCAGGTTCAGCGCCATGCCGCGGATGCCGCCGGGGAACTCGACCATCTCACCGGCCTGGACGTTGTCGAGGCCGTAGATGCGGGCGATGCCGTCGCCCACGGACAGCACCTGGCCAACTTCTGAGACTTCGGCTTCCTTGCCGAAATTCTTGATCTGATCCTTCAGAATTGCGGAAATTTCCGCCGCGCGGATGTCCATCAGCCGACCTCTTTCAGTGCAAGCTTGAGCGAATTGAGTTTGGTTTTGAGCGAAGTGTCGATCTGGCGAGAGCCGATCTTGACCACAAGCCCGCCGAGAATGGAGGGATCAACGGAGACGTTGACCGCCACGTCCTTGCCGGCCACGTCCTTGAGAGCGGCCTTCAATTCCTTTTCCTGCGCCGCGGTGAGCGCATGCGCCGAGGTGACCTCGGCCGTCGTCTCGCCGCGCTCTTCCGCGGCGATCTGGCGGAACGCGCGGATCATCTGCGGGACGGCGAAGAGGCGCCGGTTCTTGGCGACCACACGCAGGAAGTTGCCGACCAGGCCGGTGACCTTGGCCTTTTCGAGCACGGCGTTGATCGCCTTGAACTGGTCGTCGGCGGAGAAGACGGGGCTCTCGATCAGGCGCCGCAGATCGGCGCTGTCGGCCAGAAGTTTCTCGAAGCGGCCGAGATCGGCCTCCACTGTGGAAATCGCATTGGCTTCCTTCGCAAGTTCGAAAAGCGAGCCTGCGTAGCGCCCTGCCATTCCGGAGATCATCGAGCCAGATTTTGCCACGGGATGGTCTTCTCTCACGCCTTGAAGGCCACAAGATTTAAAGCGGGAGCGCCGGGCTCGGGCTAAATCTCTGACCTGATTGATATTTTCCCCTCGCAGACAGACGCCGGGCGCGCCTTTCTGCTGAAAGCCGATTGCCGTCTAGCACAGGCTTCCGAGAGTCGCAACACGCATGGACCCCGCGAAAGGGGAGGTTTTGTCGCAGTTTCGGCGCATTCCCGCCCGGCCGACTCCCGGTCAGGGGATGAATCCCAGAACAAAGGCCAGCGGCAGCGTGCAAAGCAGCAGCGAGGCGAGGAGAAACGCCCAGCTCGAAAGCGCCCGCGCCCCGTCCGACAGCATGGAGATGATGCAGCCGAAAGCCGCCACGCCCCAGGCCGCGCCGAACGCCAGATAGATGAAGGGCTGGGCAAGCAGGATGGCCGTCAGGCCGAAGCCGACATGAAAGCCGCCGATCACCGCGCGCGGCATGACGAGCACCTCCGTCCGCTCGTTCTTCGGCTGCAGCCCGAAGAACCGCAGCGCCAGGCGCGGCATGAACATGGTGAACAGGCCGAAGAGAACCGTCGCCGCTGCGGCCGACCAGGCCAGCCATTCGCCCTGGCTCATCGGCCAGGGAAAGGAGAACTCCATGGAAACCCCCATCTGATGTGGCGGACCCGGTCCGGCTCCACCTGATCTTTCGCACCTTTAGCGCGAATCGCCGAAGAGACGGCAGCCCGGGCCTACTCCGTTCACAAGAAACTCTGCGGGTCGATGTCCACCTGCACGCGCACGGAGCCGCGCGGTTTCGGGCCGGCGGCGAGCATGGCGCGCACGAAGCCCTGCAGGTCGGCGCGGCGCGTGCCGTGCACGAGCAGCCGGAAGCGGTGCCGCCCGGCGATC
>NZ_JANKOF010000058.1 GCF_024655565.1 Nitratireductor sp. ZSWI3 | reverse complement strand
TGATGCCGCGTCAGAGCCCGAGATCACCTTCACCGTCACCGCAACCTCTTCCGACGGCAGCGCAGCCGCGCAGGACTATGCCGTCAGCGTGGGTGGCTCGCTGCCGATATCGCTGTCGTTGGTGAAGACGACGCTGACCTCGGCATGGTCGCCGCCCAGTCCCGATCCGTCGGGCCTCGCCTACATCTCTCATCTCGGCGTGCTGTTGATCTCCGACGGCGAAGTCAACGAGATGGCGAACCTGTTCACTGGCGACAACTTGTTCAAGATGAGCCCGAGCGGTTCCTTCGCCGGCTCACTCACCACCATCGGCTTTTCGGACGAGCCGACCGGCGTCGCCTACAACCCAGAGAACAGGCATCTGTTTTTCTCCGACGACACGGGTACGAGGAGCGTCTACGAACTCGACCCAGGCGTCGATGGAGCCTACGGCACCTCGGACGATGTCGTGACATCCTTCCCGACCGCAGCCTTCGGGAGCCGTGATCCCGAGGGGCTCGCCTACGATGCGGGCCGCGGGGTGCTCTATGTCACCGACGGCTCATCGGCGGTCATCTACACGATCGATCCCGGTCCGAACGGGAAATTCGACGGCGTGCCTTCGGTAAACGGCGACGACGTCGTGACCAGCTTCGACGCCGGCGCGCTCGGCATCCACGATCCCGAGGGGATCGAATACGATCCGGCGCTCGACATTCTCTACATCACCGCATCGCGCGATTCGATCGCCATGGTGACACCCCAGGGACAGCTTCTGGGCTTTCTCGATATTTCCGAGGCCGGTGCTCGCAATCCGGCCGGTCTGGCGCTGGCGCCGAGCAGTACCGATCCGGGCCGGATGAGCCTCTACCTCGCCGATCGCGGCGTGGACAACAACTCGGACCCCAACGAAAACGACGGCAAGGTTTATGAGTTCATGTTCGAGCACGGCCTGCTGGTCTGACGGAGCCAGGCCTTGAAAGGATGTGGACCAGCGCGGCGCTGACCAGATGGCATGGCTCGACAATGGCGAGCGTCCATTTTCTTTGTCACCGGGGTGTTTCCCCGGCGATCGGTGCGCCGACCGGACGAGGCAGGCGGGACGCGTGCAGGGGCGCGCGGGTGGCGGGACGAAGCGAGCGCTGCGCGCCGTGATAGACGACGAGCAACGCCAGCGGCAGCCAGAAGAACGGTGCGGTCGACGGGCCGAAGGAATCGCTCATCTGGTTCGCCAGGAGATAATTCCAGGCGGAAACCGCCGATCCGAGCAGCATCACATTCGCCGTCTCGGTCCGCTCGCGGCCGCGAAACAGTGTGTGGAGAACGGCAGCCGCCAGATACAACGCCACCAGGAACACCATGAGCGCGATCAGGGCTGCTCCAGGCACGCCCATCGTCCTGAAGTATTCGACAAAGAGGTTGTGGCTGTGCGGTGCAATATCGCCGATCGGCTGGCCGGCCCCCACGCCCGTGAAAGGGTGGGCAAGGCCCAGCTCGATCGACATCGCCCACAGTTGCTCACGTGACACCATGGAATGTGCGTCGCCGCCCGAAAACTGCAGGGCCAGCAGGCGGTATGCACGCGGATTGAATGCCTGAAGCGTCAGCAGGGTCGCCTGGGCGGTCAGCGGTATTGCGACCAGTCCGGCAAGGAGTGCGACGGGCCTGCGCCTTCTTGCGGCGAGGTAGACGCCGTAGAGAGTAAAGAAGACCAGCAGCCCCATCGTGCCGACGACGAAATTTGTCTTCGACCCGGACATGACCAGCCCCAAGACAATAGCTGCGGTGCAGCCCAGCAGCAGGATCCGGTGTCTGCGAGCGAGGAGCAGTCTGGCCGCCACCAGAGGCAGGACCGCCGACATGGCGATGCCGAGCTGGTTGGCGTGCTTGAAGTAGCCGGCCGCCCGGTCGGCGAAGTTGGCATCGCCCAGGCCCGCTATGACGAGGCAGGCGGTCACGACGCCCATGCCGATGAAGGCCGACACGATCCCGTCGATCTCCGCCGGCCCGCGCGGCCCCATCGCCAGGGCGGCAATGGTCGGCAGCAGGGCAAAGCCGAAGATCTGGGCGAAAACGACGCGCAGCGTCCTGAGGGGGTTGTCCGCGTAGAGCATGGACAGAAGCGCCAGCAGCACGATCAGGCCGGCCACCGCCAGCAGGCCGAGCATGAACAGGGCGTCGTTGCGATGCAGGTTTCCGGCTGCTTTGCCATAGACGGCGACGCCGATCACCGTACACAATAGTGCCAGCAGAAAGGAAAGCGAACCGTCCGTGCCGCTGATCTGCGTGGCGCCGGGAAACCATATCGAGACGACGAGCATGCAGATCGAAATACGCAAGACCGACAGGAAGCGGGCATGGGTCATGGTCGCAGCACCTCCTCGGCGCCAGCGGTGCCGCTCAAGGTGGAGTGCTCCGTCCGGATGTGGTCGATGGCGGCCTCCAGATCGCCGAACTCGAGCCTGCGAACCTTGGCCCCAGCCAGAGCGCTGCACAGGGCACGGAAGGCCGATCTCGTCATGCGATGGTCCTGGCTGAGCGCCTCCTGCAACATGTCGACGAGTGCCTGCGTCCGGGCGACGCGGTGCATCTCCAGGCCCCATCCCGCACGGTAGCGGGGGAAGATCACCTGTCTCAGGCTTGAGATCGGCGCCGACTCCGCCCAGCTCCGCGGCCACAGATATTTCACGCACTTGCCGTCGGGCCGCGTCCGTTGCGGGATGTCGCCCAGTTCCGGGAAATAGCGCTGCAGGGCTGGCCAGCTTCCTCTCTTGGCCGTATGCGCCAGCGGCAAGCCACGGATCACGCCGGCCTCCGCGTCAAGCAGGATCACGTCCTCGCCGATGAGCGTATAGCCGACCGAGCACAGGGCCGCGGCCAGCGTGCTCTTTCCCGATCCGGAGCCGCCTGCGACGATCATCATCGCGCCGTTGTGAACGAGAGCGGCTGCGTGCAGGGCGATGGCGCCGGAGTGCCGTGCCAGCTCCGCTCCGAGGATGGCCGTCTTCAGCCGTGCCGCGACGTCGTCCGGCGTTCTGCAAAATTCGGACCGTCCCCGCCAATCCGCAATCTTGTAGCCGCCTGCAGCGTGCCGCACGGAAACCCGCATATCGCCGCCATCGATGGCGGCAGGCAGATGACCGAAGATCTGGCCGGTCACCTCCGCGAGGCTGCCGTCCTCGTTCATCGATACGACGATGCGGTCCAACTGGAAGGAGCGAAATGTGCCGCTCCAGTCTCCGTGCCGCGGCGTGCGCGCAAAGCGGACGATCCTCGTACCGGCGGAGCCGGTCATCCGAGATTGCACCGGCGAGGGGGGAACTATGAGCCCTGAGGCCTTCCATTGCTGGATGCACATCTCCGCGAAGGAGGTTGCTTCTCCGAGCGAGCAGGCGGCGCGCGATGCGACGGCGATGGCTGCAGTTTCCCGGATGACGGTCGACGTGTACGTGCGCGCCACGCAATCCGGCCACAATGTTTGCCACAGGTGCGAGGCGATCGCGTCGAGTGAGATCAGCTTCTGATGCGCCTCGTGGAAGATGACGGGACGTCCGTCGAGCACGAACCAGTCGATGCTCCTGTTGGGTTCAAGCTCCATGGCTTACCGTCAGGCACTCTGGCAAAGGGTTGAAATCAGCCCCGAACAAAGAATCTGAAGAACTGTCTGAGAATCCTGGCAAGGAAGCCGATCTTGTGCTTTTGGGGTTTGGTTTTGCCGCCAGACGCCGCGATCGCCTCTGAATCGAGGCTTGTGGACAGCAGCACGGTCATGGTCGGCGGCGTGACGATGGCCGCCTTTCCCAAGGTCTTCAGAAATTTCCTGCGTCCCGCGTTCCAGCTGTTTTCGTGTTTGGGATCATCGTTCGATTCGGGGATGGCATCGTTCGGCATTTTCTCGCTCCGCTTGAAAAGGCTGCCAGGGGTACGCGCCCAGCGCAGGTCGCCTCCAATATGTAAAATATAGTAACAAATATAAGAATTCATAACACAAAGATATAATGTTTCTAGCTCTCATTAAATCTATACAATGACATATAAGACTAATGAAAGTACTATCATTTTATGTAAGGGTGTTACCAATTATTGATTAAGACTACCTCTTTTGCGCCGCGAGTCGGAGGGCCGATTGAACCTGCCGGCGCAGCCACCAGGAGGCGCGAAGTGGGAAGACGAGGAGTGTCTGGTCGAAAGCCGCATAGAATCTCTCCTCGGATCGCAGCATCTGTCTGTGAAAGAGGGCGCGGCAAATCCAGCGCGGTGACGTATCCGGCAGGCCGGTCATTCCGAACAGCCGGCGCAGGTTCTCCTCATACAGAGTGCATGCCAGTCTGCGCATGCCAGCGCTGAACCGCCGGTGAACCAGGTCATGGTCGACTGATCTGCTCTGCATGAACTCGACGGCGTCGAGCAGATGGCGCAGGTTGATCTCTCCGCAATAGAGGCCATGTTCCTCGAGCATGTCGTGACCAATCAGGTAGCACAACCGGTCGGTAGAGGAAGGCAGCCGCGCCCGGTGCGAAGCGAACGCGATCTCACGGGCATCGCGCATCATGTCCTCGGCCGACATTACCCTTGCGAGGTCTGGGGGGTGGCGGTGGATGTGGACAAGGCCGATATGCGGGCGCTTGACGAGCTTGGCCGCCGTGTGGCGCCTGCTGGCTTCCTCCCAGGGAACATAGCCGGCTACGGTGAGCGCGCGCTGCCCCCTTCCGATTTCGTCGGGAGCCAGCATGATGTCGAGGTCGGGGACCATGCGCGAGACGGTGCTTGGAGCTTCCGCCAGCGCGGCCGCGCCCGTCAGCAGCAGCGGGACGATGCCGGCGGCGTTCAGCGTCCCCAGCATGTCGGCCAGTTGCCGCTCAAGGAGGCGATTCCGCGCCTCGTTGGCACGATAGACACCCTCCCAATAGGCGACGACGCGCCGTTCATCCGCCGAGCGCGGTCGGAAGCCGGCTTGTGCGGTATGAAGCCGAGGCGTTACGAGGAACTGGTTGGCAAGATTGGTGATGCACACGAGATCGGCCTCGCCGGGGTGTTTGCCTGCAAGGTACGAGGCGAGCTCACCGATCCGGTAGCGCATCTCCATCGCCGTCTGTCTCCCATCAGTCGTCGCGGAAGGCCCGCTTGGCCTGATCCGTCAGGGGTTTCATCAGATAGGAAATCACCTTGCGCTCGCCGGTCTTGATAAAGGTTTCCACCGGCATGCCGGGAAGCAGCGCAATCCTGCCCGACCCTTCGAGGGCAGTCGAGTCGGGCGTCACGCGCACCACATAGTATGCAGCGCCGGTGCGGTCGTCCCGCGTGACGTCGGCGGAGATCATGGAAACGACGCCGCCGATCTCGGGCGTGCTGTGCAGGTTGAAGGCCGTGAAACGCAGCAGGACGCGCTGGCCGATCTCCAACCGGTCGATGTCCTGAGGCGGGATCATGGCCTCCACGACCAGATCGTCGTCGTCGGGCACGATCAGCATGATCTGCTCTCCGGCCGCGATGACACCTCCCTCCGTGTGCACCGTCGTGCGGTGGACGATGCCGGCGGCGGGCGCGCGGATGTCGATCCGCGTCACCTGGTCCTCGGCTGCGACCTTGCGTTCCTCGAACTCGGCAATTCTTGCATCGACCTCGCGAAGCTCGCTGCCGGTCTGGCTGGAGAATTCCTTGTCGAGCTGCAATATCTGGAGCTCTACCTCGGCGATGGCGCCGCGCGCCTGAGCGATGCTTGATATCAGCTGCGCGCGCTCGCCCTCGATGCGCGTTGCCTCGCGTTCATAGGCAGTCAGCCTGGAAAGTGAGACGAGCTTCTTTTCCCAGAGCTGGCGGATGCCCTTGATCTCCTCCTTGATCAGTTCGGTCTCCCGCGCCTTCGCCTTCGCCTGTGCCGAAAAGCCCTCGATCTGCTTCTCGATCTGATCCCTGCGTTCGCGCAACCGCGCCTTGTTGCCCTGAAGCGCGATACGCCGCAGATGGAAGAGGCGGCGCTCGACATCGAACATCGCCGCGACCTCAGGGTCGTTCATCCGCTTTGCAAGAGCGGGCACCGGCTCGAGGTGCGCGGCGCCGTCGCGCTCGACTTCCAGGCGCGACTTGCGGGCGTAGAGTTCGTCAAGCGTCCTGGCGACGAGGTTCAGATTGGCGCGTGGAATCGTGTCGGCCAGCCGCACCAGCAGGTCGCCCGCCTCGACGCGGTCGCCATCGCGCACGAGGATCTTGCCGACAACGCCGCCGGATGGATGCTGCACCGTCTTCTCGCTTGAGCCGACGATGACGATGCCGCGGGCGATGACCGCGCCGGCAATGTCCGCCGTTCCCGCCCACACGCCGATTATGCCGACGAGAACTGCGACGACGGCTGCGCCGCCCACAAGATTGCGGCGGATCGACTGCCGGTGCGAGACCACCTGCATTCTCATGCCCGTCGACGCTGGCCGGATCGCGGGGCAGGGCCGACCACGACCGGCTTGAGCGCCGGCGCCTCTTGAGCGCAGGCCGCGAGGCGGGCAAGCACGTTCTCCCTCGGTCCGAACATGTGCATCTGGCCCTGTCGCATGGCCAGGATCAGGTCAGCGGCAGCAAGCGTTTCGGGCCGGTGCGCGACGATCACGACGATACCACCGCGGGCCTTCACACCGGCGATGGCGGTGGCAAGCGCTGCCTCTCCCTCGGAGTCGAGATTCGATCCCGGCTCGTCAAGCACCACCAGGAAGGGATCGCCGTAAAGTGCCCTGGCAAGGGCGATGCGCTGGCGCTGCCCGGCAGAAAGGGCGGCGCCGTCGTCGCCAATCTGCGTCCCGTAGCCCTCGGCCATGCCCACGATGAGGTCGTGCGCGCCCGCTGCCCTTGCTGCCGCGACCACGGCGCTCGGGTCCGGCTCGGGAGCGAGGCGCGCGATATTTGCGGCGACGGTTCCGCCGAGCAATTCGACATCCTGTGGCAGATAGCCGATATAGCGCCCGAGACGCTCCGACGACCACTGGTCGAGCGACGCCCCGTCGAGCCTGATGCGGCCGGCCAGGGGTCTCCAGGCGCCGACCAGTGTCCGGACGAGCGTCGACTTTCCCGCGCCGCTCGGGCCGACAATGCCGAGCACCGTGCCCGAGCCGAGCGTGAAGTCCACACCCTGCACCACGATCCGCTGAATGCCCGGCGGGGTGACCGCCACGCGTTCCACGCTGAGCGTTGATGAAGGTATCGGCAGGGCCATCGGCTGCGCATCGCGCGGCAGGCGGGCAAGAAGCCCGCTCAAACGGTGCCAGCTCTGGCGCGCGGATGCGAAGTTGCGCCAATGGGCGATGGCGAGATCGACCGGCGCCAGTGCCCGTCCGGCCAGTATCGAACCGGCGATGATGATGCCGGCCGTCGCCTCGCCATGGATCACCAGCCACGCGCCTACGCCGAGCATTGCAGATTGCAGCAGGAGCCGCAGGGCGCGCGAGAAGCTGCCCAGCCTACCAGCCACGTCGCTGACACGCTGCTGATGGCAGAGATGTTCGCGGCTTTCTCGACGCCACAGATCGTGGAGCCGTCCGGCCATGCCCATAGCGGCAAGCACTTCCGCGTTGCGCCGGGCCGCCTCGGCGTGTCTGTTCCGTCTGACACCGCTGAGCGCGGCCGCGCTCAGCGGTTTCCGGGTCGATAGCTCGGTCGCCACCGTCAGCACGGCAAGCACGAGAGCGCCGCCCGTGGCGGTGACGCCCAGCGTTGGATGGAAGCTCCAGATGACTGCCAGATAGAACGGGAGCCACGGCAGGTCGAACAGGGCATAGGGTCCGGCGCTGGAGAAAAATGAACGGATGCCGTCGAGGTCACGCTGCGGCTGGAGGCTGTCGCCCTCGTGTCGAGCGGACAGGTGCAGCCTGCCGATGGCGGAGAACACGTGGCTTCCGACCGCTTCGTCCAGCTCGGCACCGATCCTGCTCATGACGCGCCCGCGCAGCATGTCGATGATCGCTTGTCCGAGGAATAGGACGGTGGTCAGCAACGCCAGCGCCACCAACGTGGGCACGCTGCGGCTGGGAAGAACTCGATCGTAGATCTGCAGCATGAAAAGCGCGCCGGTCAGCATGAGAAGATTGCTGACGCCGCTGAACACTGCGACGCCCGCCAGTGCCCCCTTGCAGGAGCGCAGGGCATTTGCCAGTTCGCGACCGGGTTCTGAGTTGTCAGCCGCCGCCTCGATCTTCAGACGCAACGGGCCGGCCTTGCGTCCGCGCCTTTCCCTCACCGCTTCACCGGCAAGCAGAAGCAGGCCCAGTACTCCAGCCGACAGCCAGATGGGCACCACGTCCGCGGCGGCGGCATATTCGCTCAGTGGCCGGATGCGGGCGGCAAGGGCGTCCGGTGCTGGCAGCCATTCCGATTCGAGGCCTGCCAAGGCACGCAGGGGCGACATCAGGTCGACATCGACGAAGCCCGGCAGCAGCACCGCTCCGGCCCGGGCGAGCACGCCGAGGAGCAGGGCCGCACCGAGCATGCGCAACAGGCGGCCGTGACGGGGCCGCTTTGCGCGATGCGCTTTGCCGCGGCGCCTATCCGCGTGCCGAAGGCCGGCCGGTGAGATGGAATGCACAGATGTTTCCTTTCGCAACATGTCGTTGTCGGAACATCGGCCCAAAAGCGAAACCGACTCTCGGAGAGAAGATTTTGCGGTGTCTTCGCGCGTTCGAGCGGGCGTATGGCTCAGGAAGGGGTGGGCTTTGCCGGCATCGTTTCATTGCCTGGAAAACGCCCGGCCAAGGCGGGAGAGGCGCACCTGCCTTGCCCGTGTCGGCACGGCTTGCGTGGCGGGGATCGCCGACTGGAGCGCGACCGGACGGCCGATGCTCGTGAAGAGGAATCCCGCCGCCTCGGCGACGGTACGCGGGAAAAGGTTGCGCAGATCGACGAGATGGGCCGACCGCATCGTCTGCCTCAGGCGGGCAAGGTCGATGCGGCGGAAGACATCCCATTCGGTGACGACCACCGCCGCATCCGCCTTCCTCGCACACTCATAGGCATCCGTGGCGAACTCCACGCGATCGAGAAGTCGTGCCGCATTGGGCATGCCGGCGGGATCGTAGGCGCGGATATGCGCGCCGAAGCGTTGCAGGGTCTCGATCAGGGGCACCGACGGCGCGTCGCGCATGTCGTCGGTGTCGGGTTTGAAGGTGAGGCCGAGCACGGCGATGGTCATGCCCTCGACGTCGCCGCCGACTGCGTCGATCACCTTCAGCGCCATCTTGCGCTTGCGGGCTTCGTTGGCCACGACCGTCTCCTCGACGATCCGCAAGGCCACGCCGAAATCCTGCGCCGTGCGCAGAAGCGCCAGCGTATCCTTGGGAAAACAGGATCCTCCGTAGCCAGGTCCCGCATTCAGAAAGCTGTTGCCGATGCGATGGTCGAGACCGACGCCGAGTGACAGTTCGTTCACGTCGATCCCCAATTGCTCGCAGAGGTCCGCCAACTCGTTGATGAAGGTGATCTTCGTCGCCAGGAATGCGTTCGAAGCATATTTGATCAGTTCCGCCGAGCGGCGCTTTGTCACCAGAACGGGAACCTCCGCCTCGGCCAGCCGGCGATAAAGCGCCAGCATCGGCGCCTGGGCTTCCTCTTCCTCGGTACCGACGATCACGCGGTCGGGGCGGAGGAAATCGTTTATCGCCGATCCCTCGCGCAGAAACTCCGGATTGGAGACGACGAAGAAGCTGCCAGGCGAGCGCTTCCTGCCGACGAGGCGCTCGACCGCATCGGCCGTTCCGACCGGCACCGTCGACTTCAGGACCAGAACCGCGCCGTCCTTCAGTGCGTGCGAGACCTCATCGGCGGCCTGAAAGACATAGGAGAGGTCGGCATCACCATAGCCTGCCCTGGGAGGCGTCCCCACGGCCAGGAAGACGAGCTCGGCCTGTTCGACGGCAGCCGAGGGCTCGGTTGAGAACGACAGCCGGCCCATCTCCATGTTGCGCGACACCAACGCTTCAAGGCCCGGTTCGTAAATGGGCACGACGCCTTCCTGCAATCGGCCGATCTTGGCCATATCCTTGTCGATACAGGTCACCTGATGGCCCCATTCGGCAAAGCACGCGCCGCTGACGAGGCCCACATATCCCGTTCCGATAACCGCAATCTTCATCGTCTCGCACGCTGATGGCGCGTCCCTTCGTTTCTCGGTCATTTCCGGCATTCGCGTGTCGCCATCAGGCGTGCAGCCTCAACGCGGCCGGTCCAACCGCGTGGAATGCTTCGAACCATGCGACGAAATCGGCGATGCCTTCGTCGAGGCTCGTCCTTGGAGCGAAATTGAGGTGGCGAGCGGCTAGCCCAATATCGGCGCAGGTCCGCCTTGCCTCTCCCCGCGGGCCAGCCGTCATGCGGATGATCGCATCGCGGCCCGCGGCGCGCTCGATGGCGGTCACCAGGTCGAGCACCCTGGCGGGCCGGTTGTTGCCGAGATTGTAGACCGGCGCGATTTCGGCCCGCCGGTCGCAGATCCGATCGACTGCCGCCACGATGCCGTCGACAATGTCGGAGACATGCGTGAAGTCGCGCTCCATCGTGCCACCGTCGAAGACCGAGACCGGCCTGCCGTTCATGATCGCGTCGGTGAATAACCACGGCGCCATGTCCGGGCGGCCGAATGGCCCGTAGACTGTGAAGAAGCGCAGACCACAGCAACGTACCTCGTGCGTCGCGGCATAGACCCCGGCGATAAGCTCGCCGGCTCTTTTCGTCGCCGCATAGATGGAGGCGGGCGCGTCGACACGGTCGCTCTCGCCGAAGGGGATGCGCGAATTCGCGCCGTAGACTGACGAGGAACTGGCATAGACGATCGGCACACCGAGCGCCGCCGCATGCTCGAAGACCACCACCTGGCCGGCCACGTTGGCCTCGACGTAGGCGAGCGGGTTCTCCATCGAGTAGCGAACGCCGGCTTGTGCGGCCAGATGCAGGATCACGTCCGGCGCGAAACCTGCTGCGGCGTGCGCAAACCCCTCCTTGTCGAACACGCTTGCCCTGGCAAAGTCGAAGGTCTTGAGCCTGGCAAGCCTCGACAGCCGCGCATGCTTCAGCGCCACGCTGTAATAGTCGTTGAGATTGTCGATGCCGAGCACGCTGTCGCCGCGCGCGGCGAAGCGCTGCGCTGTGTGGTAGCCAATGAAACCGGCTGCGCCGGTGAGCAATAATCTCATGGCGGTGTTCCTTGCCTGTCGGGAGATGAAATGCCGGCTGTGCGACGAGATTTGCGCCGGCGTCTTGCCTGATTTCGTCAGAAGGGGTGTTCCGCAGGCGAAGAATCCGTTTCTCCTTGAACGTAGAACCCTTTGCTCGTCGCCACGGAGACCTCGATCACGTCGCCGGCCCTCAATGCCGTATTCTCATTGCCCGCGAGAGGTTCTTCTCCAGCAGGTGTCCGCCTGAAGATGACGATGTTCACCGAGCCGTGCAGGTCCTCGAAGCTTCTGTGCTCGCCGTAGTAGGAAACGAACAGCAGCTTGTCCGACACGTATCTGAGCTGGCTTTGCAGCTTGGCGAGCGCTACCTGGGAGTCCTGAATCTCGGCGATCAGCTCGAAGGCGCGATGCTGGCGCTTCTTACGGATTTCGGAGTCCAGCTCCAGTATGTTCTGCTGCACGCGGGTTTCCTGAAGCTCGGCTTGCGCCAGGTCGGTGCGATAGTTGTTGTGCGTCTTTTCCGCAGCTATCACGTTGGAGTTGGTGACCAAACCCTTCTCGCGAAGGCGACGCGTCGATTCCAGTTCTTCGAGCTGGAGCTTGACGGCCCTTTCGCGCACCTCCTTCGTGGCAGTGATCATCTGCGCTTCCTTCTGAAGGCGCAGGAGCGAAGCTTCCAGAAAGGATATCTCCTCGCTATGGGCCGTCGACCGGGCTTCCATTTGGGCGCGTTCGGAAGCCACGATGTCCCTGACGAGGCCCATGCCCAGTTCCGCCGGAGGGTCGGACGGCGGATCGAAGCCGATCTGCGCCCGGCGTTCTGCTTCGAGACGGGCGAGCCGGACCTTCAGGCGGAATTCCTCGATCGTCAGGCTCGAACGTTCGCTGCGCAGATCGGCGATCTGCAGGGCGGGAACGGATTCGCCCGCCGCGGTGGTGCGGAAGCCGCCGGCTATCGCCAGCGCGTGCCTGACGGTTATGCCGGGCTGGAACGGATAGGCCCCGGGGCGCGCCACGGCCCCGGAGATGAAGAAGGGCCTGTACTGGCTCACCTCCACCTTTATGAAAGGCTTGAGAATAAGGCGTTCTTCCTGGAGTGCCTGCCGTATCGCTTCGGAGAGCGAGGTGGCCGTCAGACCGCGCGCCTTGATCTCTCCCAGAAGCGGCAGGCTGATCATGCCCCGGTCGTCGAGAACGACCTCCTGCGGATAGGATTCCTCGCCGAAAACCGACACGCGAAGAACATCGCCGGTATCGAGAGTATATGCCTCGGCACGCAGGGAATCCGCAGCCATTGTGGCCAGCATGGCCGCCACGATGCCGACCCAAAGGCTTCTGCCTAGATACCAGGTCATTTTTCTGCTCCGGGAGTTGCCGGTTCTCGCGCCGGTGCGTCGGCTCAAAAGGCGTTGTGGTGAACGAGAACCCTCAGGGTCCTGAACAGGATCTTCAGATCGAGCCATAACGACCATGAATTGATGTATTCGAGATCGGCGGCGACGCGGTTTTCGATCTCGCTTCTGGTCTCGGTCGGTCCGCGATAGCCGCGGATCTGGGCGAGCCCCGTCAGGCCTGGCTTGACCGAATGGCGCCGCCAGTAGCTTGCCACTGCCTCCCAATAGAGCGCGCCGTCGGCCGACGCACCCAATGCGTGGGGCCGTGGCCCCACCAGGCTCATCTCGCCGCGTAGCACGTTCCAGAGTTGCGGCAGTTCGTCGAAGCTCGAGCGGCGAAGAAACGATCCGATACGCGTTATGCGGGGGTCGTTGCGTTCCGTCAGGTGGTTGCCGCCCTGATCCGCGAGGTCCGCCCGCATGGTGCGGAATTTGAGGCAGTTGAAATAGCGGTTGTTGGTGCCGATGCGCCTCTGGACGAACAGGATGGGACCGGGGGAATCGAGACGGATGAGAACGGCGAGGACGCTCATCAGCGGCATCACTATCGGTAGTGCCAATATCACCAGCACCAGATCCAGGGCGCGCTTCAGCGCGCGCTCGACCGGTGTCAGCACGCCCCTTGAAACGACCAGCGTGGGCGTGGTGCCGACATATTCGAGCGCCAGCGGCCTCAGCTCGGCCAGGTGAGGCTCCAGCAGTTCCACCCGCAGCCCGATGTCACTCATCATCCGGCTCCAGCGATAGCGCTCCTCGGTTGTCTGGAACGAAAGGACGATCCGGTCGGCGCTTCCGACCGTCCTTGAAAGATTGTCCAGGAAATCCGGGTCGTCGGTTTGCGGCCGCCAGTTGCAGGAACGCACGTCGATCTCGGTCACGGCGTCGCGCTCGTGGTTCGAGCGAACGCTTTGGTCGCCCAGCAGGATGATGTCCGGTGCCAGCTTGCTGCCATTGTGCCGCAGCCAGACGACGAGTGCGCCGCGTAGCGCTGCCAGCCCCAGTGCCGCGGCCGCCAGCGGCAACGTGATGCCGACACCGGAGGCACCGGTGCCCAGGCCGAAGGTCCGTGCCACCAGAAGCGACAGAAACACGGCAAGCGCGAGCGCCACGACGGCGCGGAACACGGAGGAGGACGTGTGCTGCAGCACGTCCAGCCTGTACGCGCCGCATGCCCATGCCGCAAACAGATAGAGCGGAATGGCCGCAAGCAGCAGCCTCTCACCGTCGACGACAAAGTCTGTCGAATGGGCCAGTCCGAGCAGGATCGAGGCTATCGCAATTGTCACTCCGTCGCCCAGGAATGCAGTCGACGACAGAGCGAAACGTGCCAGGTTCCTGTCTCTTGCCCAACGAAATCCGCTTGCGCCGGCATGGGGCGCCGGAGCGCGCGGGCCGATCGAGATATGCGTGTCGACCACGTCTCACCTCCAGTGGAATGAAGCGTTCCGGTCAGCTGTTGTGTGGATGGACTGCGCGCCGTCTCAGACGTCGTCTTGAAACCGCGCAACTCGGGGATGGCTGTCGATCCAGGAACGCCTGAGGCGGTCCCAAAGCTGGTATGCGGCCTCGCCGGCGACCACCTCGAAACCGCTTGGGGGGAGAGGGAAATCGCGCGGGATGGGCGTCTGGGGCAGCCACAAGAGCAGGTTGTCGCGGCATTCGGTCAGGCGCGCCCAGGTCCGTTTCAGCCGCCGCCGCCGCATGTTCGCAGCCGAGAGCGCCAGCACCGTGCCGACAAGGCGAAGCCGGGGCGAGCCGTCCGCGGTCTTGAAGGGTGAGCCGTGACTCACTCCGCGCTCGGTGGGGAATGGCTTCATCAGGATAAGGCAGTCTTCGACGGCAAGAAGCCGATCGGACCCGTCCCGTTCCTTTGAACCGGGATCAAGGCTGATCCCGGAGAAGCAGCCGTCGAACAGGCAGTCCTCTATCGCGCCGCCATAGAGATAGTCGTTCTCCACGGCATCGTCGCGCACGTCGCTCAGCCAGCAGCCGCGCAACCGGAAATCCTGCGTGCCCTCGGAAAAACGCACGCCGTCCCAGCAGCGCCGCACCCTGACGCCCTCGATCATTGACGCGGATGAGCCGTCGCGCAGCAACAGCGCGGCACTGTTGCAATAGGTCTCGCGCCAGGCAGACGACAGCGGCACCTCGCCCGCGAAGCGGCCGCCAACGAACCGGACGGAAGGACAGTTCCTCATGACGACGGGATAGGCGTTGAGTGGCAATCGTCCGACCTCGCAACCGGCACCCGGCATCGGATGGGCGTTACGGCTGTTGGCCAACGAGAAGGAAGCTGCGGTCGCATCGACGATCGTGCCGGAAGGGAGGTCCCTCGCCTCGTATTGCCGATAGCCGAAGTCGCCGACCAGTGCGATGCGCGATCCGGCGTCTGGCGGGCTTGGCAGGACATCGGAGCCCTCCTCGCCTGCCAAGGCAGGCCGCGCGGCCGTGGCAGCCGCATATGCGGCGGCGGCAATAAACGAACGGCGGTTCAATCTGATCTGTTTCACGAAAGATCGCTTTTGCCGATGATGCTCTCGAGGCGGAGCAGTATCCGCGCCGCGATCTCTTCGGGCGTGTCGGCATCGGACGGGAAGACCGAGATCAACCGGCCCGTCCGTCCTTCCGGCCTGGCCGAGTGCAGTTCCTGCGCGATCGCGGCGACCATCCGGGCAGCCGCCTGCCATCGGTCGTCGTCGAATTTTTGCTTCTGGCTGTTCATGCGCGAAACGTTGTCGCCCCTTCCGAGGAGACGCCGCCGCGCAAGGACGGGCTGTACGTCGAGAAGTACGAACGTCATATCGCCGGTCCCGGCTGCTGCGAGCAGACGCATCCACGCTGGGGAAGGGCAGGGCGCGCGGGCAGTCAGCATCACCGACCAGATTCCTTGCAATAGTCCCTGGTCGAGTACGGCCACCGATGTCGACATCGCGCGCCGACGGAACAGGTCTGCGGCTACCGCCCAGAGGTTCCAGGTGACGCGGATTGAGTCCTTGAGTGTCTCCTGTCTGCTGCGCGCGACCAGGCCCGCCGCCCGCAAGCACACCAGAACGAAGCGCGGCTTCGGCGTCTGCGACAGGATGAGGGCGGCACGGCAAAGCTGACGCCGGACAAAGCCATGCTCCTGCTCCGGCAGCGTCACGGAGACACCGGGTGGCATGTGGCCCTTTCGCATTTCGAGCGCGAGGCGGCCGGCAATCGTGGTCTTGCCCGCGCCCGGAAGGCCGAAGAATTCCACAAACCGGAAATGCCGTCCGAGCGTATGCCGGCCTCTTGTAGCCTGCCGAACGACAGGCGGTGTCGCCTGCACGGTCATGGTTCTCAGGCAGTACTGCGGATCACGGGATTGCCGCTTCCGCCCAATACGGTCTCGTAGACCGCTTCGACGTGGTCGCACATCGCCTCGATGCTCCATGACGAGAGATCGGTGGCACGAGCACCTTCGGCCAGGCAAAAGCGATAGGCCGGATCTTCCAGCAAATCGGCTGTCACATCCGCGGCCGCGCCGACATCACCCGCCGGCGTCACCAGACCGTTGATCCCGTTCTTCACCACTTCCTCCACGCCCGGCAGGCGCGACACGACACAAGGCCGGCCGCCGGCCAGATATTGCATCACCACTCGAGGCAAGCCTTCTCGCATCGAGGTGAGCACACATATGTCGGCAAGGCTGATCAGCCGCTCCGGGTGCGAGTGATAGCCGAGAAGACGGATGTTGGCCGCCACGGGTGAGCGACGAACTGCGGCCTCGACCGCCAGGCGCGCCGGTCCGTCGCCGGCCAGAAGCAGTCTCGCATCCGGTATGCGGGCAACCACTCGCTCGAATGCCTCGATGAACTCCACATGCCGCTTGCGTGGTTCGAGCGCGGCCAGCATGAGCACCACCGGCGGCCTCGGTTGGCCAGGCTCCGTGCCGAGCAGCAGATGCGCATCCTCGGGCGGTTCCGCCTGCGCGAAGCGCGCCAGGTCGAAACCGGAATGGACCACGTGATGCTGGCTGGGCCTGCCGATACTGTGGGCGAGGCAGATGTCGCGCATCGCCTGGCTGACGTCGATGAACGCGCGTGTGAACTGCGCGGCCATGCGCTCGGCGCCAAGGAACAGCAGCCTGCGGGAACGGCCGACATGCAGGAAGGGCAGGATGTGCACGCCGTGGACGATGCCCGGAACCGCAGCCTGTCTGGCGGCCAGGCGCCCGATGACGCCGGCCTTGCTCTGATGCGTGTGGACGATATCGGGGCGCCAGTCGCGAAACCGGCGGGCGAGTTCCCTCGTCGCCCGGATGTCGCTCGACGGTGCCAGCGGATGGGTAAGTGCCTCCACCGTCTCGATCTTGACGATGCCGGCCAGCGACGTCCGCAACACCGGATCGTATTCATCTCCGTGAACGAGGATGACCTCATGGCCGCGCAACACTTGCGAAAAGCAACAGGCGAGCGTGTTCTCCTCCGAGCCGGCTCGCAGCAGCCGGGTCAATACGTGGACGATCTTCATGGGCTTGCTCGCACTCCAACGATTGTTGAGATTGATGTCCGGGCGAGACGAAAGCGAGGTTCTTCGAAAACCGGAGCGGTCGGTAGAGTCCGGTTCGAGCACCGGAAGCGAAACGCCGTTTGCAACCGCCCAAGCTTGAGCCCCGGCAGACTCTACAACGAGTGCCAGATCCGCCTGAAAAGCTCGTGGCTGACCGCCTCGACACTTGCACCGGCATCGACGATCTGGATGTCCTGGTTCTGCTCGCGCAACCGCGCCATCAGTGAGAGCCGTGCATCAAACGCTTCCTTGCCGATCTCGCCGGGTTTTCGCTGTTGGGAAACGGAGTGCGGGGCAATGAGGTGGACGGTGAGATGCGGGCGCATCGCGTGCATTTGTCGGTACAACGCCTGCTCCCGTCGGGCGAGAGCTGCCGGACCGGGAAGCCGGTAGGGGCCGGGCGGGATCATCGGTCCATCCAGAATCCCCCGTTGCAGAGCTTGCGGCCAGCGGTCGCTGATGACGATAAAGCCGCGCGCGGCCCAGCGATGCGCACGCTTCACCATGGCATGGCGTTCAAGGGCAATCAGAATTCCCCACATCCCCAGCCCAACGGCCAGGATGTCGGCAAGCCAGCCGCGTCCGTCCGTCTTGCCGTCCCCGTTTCGTATAGCCGACTTCAGCTGTGCCCGGCGGCGCAGAAGCAGCCGCCCGAGCAGCTTGCGAAACCACCAGCCGTGGCCGTCGCCTGTTCCCGCATAGACGTTCATGCACCCGAATTTCCACCGGAACACCTGCGCCAGCCGTTCGGCCTGCGTGGACTTGCCGACGCCGTCGGGACCCACGATGGCGATGACAAGTCCGCCACCGATCGGCCGCCTTTTGGGTGGAACGCTTCCGGATCGGATGCGCTCCAGCAGCCTTAACGTGCGATAGCAGACCTTGCGTGTCAGGTGCACACCGGGATCGGCGATTCCCAGTCCTGCAAAACCGCTTCCTTTCCGGATCGCCTGCCGTAATCTGCCGAGATCGGCGCGGCGGATCAGCAACCGTCCATCCTCCAGCCTGACCCTGCAATCCACCGCTTCCATCCCGGCGCCAGGGAACGTGACGACATGCTCTTCGGTATTGTTCGGCAACCGTGTCCAAAGCGCGTCATGGTGGCCCCGGAGTGTGATCCAGCGCCTCCATGGTGGCAGCCAGGAGCCGAATGCGAGGCGGCTGACAGCGTTGCGCATCTCGTCTTCAGCGCGAGCGACCGGAAGATTCGTCTTGCCCAGTGCGAGCCTTTCCCACCGGGCGGCGGGGACCTGGTCGAGTGTCAGGTAGCGCTTGCGAAATTCCCAGCCGACGCGCACGCCGACATGCAGGTCTACATGCAGATAACGGCCTTCGGCAAAATCGGGCAAAAACCAGTCCTCTCTGCCCGCGCAGACATTGTCGTAGCACGACAGGCTCGTGCCGCGCAGCCCATGCAATGATCCGACGACCGCGCAGAAGGCGGCATAGTCCCGCCGGTCCACGAAGAGATCGATATCGTCATGCCCGGCAAGCCCTTGGGCAAGGCCGACGATGCCGTGAAGCACGCCATATCGCACACCCGCCGCATCAAGCGCGCCAGCAAGGGCTGCCGCCACCTGCAGCGGCCGCATCGTCTGTGCGCCCTCGTTGGCGAGGGGTGCGTCGGTCAATGCAGCGGCGCGAAGGACGGCCTGGTCGGTCGAAGCTTTCAGCGCCAGTTCAGCGAAATGGTTCATCCGGTTTCTTTCGGATTGATCTCTTCAGGACTTCCTGTCGATCTGTGAAATATCCGCATGCTCCGCAATCAAGGTGAAATAGAAAGTAATTCACCTTCATTTCGTGGATTAAAGGAATAAATATAAGAGTATTACTTTATGAAACGACGATAATATTTTGTCGGTCGATTTTGACCGACACCGCCCTGTTCATTATGTCGAGGAGGATGCGCACGGCGCCTGACGTTCCGACGCTGTCGAGCCGTCCCAGTTGGCCTGCAAACACGCCATCGACCACGCGCACCGTCCCGCCCGGCTGCAACAGATCCAAGGGATGCAGGATTCCCTGCTCGTCCGTGGCCGACATCAAGGCCTCCACGATGCCCTGCGGAACCGGGACGGGCGCGCTGCCGGTGGTGACGAGATTGCGTACTCCAACGGTCGAGTTGATCGGGTACCAGCTTCGCTTGCCGATATCGAAGGAGACGAAGAAATAGGCCTCGAAATAGGCGCTGGAGACAATTCTGATTCTGCGAGCGTGCCGCACGGTGCGCTGGCGCCGCGGCAGGTAGGTGGCGAAGCCTTGTTGCCGCAGGTTCTGTTCGGCAAGGTTCTCGGTGTGCGGAAGGGAATGCACGACATACCAGCGTGCCGCCTCTCCGCCTGGACCCTTTGCCCGAACGACCGGACTTGTCGCCTCTGCATTGCCTCTGATTGGCATTGTCGCCCCGCTTGCCCAAATGCTTTTCACCGGGTGGACCCGATGAGACCTTTACCGTTCCGCACTTCTTTTCTCGTCGCTCGAAAGCATCCTCAGTTGCTGTAGTAGTCGCCGGACACGCTGCTTCCGATCGACGCGTAGCGCCCGTATTTCGGCAGCTTCGGCTCATCGACCATCGTCAGCACGATCCCAGCGATCTTCGACCTGTCGCTCAGATGCCGGATCCCTTCGGCAACGGCCTCACGCGCGGTGTGCCGCCACCGAACCGCGAAGATCACCTTGTCGGCATACGTCGCCAGGATGGCGGCGTCGCTGACCGGCCCAACAGGCGGCGCATCGATGACGAGGAGGTCGTATTGGTTTCGCAATGCCTCCAGCGTGGATCGCATGCGGCTCGACGACAGCAGGGCCGGCGGGTTCTGCGTTGCCGCGCCCGAGGGCAGCAGGTGGATATTGGAGCGCTCGACCGGATGGATCGCGCTTTCCAGTTCGATCGGCACCGTCAACAGGTCGACCAGCCCAACCTCACGGGACAGGTCGAAACAGGCCGTGGCGGTGGAGCGTCGCAGATCCGCGTCGATCAGCAGCACGCGGTTGCCGTCGGCGGCGGCCGAATGCGCGAGGCTGAGGGCCAGCGTCGTCTTTCCCTCGCCGACGACCGCCGATGTCACCAGCAGGATGCGCGGCGGCGCGTGCGGATCGGCGACGATGTTCACGAGCAAACGAAGCCTTCGCACCTCCTCGCTGAAGCGCGACATGGGCTTCTGCGCGAGATAGGCGATCGGCTGGGCGTTGGCGCTGCGTGGCCAGGCCGCCATGCGCGGCATCGAGGCGATCACCGGAACGGCCAGCGTCTCCTCCACCTGCTGCCTGGCGACGAAGCCGGACCTGAAAAGCTCTTGGAGAAAGGCGGCCGCGCCGCCGACGAAGAGGCCGAAGACCAGGCCCACCGCCCCAAAGAGCGGCTTGTCCGGGAAGCTGGGCGCCCGCGGCAGCGAAGCATGGGTGATGACGCGAATGCCACTGTTGAGAAGGGTTGCCCGTTCCTGCGCGATCTTGGCGCGCGACAGGAAGGTTTCGTACAACTGCTTGTTGGCAGCGGCGATCCGTTCCAGATCGCGCAGTTCCACGCCGATATGGCCTTCGACCTCGGACTGGCTGGACACCGAGGCCAGCGCCGAGGCAAGCGCAGTCTGGTGCGCCTCGGCCGCCTCCACCTCGTTGCGCAGATTGCCGATGAGCCGGCCGATCTCGGCCTCGATCTGCGTCTCGATATCGCGGCGCTCGGCTTCTGCGGTCTGTATCGCGGGATGCCGGTCGCCATATTTCGACAGAAGATCGGCCTTGCGGCGCGTGACGACGGCATGCTGGGCGCGCAGCGCGCTGACGACATCCGATTGCAGCACGTCTGGTATTGTCTGCAGATCGCCCCCTTGCTGCGCGATTTTCTGGGCCTGCTGATATTTTGACCGTTTCGCCGCCAAGTCCGCACGCGCGTTGATCACCGCCACATTCATCTGCGAAAGCTGCTGTTCGGTGAGGCTGCCTTCGCTGGTGACCAGCAGATTGTGTGCGGTGCGGAATTTCTCGACCGCATCCTCCGACCGGCTGAGTTCGGCCCGCAGCAGCTCGGCTCGTTCGCGCAGCCAGTTGGAGGCTTCGTTGGCGCCCTCGTAGCGTGAATCGATACGATCGCTTACATAGGTCTCTGCGATGGCGTTCGTCAGCGACATGGCGCTTTGCGCATCGGTGCTCGTCACCGAGACCTCGACGACGTTGGAAAGCCCGACGCGTGAAACCGTGAGCGCCTCACGCAGCCATTCCACGGCAAACGCGCCGAACTCGCGGTCGTCGGCCAATCCCTCGGCATCCACCACCTTCTGCAGGATCGACGTGGAGCTCAACACGGCGATCTGGCTTTCCACATAGGCGGACGCATCGCCCAGTTGAGAACCGGGGGATTCGACAGGGATGAAATCGACCGGATCGGCAAACAGTATCCGCGCACTCGCCCGGTAAGCCGGGGTCACAGTGTAAGAAATGGCAACGAATAATCCGCAGCTCAATAGGGCGGCGCTTGCGATCAACTTCCACCTGCGGATGATGAAATCGTATATCTCTCTCGGATCGAGAAGTTTCGGTTCCTGCCCTGTTGTAAAGTCATCAAGCGGCATGTGCTTTCCCGGGCGGCGTGGCTGGAGATGATCGTCAAAAAAAAATCGTAGCGCCTGCGACAGGAACCAAGCTACGTGCCATTTAGGCGTATCGGGCCGCCCCGCTGGTATTAGGCGTAGCCAAATCGGGGGATCGGCAACTAATGCGTGCTGGCGGTGCTGATCCACCCTCTAACAACCCCAGGGATTATCCCGCTGACGACGCGACGATCGTCCACGCGCGGAATGCCGCGCGACTTCGGGAAATAGCAAGCAATACGGGTCAGCTGAGCCCCGGTGAGCCAAAATTGGTCGGACATAGCGAGGTTCTCCTGTATTGTTTGGCCATAAAGTCGCATCAAATGGAAGCTAGGCCAGTCGAAGTCCGCGAGGAGTGTCGCGCGAACCCGGTGTAAAGAGCGCGGCGTGCGCGAAAGTTTATTCGGTCATCCTGTCTACGATCGATTTGACGACTGGCGTGACGAGTAGAGCTGTCGGCAAGCCGATCGGTAGGCTTCCGGCGTATGCGGTCATCCACTTCACGAAGAAATCACCGTGCAGACCGAGATTGATCGTCGTCACCACGAGGGACATGATCAGCCCCATCGACAGCGCCATCAGAAGGCCCATGAACAGCCCCGCAAAACGGCGCGGAATTTTACGGGTCATGATCATGATCCGGCCGGTTCGAAGAGTTCGACTACATTGCCGGACGGGTCTTCTAGAAGAATCTGCCGGCCACCCCGTCCGGTGGCGATCTCGCCGCGAAATACAGCGCCGTCTTCGCTCAGCCTGCTGATCAGCCCATCCAGATCGTCAGTCTCGATCTGAAACCGGTTCCAGCCGCCCGGCTCGGGCGACCCTCCGGCCTTGCCGGCACTCCCCGCCCCGGGCGCGTTGAGAAAAAGGTGCAAATTCCCGCGAGACAGGGCCGCGAAACCGGGGCCTGGATGCATCTCCACCTTGAAGCCGAGCCGCGCGTGATAGAAGTCGACGCATGCTGCGACGTCAGAGACGATGTAGCGAACGGATACCATCTGTTCCTCCTTGGGATTGTGCCACAATGCATTTATAGTACGGTACCGTCTCATATCATGAAATGAAACGCAAGCGTTCTATAAGTGGGTCATTTGGAGGCCAGACATGGACAAACGGATCGAGCGCACCCGGCGCGAGGTTCTCGGCGCGGCCATCGCGCTGCTTGGTGAGCGCGGCTACGCAGCATTCAACATGGAGGCGGTGGCCAGCAAGGCGGGAGTGTCCAAGAGCACGCTCTATCGCCATTGGCCGACAAAGCTGTCGCTCATTGCGGATGCGCTTGAGACGCTGAACGTTCAGCCGAAGCCCGGTCCTGTCGATGGCGATATCCGGCAGCGGGTGACAATGTTGCTTTGCCACCTCGCCGAGGCGCTCACTGCCTCGCCCTTCGCCGCTTGCATGCCAGGGCTGATCGAGGCTGCAAAACACCATGCCGAAGTCGCGCACTTTCTGCACGAGTACAGCGCACACCGGCGTGAGACGCTGGTTGCGCTGCTGCGCGACGCAGTCGCAGCGGGGGAATTGCCGGTGGATTTTGACGCAGAAACGGCCGCTTTAGCGTTGAGCGGGGCGATCTTCTATCGCCGCCTCATGACGCCGAAGCCCTATTTGTCGGAGGAAATGCCGGCCCTGGTGGCCGCGATTCTCGGATCGGCAGTATCGGCGGAATAATCTCGGAGGCTTGAGGCATAGTCAGGACCGGCCTCGGAGCCAACATCCTCGCCTCATTCCATTTATGGGTCCTGACCCTGGTTGTTTCTAAACCGGCGGGGATCGAAACCCACAGAAATACCAACAAAATATTTCTGTGGGTTGGTTCGGTTCCCGCATGTACTTCAACCGGCTTGATCGCATTGGCGCAAGGCTTCAACTTGCTTTTTGGGGCCGTCTGCTAACGGTCGGGTTCTGGCGACAGGTCACCACGAACGAAGCCCACAGCCACCGATCAGCTTGCGCCTGCCGCGCCTAAAGCTTGACGAAAGTTAATGGCCAGTGGGTTTCGTTCCAATAAAATCAAGGAAGGCGCGCAACGCGGGCGCCATCTGCCTGCGGCTTGGGTAGTACAGATAGAAGCCGGGGAACGCCGGGGACCATTCCTTTAGCAAATGCATCAACCTTCCGGTTGCAATTAGCGGTTCGACCTGATGCGTGAAGAGATAGGCGATACCCACACCATCAAGGACAGCAGATGTCACCATTTCCGGCTCATTGACAACAAGGGGGCCGTCAACGGCCACCTCCAATTCCTCGCCGTCGCGCTCGAACTCCCAGCGATAGAGACTGAAGTCGGTGGGCCAACGGAAGTTGATGCAGCGATGGTGCCGCAGATCGTGCGGCGTGGTGGGTGCGCCGAAACGCTCAATATAGGAAGGTGCTGCCACCGCCACCTGCCTCAGTTCGCCGCCGATCCTGACGGCGATCATATCCCTTTCGACCTTCTCCCCGAGCCGGATACCGGCGTCGAAACGGGTTGCCACGATGTCGACCAGCTTGTCGTCGACGACAATGTCGAACGTTATCTCGGGATAGGCGTTCAGGAACGGTCCGATCATCGGTGCGAGATAATGCATCGCGGCCATGCGGGTTGTGTTGATCCGCAGCAGACCCGAAGGCATATCACGCAGGTTGCGAACATCCGCAACGGCTGCGTCGAGATCCGCGAACACGGGAAGGAGGCGGCCGAGAAAGCGCTCCCCGGCTTCGCTCGGCGCAACGCTGCGGGTCGTTCGGTGGAGCAGCCTCACTCCGAGCCTTTCTTCCAGCCGCCGAATAACCTGGCTCAGGGCCGAGGGAGACATACCAAGATGAGGAGCTGCACGGGCGAAGCCACCATGCTCGACCACGGCAGCGAAGGCTCTCAATTCGGCGAAGTCACTACCGCGCATTCTATATCCATTTCTTCATAGCTAATAAAAATTATAGCACATTATCAAATTAATTCGATGTGGCATCTTGCCGGTCTCAATGACCGGAGATGACCATGACCACATCCCTTTCCCTGGACACCTACCGCCTTCTCGGCCGCTCCGGCCTGCGGATTTCCCCCCTTGCACTCGGCACAATGACCTTCGGAACCGACTGGGGCTGGGGTTCCAACGAGCACGAGGCGCGCCGCATCTTCGACGCCTATGTCGACCGTGGCGGCAATTTCATCGACACGGCCAACCAGTACACAAACGGCACGTCGGAACGCTTCATCGGCGAATTTGCGAGAGAAAAGCGCGACAATCTGGTGATCGCCACCAAATATACCCTGTCCTCCCGACCGGGCGACCCCAATTCCGGCGGCAACCACCGCAAGAGCATGGTGCGTTCCGTCGAGGCGAGTCTGGAACGGATGAAGGCCGACTATATCGACCTTCTCTACCTTCACGCATGGGATTTCACGACGCCGGTGGAAGAGATTTTGCGTGCCATGGACGATCTCGTCAGTGCGGGCAAGGTTGTCTATGTCGGTATATCCGACACACCGGCCTGGCAGGTCTCGCGCATGCAAACGATTGCCGACCTGCGCGGCTGGGCTCCGCTCATCGCCCTGCAGATCGAATACAGCCTCATCGAGCGCACAGTGGAGCGTGATCTTATTCCCATGGCGCGTGAGATGGGGCTTGGCGTGATCCCGTGGTCGCCACTTGCCAGTGGTGTCTTGACCGGCAAATACAGCAAAGCTGACCTCGAAATCGGCAGCGGCAGTGCTTCCGCTGTCGGCACGCGCAAGAATGTTGCCGTCGCCAACGGCGCTCTCAGCGAGCGGGGTTTGGCTATCGCGGACGTGGTCAAGGCGGTTGCCACCGAAGCCGGCAAATCTCCGTCACAGATCGCGCTCGCCTGGACGCTTTTAAATCCGACGGTCACGGCTCCGATCATGGGCGTGCGGACCTTGACGCAGCTCGAAGATAACCTTGGTGCCCTTGACGTGAAATTGACCGATGATCAGCGGGCCCGCCTGGATGAGGCAAGCGCGATCGACCTCGGCTTCCCGCATGAGTTTCTGGCCCGGCCGATGACACGAAACGTCATGTTTGGCGACGTGAAGATCGAGCCGATCCAGTCCCCAAGGCTAGCACAACACGATCCCGCCTCGTTTCGACTCCGCCCACGAATTCCGGATGCGGGAGACGCGCGTTGAGGGTCCTCGTCATTGGCGCGACGGGTACGATTGGCAGCACCCTCTGTTGCGCTCTCAAAAGCCACCACGAGGTGATCCCCGTGGCACGGAGGAGCGCGATCAGCGCGGATCTGGGCGACTTGGTATCGCTCTCGGCACTCTTTACGACCCAGCTGAATATCGACGCTGTCGTCAGTTGCGCCGCCCACGTTCCCATGGCGCCTCTTGTCAACATGACGTTATCCGAAGTCCGCGCAGCCGTCGATGCAAAGCTCTTCGGCCAGGTCGAACTGGTGCGCCAGGCTGCCGGTCATCTCAACGGCGGGGGTTCAATCACGCTGACATCCGGCGCTTTTTCTGGACCCGCCCCTCAAACCGCGCTCGGTGCGTTGACCAATGCCGGTCTGGAAGCCTTCGCTGCCGCTGCAGCGACGGAGATGGAGCGTGGCATTCGCCTCAATGTCGTGAGTCCCGGCTGGATCGCAGAGACACTGGACAAACTCGGCCGCGATACAAGGCAAGGAGTACCGGTCACCGAAGTCGTCGCGTGCTATTTGCGGTCTATTGATGGGGATTTCACTGGCAGAGTATTGAGGCCTACCAGGCCTAGGAGCCTCAAAACGCCGGATAGCGGATTTGGGGCCGTCTGCTGACTGTCCGGTTTCAGGACCCATAGGAAGATGCCTGCCGTTTTACGCGGAGCGCTTACAATGACTGTTTCCCGACCTTGAGCGGACTGGCACCTTCGAGGTTCGGATCGGCAGAAGCGGACAACGGATCGGCGAGAGGTCGTCATCGGCTGATCCGGAGCGACGGTCCAGGGATAGGCGCGCCGATGCCGAGCGATGCGAAGGTAGACACATCTTGGATCTTGAGGAGCGCGTCGCCGTGAATGCGCCCGAGAGAGGACCTTGCGAGGGGGCCGGCGGCTTGTGACAGCGCAGCACCTGACGTGCGGTTCGGTCCGCGCCGGCTGGCTTCATTCGGGAAGCCCTGCCGTTTGCAAGGCCGCTGCCAGCGCCTCCATCAAGTACGGCCGAAACAGGTTAGTTCGCACGTAGCCGCCGACCGAGAAATTCGGCGCCACCTCGATCAGTCGCTGCGCCGCAGAATGCGCGGCTTCGACGTTGCCGAGGCCCACGTGGCTGGCCGCCAGATAGGCGTACGGGATACTGAAGCCGGGATTGGCCCGGACCGCCAGAGCGGAATATCTGGCCGCGTCGGCGTAGGCCCCGGCAAACAGGTGAGTGAGGGCGAGTGCGCAGTAGGGATGGTAGCTCAGCGGATCGTCGAGCGGGCTCAGCCGCAACGCCTTGTGCGCATGTTCCACCGCCCGCTGGTGTAGCTCGCTGTGGGCACCAACCAAAGCGCTGAAGCCGAAGGCCAAGGCCGAATTGTGGTTCAATGCGAGGGCCCCGTCGAGCACCTCGATGGCGGCGTCGTAGTCCCGGGTGAGGTTGGCGCGGACGAACGCGCCGATGCTCATCGCCTGCGGGTCGTCGCTGTTGATGCCCAACGCAATGTCGGCGTGGTTGAGGGCCGCTGCCCTGTCTGTGGGATCCAACCCGTTGCGGAGGTAGCGCTGCTCGTAACACCATGCGGCATAGCCATGCGCAGCGACATAGTCCGGCTGAAGCTCGATCGAGCGTGCCAGCAGTTGCAGGGCCTTGTCCGTCTCGACAGGCGTGTTCGCATGCGCGTGCGGCATGGCCCGAAGGTAGAGATCATACGCATCGAGATTTTCGGGCCGCTTACGTCGTGCGCGCTCGATCTCGGCACGACGGACACTCGGTTCGATAGAGCCCACGATCTGCTCGGTCAACTGATCCTGGAGATCATTGCGATCATTCGCTTGGCGGAAGATTGGGCGACGCGCCGTCTGTTCCTTTGCGTGAGTTCACGAGACGAGGCGACACCCCTTGCGCGAGAATTGCTTCTTCACCTTCAGACAGGTGACGACTAGGTTATCGAATAACTGGTATTGACCGTGAGCGGTTAAGGTTGGTGTGCAACTAGGCGCTAATCCGCTGCAGCGCCGCATGTCCGGTTTGAGCCCCTGCTCATTCTTCAGAGTGCAGCGAATGGCCGTTATTGGAGCTCGCTGTCTTTCGGAACCGCCATCGGCGCGGGCTTGTGAACCGCCACACCTATCATCACCAGCGCCACACCGAGCACATCGACCGCGCTCGGAATCTGGCGCAGGACGATGACGCCGACGACGGTCGCCGTTGCAGGTAGAAGGGCCAGAAGGAAGGCGAAACTGGCGCGTGGCAGACGAGCCATCGCGAGCTGGTCGCAGACATAGGGTATGACGGACGAACAAATTCCGACGCCGATTCCACCCAGGACCAGCATGGGTGCACCGAAGGCATCGAGAGCTTGCAGGAACCCGATTGGCATGACGAAGAGGAACGCCGCCGTCATGGCAGCGCCGAGACGCTCCACACCGCCCGACGCGCCACCTTCGGAAATCTTATGACCGAGGATAATATAGAGAACGAAAAGGGAGCCGTTCAACACGGCACAGAAAAGGCCGAGAAGGTCGGATGTGAGGTCGGGTCCGTCTTCTGCAAGAAGTGACGGCACGTCGATCAAAAGCGCTACGCCGATGATTGCGAAAGCCAAGGCCAGATAGTTGCGAGCCGTGCGAAGGCCCCAGAGCGCGATCCCGATGGTGCCAAGGAATTCGATTGCGGCGACAAGCGATATCGGCAAACGGTCGAGAGCCAGATAGAAAGAGCTGTTCATCACAGCGAGACAGCCCCCGAGAGCCAGAAGAAGCACTCGCTCCCGGTTGCTGGACATCTTCAATGTCCTCCATGGCTTCGTGATCGGTGCAAAGACAAGAGCCGCCGAAGCGATGCGGAACCAGGCAACGCCAAGCACGCCAACGACCGGAAAGAGCAGAACTGCGAAGGCCGGGCCGAGATAGTGGAAAACGGCGGAGACGCCGAACCATGCGTAAGGGGGAACGGCCTCGGACATGAGCGACATGGCTCCGGGGGCGTTGGCGATGGCGGGTTTTGCTGGGGTTTGATCTATCATGCATCCATAATGCAAGGTAGAAACAGATCAAGATATGGAGATCATATATGTCAATATCTGATTTACGCTCTATAAAGAAGAAGAGAGCTGCCGATAGCCTTCGATTCGAAGAAGCTGGGATTGACGCCATCGACGCCGCGATTCTTCGCGAGCTGTGCGCAGACGCGCGTATCCCGCGCGCGGAGTTGTCACGTCGGGTCGGTCTTTCCGCCCCGAGCGTTGCTGACCGTGTGCGGCGTCTTGAGGATGTGGGCATCATCACCGGATACAATGCACGCATCGACCCGGCCCGCCTTGGTTACGGCCTTACGATCCTGATCCGCGCGCGGCCGTTGCCAGGTAAGATGAAGAACATGATCGAGGCGATCCAAGAGACTCCGCAGATTGTCGCTTGTGATCGCGTGTCCGGCGAAGATTGCTTCGTCGCGCGGGCGCATGTCCGAGACGTGGCCGAAATGGAAGCGGTCATCGACCGGATTGTTCCCTTCGGTGCGACGAACTCGTCCATCGTTCAGTCGTCACCAGTCGAAGAGCGTTTGGTCGAACTCTAAGCTCATGGACTGAAAGCGGGCCTTCATCAAATGGCGGCAAAGTTCCGCAGAACTGCCGTTCACATCTGAATTGTGGGCGTCGCCTTCGGATCAAGATTCGCTATGGCGGACTGCAGCCAACAGCGCTCTTCTGACTTCAATCATCTGCTTCTGCGGAAGGACTGTCACCCTCGCCACAAAGTCCCAATCCGTCGATCTCACGCTTCAGTGTCTCTCGCTCGAATTCCTGTTCAACGATCATGACGAGCGATCTCAATTCGCCAATCAGGAGATCGACCGGTTCGTCCGAATATCTGTAAACCTTGCGCCCCATGAATTCGGCAAGAGCCGCCAGCTTCTGATAGCGAACATATTCCTCCGCCTTCCACATCAAGTATTCTTGCCGCTTCTGAAGCCGGATTCGAGCTGGACTGTGTCGGGGTCCACTTTGACGAAAACTTTGATGTGCCTGATCTGCGGCTTCACCTCGACACAGGCGAAGTTTTTCAGACGGCGAAACGCGACGTAGCTGGCAAGCCGGAACGGAATGCCGGTGATTGTATCAAGCGCGACCGCGATCAGACCCTAGAAACCATCTTCTCCCCTGGCTTTAAGTTCCGACAGTGCGGTACTCAGATTTTCGAATGCCGGCATTCGGACGCTTCTCTAATTGTGTCCTTACAGTTTCATCAGCGGCAGCTTGCCGAGATGCGCGTCGATGGTCTTGGTGACGTGGTCCGCCTGCGGCAGGTGCGCTTTCTCTTTCGCCCATACCTCGTGGAAGCGGGCGACGGTGTCTTTGGCCGTGTCGAGCACCGGCGTTTCCGGCAGGTGCGCCTTGCCGGCGAGGTAGGAGAGCTCGTCGGCGTCGAGTCCGGCGAATTTGCGTGTGCGGGCATATTTGAGGGCGGCTTCGTCGTCCTCGATGTAAGCAATCGTCGATACGAAATCATATGCCGGTGAGAGTGATGCCGTGCGGCGGTCGCGGTAGATCAGCGACCAGTTTTTCAGGTGCAGATCGGCGTTCCCGATCAGCGTATTGAACACGAGCCGGCGTGTGAATTCCGCAATATCGGCGTCCGAGCCTTCGGCGCCGAGCACGGTGGCGATGTTACGCGAACTCGCGCTCTTGTACTTGTTCTCCGGATAGACGCCGTAGACCTGCGCGAAGTCCTCGATATGGACCGGGCCGTCCGGCGTACGGTCGAAGCGCTGGATGGCGTATGCCTTGCCGGTCAGATTGCCGAGTCCT
>NZ_JANKOF010000057.1 GCF_024655565.1 Nitratireductor sp. ZSWI3 | reverse complement strand
ACCGGTCGCGGCGAGCGCAGCGCCATCGCCGCCGGTGGCCGCTGCGGCGGCGGCCGCCGGCTGGTGGTCGCGATAGGTCATGATCCAGTGGTGGCAGTTCGGGTCGGTGCCGTTCAGCACGTTTGCCGCGCGCACCGCCTCCATCTCCTGCGGGCGGCACGGGTTCATGATGGCGCTCGTCATGCCGGCGCCGATGACCATCGGAATGAAGCCGGCGTTGATGCCGTGCCGGTGCGGCAGGCCGAAGGAGATGTTGGACAGGCCGCAGGTGGTGTTGACCTTCAGTTCCTCGCGCAGGCGGCGCAGCAGCGCGAAGACCTGCTTGCCGGCGGTGCCCATGGCGCCGATCGGCATGACCAGCGGGTCGACCACGATGTCGTGCGAAGGGATGCCGTAATCGGCGGCGCGCTGGACGATCTTCCTGGCCACCTCGAAGCGCACGTCCGGATCCTCGGAGATGCCGGTCTCGTCGTTGGAGATGGCCACCACCGGCACATCGTATTTCTTGATCAGGGGCAGGATCGCTTCCAGCTTCTCTTCCTCGCCGGTGACGGAATTGACCAGCGGACGCCCCTTGGCCACCTGCAGCGCCGCCTCGATGGCCGCCGAGACGGAGGAATCGATCGACAGCGGAACGTCGACGAGTTCCTGCACGATCTCAAGCGTCTGCACCAGCAGGGCCGGCTCCGTGGCGTTGGGATCGACCGCGGTGACGCCCGCATTCACGTCCAGCATCGTTGCGCCGGCGGCGACCTGCTCCAGCGCGTCTTTGCGCACCGTATCGAAATTGCCTGCGACCATTTCTGCGGCGAGCTTCTTGCGACCGGTCGGATTGATGCGCTCGCCGATAACGCAGAATGGCTGGTCGAAGCCGATGACGACTTCCCTTTTGGCCGAGGCGACGATGGTGCGGGTCATTCAAGTCCTCCAGAGATATAAAGACTTCTTTATATCGTTATTCGGTTGGGTTCAATCTTTGACGGTCGGTGGCGTCGGGCTTCACCCCGCCGCGTCCTTGACCATTTCAACGGGTTTTTCGCTGGGATTGTCGTGCAGGATGTGGTCGAGCCGCTCGGCGACCAGCGCATCGTCGGCGCCCGGCTCGCGCTTCCAGGGCTTGCGACCCTTGAGAACGCCGGAATCGTGGACGATTTCGGCGACGAATTCCTCCTGCCGGTAGGCCATGACATGGATGCCGGAGACGCCCTCGATCTCCTTCACCTCGTTGATGATGTCGATGCACAGGCGCTTGCCTTCCTGCTTCTGGTTCTCGGCGCCCTCGAGCCGTTTGACGACCGCGTCGGGGATGTGCACGCCGGGCACGTTGGAGCGGATCCAGCGCGCCGTCTTGGCCGAGGCGAGGGGGCCGACACCAACCAGGACGAAGCATTTCTCCACCAGCCCCAGATCGCGCACGCGCTTCATGTATTCCCTTAGCATCGGCACGTCGTAGCAATACTGGCTCTGCACGAACTGCGCGCCGGCGGCGATCTTCTTGGCGAGGCGCAGGGGGCGGAAATCGTAGGGCGGGGCGAAGGGATTGATGGCGGCGCCGAGGAAGACGGCGGGCGGTGTGGTGAGCTTGCGGCCGGAGAGGAATTTTTCCTCGTCGCGCATGGTGCGCACGGTTTCAAGGAGCGACATGCAGTCGAGATCGAAGACGGGCTTGGCGCCCGGCTGGTCGCCCGCCTGCACGCCGTCGCCGGTCAGGCACATGATGTTGGCGACGCCCATCGCTGCGGCGCCGAGCACGTCGCCCTGGATGGCGATGCGGTTGCGGTCGCGGCAGGCGATCTGCATGATCGTCGCATAGCCCATGCGCGTGAGCAGAGCACAGATGCCCATGGACGACATGTGGCAATTGGCGCCGGAGGCATCGACTGCGTTGATGCCGTCGACCCAGCCGTCGAAGACCGCTGCCCGCTCGAAGACATCCTGCGCGTTGGCGCTGTCGGGCGGGTTGAGCTCGGCGGTGACGGCGAATTCGCCGCGCCGCAGCACCCGCTCCAGCCGCCCGCGCGAGGCATGGCCGGGCAGGGGCTCGAGCGGCAGCTCCACGCCTTCCGGGTTCTCGTCGATCTGCGGCGGGCGCTTGATCATGCTGCTGTTCCGTTTCCGGTTTCACGCTTCTGTGCGGCAAGGGCGGTGACACGCAGCCAGGCCGAGCTCTCGCGCAGCGACTGGTCGACCGGCTTCTGCACGGTGAGGATCGCGTCGCCGGCGCGCATCAGGCGGGACCCTTCCCAGGCCTTGACCCAGACGCAGGGCATGTCCGGCTCCACCTCGCAGTGGCCATTGGCGCGAACGCCGCCACAGGGGCCGTTGCGCAACTGCTTCGGGCAGTTCATCGGACAGGACATGCCGGTCGAGGAAAGCACGCATTGGCCGCACATGCGGCAATCGAACATCAGACCCTTCACCTGCCGTTCGACGAATTTGACCGGCCGTTCGGCGCGCGCATAGCCGATCGCCTTCCACAGCGGGTGCAGCGCCAGAAACAGGTCGGCGAAGCGGCCGTAGAACCATTCGAGAAAGCGGGCGTGTCGCACCGACCAGAGCCGCATCGTATAGCGCCGCTGCAGGCGGCGCTGCGGCGAGACGTCGGCAGGCTTGTAGGCGATCCTGTCGCGCGCTTTCTTGACGAGCGTCGCCTGGGTCACGGCGGGGGCGGCCGCCTTCGCGGACTCACGCCTCGACATGGCCACCAGCCTTGACCAGCGCCTTGAGGCGTGCGTCGTCGAACGCCTCTTCGATGGCCCGCATCGCCTTGTCGGCCTCGGCCTCAAGGTCGTCGCCGACCTCGACCGGCTCGCCGCGCCGCCATTCGGCGAGATAGGCGTCGGTGTCGCGTGCGCCGACGCGCATGGCGCACATGTCGATCGCTTCGGTAAAGCGCAGCGGCAGTTCCCGCTTGGCGGTTTGCCGGCCCTTCCTGACAATCACCTGGGCCGGGATGTCACGCCAGTAGACAACGATCAGATTGGCCATGGGCGGCTTGCTCCTTCCTCTTAAGGGAGCATTGCCGCATGCGAGGGTGCCTCGCTTGTTGCGAGGCGACGCCCGCGCATTCAAATGCGACGCGGCAGGCCGGCGCGTTGCCGCCGGCTCAGGGGATCAGGACGCCGGCCAGCACGCCCGCTGCGCCGACGACGGCGGCGATGACGAGCAGGGAAAGGGTTCCGCAAACGACGCCGATGCACAGGAGGATGCCGTCGCGCTCCGAGAGCGCGAGCCCCACCAGGGCGCAGGAGAAGGCGGGAAACCAGTTGCCGAGCGGGATCGGCAGCGTCACCGCGACGGCCAGGACCAGCGCCACGGTTCCGATGATCCTGTCGGCATGGCCGCGGGCGAAAGGCCAGTAGCGCGGCTTGATCAGCCGTTCGAGCCAGATGAGCCGGGGAATGAGCTTTTCGCTCATATGACGGAACTTGTCGCCGCTGATCGACTTCCTGAGCAGGAAGCGCGGCAGCCAGACGGTCCTGTTGCCCAGCACCATCTGGATGGCGACGAGGACGATCGGCGGGCCGAGGATGAGGGTGCTGCCGGGCGGGAAGGGCAGCAGGTTGAGGCTGCAGAAGAAGATCAACAGCGTCGCAAAGCTGCGGTCGCCCAGCGCCTGCCGGATTTCGCCGACGGTGACCTTGTCCCGGGCGCTGTTCGCCAGGTCCTGAAAGATGCGCGAAAGGCGGCGGGGCGTGTGCTCCGCGGGTGCCGCGCCCGACACCGTGTCCAAATTCATGCCCTCCGCTTTCATCGCGCAGTCTCGTATGCCACGCCGAATCTCCTCCGGCCCGACGTGCAGTTTTCTCTTCTTGCGATTAAGCCTTCATGACAGAGGCCGCAAGATCGCGGTGAACGGGGACGGGTCATCGGGCCGGGCGGAACTCCAGGATGTCGAGCTTCGATTCATAGGCGGGTGCGGGAAACTCGATGCGCCAGGTCTGCTCGCCGTCGCGAAGGACGTAGCCTGCCTGATCGCTCGCCGGGCCTGCGCCATAGGACGGCAGGGGATCGCCGGCCACGTGGAAGGCGCCGAGATAGATCTGGCGCGAATCGCCGTCGTTGAAGAAACGTCCGACGGTGCGTTGCGAGCCCGTCAGCTTCTCAAGCCGCCAACCGGCGCCGTCGTCGCCGACACGGCAGCGGAACCAGTCATAGACGACCAACGGCGCCGGGCCGCCGACCTTGACGGTGCGGCACTGCCAGTCGCCGGAAAGATCGAAGTCATCGAAGGAACGCGCCGGGCGCGCCTCGATGCCGTCGAGGACGGCAAGATCCTCAGCCGAGCCGCCGGCCTTCGCCTCGGCGATCGCGCCGTCGCGGATCCTGTCGAAGGCGTCGAGACGCGCCGCGTCGCGATAGGTGATCGTCTTCAGAACCGTGTCCTTCTCGAATCCGGCCAATTCCATGTCCAGCTTCTGCTGGACCAGCGAGTCGGGCGGGCTCTCGGCCCGGGCTGCGCCGATGCCCAGGACCGCCAGGAAAAGCATTGCCGAAATGCGCTGCACGTTCTGCCTCCGTCAAAAACGCCGATAGAAGCACAAGCTTTGTAACCATTTCGTGGCGAGGAGCCGAGGACCGGCTTTCCCTTCAGGCCGTGCGGCCTTTCGGACACAGCGGCAGCAGCGTCCTGCATGGTTCGACAAGCTCGCCATAAGGGGCGGTATCGATTGCCAGGTCCTTCAGCAACGCCCTGGAAACAGGCTTCCCGCCAAGTAGATCCCTCCTCATGGTGAGCGCGCGCGCTCTATCGCGGCCGCGCGTCATCGTCCGGGGAGAGAGCGGCATGCGCCAGGGCGGTCGCCAGGTCTCCGTAGCCGGTCGGGCGCCGCTCATAGGCAAGCCCGAGCAGGCGTGCGGCGTCCTCGGCTACCCTGTCGAGCGCCGGGTCGTCGGTCTGCGCCAGATAGACGAGCTTGCGATAGTTGCCGAAGAAATCCTCGATCAGCTCGGGATGCCGGTCGAGGCCGAGCGGCTTCAGGAAGAAGGCCTCGAACTGGCGGCACAGGAAATCGGTCATATAGAACGACAGCATGTCGTCGTCGGCGATGGCGGCGAATGCGTCGAGCCCCTGGTAGAAGGCGAAGCAATGCGGGCCCGCTATGCGCTCCACCCCGTGCTTCTCGCAGACCTTGTCGAGCAAGCCCCCGGTGCCGCAATCGGCATAGCCAACGAAGATGTGGCGGTATCCTTCGGCACGCGCCCGCACAATGGCGCTGTCCATTGCCGGAGCAATGCGGTCCGGGTAATAGTGATATTCTGCAGGCAGGCAGGTGAGTTCGAGATGCTCGAAGCCGTGCCGTTCGCGCACGGCAAGCACTTCACGAGCGATCATGCCGCAAGCGATGACCAGAACCTTTTGCGGTGTGGCGCGTTCCTGCATCTGGTTTGCCGTTCCTTCAAAGGGCGGTCATTCGTGAGGGAGACAGAACATGCAGCTTTCCATACTTTCCCGTATTGTCGTTGTCGTCCTTGTCGGCGCGTTCGCAGCCGGCTGCGCCAACACGATCCGTGGCGTGGGACGGGACACGGCCAATGCGGTCGACGCCACAAAGCGTGCCGGCTCCGATATATCGAGGGCCGCCGAATAGCGGACCGAAGGCCCGATTGCCGGGGCCGCTCGATCAGGCGCTCGCGGCGATGTTGTGCTTGCGCCTGATGAGCTCCTTGGCCGTCTCCACGGCCACCGCGGCGTCGCGGCAATAGGCGTCCGCCCCGACGGCCTTGCCGAACTCCTCGTTGAGTGGCGCGCCGCCGACCAGCACGATGTAGTCGTCGCGGATGCCCTTTTCCTTCAGCGTGTCGATGACCACCTTCATATAGGGCATGGTCGTCGTCAGAAGCGCCGACATCCCGATGATGTCGGGCTGGTGCTCCTCGATCGCCTGGAGATAGTTTTCGACCGGATTGTTGATGCCGAGATCGATGACGTCGAAGCCTGCACCCTCCATCATCATGCCGACCAGGTTCTTGCCGATGTCGTGGATGTCGCCCTTGACTGTGCCGATGACCATCTTGCCTTGCTTGGGCGCTCCGGTCTCGGCCAGGAGCGGGCGCAGGATCGTCATGCCGGCCTTCATGGCGTTGGCCGACAGCAGCACCTCCGGCACGAACAGGATGCCGTCGCGGAAATCCTCGCCGACGATGCGCATGCCTTCGACCAGCGCCTCGGTCAGGACCTCGTAGGGCGCCCAGCCGCGGTTGAGCAGGATGTGCGTGCCTTCCTCTATCTCCTCCTTCAGCCCGTCATAGAGGTCGTCATGCATCTGCTGGACGAGTTCGTCGTCGGAAAGCTCGGAGAGAATGATTTCGTCGTCGGACATCTGATGGCTCCTGCTGTCCATGCCAGGCGAAAAGAGCGGCCCCATCCCGACAAGGCTGGCAACCGCCTGAAAATGGAAGGATAAGTCGAGGAACGCCGATTTCCATAGCTGATTTGCGACCTCCTGCGCCGAGAAAACGACTGGAGGCGCGCGGCGGCCTGCTCCTGCGGTTTTATGAAAATTCGACCGGATTCATTAACGTAATATTAACAAGCGTAACGCATCGTGTGCCATCGTCGAGTGGGGGCTTGTCTGCTTACCGAAAAGGAGCAGAGCGATGCGCAGGGCCTCCTTCCTCATTTCAGCACTGATTTTCGTTTCCGCATCCCCGGCGGCCGCCGTCGAGGGCTCGGTGATCTTCAACGGAACGATACTGTCGACCTGCCTTATCACGATCGGCACGCCGGGCACGCTCGCCGCCAACGCCGATTTCACCGAGCTGAGTTCCGAGGCGCCAGGCGGGATCTCCGGCACGGCAACGATCCTCACCACCGGCATCGGCTACAACCTGTCCACCTCCGCCCCGGCTGCCTTCACCAGCGCGCCGGCGGGAGGAGACGACGCCGTCGTGTTTGCCTCCAGCTACAGTGCCAGCGGCGTGACCTCGCTGCTCGACGTGGTGGGGACCGTGACATCGCCTCTGGGCCTCGGGCTGACCAATGTCGATGTCGACCTGACCGCGACCAAGTCGAGCGGCAACTTTCCGGCCGGCTCCTACACCGCCCAGGTGACGGTCACCTGCGAGTAGCGCGATGCGACTGCAATTGTTGGCAATGGCGGCGCTCGCCGCGAGCTGCGGTGCCGCCGCGCCGCAATCGATGACGCCGATGCGCGGCGAGGTCACCAGCTTCGGCGATGCCTTTGCCGTGCGGGTCTTCCCTTACAACCCCTACCGCCACCGCATCCGCGTGGTGGTGCGGGTTTATGATGCGGATTTCCTGCCGGTCGAGGCGCGCGTCTCGCCGGCCGAAATGATGCTCGGCAGCCGCGATACGCGGCCGGTTCTGGTCGAGGTGCCGTTCGGCAAGGCGGCCCACAGGCGCGTTCGCGTGTGCACGGAGAGCGTTCCGTTTCCCAACCGGAAAACCAGGATAAGGGCGCAGATATGCGGACGTTTCCTTGCACGCCGCGCCGGCTGATCGCGCTGGTGGCCCTGCTGCTTGCCGGCGCGTCGGCAGCCGGAGCGGGCGATACCCAATATGTCATCAACCAGAACCAGACCGGTGTCGCGCTGCCGGGCGTGGTCATGCCCAACGGCTTTGACGAAATCCGGGCGGCGGACGGAACGACATGCCGGTCGTCCATGGCAGGCTCCGGCGCCTATCTCGATTCGGGCATCATCGGCGGCGGGCTCGACAGCTCGTCCAATTCGGTGTCCGCTTACGGGCGGCTGGTGGTGCCGCTCGGGGAGAAGCCGCCGCGGCTGAACTGCGACAAGCTTTACCGGCTCGAGCTCGAACGGCTCGAACTTGAAGTCCGTCTTCTGCGGCAGGGTCTCGATCCGCGGGCGACCAGCAACGCGGTCGGCGCCTGGGCGAGCGATACGGGCTGGAGCAACAAGGACCGGCGCTGAAGGTTGTCGCACGGGCGGTTGTCCCGCACGGAAGCGGCCGGGCAGGGCGGTTTGCTGCGGACAGACACCGCTCACTTCCGAACATCGTATCACTTGGTGATCTTCAGAATAGTTTCTACATATATATGTAATATCTTTTCCAAAAAATTGATATTTATTGACGTACTTGGCGAATCAGGAGAAATTATATTGGTAAATATCTGCATAATAATTGAGGTATATTGTGAAATATTATTTATTACCTTCTGTAATTATCGCTTCCGCTTTTCCGTTTTACGCGCATGCGGCAATTACGACGGTTCCATTCAATAGTCAGGTTGATGCTACCTGTACAATTACACTTCAATCTCCAGGTGTTCTGGGGCAGGATGGCGTCTCAAAGCTCGATTCAAAAGCAGCCGGAGGGCGATCCGGCCGCGCCGTGGTTCTGACCACGGGGGAGGGCTTCAACCTTTCGACGACGACACCGACGGCATTCTCGAGCTCGCCTGCAGGTGTGGGCGCAGTCACCTTTGACTCCAGCTACCGCGCGTCTGGGGCGACGTTCATCGCCGATACGCCGGGCTCGACGATTTCCCGACTCGGGCACGGCGCCACCAATGTGGACGTCGATCTGTCGGCAACCGCAAACGGGTTCGTATTTCCCCTTGGCCGATACACGGCCGAAGTCACGGTCACCTGCGAATAGGATCCGACCATGAGGAGAGCCATTGCCGCGGCGACCGCGGCACTGGCCTTCATTCCCGGCGATCTCGCCGCGCAGTCGATGACCCCGATGCGCGGCGAGGTCACCAGCTTCTCCGATGAATTTGCCGTCCGGGTGTTCCCCAAGAACCCCTATGGCCACCGGGTTTCGGTGGCGGTGCGCGTCTATGACGCGGACTTCAAGCCCGTTGCGGCGCGCATCACCCCATCGGAAATATCGCTCGGCGGCGGTTCGTCGCGCAGCGTGCTGGTCATCGTCGGATTTGAAGGCAAGTCGGAGCGCCGCGTGCGCATTTGCACGGAAAGCGTTCCCTTTCCCGGAGAAAAGATAGGTGTGAAGGCCCAGATATGCGGACGTTTCATCGCTCGAAGGCGGTCATAGTCATCGCCGGCTGCCTGTCGCTGCTCTGCGGAGCGGCCCGGGCGGAAAATCGCAACTACATCATCAACCAGAACCAGACCGGCATTTCCCTGCCCGGCGTGGTCACGCCCAACGGATTCGATGAGATCCGGGCGGCGGACGGCACGACCTGCCGCGCGGCCATGGGCGGCTCGGGCGCCTATGTGGATTCCGGTCTCGTAGGAGGCGGCCTGAATGGGGATTCGAGCGCGCTTTCGGCCTACGGCCGGGTGGTCGTTCCGCTTGGAACGAAGCCGACACGGCTCGATTGCGACCGCCTCTACCAGCTGGAGCTGAAGCGGCTGCAGCTGGAGGTCAAGATGTTGGAGCGCGGCCTCGATCCGCGCTCCGGCGGGTCGGTGTCCGGCAATTCCGACTGGGCCCAGGGCTCGGAATGGACGACGAAAGGCCGGAAATAGCCTTCCGGTTGCGACATGCCGTGCCGCTTGCGGAAATGGCTGTCGCAACCGTACTCGCTAGGATTCGACGAACTGTCCCACTTCGACGGACCCAGCGAGAGAAGATTCATCATGACCATGATCGCAACCGCGGCCGCGGAAACAGGCGAAGGCACGGGCGACCAGCCGAGGCGGGGACGTACCGGCAGGGGCGAACGCGGCGGCGCTGCCGCGCGCCGCGCCGCGCGCACCGGCGGTGGGCCGGGCGAGCAACTGACCTATATCCGCCGGGTCCTGAAGCCCTTCGAGGTTCTGGACGAGGAGGGGCTTGCCCTGATCGAGGCGAATGCGGACACGGTGCTGGAGGAAATCGGCATCGAGTTCCGCGACGATGCCGAGGCTCTGGCGCTGTGGAAGGACGCCGGCGCCGACGTCCGGGGAGAACGGGTGCATTTCCCCAAAGGCCTGTGCCGCACGCTTTTGAAGACCGCGCCGGCAACCTTCACGCAGCACGCGCGCAATCCGGCCCGCTCGGTGGAGATCGGCGGCAACGCGACCGTCTTCGCACCGGTCTACGGCCCGCCTTTCGTGCGCGACCTGGAAGGCAACCGCCGCTACGCGACGATCGAGGATTTCCGCAATTTCGTGAAGCTCGCCTATATGGCGCCGTCCATTCACCACTCGGGCGGGACGGTGTGCGAGCCGGTGGACGTGCCGGTCAACAAGCGCCATCTCGACATGGTGTTCGCCCATATGCGCTATTCGGACAAGCCCTTCATGGGATCGGTCACGGCGCCGGAGCGGGCCGAGGACACGGTGGCGATGGCGAAGATCCTGTTCGGCGAGGAGTTCGTCGACAACAACACGGTCGTCATCAATCTGATCAACGCCAACTCGCCGATGGTGTTCGACGAGACCATGCTGGGGGCGGCGAAAGTCTATGCGCGGGCGAACCAGGCCTGCATCGTCACGCCGTTCATCCTGGCGGGCGCGATGAGCCCGGTGACGGTCGCCGGCACCTTGACCCAGGTGCTCGCCGAGGTCCTGGCGGGCGCTGCCTTCACGCAGCTCGTGCGGCCCGGAGCGCCGGTGCTGTTCGGCACCTTCGCCTCGTCGATCTCGATGCAGTCGGGAGCACCCACTTTCGGCACGCCCGAGCCGTCGCTGGTCTCCTACGGGGCCGCGCAACTGGCGCGGCGGGCCGGGCTTCCGTTCCGCACGGGCGGCTCGCTAACCGGTTCGAAGGTCGCCGATGCGCAGGCCGCCTATGAAAGCGCCAACACGCTCAACTCGACGGTGCTTGCCGGAACGAATTTCGTGCTGCATGCGGCCGGCTGGCTCGAAGGCGGGCTGGTGTCCTCCTACGAGAAGTTCATGATGGACATCGACCAGCTCGGCATGCAGCAGCGCTTCTGCCAGCCGGTCGATCTGTCGGAGAACGGCCAGGCGATGGACGCCATCCGCGAGGTCGGGCCGGGGAGCCATTATCTCGGCTGCTCGCACACCCAGGCCAATTTCCAGACGGCCTTCTACCGCTCGTCGATCGCCGACAACAATTCCTACGAGCAATGGGCGGCCGAGGGCGAGAAGGCGGCGCACCAGCGCGCCAACCAGCTTGCCCGCCAATGGCTGGAGACCTATCAGGCGCCGCCGCTCGACGCCGGGATCGAGGAAGGGCTGGTCGATTTCATCGCCAGGCGCAAGGAATCGATGCCCGACGCCTTCACCTGATCGCGCCGGTCGCCGCGGCGCTTCCCTGCGGCGCGGCGCGCTATTCGGCGCCGGCTCGATAATAGACGGCGGGTGCGGCGTCGGCATCCCTCGAGAAGGTGTAGACGTCGTAGCGGGCCTCAGGATCGTCACCCATGCCGAGCGAGCCTTGCGGCATGCCGGGCGTTGCGATGCCGGCGATCGCCGGACGCTCCGAAAGCAGCTTGTCGATGGCTTCGAGCGGCACATGGCCTTCCAGCACGTATCCGTCGATCATCGCCGTGTGGCAGCCTTCCAGGGCGGCCGGCACGCCGGCCTGTTTCTTGATCGGCGTGAGATCCTCGAGATCGTTCACCTTCACCGCATAGCCAGCCTGCCGCATGGCCTCGGTCCATTCGTGACAGCAGCCGCACCACGGTGTCTTCCAGATGGTCATCGCGCGGTTCTCGGCGGCATTCGCCGCGTGCAGCGCGGAGAACGAAAGGAGCGCGGCGGCCAACAGACGTTTGGGATTCATGACGGGTCTCCCTGTCAGGGATTGCGGATCGGCAACAGTAAAGGGCTCGTCCCGCTGCAAGGTCAAGGGCCGGGCGCGGGCGGTCTTGCCTCGAACGGCGCGCGGCTTATGATGCGCCCGTGCGGTGCCTTCGCGCCGCGTTCTAGCATCCGGAGAACTTTATGCAAAAGCGCCGCCTCGGACGCAGCGACCTGTTCGTCTCGCAAATCTGCCTCGGAACCATGACGTTCGGCGAGCAGAACACGGAGGCTGAGGGCCATGCCCAGATGGATCTCGCCGCGGAACGGGGCGTGAATTTCCTCGACATGGCCGAGCTCTACCCGATTCCCCCGAAGGCGGAGACGCAGGGGCGTACCGAGACGATCGTCGGAAGCTGGATCAAGGCGCGCGGCAATCGCGACCGGATCGTCATCGCCTCGAAGGTGGTCGGCCGCACGGCCAATGAATGGTTCCGTGGCGGCAGGCCTTCGAAGCTGGTGCGGGCGGACATTCTCGACGCCATCGACAAGTCGCTCGCACGCCTCGGGACCGATTGCATCGATCTTTACCAGATCCACTGGCCGGACAGGGAGAACCCGTTCGGCTCCAACCCGACACGCGTCACCGCGCTCGCCGAGCCGCTGGCCGACGAGACGCCGATCGCCGAGACGCTGGCCGTCTTCGACGACCTGGTCAAGGCTGGCAAGATTCGCCATTTCGGCCTCTCGAACGAAAGCTCCTGGGGCGTGATGCGCTATGTGGCCGAGGCCGACAGGGGGACGGGGCCGCGCGTCGTCTCGCTGCAGAATGCCTACAGCCTGGTCAACCGCACCTTCGAGGTGAACCTTGCCGAGACCTGCCGGCGCGAGGAGATCGGCCTGCTTGCCTATTCGCCGCTCGCGCAGGGCTATCTGACCGGCAAATACGACAACGGCGCCATGCCCGCCGGATCGCGCAAGGTTCTCTTCGATCGCCTGCAGCGCTACGAGAAACCGGGGGCGGCAGCGGCGATCGCCTCCTACAACGCCATGGCACGCGATTTCGGCTTGACGCCGGCCAGGTTCGCCCACGCCTTCGTCAATTCACGGCCGTTCATGACCGCCAACATCATCGGCGCGACATCGCTGCCGCAGCTCGAGGAAGCGCTCGGCGCCCTCGACGTGGTATGGACGCAGGAGATGCAGGACGCCGTGGACGGGCTGCATCAGCAATTGGGCAATCCCTGTCCGTAGCTTTCGGGATCAGCCCGTCGGTCCGGTTGAAATTTTTTCCGCAGGCCTGTCGGGGCGGGCCGCGTCGGCGCGTCCTTGGAGCATCGCAACGGGCGATGCCGGAACGGGCCGCCCCAGACACCGGAGACCGACATGCTGAAGACACTGTTCATTGCCCTTGCCGCCGCCGCGTTCGCGGGAACGGCGCGGGCGGAAGAACCGAAGCCTGCGGACGCGATGATCCAAGGCGTTCCCGCGCCGGACAAGAGCGGCCAGGTGACGGCCAACGGCGTTACCTACCACTACCAAATCCGCGGCGAGGGAGAGCCGCTGCTGCTCCTGCATGGCGGTCTCGGCCAGATCGAGATGTTCGGTCCGGTGCTGGTGCGGCTTGCCTCCGAGCGACAGGTGATCGGCGTCGACCTGCACGGCCACGGCCGCACGACGCTCGGCGACCGGCCGATCAGCCTCACCGACATGGGCGACGACATGGCCGTGATCCTTGAGGAACTGGGATACGAGCAGGTCGACGTGATGGGCTATTCGATGGGCGGTGGCGTGGGCTTCCGGCTCGCCGTGCAGCATCCCGAGATGGTGCGCCGTCTTGCGCTGGTCTCGGCCGGCTTCGCGCAGGACGGCTTCTATCCCGAGATGCTGCCGATGCAGGCCCAGGTCGGTTCGGCCATGGCCGAGATGATGAAGGACACCCCGATGTACAAGTCCTATGTGGAGGTGGCGCCGAACCCCGACGAGTTCCCCCGGCTGCTGGACCGCATGGGCGAGATGATGCGCAAGCCCTACAATTTCGCCGACGACGTCAAGACGCTGAAGATGCCCGTGATGCTGGTCTATGGCGACAGCGACATGTACCGCCCCGAGCATATCGTCGAGTTCTACCAGTTGCTCGGCGGAGGGCTGAAGGACGCCGGCTGGATGCGCGAGCACATGTCGCAGAATCGGCTGGCGATCCTGCCGAACCTGACCCACTACGACATCGGCGTTGCGCCGCAGCTCGCCGAGACGGTGCTGCCTTTCCTCAACGGTGAGACCGGGGCGCGCAGCTGGGCCGAGCAGGTCGAAGCGAAATAGCGTCGGCCGGACACCCGCTGGAAGACCAAGACCTGCCGGCTCGCCGGCAGGTCTCGTCGTCTGCTGGGCTTCAGGCCATGTCCGGCTGCGATGAACCGGCCCCCAGCACCACCACGCGGGTGCCGACCGGCACGCGCGTGTGCAGGTCCATGATGTCCTGGTTGAACAGGCGGATGCAGCCCGAGGAAACGGATTTGCCGATCGACCAAGGCTCGTTCGTTCCGTGAATGCGGTAGAGCGTGTCGCGGCCGTCCTTGTAGAGATAGAGCGCGCGCGCGCCGAGCGGATTGCGCAGGCCCCCCTCCATGCCGCCCGCATATTGGCGATAGCGCTCGGGGTCGCGGTTGATCATGTTTAGCGTCGGCGCCCAGCGCGGCCATCTGGCCTTGCGGCCGATCCTCGCATCGCCCTGGTATTCGAGGCCGGCCTTGGCGACGCCGACCCCGTAGCGCATCGCCTTGCCGTCCTCCATCACCAGATAGAGGAAGCGCTGATAGGGATCGACGACGAGGGTGCCGACGCGCTCGCTGGTCGGATAATCGACCACCTGGCGCAGATATTGCGGGTCGATCTTTTTAACATCGACGGCAGGAACGACGAAATCGCCGTCGTCGATCTCGCGATAGATCTGCGCATAATAGGAAAGAGCTGGAAAGGCCGGCTCGGCTTCCTCCAGATTGGCGCTGCGGCGCGTCGTGGTGCAGGCGGCCGCAAGGCTCGGCAGCAGCCCCACCACCAGCAGGCGCCGCAGGCGCACCGGCACCTCGTCTTGCGGGACGGGACGGGAGATGGTGGGGAGTGTCGTCATGGCGTGGACCGATCTCTTTCAAAGCACTGGAAACGGGGTGGGTGCGTGCCGGCCAGACCTGGCCGGGCGTCATCTGGTGCGCATGCCACATGGTTGGATGCAAAATATGGCGAGCGGCGGGCCGTGCGCAGATTCGAGGACTTGCAGCGTCCTTTGCGCGTCCTGATGGAACGCGCGGCACTGCGGTGTCGCGACAAAGCTTCCGGATCGCCGCCGGCGGGTGTATCCTGAATGCCTGAAAGACCAGTCGGCAGCCGGATGGACGTCGGGCGCGGCGCTGGTCTTGTCAAGCGGCGGCGCTGCGCCGCTCTTGCTCATGATCCGCTGCCCGCTCTCTGCCGCCGGCCTATCGGCCTGGAACGCCGGAACGCGCCCCGCATGCGCGCGCCGGCCTGTGGCAGGAAAGGACAGGATCATGGGTATCGCGATGACAATGCAGGAATATCTGGAGGACAGCCATGTCCCCTATGATATCGCAAAACACAGCCGAACCGGCAATTCGGCCATGACGGCGCGCGTGAGCCACGTGCCGGGCGATCTGCTCGCCAAGGGCGTGGTGCTGAAATGGGACGGCAGCTACATGCTCGCCGTGCTCCCGGCCTCGCGGCAGGTGGATCTGCAGCGGGTGCGTGAGATCGTCGGCGAGAAGGTGGAGCTTGCCAGCGAGGAGGAGGCTGCGGCCCTGTTCCCCGATTGCGACGAGGGCGCTGTGCCCATACTCGCCGTCCCTTACAAGCTCGCCTGCATGATCGACGAAAGGCTGGAGGACGACGAGGACATCTATTTCGAGGGTGGCGACCACAAGACCCTCGTTCATGTCACGCGTGAGGGGTTCGAGCGGCTGATGTACGGCATGCCGCGCGGACGGATCAGCACCTGAGCCGTTGAAGGGCGCGGGCCCACAGCGGGCGTTGAGCGATATGGTGGCGGCCGGAAGCAATCAGCCTTGCCGCAAGGTTTGACGCGCATGGCGCAGATCCAGGCGGAAAGTCGTGCGTCACCGTGCAAGGCATGAAGCCACCAGCATGGCATCCTTTCTGCTCGGCAGCGGCTTGGCACCGGGCAGGCCGTCGACACGGCAATGCGCCTGGGCGCGACTCGGGGAGCGCCGGCGGGCGAGGATGACTTACCTTTTGGTTAACGGGACGATTCAAACTTTATTGGCGACTTTCGGCTAAGGATCGAGCTCAACCGAAATCGGGGCGTTCGGTTGCGCGCCCCGGAACCGTCTCGCGCCGTCCAAGGGTCGTCCATGCGTTCTCGTGCGTTTTTCCTGACCGGTCTCGTGTGCCTCGGCCTTGCCGGATGCACTGGAACGTCCAACATCGATACCGCGCTGCAGATCAGCAAGCCGTCGATGGAGACGACGTCCTCCGTCGTCCGGCCCGATGTGGCGGTGCCGGTGGCGGAAGCCCGGGCTGGCATCGACAATCATGTCGTCGAGGCGGGGATGACGGCGATCGCCGAGCCCGATCGGCTGGCCGCACCCGCGTTCGAGCAGGTCGAGGTGGCGATGGTCACGCCGCCCAAGCCGACGCTTCGGCCCGAGCGGACGGGCAGGCGCGGCCAAGTCTATCGCAGCCGGTTCAGCGACGCCAAGCCGGTCAGCTTCGGCAAGATCACGCCGAAGCATCACGCCGTTCACGGCGTGGACGTGTCGCGCTGGCAAGGCAACATCAACTGGCCGAAGCTGCGCGAGCACGGCGCCAATTTCGCCTATATCAAGGCGACCGACGGCATCGACCACATCGATCCGATGTTCAGGCAGAACTGGAATGCGGCACATGCGGCCGGTATCCGGCGCGGCGCCTATCACTTCTTCTACTGGTGCCGGCGCGCCGCCGACCAGGCGGATTGGTTCATCCGCAACGTACCGAAGGTGAAGGGCGCGCTGCCGCCGGTGCTGGACGTGGAATGGAACCACCAGTCGAGCTGCAAGTGGCGGCCCTCGCGCGCCGAGATCCTGGAGAAGATGCAGGTCTTCCTCGACCGGCTGGAGCGTCACTACGGCCAGCGGCCGATCATCTACACGGCGCCCGATTTCTACGCCGACAATCTCAAGGGCGCGTTTCCGAACCATCCCTTCTGGCTGCGTTCGGTGGCCGCGCATCCCTCGAAGGTCTATCCGGGGCGCGACTGGCTGTTCTGGCAGTATTCGGGCTCGGGCCTGTCGGGCGGCGTCGACGGACGCATCGACCTCAACGTCTTCAACGGTGACGAGAGCGGCTGGTGGCGTTGGGTGGACAGGACCTCCGGCTAAGGTTTGCGCCGGGCCGCACTCTTGCCTAAAACAAGGGGACGGCACGTCGCCGCCCCGCCAGACCGGTTCATCGTTTCATGGAAACGTTGTCCCGATCTATCTCATTGTTTTTCCGCATTTATGCGGTCGTCAGGTGATTCCACCTGACTGCAAAATGCTCCAGAACGAGCCCGACCGACCCGATGAGCGACACCATTCCCGTTTTTGACGGCCACAACGACGCGCTGCTGCGGCTTTTCTCGTCGAAGGGCGCCGACCCGGTTGCGGATTTTCTGGAGGGGCGCCCGGGCGGCCATATCGACCTGCCGCGGGCGCGGAAAGGAGGTTTGGCGGGCGGCCTGTTCGCCATTTTTCCGCCGCCGCTGGAGATGGCGGGCAGAAGCGGGGCGGCCGGCGCCAACGGCGATGCGCCGGAGCTCGGCCGCGCTGATGCACTCACTTCCACGCTCGGCATGGCCTCGATCCTGTTGCGGCTGGAGCGGGCGTCGGACGGCGCCTTGGCCGTCTGCCGCAGCGCCGGCGAGATCCGTGCGGCGATGGGGCGCGGGGCGCTTGCCGCGGTGTTCCATATCGAGGGGGCCGAGGCGTTCGACACCGATCTGGCGCTGCTCGACGTGCTGCACGCGGCGGGCCTGCGCTCGCTTGGCCCGGTGTGGAGCCGGCCCAATGCCTTCGGCTACGGCGTGCCGTTCCGCTTTCCGGCGACGCCCGAGATCGGCCCCGGCCTGACGGAGGCCGGCAAGGCGCTGGTCAGGGCCTGCAACCGGCTGAAGATCCTGGTCGATCTGTCGCATCTGAATGCCGAGGGGTTTCGCGATGTGGCGAAGATCAGCGATGCCCCGCTCGTCGCCAGCCATTCCAACGTGCACGCCCTGTGCGGGCATTCGCGCAACCTGATGGACTGGCAATTGGCGGCGATCCGCGACACGGGCGGGCTTGCCGGCCTCAACTTCGCCACCGGCTTCCTGCGCGCCGACGGGCGGATGGGGGCCGATACCGGCCTCGACATCATGATCCGCCATCTCGACGTGCTGCTCGAGGCCCTCGGCGAGGACGGGGTGGGGTTGGGCTCGGATTTCGACGGCGCCCGCATCCCGGCAGCAATCGGCGACGCCGCCGGCCTGCCGAAGCTCATCGAGGCGATGGACAAGGCCGGCTACGGGCGCGACCTGATCGAGAATATCGCCTGGCGCAACTGGGTGGGCGTGCTGGAGCGGACGATCGGGTGAGGAGGCTCAGGCGACTTTGGGACGCTTATGCGTCTGGTCGCCGCGTCCGACGAGCAGACCGGCAATCGAGATGTCCTCGTCGAGTGCTTCCCAATGGAGGCCCATGGGGCTGATCTCGCATTGTGCGCGCTCTGCCGGCGTTGCATGCAACAGTCGAGGAAACCACGCCAGCGGGACGCCAAGCGTGCGGCCGTCGGTGAGGCTGACCCACATGGTGTGGTCGTCGAAGCGGATGTCAGTCGCCGAAATGCTCATGCCATGCCTGCTCGATGCGCGCTCGATTGGTTTCAATTATGGAAATTATAGCGCCCAGTTCACGTGAATTGAAGCCGAAGCTTTCAGCGATCGAGATAGACGGATAAAGCCAGACCTTGGCTTCCCGCTCGCCATCGCGGACGTGGACATGCATTGGTTCGCGCGGATCGCCCTCGTTCGAATAGAAGAATATCCGATACGGGCCTTCACGGAAAACCAACGGCATGATCGTCACGCTCGAAGAACGAGCCTCCCTATGCGTTCGGCAACATCATAGGGAGGCTCATCAGCTGTCACGTTTCCGCGCGTTGCTCAGCTACACCCGCTCGTCGCGCCGCAGGTGTCGCATTTCTCGCAGGTGCCGTTCCTCACCATGGTGAAGTTCTGGCATTCCGAGCACATGTTGCCGGTGTAGCCCTGCATGATGGCCTGCTGGCGGCGGTGGCTTTCGACCTTCTTGGCCTCGGCCGCTTCCTCGGCCGCCGCATCCGTGAAGAGGGCTTCGGAAGCCGTTTCCTGGGCGGCCTCCTCGGCCAGTTCCCTGGCCCGCTCCTCGTAATCGCGGCGGAAGGCCGTCGCCTCCTCCTGCAGGCCGGCTACGGCCGGCTTCAGGGCGCGCACCGTGGCGCCGGTGGCGATGGCGCGGACGTTGGAGCCTCCATGCGGGGAGGCAGCATGCGCCGTGGCGCCACTGGGGGCCTCGCCCTTCGGATCGTTCTTGCTCACCACCTTGAAGGGGGTGGCGCCGCGCGTCAGACCCTTGGAGAAGGGCAGTGCCTTGCCCTCGCTGATGCCGCGGCCGAGCGAGGTGTTGGTGAAGTCGGACGTGTCGACATGGGCAAGGTCCGAGCGGCCGAGATAGGAAACGGCGAGCTCGCGGAACACGTAGTCGAGAATCGACGTGGCGTTCTTGATGGCATCGTTGCCCTGCACCATGCCGGCCGGCTCGAACTTGGTGAAGGTGAAGGCCTCCACATACTCCTCGAGCGGCACGCCATATTGCAGGCCGAGCGAGATGGCGATGGCGAAATTGTTCATCATGGCGCGGAAGGCAGCGCCTTCCTTGTGCATGTCGATGAAGATCTCGCCGAGGCGTCCGTCGTCGAACTCGCCGGTCCTGAGATAGACCTTGTGCCCGCCGACCACGGCCTTCTGGGTATAGCCCTTGCGCCGGTTCGGCAGCTTCTCGCGCTCGCGCACCACCTTTTCCACGATGCGCTCGACGATCTTCTCGGTCACCTGCACGGCCTGGGCGGCCGTCGGGGCGGCGACCAGCTCTTCCACCAGATCGTCGGCTTCCTCGTCGTCGTCGGAAAGCAGCGAGGCGTTGAGCGGCTGCGACAGCTTGGAGCCGTCGCGGTAGAGCGCGTTGGCCTTCAGCGCCAGCTTCCAGGACAGCATGTAGGCCTGCTTGCAGTCCTCGACCGTCGCCTCATTGGGCATGTTGATGGTCTTGGAGATGGCGCCCGAGATGAAGGGCTGGGCCGCCGCCATCATGCGGATGTGGCTTTCCACCGACAGATAGCGCTTGCCGATCTTGCCGCACGGATTGGCGCAGTCGAAGACGGGCAGGTGCTCGTCTTTCAGATCGGGCGCTCCCTCGAGGGTCATGGCACCGCAGATGTGGATGTTGGCCGCCTCGATCTCCTTTCTGGTGAAGCCGAGGGCCGGCAGCATCTCGAAGGAGAAATCGTCGAGCTGGTCCTGGGTGAAGCCGAGGGCGGTCTTGCAGAACTCCTCGCCCAGCGTCCACTTGTTGAAGGCGAACTTGATGTCGAAGGCCGATTTCAGGGCGGCGTTGAGGGCGGCCACCTTCTCGTCGTCGAAGCCCTTGGCCTTCAGCGTCGAGGGATTGATGCCCGGTGCCTGGTCGAGATTGCCGTGGCCGACCGCATAGGCCTCGATCTCGGCGATCTGGGCTTCGGAGTAGCCGAGCGTGCGCAGGGCTTCCGGCACGGCGCGGTTGATGATCTTGAAGTAGCCGCCGCCGGCCAGCTTCTTGAACTTAACCAGCGCGAAGTCGGGCTCGATGCCGGTCGTGTCGCAGTCCATGACGAGGCCGATCGTGCCGGTGGGCGCGATCACCGTCGCCTGGGCATTGCGGTAGCCGTGCTTTTCGCCGAGCTCGAGCGCCCGATCCCAGGCGCTTTTCGCATGCTCGATCAGGTTAGGCTGCGGGCAGTCCTCGGCCTTGAGCGGCACGGGATCGACGGCCAGCTTCTCATAGCCCTCGGCCTCGCCATGGGCGGCGCGGCGGTGGTTGCGGATGACGCGCAGCATATGCTCGGCGTTGCGCTCGTAATCCGGGAAGGCGCCGAGCTCGCCGGCCATCTCGGCGCTGGTCGCATAGGCGACGCCGGTCATGATCGCCGTCAGCGCGCCGCAGATGGCGCGGCCCTCAGCCGAATCATAGGGAATGCCGGAGGTCATCAGCAGGCCGCCGATATTGGCGTAGCCGAGGCCGAGCGTGCGGTATTCGTAAGAGAGGCGGGCGATCTCCTTCGACGGGAACTGCGCCATCATGACGGAGATTTCGAGCACCATGGTCCACAGGCGCACCGTGTGCTCGTAGGCGGCGACGTCGATGGAGCCGTCCTTGTTGCGGTACTGGAGCAGGTTCATGGAGGCCAGGTTGCAGGCCGTGTCGTCCAGGAACATGTATTCCGAGCACGGGTTCGAGGCGCGGATCGGGCCGGCCGCCGGCGAGGTGTGCCAGTCGTTCATCGTCGTGTTGAAATGCAGGCCCGGATCGGCGGACGCCCAGGCGGCATAGCCGATCTTCTCCCACAGGTCGCGCGCCTTGAGGGTCTTGGCCACCTTGCCGTCGATGCGGTTGATCAGGCTCCAGTCGCCGTCGGTCTCGACGGCGCGCAGGAAATCGTCCTTCAGGGAGACGGAATTGTTGGAGTTCTGGCCCGAGACGGTGAGATAGGCCTCCGAATCCCAATCCGTGTCGTAGGTCTTGAACTCGATGTCCGTTTGGCCCTGCCTGGCGAACTGGATGACGCGCTTGATGTAGTTCTCCGGCACAGCATTGCGCTTGGCGGCGCGGATCTCGCGCTTGAGGGCAGGGTTCTTGGCCGGCTCGAAGCAGTCGTCGTTGTCACCCTGGCAGTTGACGCAGGCCTTCATGATCGCTTCGAGATGCTTCTTGACGATCTTGGAGCCGGTGACGAGGGCGGCGACCTTCTGCTCCTCCTTCACCTTCCAGTTGATGTATTCCTCGATGTCGGGATGGTCGATGTCGACCACCACCATCTTGGCGGCGCGGCGCGTGGTGCCGCCCGACTTGATGGCGCCGGCGGCGCGGTCGCCGATCTTCAGGAAGCTCATCAGGCCCGACGACTTGCCGCCGCCCGAGAGTTTTTCGCCTTCGCCGCGCAGGGCCGAGAAGTTGGAGCCGGTGCCGGAGCCGTATTTGAACAGGCGCGCCTCGCGCACCCAGAGATCCATGATGCCGCCGTCGTTGACGAGGTCGTCGCCGACCGACTGGATGAAGCAGGCATGCGGCTGCGGGTGCTCATAGGCCGATTTGGACTTCGTCAGCTTGCCGGTGAAGGGATCGACGTAATAGTGGCCCTGGCCGGGCCCGTCGATGCCGTAGGCCCAGAAGAGGCCGGTGTTGAACCATTGCGGGGAGTTGGGTGCGACACGCTGGGTGGCGAGCATGTAGCACAACTCGTCCATGAAGGCCTGCGCATCGGCTTCCGTGTCGAAGTAGCCACCCTTCCAGCCCCAGTAGGTCCAGGTGCCGGCAAGGCGGTTGAAGACCTGCGCGGCGCTGGTCTCGGAGCCGTAGCGCTCGTCTTCCGGCAGCGCGTTCAGGGCCTCATCGTCGGCCACCGAGCGCCACAGGAAGGAGGGAACGTCGTTCTCCTCGATCTTCTTCAGGCGTGCGGGCACGCCGGCCTTGCGGAAATATTTCTGCGCCAGGATATCGCTGGCGACCTGCGAGAACTGCGTCGGGACGTCGATGTTCTCCAGCCGGAAGACAATGGAGCCATCCGGGTTCTTGATCTCGCTGGTGGCCTTGCGGAACGAAATCTCCGCGTAAGGGCTCCGACCTTCCTTCGTGAACCGGCGTTCGATGCGCATTTTGTCCTCTTTGCCCTCAATCCAAATATAGTATCCGCGCCCGGAAATGCCTCATCACATTTCGCCTGCACGAAGCTCAAGTCCGCCATCTGCCGCCCGCGGGTGCGGACAGCTCTCCTGTACTGAAGGTTGGTGCCTTGTCCGGAACCGTCCGAGCGATTCTCCAAAGCCTCGATCCGCTTGAGCGGACCCGCCCCCAACCTGACGCTACCTGCGACCTTAACGTCACATAACATTCACACTATCTGGTGGAGAGAATATCTGAAGACACTAAATATAGTGTTAACAGCTTCTTTTTTCCAGACCGGGAACGCAACGCCACCCTGTTCTTTTCCAAGCGCGAAAGAGCCCGTTCTGCCCGCTCGCGTGTCGGGCAGTCCTCGGAAAACTCAGTACAATTTGGAAAATCGACCGGCTCGAAGCTCGATCAACCGCACCTTCAGACGCAGGCGCGAAATCCATAAAAAGCGACTCGCCGCCGCCCGTCAAGGAGTCGTTGCGGGATGTTTTGTGACCCCAAGATGTTGTGTGTTGCGGGTGTGAATAATGGGGATGTCCAACGCGGCTTCTTGCGTCTGGCGGAACCCTTCATTTCCGCGGGGTGCCGCCGACCGTCCGCTCGCCGGGCTGGGAGCTTTCCACCGTCGGGCCCGGCGGGAAAATTTTTCAGGTTGCCGGTCGACCGGCTAGATCACGATGATTTCGGATTGAATCAATCCAAAATCATCGTGATCGCATTCAAAAAGTCAGGGCGGGATGCGAGCGGAAAACCGCTTCACACTTTTCCTCATCCCGCTCCAGCAGGAAGAGGATCAGGCGACCAGATCGAGGACCAGGAAGATGCCGGCCGAAAGAAGGGCGGCTGCCGGAACCGTCGTCACCCAGGCGGCGACGATGGTGCGCACGTGAACGCGGCGCACCAGCTTGCGGCGCGCGATCTCCTCGCGCGAGGTCGTCTGCAGTTCCAGCTCTTCGTCTTCCTCTCCGTTTTCGCTCAGGCCGTTCTTCTTGAACTGGACGCCCTTGCGCTCCAGATAGGCGCGGCGGCGCTTGGAGCGGGCCGTGTACCATTCGCGGAAGAAGCCGACGCCGAAGATCGCCCCGACGGCGGTGTGGGTGGAACTGATCGGCAGGCCGAGGCCGGAGGCGATGATGACGGTGATGGCGGCCGACAGCGCCACGCAGAAGGCGCGCATCGGATTGAGCTTGGTGATCTGCTCGCCGACCATGCGGATCAGCTTGGGGCCGAACAGGACGAGGCCGAGGGAGATGCCGGCCGCGCCGATGATCATGACCCACAGGGGGATCGCGACCGTGGTGCTGACGGCGCTCTGCTGCACGGTGAAGACGATCGCCGCCAGCGGCCCGACCGCGTTCGCCACGTCATTGGCGCCGTGGGCGAAGGAGAGCAGGGCCGCCGAGATCACCAGCGGCAGGTGAAACAGGCGGCGCAGCGACTGGTTGCGGTTCTCCATTCCCTCCGACTGTCGGTAGACGAGGATGCGCGCGCCGAACCAGGTGACGACGAAGAAGCCGAGGCCGATCAGCAGCGCGTCGGCCAGGTCGATCCTGACCAGATGCTTCAGGCCCTTGGTGGCGAGATAGGCGGCGAAGGCGCCGGCCATGAGCGCGATCAGCAGAGGCACCCAGCGGCGCGCCGCCGAGATCTTGTCGTCCTGATAGATGATCGTCGTCTTGATGAAGGCGAGGAAGAGGGCTGCGACGATGCCGCCGACGACCGGCGAGACGACCCAGCTTGCGGCGATCTGTGTCATGGTCGACCAGTCGACCGAGGAGAAGCCGGCAGCGGCAATGCCGGCGCCGACCACGCCGCCGACCACCGAATGGGTGGTGGAGACGGGGGCGCCGATCCAGGTCGCCAGGTTGATCCACAGGGCCGACGAGACGAGGGCGGCCATCATGGCGCGCACGAAGACCTCCGGCGTGCCGACCGCGGCGGGATCGATGATGCCCTTGGAGATGGTGCTCACCACGTCGCCGCCGGCGATGAGCGCACCGGCGGTCTCGAAGACGGCGGCGATCAGCAGCGCGCCGCCGAGCGTCATCGCCTTGGCGCCGACGGCGGGGCCGACATTGTTGGCAACGTCGTTGGCGCCGATGTTGAGCGCCATATAGGCACCGATGGCGGCGGCGGCGATGATGATGATGGCGCGCGGCTCACCGATCGTGTAGCTGCCCGCGAAGACCGCCGCCAGAGCGAGGAACAGAAGGCCGAGACCCGGCGCCACAAGACCGCGTGCGACGGTGCTCGTCGCCTCCTCGACATGGACGAGCTTGTCGAGATCCTTGTCGAGCGTGTCTTTGCGCGGTGTGGTGGCGGTGTCGATCATGCCGTATCCGTTTCTCGACCCCTGCGGCATCCACAAAGGCCCTTTAGCGTCAGATGTCGCTTCCGGTTAGGAAACAAAGGCCGGCACGGCAAGCGCAGACCGGGCAAACGAGGCGGTCAGGCAGCAATTTCCCGTGGATTCTCGCCGAAGCGAAGCAGCAGTTCGGCCAGATCCGGCTCGGCGACCAGCGCCGCCGCGTCGCGAGCGGCGAACCAGCGTCGTGTCCGCTTCTTCCGCTCGGGCCACTTGTTCAATTCCCGCGTGACGCGCAAGGGGATGATGGCCACCTCGCAACGCCATTCGATGCCGGAGCCGCGCACCTTGCTGTAGTAGAAGCGCCCGAACTCCTCGGCGGCCACCTCGCCGGCGATCCCGGCTTCTTCCAGCGCCTCGCGCATAGCCGCGTCGGCGAGCGTCTCGGACCCTTCCGGCCAGCCCTTGGGCAGGATCCAGCGGCCGGTGTCCCGGCTCGTGACAAGCATGATCTCCACGGCGCCGCCCTTGCGGGATTTTCGCCATGGCAAGGCCGCTGCCTGGACGCGGCGCGGATTGCCGCCGAACAGACGCCGGACCGTCTCGGTCAACCGCATGCGTGTGCAGTGACTGATAATCGCACTTCTCCTTTCAGTCGGGCAAAACGCGCCCGGATCTCACAAAAAGCCGCAAGTGTCTGTTGTCGAACTGCTTACGCGATCACGGATCGGACTTCATTCGCAGCTGGGGCGGCGACTCATACACGCTCGACCCCTGACGGACACAGATAATCGCTTTGCAACGAGAATCAACCGGTTGATGATGGTTTTGTCTGTTGCAGGACTGCGGCGAGCGAGGCCGCCGGCGCCTCCCACGCTTCGTCGTGGACCAGCTCCTCGAGCGGCGTTCGCCGGCGCCAGCCGCGCTGCTCCAGCTCCGGGGTCTCAAAGAAACCCTTGACGTGTCCGACGCAGAGATAGCCGACCAGCCGGATGCGCTCGGGGATGCCGAGGACCGTCTTCACGCGCTGCGGATCGAGAATGCTGACCCAGCCGACGCCGATGCCTTCGGCGCGCGCGGCAAGCCACAGGTTCTGGATGGCGCAGACCGTGCTGAACAGGTCCGTATCGCGCATGTGCGTGGCGCCGAGGACGACCGGTCCGCCGCGATCGGGATCGCTGGTGACGCAGATGTTGAGGGGGGCGGTCAGGATGCCCTCGAGCTTCAGCGCATTGTAGGCCGGCTGCTTGTCGGGCGGGAACATGCCGGCCGCTTCGCGGTTTGCATCGGTGAAGATGTCGGCGATCTTCCGCCGCGTGTCGGCGTTGCGGATCAGGATGAAATCCCAGGGCTGCGAGAGCCCCACCGAAGGGGCCGAGTGGGCGGCTGCGAGGATCCTCGACAAGGTCGCGTCGTCGACGGGGTCGGGAAGGAATTCGCCGCGCACGTCGCGGCGGGTGGTGATGGCCCGGTAGACGGCCAGCCTCTCCTCCTCGGAGAAGGGCGTGCCGGCGGCAAGGGGCGGGACGGGGGGCGAGACGGGGCCGGTACTGGTCTTGCCGGTCATCGCTCTTCCTCCGCTGGCTGCCGCGCCGGGCCCCGTTCCGTAAAAGACAAATCGATCTAGCCGCGCTGATCTTCGGCGATCGGCTTCTGGTAGGAAAAGCCCATATCCCAAGGGAAGTAGATCCAGGTGTCCTGCGAGACTTCCGTGACGAAAGTGTCGACCAGCGGCCGGCCCTTGGGTTTTGCGTAGACCGTCGCGAAATGGGCCTTGGGCATCATCGCCCGCACGATCGCCGCCGTCTTGCCGGTGTCCGTCAGGTCGTCGACGATCAGGACGTCTTCACCCTCGTTTTCGAGCAGTGCGGGGTTGATCTCCTTGAGGACCATCAGGTCGCCCTGCTCGGTGTAATCGTGGTAGGAGGCGACGCAGACGGTCTCGATCAGGCGGATGCCGAGCTCGCGCGAGATGACGGCGGCCGGGACCAGGCCGCCGCGCGTGATGCAGACGATCGCCTTCCACTTGCCGTTGACGCCGGACAGGCGCCAGGCGAGCGCGCGCGCGTCGCGATGGAACTGATCCCAGGAAACGGGAAAGGCTTTTTCGGGAAGGGACATCGGCAACGCACTCCGCAGGCGGCGCCGCAGCGCCATGACCAGAATGCGCGGTGAATTAGCCGGAAAGGACCGCCGGGCGCAAGCCCGGCGGGCGATGATTCGCGGGATTCGCTCAGATACGGCGCACTGTGCCCCTCAATGGGCGAGCAGCGTGGGGATCGTCATCGTCTGCAGAATGGTGCGGGTTGCGCCACCGAAGACGAACTCCTTGAGGCGCGATCGGCCGAAGGCGCCCATCACCAGAAGATCCGCACCCGTGTCGGAGATGCGGTTGTCGATCGCCTCGCCATGCGAGATGCCGCCGGAGATCTCGATCTTGATGTCGACCTCGATGCCGTGGCGGGCCAGCGCCGCGGCGATGGCGGTTCCGGCCATGGAAGCGTCCCGGCGCGGCGTGTCCTGCGGGTCGATGCACAGCACCTCGACGCTCTCCGCCTCCATCATGAAGGGCAGGGCATCGAAGGCGGCGCGGGCTGCCTGCTGGCTGCCGTTCCAGGCCAGGAGCACCTTCCGGAATTCGGCCGAGCGGACCCTGCGCACATAGGGCACGAGAAGCACCGGGCGGCCGGTCTCGAACAGCAGCGCCTCGATGTTGGCGGCCATGCTGGCGGTCGCATCCGGGTCGGTCTGCTGTGCGACCACCAGGTCGGCGCTGCGGGCGCTCTCGATGCCGGAAATGGCCGAGTCGCCCGACACGCTGTCGAAGCCGCGCCATTCGTTGGCGACGCCCTCGACACGCGCGCGCTCCTCAAACAGCGCGCGCATGATCGCATGCCGGCGGCTCGTCTCCTCCTGCATGTCGATGCTGAGATCCACCACCGGGCCGCCCATCGGCGAGGCCATGACCATCGGCAGGGCCTCGGCGTGCAGTCCGATGACATGGCTGTCGTGGCGCGCGGCGAGCGGCAAGGCGAGATCGAGGACGCGCGGCGCGTCGGCCTCGCTCTGGAGAATGGCGAGAATGGTCTTGTAGCTCATGTCAGTGTCCTTCGGCTGCGAACAAGCGAGGCTGATGTCACTTTAGGATTGTAGATGTGGCACGCCTTGCGCCAGATCAACGTGCGACCTTCTGTGATTGCAGGGTTTCGAGCATGGCTTCGATTGCCCCGGCGGCGCTCTCGAGCGCGGTGGCCGAGCGCGACCGGACGACGATCTCGGTCCAGAAGGAACCATCCTGGAACTTCGGGTAGGAGCCGATGATCGTTTCCGGATTGGCCGCCTGGATCTCGCCGAGCGGGCCGCCGATCGTGCCTTCCGGCAGCGTCGAGGGGATCGTCCGCGAGGCGAGCTTCACTCCGGTCTTGAGCTTTGGCACGACGGTGTCGAGCATGGCCTGGAAAATTGTCGGAACCCCGGCCATCACATACACGTTTGCGATCTGGAAGCCGGGGGCCATGGAGACCGGGTTTTCGATGTGCAGGGCGCCCTCGGGCATGCGCGCCATGCGCTTGCGGGCCTCGGTGAACTCGATGCCGCGCGCGGCGTAGTGGTCAGCGAGCATCTTGTAGGCCTTGTCGTCGTAGCGGCAGGCGACGCCGAAGGCATGGGCGACGGAATCGGCGGTGATGTCGTCATGGGTCGGCCCGATGCCGCCGGTGGTGAAGACATAGGTGTTGCGCGCCCGAAGCTGGTTGACCGCCTCGGCGATCGCCTCGCGGTCGTCGGCGACTACGCGGACCTCCTTCAGGTCGATGCCGACCGCCGTCAGCATGTCGGCGAGATGGCCTATGTTCCGGTCCTTGGTGCGTCCGGACAGTATTTCGTCGCCGATCACGATCATCGCCGCGGTCACTGCATCACTCATTGCGTGTCGGTCCTTCTCTTGGTCATCGAGAGATAAACCCGAACCTTCGGCGACGGCAATGGTGCGCAAACGGTGAACAGTGTGTCGGCGCGCCGGCGGTTTCCAGGCGGCCGGTGCCCGCATAGATGTTGCGGGCTGCATCAATCCCAAAATCTGCAATCCCAAGACGACATTCCTGAGCGGAGAGAAAGATGACAAAGATACTGGTTCTTTATTATTCGAGCTGGGGCCACATGGAAGCGATGGCGCGGGCCGCCGCGGAAGGGGCGCGTGAAGCCGGTGCCGACGTCACCGTCAAGCGGGTTCCCGAACTGGTGCCCGAAGAGGTGGCAAAGAACGCTCATTACAAGCTCAACCAGGAGGCGCCGGTCGCCGAGCCGCTGGAACTCGCCGACTACGACGGTTTCATCTTCGGCGTTTCGACGCGCTACGGCATGATGGCGGCGCAGATGAAGAACTTCCTCGATCAGACCGGACCGTTATGGGCCGAGGGCAAGCTGATCGACAAGCCGGTGACGGTGATGTCCTCGACGGCGACCCAGCACGGCGGCGCGGAGCTGGCGCTCGCCTCGACGCAGCTTGCCCTGCAGCATCACGGAATGTTGATTGTGCCACTTTCCTACGCTTATCAGGACCAGATGGGCAACGACACCGTCCGCGGCGGCGCCCCTTATGGCATGACCACAACCACCAATGGCGACGGCTCGCGCATGCCGTCGGAGCAGGAACTGCAGGGTGCCCGTTTCCAGGGCAAGCGGCTGGCTGAAATCACAGCGAAACTCGCCGGCTGAAGCAGTTTCACTCTACAACGGAATTAAAACGGGCGGTTGTGGCCGCCCGTTCTCGCGATGAACATACGTATTTTTGCCTGAACATGCGTATCCGGCTTGATCGCACGGGTTTCTACCGCTAGTCGTTGGGCACGCGGACGTGGCGAAACTGGTAGACGCAAGGGACTTAAAATTCCTCGATCCTAGATCGTGCGGGTTCGATTCCCGCCGTCCGCACCAGATTTACCGCCCTTTTTTTCGCCACTGAATGCTTTGGGCGAGGGGGCGAGCGCAGGCGTCTTCGGCAACGTTGCGGCGTGGATCATCAGCCATCAGCCATTGGTCATGTAACGGCAATCCGGTGCGGCATTACGCTTGATTGCCGGTCAAGCCTCGCATATTAGGCGGTGATGACTATCGGGGAAGCATTCGCCAAGGGGCGGAACAATTTCGATTTGATCCGCCTCTTTGCTGCGGCTCTCGTTCTATTCAGCCACAGCTACCCCATCACCGGTAACACCGAGTTCTTCAAATCCATCATCCGTTACTCAACTGGCGGCGGACTGGCGGTGGCGGTATTCTTTGCGATCTCGGGATTTCTCGTTACGAGGTCGGTTCTGTCCCACGACATCGGAAAGTATGTCGCCTCCCGCTGTCTTCGCATCTTTCCGGCTCTGGCTGCCGTCGCCGTGTTTCAGGTCTTCCTCATCGGGCCGATGTTCACAAGCCTTCCGCTTGACGAGTATTTCGGCAATCCGCGGACTGCTGACCATCTCATGAACGCCACTGCGTTCTATCTGCACTACGGATTGCCGGGCGTCTTCGAGGATTTGCCGAATGGTTCCGTGAATGGCTCTCTGTGGACGCTTCCATTGGAGACGTTCTGCTACATCGTTCTGCCGTTTCTAGCTGTTCTCGGCGCGCTGCGGATCCGCAGCGCATGGCTCATCGGGGGAGCGGTCGTCGTCGGATACCTGGTCGCAGTCCATTATTTCGGCCTCAATGATTGGAACAAGGGGCCGCGCATCGCCAAGGCTGTCGATACGTATAGCATCCTGCGCAATGGCTCGTTCTTTGCGGTCGGGGCTATGCTTTGGGTGTACCGCGAACGGCTACCGCTTTCCTGGGGCTATTGGAGCCTTGCGCTTGTGCTGGCGATTATAGGATTTGGAAGTTTCGTCGGCACCCTCGGCTTTGTAGTGGCTGTGTCCTATGGGGCAATCCTCATTGCACTGAGGACGCCAGCGGTTCGGCTTCCGGGAGATGTGTCCTACGGCTTGTACCTCTACGCGTATCCGGTGCAGCAGTCTGTCGTCGCCGTGATCGGCGCCGGAATAGGGGCGACCCTTTTGAGTGCGGTGGCACTGCCGATCGCTCTTTGTCTTGCGTGCGCTTCATGGTGCTACATAGAAAAGCCGGCCCTTGAATGGCGCAAACGCTTGATGACAGCTTCT
>NZ_JANKOF010000056.1 GCF_024655565.1 Nitratireductor sp. ZSWI3 | reverse complement strand
GCCGGGAGGCGGGCCGCTGCGGGGTTTATTCCAAGGGAGGTGGGTTCGCGATCAGCGTGCCGCGGCCTGACGCAGGGCCTTGCACATCTGCACGAGGTCGTAGTCCCAAGCGTTGGGATCGCGCAGGATGCTGACGCAGCGCTTCCTGAATACGGCGATCTGCTGGTTGCTCAGGCTGCTGGCAGCCCGCAATCCGTTCTTGCCCCCACCGAAGATGCCGCGGCCATTGCCGGTGCCGGGATTGCCGGTGCCGGGCGAAGTCGTGGATCCGCCGACGCCGAGATCGACATTGGCGTTGACGCCGCCGCTGCCAACGGTTGCGCCGACGCTGGCGTTCAGGCCGCCGCTGCCGCCGAGCGAAGCGGTGGTGTCGGAATCGATGAGATTGCCGCCGCCGCCCACCGTGGTGCTGCTGCTGGCGTTGAGACCGTTGCTGCCGCCGACGGAGGCGTTCGCGTCGACATTGGCGAGGCTGCTGCCGCTGAGAGCCGACGCGCCGACATTTGCGTTGGCGCCGCCGAAGTCCGCATTGACGTCCGCGCTCACCCCGTCGTTTGTGCCGACCGAGGCGGAGATGCCGCCGACGCTGGCGCTGAGGCCGCCGCTGTCATTTCCGCCGACGCTGACGCCGCCCAGATCGAACGCCGCCGCAGGTGCTGCCACAAAAAGTGCGAAGGCACCGCACGCCATACCGGCGAAGATTTTGCTGCGCATAGGATTCATGGTCATCCTCCTGTTCCGAGCCGCTAGTTGGCTACCAGAACAAGGATAATGTATTTTTGAAATATTGGAGTGATCAGTTGAAGTGTGGGTTTAGGGATGACACCAGGAAGGCTATGATTATATTAAAAATTAACTTTAATGGCGTAGTATTTTTCGATTCTGGGGCTCGAATCTCAGGAAAAGGCCCGTCCTGCCGGCGTTCTTTGGAACTGGATCAGGTCGAGCGAGGGCGGATCGCGATCGAGCAGTGACAGGATGGTGTGCGCCTGGCCGCGATGATGGGTCTGATGATTGAAGAAGTGGCTGAGGGCCGGCGCCATACGCTGCGACACCGTGCGCACATCGGTGACGGTCACATAGGTGAAGCGGCCGGACAGCGCCTCTTCATCGAGGCCGGAGATCCAGGCGAGGATGCGGCGGTCTTCCGCCTCCCGGGCGATCCTCAGTGCCGGCAACGCCGTGTGGAGAACCGCGTCTAGACGGTTCGGAGCGTCCCCTTCGCCCGTGAAGCGCTTCATCCAGATGCGGTCGGCGACGAGCACGTGGTTCAACGTGCCGATCATGGATTTGAAGAAGGCGCCGACGTCTCGACCGAGCGCCTCGGCATCGAGTGCGGCTGCCGCATCGTAAATCCTCTCATTGGCCCATAGATTGTAGGCCGCCATCATTTCGAAATGCTGTTTCATGGATGTCTTCACCGGTAATTTGCTTCGCGCGCAGCCTAACCCATTGCGCACGGCATGAATTGTGAAATCTTTTGCATCGTTCGATCACCCCCGCGCGGAAAGGAATGCAATGCCGATCATGCTTTATGAACTCGTGGGCCGCGACAAGGCGCGCCCGTTCAGCCCGCACTGCTGGAAAGTGGCCTTCGCCCTGGCCCACAAGGGCCTCGACTTCGAGACGGTTCCGACCCGATTCCTCGAGGTGCCGCAAATCGAGGGTGGTGCCTCGAAGATCGTCCCGGTGATCCGCGACGGCGAGCGGCTGGTCGCCGATTCCTTCGCCATCGCGCTCTATCTGGAGGAAACCTATCCGGACCGCCCGACGCTGTTTGCCGGCAAGGGCGGCGCGGCGATGGCCCGCTTCATCGAGAAATGGTCGCAGTCGACGCTGCACACCTTCATCGGCGCAGCGCTTCTCCTCGACATTCACGACTGTCTCGAGGAGGCCGACCAGGCCTATTTCCGCGAAAGCCGCGAAACGCGCTTCGGCAGGACGCTGGAGGAGACCGTGGATGGCCGCGAGGCGCGTCTGGAAGCGTTCCGCGCAGCGCTCGCACCGCTGCGCCTGATGCTCGGCACGCAGCCGTTCCTCGGCGGCGAGGGGCCCTTGTTCGCCGATTACATCGTCGCCGGCGCCCTGCAATGGGCCCGCGTCATCTCGCCGTTCCGGCTTCTGGAGGAGGAGGATCCCGTCGCTGCCTGGTTCGAGCGCTGTCTCGATCTGCATGGCGGGCTGGGGCGGCGCACAAAAGCTGCCGCCTGAGGCCTTCCCTTGTGCGGCGCAGCCCGCTATAGAGCGCGCCATCTCCCGATATGAGCCGGCGGCTCGAAATTTTCCCAGATCGAAGGACACGACATGGCGATCGAACGCACTTTCTCAATGATCAAGCCGGATGCCACCAAGCGCAACCTGACCGGTGCCATCACCAAAAAGCTGGAAGACGCTGGCCTGCGGGTCGTCGCCTCCAAGCGCGTGTGGATGAGCCGTCGCCAGGCGGAAGGCTTCTACGCCGTGCACAAGGAGCGCCCCTTCTTCGACGAGCTGTGCGAGTTCATGTCGTCTGGGCCGACGATCGTCCAGGTTCTGGAAGGCGAGAACGCCATCCTGAAGAACCGTGAGGTCATGGGCGCCACGAACCCGGCCGACGCCGCCGAGGGCACGATCCGCAAGGAATTCGCCACCTCCATCGGCGAGAACTCGGTGCACGGCTCTGACGCGCCGGAGACGGCCGCCGAGGAGATCCGCTACTGGTTCTCCGACGTCGAGATCGTCGGCTGATCGCTTGAACGGGATGAGGAAAAGTGTGAAGTGGTTTTCCGCCCGCATCCCGCTCTGACATAAACGCGATCTGAGCCGAACGGCCTGCAACGGAACCGGGGCGCGAGCCCCGGTTTTTTTATGCCTCCTGACGGGAGCCCGGAAAGCGCAGGATGGATGCCGGGTTCCGCTCGGCGATGAACCTGGAGAAGCGCTGTTCGGTCAATGCTGGGGCGTAGCGCCAGCCCTGGAAGAAGGTGCAGCCGGCCGTCCGCAGGAAGGCCTCCTGCTCGGTCGTCTGAACATGCTCGGCAACGACCGACAGGCCGAGCGATGCGGCCATGCTCAGCATGCTGTGCACCAGCGCCCGGTCTGTCTCGCTCTTTTCGATGTCGGTGATGAAGCTTCCGTCGATCTTCAGCTCGTCGAAAGGGAGCTTTCTGAGATAGGAGATCGAGGAATAGCCGGTGCCGAAATCGTCGAGCGACAGGCGCACGCCGAGCGCCTTCAGCTCCTTCATCCGCCGGGCGATCTGCATGTGATCTCCGGCCAGCACCCGTTCGGCCATCTCCAGCGTCAGGAGTTGCGGGTCGACGTCGTTCTGCTCGAGAAGCGTCTGCAGGAAATCGACGAATTCGGCGTCGCGCAACGACTGCAGGCTGATGTTGATGGCCATCCGCAGGCCGGCCGTGCGCGGCGACTTGCTCCACCGCGCCAGGGCCTCGACGCCGTTCTGGAGCACGGCCCGCCCGAGCGGTTCGGCAAGCCCGAACTGCTCCGACAGCGCTACGAAGTCGCCAGGCACCATCCGGCCGCGCGTCGCGTGGTTCCAGCGCAACAGCGCTTCGGCGCCGATCACGTGGCCGGCCGCATTGACCTGCGGCTGATAATGCAGTTCCAGCGTGTTGCCGTTGAGCGCGATGCGCAGGTCGTTGAGCAGGCGGAAGCGCTGGCGCTCCGCCTCCAGCACCTTCGGATCGAACAGCGCCACGCCGTTCCGGCCCGATGACTTGACCTGGTACATGGCCAGATCGGCATTCTTCATCAGGCTTTCGGGGCTCGTTTCACTGCCGTCGAAGACGAGGACGCCGACACTGGCGGAGGTCTGGTGCACCAACTCTCCAAGATGGAACTCCCGGCGCAGGGCCGAAAGAACCCGGTTGGCGCAGACGATGGCGTTGCGCGTCGTGCCGGCAACGCCGCTGCCGGCCAGAGCCAGGACGACGACGAACTCGTCGCCGCCGATGCGGGCAACCGTGTCGTCAGGCCCGACCGCGGCCCGCAGGCGCTCCGCCACCTGCTGCAGGAAGGCATCGCCAATATCGTGCCCCATCGTGTCGTTGAGGGTCTTGAAGTTGTCGAGGTCGATGAAGAGAAGTGCGCCGCGCTGGTTCGTCTCGGAGCACTTGCGCAGTTCCTGGCCCACATGGTCGAACAGCAGGCGCCGGTTGGGCAGGCCGGTCAGCGGATCGTAGAAGGCGAGCTGCTGGATTTTGGTTTCCGTCTCCTTCTGCGCCGAGACGTCGGCGAGATAGCCGTGCCAGACGATGCCGTTCTCGACCGCCTCCGGCGAAGCCGTGACGCGCAGCCAGCGTTGCTCGCCGCTCATCGTCGAGAGGCGGAACTCGCAGTCCCACGGTCTCATCCGCATGCCGGAATCCCTGAGCGATCCGATGTACTTCAGGCGGTCTTCGGCATGGATCATATGCAGGAAGGCGTTTGGATCCTTGGGCGGCGGGCCGTCCGCGAAGGCGAGAAGCTGGCGGAAGCCCCTGGAGGTGTAAAGGGTGGTGAAGCGTCCACCCTTGAAGCGCTGCAACTGGAACAATCCGCCGGGAAGCTGCGACGCCAGCTTTTCGTACATCTCGTGCAGATGCAGGCGCCTGACCGTTTCGGTGACCTCGCGCACCGAGCCTTCGCAGCGCAGCGGCCGGCCGCTGCTTCCGTCGCGCACGAGACGGGCGGATTGGCTGACCCAGATGCGTTCGCGCGTCTTGTGACGGAAGACTTCCGAAACGAAGTCGTCGACCTTGCCGTCGCGTTCGAGGGCCTTCTCGAAGGCCGCCCGGCGCTCCGGGTCGACGTACCATTCGCCGATATTCCCGACCGCGGCGAGAAGCTCGGCCTCGGTCTCGTAGCCGTTCAGGCGGGCGAAGGCGGCATTGGCGCTCGTCAGGCGGCCATCCGGCTGTGCCCGATAGACGCCTTCCGACAGATGGTCGATCAATTCGCTGTGCTGCTGCCGCTCCTCGCGCGCCGAGCGATAGAGCCGCGTGAGGCGCATGAGCCTCCACAGGAGCGCCGCGCAACTGATTCCGCCCGCCGCGGCGATCAGCCAGGCGGGTTCGCTCAAAAGTACGGATGCCATTGCAAACAGGTCGGACATATTACCCCCAATCGACCGTGCTTGATGGAAGCTGTAGTCCTTTTGACTTGCGGAAGTCCTGCGGTCCTCGGAGAAACGAAGTCTATCCTTAGGGAAAAGTAAACCCGTTTCGGCGGTCCGGGTACCGGCGGCTGCGCACCGCACAAGCGGCGGCCGAACCGGTAAATGTCAGCGCTGCCAGCGCTGCATGTCCTCGTGGTCCTGCTGCTTCGCCTCCACCCAGCGTGCCGCCGCATCGCCGGCCGCATGCTCCTTCTTCCATAACGGGGCGCGGGACTTCAGGAAGTCCATCAGGAAGTCGGCGGCCTCGAAGGCGGCCCGCCGGTGCGAGGAGGCGGCAACCACAAGGACGATGTTCTCGCCCGGTCTGATCCTGCCGAAGCGATGGATCACGGTGAGGCCGGTGAGCGGCCAGCGCCGCGCGGCCTCGTCCGCGATGCGACCGATCTCGGCTTCGGCCATGCCGGGATAATGCTCGAGCTCGAGGGCTTCCAGGCGGCCGCCCTCGTCGCGGCAAAGGCCGGTGAAGGTGACCACCGCTCCGACGTCGCGCCGCCCTGCCGTCAGCCGCTCCACCTCGGCCGAAAGGTCGAAATCCGCCTCCTGGAGGCGCACCATGGGCTGGCAGGCGCCGGCCATCGTCAGCCTCCGGTCATCGGCGGGAAGAGGGCGATCTCACCATTGGCAGGAAGGGGCGCGGAATGGTCCACATGCTCGTGGTCGATGGCGACGCGGATCGCCTCGGCATGTTCCAGCGCCGCCGCATAGCCGTCGCCGCGACCGGCCAGCCAGGTGAGCAGGCCAGCAACCGTCGTCGTCTCCGGCGGCAACGTCACCTCTTCCTCGGCGACACCGATGCGTTCGCGCACCCAGGCGAAATAGACGAGCTTCACAGCCTACTCCTCGACGATGTGCTTCAGGCCGGCACGAAAGTAGTCGTACCCTGTATAAAGGGTGACGATGGCAGAAATCCAGAGCAGGGCGATGCCTGCCTGGGTTGTGTAGGGCAGGATCTTGTCGCCGGCCGGGCCGGCCAGCAGAAAGGCGATCGCCACCATCTGGATGGTCGTCTTCCATTTGGCGAGCTGGGTGACCGGCACGCTGACCTTCAGCGCTGCCAGATATTCGCGCAGGCCGGAAACGAGGATCTCCCGGCACAGGATGATGATGGCCGCCCACAAGGTCCAGCCGGCAATGGTGCGGTCGGTGTCGGCAGCCAGGAGCAGAAGGCAGGTGGAGACCAGCAGCTTGTCGGCGATGGGGTCCAGCATCCGGCCGATGTTGGAGGTCTGCTGCCAGGTGCGGGCCAGATAGCCATCAAAATAATCGGTGACGCTGGCCGCGATGAACAGGGCAAGCGCCGACCAGCGCGCGAAGTCGCTGGATTGCAGGCGCCCCTCGAAGAAAAAACACAGACCGATGGCCGGCACGGCGAGAATGCGCCCATAGGTCAACAGATTGGGAACATTGAAAGCGTGCGACGTGCGTTTGGCCATGAAAGCAATCCCGCCTGAACCTTCGCCTGTCAAATCAGAAGCCGGCATGGCCGGTCAAGCTCCGCGACGAACAACCGCGACGAAACGCCCCCGTTTCAGCCATTTTCGTGGAAGTGGTTGTAAATCTGGCGGGCGATGGCCTCGGAAATGCCGTCCACCACCATCAGATCGTCGATGCCGGCGCGACTGACCGCCTTGGCGGTGCCGAAATGATGGAGAAGAGCGCGCTTGCGCCCGGGGCCTATGCCGCTGATCTCGTCGAGCGGGTTCTTGATCATTTCCTTCTTGCGCCGTGCCCGATGCGAACCGATGGCGAAGCGGTGCGCCTCGTCGCGCAGGCGCTGGACGAAGTAGAGAACGGGATCGCGCGGCGGCAGCGAGAAGGAGCTTCTGCCGGCCATGAAGAAGCGCTCGCGCCCGGCGTCGCGGTCGACGCCCTTGGCCACGCCGATGGCCGTCACGCGGTCGGCGATGCCGAGGTCCTCGAGGATCTGCGTCGCGGCGGCAAGCTGCCCCTGGCCGCCATCGATCAGGATGACGTCCGGCCAGGCCGGCATTTCGCCATCGACGGCAGCCTCGTCCGCCGTCTCGTCGATCTCGCCGCCCGGCAGGCCGTTCTCCTTGATCAGGCGCGAAAAGCGGCGCTGCATGACTTCGCGCATCATGCCGTAGTCATCGCCCGGGGTGATGTCGGTGGAGCGGATGTTGAACTTGCGGTACTGGTTCTTGGCGAACCCTTCCATGCCGGCGACGATCATGCCGCCGACGGCGTTGGTGCCCATGATGTGGGAGTTGTCGTAGACCTCGATGCGGCGGGGCGTGCCGTCGAGGCCGAAGGTCTCTGCAAACCCCTCCATCAGCCGCGCCTGCGACGAGGTTTCCGCCAGCCTGCGTCCCAACGCTTCGCGTGCGTTCTGCAGGGCGTGGCCCGTCAGGTCCTTCTTCTCGCCGCGCTGCGGCACCAGCACCTGGACCTTGCGTCCGGCGCGCGTCGACAGCGCCTCGGCAAGCAGTTCCTGCTCTTCCACCTCGTGCGACAGAAGGAGCAGCCTCGGGCAGGGCTTGTCCTCGTAGAACTGGGCCAGAAACGCCCCCAGCACCTCGGCCGGCCCGAGCGCCGGGTCCGCCTTGGGGAAGTAGGCGCGGTTGCCCCAGTTCTGGCCGGTGCGGAAGAAGAACACCTGGATGCAGCTCTGCCCGCCCTCCTGATGGATGGCGATCACATCGGCCTCCTCGACCCCTTGCGGGTTGATGCCCTGATGGCTCTGGATATGGCTTAGCGCCGACAGCCGGTCGCGATGCGTTGCCGCCCGCTCGAAATCGAGCGTCTCGGCGGCCTCCTGCATCGCCCTGGCGATGTCGGCCTTCACCTTGCTCGACCGGCCGGAGAGGAATGCCTTTGCCTCGTCGACGAGTTCGGCATAGTCGGCCGGGCCGATCTCGCCCGTACACGGACCGGAGCAGCGCTTGATCTGATAGAGCAGGCAGGGCCGCGTGCGGCTCTCGAACACCGAGTCCGTGCAGCTTCGCAGGAGGAACGCGCGCTGCAGCGAATTGATCGTGCGCTCGACCGCACCCGCCGAGGCGAAGGGGCCGAAATAGTCGCCCTTGCGCGAGCGCGCGCCCCGGTGCTTGAAGATGCCGGGGGCCGGGTGGTCGCCGGTCAGCAGGATATAGGGGAAGGATTTGTCGTCGCGCAGCAACACGTTGAAGCGCGGGCGCAGCCGCTTGATGAGGTTCGCCTCGAGCAGCAGCGCTTCCGTCTCGGTGCGGGTGACGATGAATTCCATCGACGCCGTTTCGCGAACCATCCGGCCGATGCGGTTCGTGTGGCCGCGCCCTTGCGCGTAATTGGTGACGCGCTTCTTCAGGCTGCGCGCCTTGCCGACATAGAGCACGTCGCCCTCGGTGTTCATCATGCGGTAGACGCCGGGCGCGTTGGGCAGCCGCTTGACCGCCGCCTGGATGACCTCGATGCCGATGAGGCCGGTCGGCGTCTCGCCGGCATCCCAGCCGAGCGCTTCGGGCGCGGTCCTTACCGTGTCGCCTTGTGCGCTCATTCGGGTATCCCCGCCACGTCGGGCGTTTCCCATGCCAGATGCTGGCCGCCGTCGAGCGCGATCATCTGCCCGGTCACCGAGCGGGCTTCCCACAGATAGCGTACGGTTTTACCGAATTCGCTGAGGTCCGGCCCCCGTTTCAGGATCAGCGCGTCGATCTGGCGCTCGAAATCGGCCTGTTCCTGGCGCTGGTTCGGCAGCGTCGGCCCTGGCCCGATGGCGTTGACGCGGATGGCCGGGCCGAGAGCCTGGGCCATGGTGCGTGTCGCCGTCCACAGAGCCGACTTGGAAAGCGTGTAACTGAAAAAGCGAGGGTTGGGCCGCCAGACGCGCTGGTCGATCATGTTGACGACCAGCGCTTCGCCGCCCGCCGGCAGGGCGGCGGCAAGGGAGCGGGCGATCAGCGCCGGCGCCTTGAGATGCACGGCGAAGTGCCGGTCCCACACCGCATCGTCGAAGTCGGTCGCCGAATCATCATCGAAGACCGAGGCGTTGTTGACGACGATGTGCGGCACGCCGAGGAGGCCGGCGGTGCGCTCGACGAGCGTTGAGGCCTGCGCGCCGTCGGCCAGATCCGCCTGCACGACGACCGCCTTCCCCCCGGCGCCGGTGATCTCACGCGCCAGTGCGTCCGCTTCCCCTCGCGACTTGCCGCAATGGATGGCGACCGCGAAACCGTGCGCGGCGAGATCGCGGGCGATCGCGGCGCCGATCCGGCGCGCGCCTCCTGTGATGAGCGCATTCCTGTGAAACTCGACCATGGTGTTTCATGCCTAAACCGTGAGACCCGCGAATTCCAGTTCCGCGAGCCCCGCAAAGCCCATGTTCCCATGTAAGCCGATTGCGGCATCGGTCCAAGTCCGTGTCCCGGCCGGCCGCGACCCTGCTGACATGACCGCTTCGCGTTCCCTTACACGGTATCTTCTCAGTTGGGCTTTCTGTGCGCGGGAAAACGAGTTTAATGGTATCGATTGTTAAAAATATACATCGTAATCAAAGAAAAATTTGCGACTTAATTCGGACATAATATTAAATGAAGCCGTCGGTGCGGCACGATAAGTCTGTTTGTTGTGTGATATTGTGCTGCAATTTCATTATTATCATGGGATATAAAATGAATATTTATTCAAACGTCTTCTCGAAGGGTGCCGCCGGACTATTATTTTCCATTGCCGGTCCGTTGTCTGCGCATGCCGCCGATCTGGTCGAGCGCTCTCCCGTGTTGATGACTTCGCCGGTGATGGTGTCGACCCCCATCAAGAACTGGGAAGGTGGTTATGCCGGCGTCACGGTCGGCAAGGGATTCTCCGGCAAGAATAAGGACAATCAGAGCAACGTTCTCTCCCCGAAGGGGGCTCTTGGCGGTGCCTTTGCCGGGTGGAATTTCCAGAACGGCGGCTTCGTCTATGGTCTCGAAGGCGATCTCGGCTATAACGGGATGAAGACCAAAGGCGAGCCGGTGTCGGCAAAGGGTGGTCTCGACGGCTCGCTCCGTGGACGCTTGGGATACTCGGTGACCGACGATCTCCTCCTTTACACGACGGCCGGCTTTGCCGCCGGTCGCGTGACACTGACCGAGGGCGGCAAGTCGGACACCAACACGATGATCGGCTGGACGGCCGGCGCCGGCGTCGATGCCAAGCTCACGGACAATGTTTTCGGCCGCGTCGAGTATCGTTACACGAAGCTTGGCGACAACGGGAACAACACGTTCACGAGGGGTAGCGGCACCCGTGATGTGTCCTGGGGCAGCAACAGGATCCAGGTCGGCATCGGCATGAAGTTCTGATCGCCCCATGGAGCAACGCCGGATATTGTTCCGGCGTTGCCTTGCGAACCGCCCGTTCGCTCAGAACACAGTCACGATGTAACCCGCGAACCCGGCCAGCATCGCCCCGCCGATCGGCTTGCCCGCGGGGATCCGTGCGAAGCCCAGCAGTGCCAGTGCGACGCCGGCCGCCAGCATGACCCACATGTCGATCGAGATGATGCGCGGATCGACCGCCATCGGCGAGATGAGCGCGGTCAGGCCCATGATGCAGGCGATGTTGAAGATGTTGGAGCCGACGATGTTGCCGAGCGCGACCGTGGAGTGACGCTTGAGGGCGGCCGCCAGGCTGGTGGCGAGCTCGGGCAGGGAGGTTCCCACGGCGACGATGGTCAGGCCGATCACCGCGTCGCTCACGCCGAAGGTCTCGGCGATGCGCACGGCGCCGGCCACGGTGAGCTGGGCGGCGATCGGAAGGCCGATCACGCCGGCGGCCAGGAAGCCGAGCACGCGTTTGCGGTCATGCGGCGCGGGGCCGATCTCTTCGTGGAAGTCGTGGTCTGGCGGAACAGCGCCGGTCAGCGCGTCGTGCACCTGCCAGGCGACGAAGGCGCACAGCACCGCAAACAGGACCGCCCCGTCCAGCCGGCCGATGCCGCCGCTCGACAGCATCCACATGAAAAGGCCGGTCACCGCGAGCATGGCGGCGAGGTTGCGCCGCAGGCCCGCACCGTCCGCGCGCACGGGAAAGATGAGCGCCGGCAGGCCGAGCACCAGAAGGACATTGGCGATGTTGGAGCCGACGACGTTGCCGATGGCGATGCCCGGCGCCCCGGACACGGCCGCCTGCACCGAGGTGAAGAGTTCGGGAGCCGAGGTGCCGAACGCGACGACGGTCAGGCCGATGATCAGCGGCGAGACGCCGATGCTTTCAGCCAGCCCCACAGCGCCTCGAACGAAGATGTCGCCGGCGAGAAAAAGCAGCGTCACACCTGTGGCGAGGAGGAAAAGGCTGAGCAGCATCAAGGATCTCCAGGTTTCGAATCGCGCCGCGAATATAGGGACGCGGGGGCCGGTTCCCAAGCTGGACGAGACCGTTGTTGCCGGTTTGCAACATCATTTTTCCGCCTCAATCGCGCCGCCGAAAGACCCATTTTTGGGGCACGTTCAGCCTCATTTAGCACCCAGATAGGGCCATGCGATGTGCCGGCCGTTTCCTCCCAAGGCGGACGGGCAAGTCGCCAGCGTGGTGCGTTTTATGTGCATGAGGCCAGAGGGGCGCCCCACAGCGTTTGCAAATGCAAGTGGCTTAAGGAGTATGGATCATGAAAGCCAGTAAGAACCTCATCCTGTCTGCGGCCACCGCCGTTGGGCTCGTTTCCATCGCCGGCGCGGCGCAGGCTGCCGACGTCGTGATGGACCAGCCGCCCGCACCGCCCGCCGCGCCGGTGATTTCCACGCCGATCAATGGCTGGGAAGGCGGCTACGCCGGTATCGCGCTTGGCTATGGTTTCTCCGGTGAGACCGCGGCCGGCCTGCCCGCTCCGGGCAACGATATCGAGACCGACGGCTTCGTCGGCAACGGCTTTGCCGGCTGGAACTGGCAGTCCGGCAGCTTCGTCTACGGTATCGAAGGCGATGTCGGTTACAACGGCATGAAGGGCTCGAACGCCGGTGTCGAATCCAAGGGCGGCGTCGACGGCACGCTGCGCGCCCGCCTGGGTGTCGCGGCCACCGAAAACCTGCTCATCTACGGCACGGCCGGTGGTGCGGCGGAGCGCCTGAAGGTCTCCGACGCCGCGGGTTCGGACACCAACACCATGCTCGGCTGGACGGCCGGCGCCGGTGTCGATGCCAAGCTGACGGACAAGGTCTTCGGCCGCGTCGAGTACCGCTACACCAAGTTCGGCAGCGAGTCCTTCAACACCGGCAGCGGTGCACAGGACGTCAAGGACAGCAGCAACAAGATCCTCTTCGGTCTTGGTATGCAGTTCTGATCGCCGATCGGATGTTTTGGAAAAGCCGGGCCTCGCGCCCGGCTTTTTTTATCCGCCGCGTGCCGGCGGCATGAGCACCCCGGCGCTGCGGCAGCCGTTGCGGTCCACCGCCGGACAGGCGCGGAAGGCAAGCTCCTTCGTCAGGCAGATGCGCACCTCGCGCAGGTAGCGGCGGTCGCAGGTCACAGCCATGGCGGCCGGCTCGAGCCCCGGGTTGACGTCGCGGAAAAGCGTCTCGACCGTCTGCGGCGCCACCGTAAGCGGCGCGTCGAGCCGGGCGAACTCCTGCGGGATCTTGACCCGCTCGCGCGCCTTGCGGGCAAGGGCGAAGTAATCTTCCTGGTTCAGGCCCGAGCACATGCCGTGCTTGCGCCACTGGTGGCCGACGAGGCCGGCGGACGGCATGATGTCGCGATAAGCCGTTACCAGGGCATCGGCAACGCGCTGCGGCTGTCGGCTGCTGCAATGTTCGGGATAGCCCTTTTCGTATTGCGGCCACAATCCGTGCACCACGAAGGCAAAGGGGCGCGCGGCGCTGCATTGCTGCCGGTTGGCGTCTTCGCCTTCGGCGGCGCAATAGCTGGGCGACCAGCTCAGCGACAGGACGTAGAAGTCGAATTCACCGGCCGGCGCGCCACGCTCCCCGGCCGCCGCGCCGGCGGCAAACATCGCCGCCGCGGCGCACGCCGCCAGCCGCCGGATCATGCGCATGGAAGGTCCCAGGGAGCTAGCGCAGGACGCGGCAATGGCCGTCATAGACGTTCCAGCGGTCGAAGCCGGAAACGCAGAACTCGACATTGTTGCCGATGCCGGCAAAACCCTGGCCGTATTCGATCAGGTACCAGATCGTGCGGTCACGCCCGTCGGACAGGCGCGCCGTCGCCTGGCAGTAGCGCCGCTCGATCGGGCTGTCGACGCCGGCCGGGCGGAAACGTGTCTCGCGCGCACCGTAGAAATCGACGATGTCGACGTCGGGCAGGTTGACCACATGGGTCACCTGATAGCGAAAGCTCCTCTGGATCGCCGAGCGCACGGACGCGTCGGCACACACGCCGTCATATGCGGTGTAGACGCCCACCGGATCGGCGGCGTCCGCCGTCGTCATCGGTGCGAGCGTGGCGGCCAGCGAGGCTGCGAGGCCGGCGGCGAGTGCCTGAAGGCGTGCCATGTGCGAAGTCTCCCGATTGATTCAGCGCGCGATGCGCAGAGTTTTGCGCCACGCGGCGCAAAGGGTCAAGACGCGGCGCCTCAGGATGCCCGCCCGTCCTCGCCGGTCAGGCGCGTGAAGGCGGCGCGGCCCCGGCCATCCTCGCCCAGCAGGTCCGCGAGCGCCGGCAGCAGGACACGCATCTCCTCTTCCAGCACATAGGGCGGGTTGACGAGGATCACGCCGGTACCGTCGAGCCGCGGCTCGGGCGAGGGCGGGCGCACCTCCAGGCGGATGTCGACGATGTCCGCGATGCCGCTTTCGGCGAGCGCTGCGCGGAAGCGGGCGACGGCCTGATGATCCTTGATCGGGTACCACACGGCGTAAAGGCCGCCCGGCCAGCGGTGATGCGCCTTTTCGAGCCCCGCCACGACGCGCTCGAACTCGCCTTCCTTCTCGAAGGGCGGGTCGATCAGCACCAGGCCGCGCCTTTCCTTCGGCGGCAGATGCGCGCCGAGCGCCAGCCAGCCGTCGAGCTCGATCACGCGGGTCTGGAAGTCGCCGGCGAATTCCGCCTTCAGCACCGCGGCGTCCTGCGGATGCAGTTCGATCGCCGTCAGCCGGTCCTGCTTGCGCAACAGATGGCGTGCGATGCGCGGCGAACCGGGATAGCGCAGGACGCCGCCTTCCTGATTCACCGCGCGAACGGCATCCAGCAAGGGATTCAAAAGATTCGCCGTTTGCGGATCGAGCCTCGCCTCCACGAGCCGGCCGATGCCCGTCCGCCATTCGCCTGTCTTCTGCGCCTCCGGCGAGGAAAGGTCGTAGACCCCGATGCCGGCATGGGTGTCGACGACGCGGAAGGCCTTGTCCTTGCGCTTCAGATACTCGACGATGCGCACGAGAACGGCGTGCTTGACCAGATCGGCGAAGTTTCCGGCGTGATAGGCGTGACGGTAATTCATGCTCCGGTCCTTCGCTCCCATCGCGCCAGATGATGAATGGCAGCAGGTCTTTTCATCAAACTGGCTCTACTCGCCCGCGCCGAAAATCGCTAGTGTCGCGACCATGAACACACACGCCAGCATCCGCATCGGCCATTCGGCCTGCCCCCACGACTGCCCTTCCACCTGCGCCCTCGACGTCGAGGTGGCCGACGGCCGCATCGGCCGTGTCCACGGCGCCAAGGACAACAGCTACACCGCCGGCGTCATCTGCGCCAAGGTCGCCCGCTACGCCGAGCGCATCCATCACCCCGACCGGCTCCTGAAGCCGCTGGTGAGGGCCGGCGCCAAGGGCGAGGGGCAATGGAAGGAAGCCAGCTGGGAGGCCGCGCTCGACCGTGTCGCCGAAGCCTTCCTCAAGGCCGAGGAGAGGCACGGCAGCGAGACTGTCTGGCCCTATTTCTATGCCGGCACGATGGGGCTGGTGCAGCGCGATTCGATCGACCGCCTGCGCCATGCCCGGCGTTATTCGGGCTTCTTCGGCACCATCTGCACCAATCCGGCCTGGACCGGCTGGATGATGGGGGCGGGGGCGCTGCGCGGCCCCGATCCGCGCGAGATGGCGAAATCCGACTGTGTCGTCATCTGGGGCACCAATGCGGTGGCCACCCAGGTCAACGTGATGACGCACGCCGTCAAGGCGCGCAAGGAGCGCGGCGCGAAGATCGTCGTCATCGATGTCTATGACAACGCCACCATGAAGCAGGCCGACCTCGGCCTCGTGCTGAAGCCCGGCACCGACGCCGCACTCGCCTGTGCGGTGATGCATGTGCTGTTCCGCGACGGCCTGGCCGACCGCACTTTCCTCGAGCGCTATACGGACGATCCGAAGGGGCTGGAAGCGCATCTGAAGACGCGCACGCCCGAATGGGCGGCAGCGATCACCGGCCTTGCGGTCGATGAGGTCGAGGCGTTCGCCCGGCTCGTCGGCGAGACCAAGCGCACCTATTTCCGCCTCGGTTACGGCTTCACGCGCAACCGCAACGGCGCCGTGAACATGCACGCGGCGCTGTCGGTCGCTGCCGTCACGGGCTGCTGGCAGTACGAGGGTGGCGGCGCCTTCCATTCCAACTCGGCGATCTTCGGGCTCGACAAGTCGCTGATCGAGGGCCAGTCCTTCCGCGACCCCTCGGTCCGCTCGCTCGACCAGTCGCAGGTGGGCCGTGTCCTGACCAACGATCGGCAGGCGCTCAACGGTGGCCCGCCGGTGACGGCGATGCTGATCCAGAACACCAACCCGGCCAACGTCGCGCCGGAGCAGCGTCTGGTCAAGCGCGGCTTCCTGCGGGAGGATCTCTTCACCTGCGTGCACGAGCAGTTCATGACCGACACGGCCAGGCTCGCCGATGTGGTGCTGCCGGCGACCATGTTCCTCGAGCACGACGACATCTATCGCGGCGGCGGCCACCAGCACATCATCCTCGGGCCGAAGCTGGTCGAGGCGCCGGGCGAGGCGCGCGAAAACCTGTTCGTCGTCGAGGAACTGGCAAAACGCCTCGGCGTGGCGCATCTGCCGGGATTCGGGCTCTCGGCGCGCGAGCATCTCGACTGGATGCTCGGGCGGCGCGGGCTCGGCACCTTCGACAGTTTCAAGGCCGAACGCTGGGCCGACGTGCAGCCGGATTTCGAGACGGCGCATTTCGTGCACGGCTTCGGTCATCCGGACGGCAAGTTCCGCTTCCGCCCCGACTGGGTGGGCACGCCGGCGCCCAACCGGCCGCCCGAATCGATCGGCATCCAGGGCGCCCATGAGCGGTTGCCGGTGTTTCCTGATCACGTCGAGCTGATCGAGCTCGCCGATGCCGAGCATCCGTTCCGGCTGGCCACCTCGCCGGCGCGCAGCTTCCTGAATTCGAGCTTTTCGGAGACGCCGGGCTCGATCAAGCGCGAAGGGCGGCCGGAACTGATGCTGCATCCCGACGACGCGGCGATGCTGGGGCTCGCCGAGGGCGACCGGGTGGAGATCGGCAATCCGCGCGGCGAGGTGGTGCTGCATGCCAGATTGTTCGATGGCGTGCGGCGCGGTGTGGTGATCGCCGAGGGCATCTGGCCGAACGGCGCCCATGAGCGTGGCGAGGGCATCAACGTCCTGACCGGCGCCGACGCGGTCGCGCCCTATGGCGGGGCGGCCTTTCACGACACAAAGGTGTGGGTGCGCGCGGCCTAGATCGCGATGATTTTGGATTGAATCAATCCAAAATCATAAACGCGATCGATTCCAAAAATCAGAGCGGGATGCGGGCGGAAAACCGCTTCACACTTTTCCTCATCCCGCTCTGAGCCGCGGTTCAGCGGCGGCGCCGCTCACCGGGCGACACGATGGCCGTCTCGCCCGTCTCGTCGGCGACGTTGGAGAACACGGCGACGCCGCCCGACATGCGCACGCGCCCCTCGGCCAGGAGCCGCAGCGACAGGGGATAGAGGCGGTGCTCCATCCTGAGCACGCGCTGGCCGAGCGTCTCTTCGCTGTCGCCGATCAGCACCGGCACGGCGGCCTGGGCGATGATCGGCCCGTCATCCATCTCCGGGGTGACGAAATGCACGGTGCAGCCATGGACGCGCACGCCCGTGGCGAGCGCCCGCGCATGCGTGTCGAGGCCGCGGAAGTTGGGCAAGAGGGCAGGGTGGATGTTGATCATCCGCCCCATCCATTTCTGCACGAAATCCGGCGTCAGCAGGCGCATGTAGCCGGCCAGGCAGACGATCTCCGCCTTCATCTGGGTCAGCGCCTCGTGGATCGCCGCGTCATGCGCCGCGCGCCCGTCATAGTCGCGCGCCGACACCACTTTCGTGGGGATGCTGTGCGTCGCTGCGATTTCAAGCCCGCGCGCATCGGCCCGGTTGGAGATGACGCCGACGATCTCGGCCGGAAAGGCCGGGTCGATCGCCGCGGCGATCAGCGAGGCCATGTTCGAGCCGCGTCCGGAAATCAGCACGACGACACGCTTGCGGGCCGATTTGGTCATAGATCGAGCTTTCCGCGGTAGGTCACGCCGCTGGCGCGGCGCGGCACCGTCCGGCCGAGCATGGTCACCGTCTCACCCGCCTGGTGCAGAAGGGCGGCGATCTGCGCCGCCTCGCCGGAGGCCACGACGACGATCATGCCGATGCCGCAGTTGAAGGTCGACAGCATCTCCGATTCAGCGACGCCGCCCGTCGCGGCGAGCCAGGAGAAGACCGGCGGCACGTCGATGGCGTCGAGATCGATCTCGACGGCCAGATGGTCGGGCAGCACGCGCGGAATGTTTTCGGGAAAGCCGCCGCCGGTAATGTGGGCCAGCGCCTTGATGCCCCAGGCGACCTTGAGCGTCGAAAGAAGCGGCTTCACATAGATGCGGGTCGGCTCGAGAAAGGCCGCGCCCAGCGTGCGGTCGCGGGCGAACGGCGCCCGGTCGCTCCACGACAGGCCGGCCAGCTCGACGATGCGCCGAACCAGCGAGAAGCCGTTGGAGTGGACGCCGGAGGAGGCAAGTCCGAGGATCACGTCGCCCTCGGCTATGTCGCCCGTGGGCAGCAGGCGGTCGCGCTCGGCGGCACCCACGGCGAAGCCGGCCAGGTCGTAGTCATCGCCGTGATACATGCCCGGCATCTCGGCCGTCTCGCCGCCGATCAGCGCGCAGCCCGCTTGCCGGCAGCCCTCGGCGATGCCCGAGACGATCGCCGCCCCCTGGTCGGGATCGAGCTTGCCGGTGGCGAAATAGTCGAGGAAGAAGAGCGGCTCGGCGCCCTGCACCACCAGATCGTTGACGCACATGGCCACGAGGTCGATGCCGACCGTGTCGTGCTTGTCCGCCTCGATGGCGATCTTCAGCTTGGTGCCGACGCCGTCGTTGGCGGCAACGAGGATCGGATCGGAAAAGCCCGCCGCCTTGAGGTCGAACAATCCGCCGAAACCGCCGATCTCGCTGTCGGCACCCGGCCGGCGCGTCGCCCGCACCATGGGCTTGATCTTGTCGACCATGCGGCTGCCGGCGTCGATATCGACGCCCGCATCGGCATAGGTGAGGCCGTTCTTTGGTTCCTGAGCCATGGTGTTCTCGCCGCCGTTTTTCCGGCTTCTGACATGAAGGCGCGTCCTCTGCAAGGCGGCACATGCCGCCATACCGGCCTATTGAAACAAAGCCGCACTCCCACAATCTGTCAAAGCCTGCGATAAGAGTGTGCCTGAACGTGCCGGCGCTGCAAGGACGGCACGGCGGGCCAGGACTGGAGATTTCGATTGACGATCCCGAACATCATCACCCTGCTTCGCTTCCTGCTCGTGCCGGCTGTCGTCTTCGCGCTGCTGACGGGGCAGACCGGCTGGGCCTTCACCGGCTTCCTGGTGGCCGGCATCTCCGACGGCGTCGACGGCTTCATCGCGCGCCAGTTCGACCAGCGCACCGAGCTTGGCGCCTATCTCGACCCGATTGCCGACAAGCTGCTCTTGGTCAGCGTGTTCGTCGTGCTGGGCTACATGGCCGAGCTGCCCCTTTGGCTGGTCATCGCCGTCGTCTCGCGCGATGCGCTGATCGTCGGCGGCGTGCTGCTGGCCAACGTGATGGGCCATCCGGTGGCCATGAAGCCCCTGTTCGTGTCGAAGGCCAACACGCTGGCGCAGATCCTGCTTGCCCTTCTGGTGCTTGCCGAGCTCGCCTTCGCCTACAGCTCCGGTTCGGTGCGTCTTGCGTTGATCGTCGCCACCGGCCTCTTGACCGTCGCTTCCGGGGCTGCCTATCTCGTTTCGTGGATCAAGCACATGGGTGGATATGCCGAAAGTGACCTTGAAGGACGCTGAGACGGAGGTGGAAAGCGGAGCCGTGGCAGCCGGCAGTTCCGGACGCCCGCTCGGCCGTCAACTCCTCTTCTGGGGGCTGGCGCTCGGCGGCCTGATCTTGTTCCTCTACGTGTTCAGCTCGATCCTGCTGCCTTTCCTGGCGGGCCTGGTGCTTGCCTATTTCCTCGACCCGGTGGCCGACCGGCTGGAGCGGCTCGGCCTGTCACGCACCGCGGCGACCGTGGTGATCCTCATCGCCTTTCTGGTGATGCTGACGCTCGCCTTCGTCATCGTCGTGCCGGTGCTGGGCAAGCAGCTTGCCGATTTCGCCAGCCGCCTGCCGGATTATCTGGCGCGCCTGCAGGCACTGCTCCTGGAGCTGGAGCCGGCATGGTTCGACAACCTGCTCAACGGCGAAACGCAGGCCGCACGCGACAATCTGAGCTCGATCCTGGCACAGGGAACGGGCTTCCTCGCCACGCTGTTCAAGTCCGTGTGGAGCTCCGGCATGGCGCTGGTCAACCTCGCCAGCCTGTTCGTCGTCACGCCGGTCGTCGCCTTCTACATGCTGCTCGACTGGGACCGCATGGTCGAAAAGGTCGACAGCTGGGTGCCGCGCGATCACGTGGAGACGGTGCGCCAGATCGCCCGCGACATCAACGTGGCGACCGCCGGCTTCGTGCGCGGGCAGGGCACGCTGTGCCTGGTCCTCGGCGTCTTCTATGCCGTCGGCCTGTCGCTGGTGGGGCTCAATTTCGGCCTTCTGATCGGCCTCTTCGCCGGGCTCATCAGCTTCATCCCCTACGTCGGTTCGCTGGTCGGCTTCGGCCTGTCGATCGGCATCGCCGTGGTGCAGTTCTGGCCCGAATGGTGGTGGGTGCTGGTGGTGGCCGGCATCTTCTTCTCCGGCCAGTTCCTGGAAGGCAACATCCTGCAGCCGAAGCTGGTGGGAAAAAGCGTCGGCCTGCATCCGGTCTGGCTGATGTTCGCGCTGTTCGCCTTCGGCTACCTGTTCGGTTTCGTCGGCCTCCTGATCGCCGTTCCGGCCGCTGCCGCCGTCGCCGTCCTCGTGCGCTTCGCGCTCGGCCGCTATCTTGCCTCGCCGCTCTATGCGGGGCACGAGGCCGGCGCCGATGCTCCCGGCCGGGCGCCGGGCGACTGAGGCCCGTCCGATGCCGCGCCAACTGCCGCTCGACCTTTCCCACAAGGAAGCGCTCTCGCGCGACGACCTCGTCGTCACGCAGGCCAATGCGCGCGCCGTCGCCCTGATCGAGAACTGGCCGGCGTGGCCGGCGCCGGTGGTGATTCTTGCCGGCCCCGCCGGCTCCGGCAAGTCGCATCTGGCGGCGATCTGGCGCGAGACGGCGGGCGCGGACGAGATCTCGCCGGCATCGATCGGCGCCGAGGAGATCGCCGCCGCCGGCAGCCGTCCCATCCTGATCGACGGGGCCGATGCCGGACGGCTCGACGAGAACGGCCTGTTCCATCTGATCAATGCGGCACGCGCCGCCGGCCAGCCCATGCTCTTGACGGCGCGCCGCTTTCCGGGCGCCTGGGGCGTCCGGCTGCCCGATCTCCTGTCGCGGCTGAAGGCGGCGGCCACCGTCGAGATCGACGAGCCTGACGACATGCTGCTTGCCGGCGTCATCACCAAGCTTTTCGCCGACCGGCAGGTCGATGTGGAGCCGCATGTGGTTCAGTATCTGGTGCGCCGCATCGAGCGCTCGCTGTCGAGCGCCATGCGGGCGGTCGAGCGGCTCGACCGCGCCGCGCTGGAGCGCAAGAGCCGCATCACCCGTGCGCTGGCCGCCGAGGTGGTCGGCGCCATGGAGGCGGGCGAGGGCGCCTGAGCACTGCGCCGGGCGCGGCCGGCAATCCTATTCGAACAGGACCCTGGCTTCCGAGGCCGCATCGACAAAGGCGCTTCTGGCGCTTTCCGTCGGCATCTCGCCGCTCATGGCGCGCTGGCAGGCGAGCAGCGCAGCCTGATGCTTGGCGCTGCCCGTCTCGCGCCAGCTTCCGCTCAGCATGCCGACCGCCTGTCGCGCGCTCGACACGTATCTGATGTCGCCCGCAATGCCCACCGAGATGGGAACGGGCCTGGCAAACCAACCTTCACCCATGGTCGGATCTCTCTGAATTTACAGAGAATAAACATACCACAAGCGGGCGATCAAATGAATGGTGTTCGCCGGAGCGGAGCGTTGGTGCGCGCCCGGCATCGGGAGCATCTATTTGTTGGGAGGGCTGTAGTCGCGCGACGGGTAGTGGTTCCGCGTTTGCGTGTTCTGCGCCTGCCAGATGAAGTAGCTGCCATTGTATTCGGGCGATGCCGCGTGGTTGACGCAGCCCGACAGAGACAGTCCCGCCAGCCCGACGGCCGCCGATAGCCCGATGATGCCGCGTTTCATGTGCCCGTCTCCTCCGTATCCGGCCGCAGGGTGCGTCATTCGGGCATATGGGGTCAAATCCGGCCGATGCAATGCCGGCCCGCCGGTCACGATTTGGCCGAACGGCGCGACTGCCCGGAACGGCGCCTCTTCTCGACCTCGTTCAAGACAAAGCAGGCATCTCGCGCTTCCGATTTGCTGAGTCCGGCGACCACGGTGAACCCTATGGTCGCCGGTTGATTCAGCTCGTTGTCCCAAACGGTCCACAGCTCTGTCGGATCGACTATAAGCTCATACCGCGGTTGCAATTCCCGTCTTCCTCGTTGCGTCGTCAGCCCCGTTTGCCTAACAAACGATCAACGATTCTGATGAAGGAAAGATTTGGGAAATCAGTAAGATAAGACTAGAATTTGAATCGTTTTCCGGGCGGGATGCGAGGCGCGACGGACCGTCCCGCCGGGCGGGTCGGCCCGCTTCACCTGACGTTCGCATAAATACGGAAAACAGGCGTCATTTTTGCGTCCAAAAGGACGCGCGGCGCTCTAATGACGGTCGTCGGGGGCGGTCGGGATGATCCTGAACCTGTGGCCGCGGGCGCGCAGGCGTCTTTCGAATGCCGCGGCGTCGCGGCTGATGTGCCGCCCGTATCGATCCGCATCCCTGTGCCTGTGGCGCCGCCACTCGCGGTGGCGGTAATCCCGGTCGTGGTAGCGATCGCGGCTGTAGAGGACGCCGCCCGCATAGACGCCGTCATAATAGGGGCCGTGTGCGTAGCCCTCCTCGTAGACGCAGCCCGAAAGCAACAGGGTTGCGGCCCCGAGCAGGCCGGCGACGGCGATTGACTTGATCATGGCGTCACCTTTCGCTCTCTCAAGCTGCCCGCCCGCTGATGATCAACGGTCGAGGAGTGTGGCGGTTCCGAGGAAGCGACGGTCGGCCGATGCGTCAGAACCGGAACGTCCAGTAGAGGCAGGCGAGGGCGGCGGCCACGAAGCCGATCAGCGAAAGGGTGCGAAGCAGGACGTTGCGGCGCAGCGTGTCGAGCGACAGATGGGCGGCGACGATCGCCGCTGCGAACACGAACCGCCAGTCGATCAGCGCCCACAGCGCGCTGCGGTCGCCGAATGCGAAGCGGGTCGCCTGGACACCGACGACGCTGGCAAGCAGCACGAGCGAGGCCGAATAGATCGGCGCCGCGCCGTTGGCGTGGACGAAGCCCGCCGCCCGGATGGGCAGGATCGCGACCAGGGCGGCGGCGAAGGCGTAGATCGCGGCGAGCGGAATGAAGGTGGCCGCGTCGGCAAGCGCGTCGAGGCGCGCGACGCCGAGGCTTCCGAAACCGTAGCCTTTGATCTGCAGCGCGAAGCCGAGGGCGCACAAAACGCCTGTCAGCGCCACGACGAGCAGGAATGCGGAAGCGGTTCGGTTCATGGATCGCTCTCGGAGAATCGGGTCGATGGACTCGGGATAGGACGAGGCGGCGGATCTTGGAAGAGCCGACAGCGAAGAAAGCCCGTTCTTCGGCTGGCGGGACCGATCCTGCGCCGGTCCGAACAGGGAGGGCGGCAGGCGCTGGCGGAGTAGGATTGCCGGGAGGAACGGTGGCAGTCCTGCATGAGTGAGCCCCAGCTCAAAACTCCGCCAGCAGGCCGGTTGGTGGGAACCGGACCAACCGACCGGCCGGCGCATGGGCCATAGGCCTTCCGCACCGGCCCAGCGTTCCCTCTCAGGTCCGCCGCATTTCGAGCGTCCTGTGATTCGGGATCGCGCGCCAATCACGGAATGTGACGCATCGTGAGAATTGGTGCTCTCGGCACGGGCGCAGGCGGATGACGGGTGTCGAGGTTGGTATGCAGCATTATGGAGAATTCCACGCCATCGACGTGGAAAAGCCGCCATCTTCTACTTGGCATCTCAAGGATCGACACGGATTCCGCTGATGGATGGGCATCTTTTGAGCAAAACCGGACCTATGGCGATGGATCGGTCCCTGTATTGTTGACGCCAAGGAAGGCAGGAAGGTGAGACTTTTTGGATCAGGGCCGTGCCGGGAAAGTCATGATCGCCATTTTGTAGGCATTTTTTTGGGCGACTTTGGCGGAAGCACAGTTTAGTGTTGACCGCGCCGGTCGGATACCGGCAAGAGACACCCCAACGTCTCTGCTATATTTCCCCGCGGTCGAAAGGCTGCGGGGCTTTTTTTACGCGGAAAGCATCCCTTTCGTGCCGTCGCCGGACGGTCTCAAGATAGCACCTGAAAATACTGCACGATCCAGATGATCTGAACGAGCAGGGCGAGGCTCACGAAGCCCAGGTGGAAGCGCCTGCTGGTCACGAACATGGCGATGATCGACAGGGCGATCATCACGGCCTGCCGGATGGGATATTCGGGACTGAGCTCCCTGAAATGGTCCTGCCCCTTGGCAAGCGTGTCCAGCACGTCGGTGGCATGCAGCGTCGCCAGCAGGCCGTAGAACCATTTCTGCCGCGAGTGGAAATAGTCCTCGTAGCCGGAATATTCCTGCATCTGATCCGGAAACAGCAGTGCGCAGATGAAGAAGAACAGCGCCGCGTAGAGGATGACGAAGACGTAGAGCTCGAATGTCCAGCGGTTGATCCGCAGCAGGCCGAATTCGAACCACCAGAAGTGGACCACCGCGAGGAAGAGGAACACCACCCAGCCGAGATGAACGGAATATATGTGGTTCTTGTTCGGATGCTGGACGAAGCGTGCCAGCCCGTTGAGCAGGCGCGCGATGCTCAGGCCCATGACGACGCCCAGGATGATCCGGATGTGCACGCCCTGGTCGGGCAGCGGTAAGGGAGCGTCCATTTCCGTTCCGTCCTATCGGCCTTTGCGGGTCGAGATCGCGGTCAGGATCACCGATCCGATCCGGTTCCTTGCGCCGGTGATGAAGTCATGGCCGAACGCCGTCGTCAACCGAGGCGGTGCTGGTGTAGTCGACGCGCCGGGCCGTGCCCGCCTCGTCGGCGCGGTGGATCAGGTACAGGAAGGCCGCCACGGCCATTGCGGCCGGCGACAGCAGAATGGCGGCGCGGAGCACGGTCGTGAGCATGCGGACGAGGGTTGTCATGCCGCAAGGATGCGCTTCAGATTTTAAGCAAATCTGTATCGCCCGGTTAACCATCCGCGCCCGCCGAACTGGGCAGATCGGGGTGCTGGGCCGGTTTTAACGCTCTGTCGAGCAACTGCTGGTATCATCCCGCCTCTGGATGGGGAGATGGGGCGGGTGACCTTCCTGGGGCGCGTGTTCGACGGGACGAGGACGGAGGCTTTCACGATCGGCGGCGGCCTGCGCGGCGCCGGCCTGGTCGGGATCGCCGTGTTCTTCGCCTGCCTGTTCGGCATCTACACCCGGCCGGTGGACTTCCTGGCGACCGTGTGGCCGGCGAACGCCGTCATGCTGGGCTTGCTTCTGCGCATGCCTCGGCCGGTGAGCCCCTGGGTCTGGGTGGCCGGAACGGCGGGCTTCCTGGCCGCCGATTTCCTGACCGGCTCCACGGTCTTCAAGGCGCTCCTTCTGAGCGGCGCCAATCTGGCCGGCATCGCCGGCGCCTATTTCGTGCTCCATCGGGTCCCGATCCGGGCGATCCAGCTTCGCACCCCCGATTCCACATTGGTGCTGGTGCTGGCGATCGCCGCCGGCTCGTTCCTGGCGGGATTGGTCGGGGCGGTCGCCAATCCGCTCCTGTTCGGCGGTTCGGCCATGGGCGGCTGGACCTTCTGGTTCGTGACGGAGTTCGCCAACTATGTGGCGATATTGCCCGTGGTCCTGACGGCCTCCCTGCCGCTGTCGCGGTTCCGGCATTGGCCGGCCAGGCCCGTGCGCTATGCCGCGCCGGCCGTGGCGCTCGCGTTGTCCTGCCTCGCCGCCGTGACGATCGGCGGGCCGGGCGCCGTCGCCTTTCCCGTCCCCGCGCTGCTGTGGGGGGCGCTCATCTACCCGCGCTTCGTCACCGCTCTTTTGACGCTGATCTTCAGCTTCTGGACGCTGCTGGCGCTGTCGGCCGGCTATCTGCCCGACACGATCGATCTCGCCAATGAACGGGATTTGATCTCCATCCGGCTGGGCATGAGCCTGATCGCCCTGGCCCCGATCATGCTGGCGAGCGTGATGACCAGGCAGGCCGAGCTTCTCTATCGCCTGAGGCACCTGGCGGCCCATGACCAGCTCTCGGGCCTGTTCAACAGAATGGCCTTTCGCGACGCGGCCGAGATCCGGCTCAAGGACGTTCGGGATCAGGGTGCGCCGGTCGCGTTGCTGATGATCGACATCGACCACTTCAAGGCGATCAACGACGGCTACGGGCATGCGGCGGGCGATGCGGTCATTGCAGCGGTTGCCGGGCGCGCCGCCGCGTGTCTGCGCCCGCTCGACGTCATCGGCCGCATCGGAGGGGAGGAATTTGCGATACTGCTCCCCGACTGCACGAGGTCGCAGGCGCTCGCCATTGCCGAACGCATTCGCCAAGTGGTGGCCGAGGCGCCCGTGACGACGCGCCGCGGCAAGCCGCTCGACATCACGATCAGTGTCGGGCTGGCGTGCTCGGGCGACGGCCTCATCGACCTGGATGCGCTCCTGCACGAGGCGGACGGCGCGCTGTACAGCGCCAAGACCCTGGGCCGCAACCGGGCCGAGACGAGCAAGGAGGCCGACAAGCGCCGCGGCGGGCAGGAGTGAGCGCTTGCCGCAACCGGGCGTCGCGGCAACGCGCATGAGCCGTCGCGTACAGAATCTTCCGCCGGACTTTCGACCATTCCAGGCCACCGAGCACGGATTGTTCCACTTCGGCGCGAATTCTCCAAATTCGCTCTTGCACCGAACCCTTGGAAATTATACGGGTTCGCTCGTCCGGAGCGTAGCGCAGCCTGGTAGCGCATCTGGTTTGGGACCAGAGGGTCGCAGGTTCGAATCCTGCCGCTCCGACCAGCCTGTCTGCCCACCGGTTGCGGATTTGCAGCTCGGTGTGCCTGATTGACGCCTTTGGGCGTCGGCAACGCCGCAAGGAACGAGGGATCACAAGTGTCTGCGCGCATCTTCAGCCCTGCCAAGACCGCCATGCAGTCCGGCACCGCCAAGACGGGGTACTGGATTCTGGAATTCGAGCCGGAAACCCCGCGCAAGATCGACCCGCTGATGGGCTACACTTCGTCCTCGGACATGAAGAGCCAGGTCCGGCTTACCTTCGCGACGAAAGAAGAGGCGGTCGCCTATGCCGAGAAGAACGGGCTGGCGTTCCGCATCGAGGAGCCCAACAAGGCGAAGCGGCGTCAGGTTTCCTACGCGGATAATTTCCGCTATGACCGCAAAATACCCTGGACGCACTGAAAGGTGCGCCCGGCGCGGCGTACGGTCCCGTAGCTCAGCTGGATAGAGCACCGGCCTTCTAAGCCGATGGTCGCAGGTTCGAATCCTGCCGGGATCGCCATCCGCTCAATTTACGGCCCGGAGACATGGGTGATAACCTTATGTCGAACAGGATCCCGGAAGGGTTTCTAATAAATGTCGCGGAAAACAATAAAAGTATTAGTACATCTGTATGAATAGACTCACAGCAATGGCTGTGATGAACCCCAACGTGAATAGGCGGTCGCGAGGATCGTCTTTCTGACCTTGGGGGAATATTATGAAGCTCATCCTTGTTGCTATGCTCGGTCTCTCTGTCGCTGCCTGCAGCTCGACATCGGACGGCTCGGGCAGCAACGTGTCCGCTTCAAGCGGAAAAGCTGCGACCCGCTACGCCCAGCGAAAGACCGTGGCCATGGCGGAGGACTCCTGCGCACAAGCCAGGCGGTCCCAGGAAGGGGCTGCGGTGATGGGCGCCCTGCTCGGCGCGGTCGGCGACTATGCCCCCTACAGCAGCCGGAACGGTTGGGCCGTAAATCGCGCCGCCTATGCCGGACGTCGTATGGCAGGTGTGGCGGAATCGACGAATGCACGCGAAGCGGATCGTCGATGCTGATGCCGACGTCGCAATGATCGTCGTGGCGGCGCGCTTCATGCTTCTGATCGGCCCCTCGCCGCGGAGGCGTGCCAGGGCGTCAGCCAGCCGCGCAACTGTGCGATGAGTGTGTAGAGCGTCAGGCCGATCAGCGTCAAAAGCACGATCACGGCGAAGAGGCCCGGCACCTGCAGTTCCTGCAGCATGGCGACGGCCAGATAGCCGAGCCCTTCATTGCCGCCGATGAACTCGCCGACGATGGCGCCGATCATCGACATGACGACGGCGACCTCCATGCCGGCGAGCACCACGGGCAGCGCCGTCGGCAGATCGAGCATGACGAAGCGCTGCACGGGGTTGGCCTGCAGCATGGTGAAGACGTCCCGGTCTCCGGGCTCCACCGAGCGGAAGGCGACAAGCGCGTTGGAGAAGACCGGGAAGAAGGCGAGGGCGGCGGCGATGACGATCTTCGATTCGAGCCCGAAGCCGAACCACAGGATGAACAGCGGTGCGAGCGCGATCTTGGGGATCAGCTGCAGGCAGACGATGAAGGGCTTGAAGGCCCATTCAAGCATCCGGACGCGCGCCATGGCCATGCCGAGGCAGATGCCGAGGAGGACTGCGATCAGGAAGCCGGAGACGGCTTCGGTGACGGTGACGAGCGCGTGGCGCCAGACCCCGGCGTCGCCGAGCAGGCCGATGAAGGCGGTGACGATCTGCAGCGGTGTCGGCAGGATGAAGGCGGAGACCTCGGCGGTCCGCACATAGAGCGTCCACACGAGGAGGAAGGCGATCACCGTGGCGGTCGGCAGGGCGATGCGGAAGAAGCGGTCAGTGTGCATCAGTGGCCTCCGGTCAGGCTGGAACGCAGGCGCACGAGGATGTCCTGGAACGCGGGCTTTCGCTGCAGGTCGAGCGTGCGCGGGCGCTCGAAGGGCATTTCGACGACCTCGGTGATGCGCGCCGGCCGCGCCGCCAGCACCACGACGCGGTCCGACAGGAACGCCGCCTCGGTGATGGAGTGGGTGACGAGGATGGTGGTCACGCGGGCCTGCGCACACACCGACATCAGTTCGAGGTTGAGCGTGTCGCGGGTCATCGCGTCGAGCGCGCCGAAGGGCTCGTCGAGGAGCAGCACCTGCGGCTCGGTGATGAGCGCCCGGGCGAGCGAGGCGCGCTGGCGCATGCCCCCCGAAAGCGCCGACGGGCGCATCTTCTCGAAACCCTTGAGACCGACCGTCTCGCACAGCGCGTGGGCCCGCGCTTCACGCTCGGCCTTTTTGACGCCGCGCAGGCGCAGCGGCAGGGCGACGTTCTCCGCCACCGTGAACCAGGGGAAGAGGCGTGCTTCCTGAAACATCATGGAGACCGGACGGGTCGCCTCGGTCGAGCGCTTCGCGCCGTCCCAGACGGCGCGACCGCGCACCAGGATCTCGCCCTCGCTCGGCCGTTCGAGCCCGGCGATGATGCGCAGCAGCGTGGTCTTGCCGCAGCCCGAGGGGCCGAGCAGCGAGATGAAGTCGCCGCGCTGCATGTCGAGCGTGGCATCGCCGATGGCGCGGACGGCGTTTTCGCCGTGGCCGAAAGTCTTGCCGACACCCGCCAGGCGGATGTCGGCCTCATGGTCCATCCTCATGCTTTGGCGGCCCGGTCGATGAGGTCGTTGGTGTAGAGATCCGTTGCCGGAACGGCCTTGTCGATCAGCTTAGCGCCGGCGAGCAGGCCGACGGCGCGCTCCCACACCTCCGGCACGTTGCGCAGGATGTTCTCTTCGCCCTTGGAGGCCCAGTTCTGCGCGTTGGCACGCAGGTCCTTCTGCGCGGTGTCGGTGTTCTTGAGTCCGGAGACGTCGTGCTTTTCGCCGATCGTCCGCAGAATCGGCAGCAGGTCCTCGGCGGTGACGATCTCCTTGGCGGCGCGATGGGTGGCGCGCAGGAACGCGACGAACTTGTCAGGATTCTCGGCGATCTGGTCGGGGCGTGCGACATAGACCTGGCCGGGCATGCCGTCGTCGATCGGCATCACGGCCACATCGTCGCGCGCCGAACTCGCCATCACCATGGAGGAGGTGTTGCCGAGGAAGGCGCCGGCGCGGCCCGCCTCGATCAGGGCGAAGGAGGAGGCCGAATCCGCCACCTTGACCTTCTCGACCTTCTCCGGCGAGGCGCCCGCCCCGGTCATCATCAGGTCGAGCGTGCCTTCCATGGAGCCGCCAAGGGTCGCCATGCCGACGGTGCGTCCCTCGAGATCGGCGATTGTCTCCACCGGATTGTTCTTCGAGGAGAGGACGTAGAAGGGCGACATCTGGGCGATGGTGGCGATCGAGATGAGCGGCGCGTTGTTGTTGACGCGCGAGACGATGTAGTTGGTGCCGCCGGTGCGGCCGGAATCCATCTGCCCGGCGATCGTCATCTGCGCGGCGAGGGCGGCGCCCTTGCCGGCCTGCAGGTTCATCTCCAGGCCTTCCTCCGCATAGTAGCCGGCGGCATCCGCGTAGATGACCGGTGCGAAGGCCAGGGAAAAGGTGAAGGGTGTGATGAAGTTGAAAGCGGTCTGCGCCCGTCCCTTGACCGGGAAAGACAGCACGGCCGCGTTCCCCATTGCACCCAGCATCAGGCTTCGCCTCGTCAGTTCCACGCGCCATACTCCCTGTTCAAATTTGAACCCATTGTTCAATAAATACTAAACGGAAATCCGCCGGCGTTGCAAGGGGAAGCGCTTTCGGCCGTCTGCAGTGCCGCCGCCGGGACGCTGCCTACGCGCCGGCAGGCCGCTCCGGCAGGCCGCCGAGCAGGCGGGTGATGGCGGCGGCGGCGTCCAGCACCGCTTGCCGCACGCCGGGCTCGATGCCGTCCCGCCCGTCGCCGGTGGCGGGGCGGGTGAGGTTGATCGCGGCGACGACGGTGCCCTCGATGTCGCGGACCGGGGCTGCGATGCTGGCGATGCCCATTTCGAAATTGCCGATCTGCACCACGGCATCCGACCGACGGTCGCGCCGCCACTGGGCGAGGAGCTCGGTCAGGCTGCGCGGCGTCTGCCCCGGCGCGTTCTGGTAGGTCTCGTCCCTGTAGAGCCGCACCAGGTCGTCTTCGCCAAGATCGGCAAGCAGGACGCGCCCCATCGTCGTCCCGGCGGCGGGCAGGCGGCTGCCGACATGGACGATGCTGGCGAGCCCCATGTGGCTCGGCACGCGCAGCATGTAGAGCACGAAGCGCCCGTCGCGCACGCCAAGATGCGCCGACCAGTCGGTGGCATCGCGCAGCTTCTCCAGTTCCGGCAGGGCGATCTCGACCAACTCGCGCGTGGCGAGATAGCCGTAGCCGAGCCGCAGCACGGCGGGACCGAGCGTGTAGCGCGCGGTCTGCGGGTCGTGCAGGAGATAGCCTTGATGGGCGAGGGTGTAGACCGTGCGGAAGGCGGCCGAGCGCGTCGTGCCGAGGCGGCGGGCGATCTCCGACAGGGTCATCTCCCGGCTTTCCGGGGTGAAGGCCTGCAGCACCTGCAACCCCCGTATCAGGCCGGGGACCAGATATTTGTCGTCCGGCTGAGGCGTCCGGGAACGGATCTCTGTTTTATCCATAAAACACTGTCTAGCAGGTAAAACACTCGCGATCTAGCCTTGCGCAACCGAGGAGAAAGGAAACCCCATGACGATCCACACCACCGCCACTGCCACCTCCGCCCTGGCGCAGGACCTTGCCGCCCATACCGGCCGCTTCACCGACAAGTCGTTCGACTGGAACGCCTTCCCGTCCAATGCCGGCTTCGACGACCTGGCGCGCGCCCAGATGCGCTATATCGGCGCCGGCGGCTCGCCCAAGGTCGGCGACACGACGACGCTGAAGCCGGACCATTTCACCCTCAGCCTGATCCACAAGGAGCCCGGCAAATACGCCGCCTGCCACAGCCATGAGATCGAGGAGAGCTTCCTCATCATCGACGGTGTGCTGGTGGTCGGCTGGGAGAAGGACGGCGAGGTGGTCGAGGTCAAGCTCGGCGCCAAGGACATGATCCTCAATGCTCGCGAAATCGGCCACGGCTTCCGCAATGACGGTGTGACGCCGGTGCTGATGTCGATCTCGGTCGATGTCGGCAAGCCGCTACCGCCGGTCTATCACTATCATCCGAAGGAGCACCCGGCGGAATTGGCGCGCAGCTTCGGCGCCGCACCCGGCAAGACGCTGCCCTTCGATCGCAACGGCAGCCACCCGCTGCAGAAGCTGATGGCCCAGTATGTGGTGCGCCACAACGAGCTGCCGACGATCTGGGAAAGGGCCGGCTTCACCCGCAAGGTCTATGTGGGCGAGGGCGGCATCGAGCACGACACCTGCCGCAAGGAGATGCTCGGCATTCCCTCGCGGGTCGGCATCAAGCCGATCGTCCGCGACGTGGAGGACGCTTACCTGGTGCTCGAGGGCTCGCTGACCGTCGGCTGGGAGGACAATGGTGAGACGGTGGAGGTCGAGCTCGGGCCGCGCGATCTGGTCAAGACGCCGGCCGGCCGCAGGCACTGGTTCCGCAACAACTCGGCCGCGCACGCCACGGTCTGGTCGGTGATCGGCTCGGCCGAAGCGGACGGCATCGTCTACGAAGCGGCGTAAGCCTCCGGCCTTGCCGGAATGCGCCACCCCGGCCGGGGTGGCG
>NZ_JANKOF010000055.1 GCF_024655565.1 Nitratireductor sp. ZSWI3 | reverse complement strand
TCAATCCCTCCCCTCAAGGGGGAGGGGGATGATCGGGCGCACCACCTTTCTTCCCTCCCCCTTGAGGGGAGGGATTGAGGGTGGGGGTCGCAGGCGGAGCCTGCAAAAAAAATCATATGCGATTGCCCTGCCCCTCAAGGGGGGAGATTGGGCGGCCGTAAGGATTTCGCCAATCGCCGGCGTTGCAGAACGCGCGAAACATCGATGCCAGCCAATCTCCCCCCTTGAGGGGGAGATGCCCGGCAGGGCAGAGGGGGGTGTGCCGGTGGCGTCGTCCCGGGGATCCCTGCGATGAGCCCCGACGACCCCCTCGTCCTCTTCATGCCCTCCGGCAAGCGCGGGCGCTTCGCCAAAGGCACGACGGTGCTCGATGCGGCCCGCCAGCTCGGCGTCTATGTCGAGAGCGTGTGCGGCGGACGCGCCACCTGCGGACGGTGCCAGATCGAGGTCCAGGAAGGACAGTTCGCCAAGCACAAGATCAGTTCCGCCGCCGATCATCTTTCGGCGGTTGGCCCCAAGGAGGCGCGCTACGCCGAAAAGCGCACGCTCGCCGCCGGCCGCCGCCTGTCCTGCTCGGCCACCATTGAGGGCGACCTCGTCATCGACGTCCCGCAGGATACCGTCATCAATGCGCAGGTGGTGCGCAAGGATGCCGACACGCGCGTCATCGAGCGCTTTCCCGCCGTGCAGCTTTGCTATGTCGAGGTGGAAGAGCCGGACATGCACAAGCCGCTCGGTGATCTCGACCGGCTGAAGGCCGCGCTGCAGAGCGACTGGGACTTTGGCCGGCTGGAGGTGGATGCGCATCTGCTGCCGCTCGTCCAGAAGATCCTGCGCGAGGGCAAATGGGCGGTCACCGCCGCGGTCCATCAGGACGACGAGACGGAGGCGGCCCGCATCATCGCGCTCTGGCCCGGGCTCAAGAACGAGGCCTACGGCCTTGCCTGCGACATCGGCTCCACCACCATCGCCATGCATCTCGTCTCGCTGCTCTCGGGACGCGTGGTGGCGTCCTCCGGCGCCTCAAACCCACAGATTCGCTTCGGCGAGGATCTGATGAGCCGCGTTTCCTACGTGATGATGAACCCGGACGGGCGCGAGGCCATGACCCGCGCGGTGCGCCAGGAAATCTCCAGGCTGGTGCAGAAGGTGGCCGACGAGGGCGGGATCGAGCGCCTCGACATCCTCGACAGCGTCTTCGTCGCCAACCCGATCATGCATCACCTCTTCCTGGGCGTCGATCCCACCGAACTCGGCGGCGCGCCCTTCGCGCTCGCCGTCTCCGGCGCGGTGAGGATGAAGGCGGACGACTTGCGCCTAAAGCTCAATCCGGGCGCGCGCACCTACCTCCTGCCCTGCATCGCCGGCCATGTGGGCGCCGATGCCGCCGCCGTGACGCTCTCCGAGGGCCCCCACCGGCAGGACCGGATGATGCTCATCGTCGATGTGGGAACCAACGCCGAAATCGTTCTGGGCAACCGGAAACGGGTCGTCGCCGCCTCCTCGCCCACCGGCCCGGCCTTCGAGGGCGCCGAGATCTCCGCCGGGCAGCGCGCCGCGCCCGGCGCCATCGAACGCGTGCGCATCGACCGCGAGACGCTGGAGCCGCGCTACCGCGTCATCGGCTGCGAGCTTTGGTCGGACGATCCGGGGTTTGCTGAGGCGGTCGGCGCGACCGGCGTCACCGGCATCTGCGGCTCGGGCATCATCGAGATCATCGCCGAGATGTACCTGTCGGGAATCATTTCCGAGGACGGCGTGATCGACGGCAACCTTGCCGATAGATCCCCGCGCATCGTCGCCGACGGCCGCACTTTCTCCTACGTGCTCGCCGAGACGGAGCCGCGCCTGACGATCACCCAGAACGACGTGCGCGCCATCCAGCTCGCCAAGGCGGCCCTCTACGCCGGCACCAGGCTTCTCATGGAGAAGCAGGGCGTCGAGACGGTCGATGTCATCCGCTTCGCCGGCGCCTTCGGCTCCTTCATCGACCCGCAATTCGCCATGGTGCTGGGGCTGATCCCCGATTGCGAACTGGACAACGTGTCGGCCGTCGGCAACGCCGCCGGCACCGGCGCTCGCATGGCGTTGCTCAACCGCAACCATCGCCGCGAGATCGAGGAGACGGTGCGCCGGATCGAGAAGATCGAGACGGCCCTGGAGCCGAAGTTCCAGGAGCATTTCGTCAACGCCATGGCGCTGCCCAACAAGGTCGATGCCTTCCCCAAGCTGGCCGCGCAGGTGATGCTGCCGCCGCGCGCGATGCAGGGCGGCGACGGCGACGGTGCTGGAGACGCCGGGCGACCCAGACGGCGGTCGCGGGAAGAACGCGCGGCCCGGCGCCGGCGGCCCTGAAGGCTCCTCCGAACCGTTCGGCAGGGATCAGGCGTCGGCCCCGACCGCCTTCAGCATCGTGCGCGTGATCGACTGACGCCAGCCCGTGCTCTCCTGCCAGGGATCGGGTGCTTCGAGGCGCTTTTCCATGTCGCCGATGTGGAAGCCGTCCGCCCCCTTCAGCCCTGAAAGCTCGTCCCATGAGACAGGCGTCGCGACCGGCGCACCTTTTCTGGCCCGGGTCGAGTAAGGCGCGATCGCGGTCGCGCCGCGCTCGTTGCGCAGCCAGTCGATGAAGATGCGGCCCTGTCGCTTGGCCTTCGAGGCCTGCGCCAGGAAGACCTCCGGCGCCTGGTGCGCGAGGTCCTCGGCGAAGGCGCGGGCGAATGCCTTGACATCGGCCCATTCGGCGCGGCGCTGCAGCGGCGCCACCAGGTGGATGCCCTTGCCGCCGGTGACCAGCGGCACCGTCTCCAGATCCAGCTCGCGCAGCCGCGCGCGCAGGATGAAGGCGGCATCGCGCACCGCCGCAAAGCCGATGCTTTCATCCGGGTCGAGGTCGAAGACCAGCCGATCCGGCTGCTCCAGGCGGTCGATGCGCGCGCCCCAGATGTGGAATTCGAGCGCATTCATCTGCACCGCCGCGACGATGCCCGAGAGGTCCGAAACGTAGAGATACTCGTCCGTCCCACCGCTCTTCTCGCGGATCACCCGGCGCTTGACGGCCTGCGGAAACCCTTTGCCGCCGTGGCGCTGGAAGAAGCATTGTCCACGCCTTCCGTCCGGACAGCGCACCAGGCTGACGAGGCGGTTCTTCATGTGCGGCAGGATTCGATTCGCAACGGCCTGATAGTGCCGCGCCAAATCCAGCTTCGTCACCCCTTGATCGGCAAACAGGACCTTGTCCGGGCTGGACAGGCCGATCCCGGCGATCTCGATGCGTTGCTGATCGTTCATATGACAGTCTCCGGTCTGGCGTTGTGCCCCGTCCACGGAAACGCGTAATGCTAGAACCGGCCGGTCTCGCTGAACGTGTCGAACGTCGCGCGGATGTGATCGGCCGCCGCCCGCACGGGCGCCGGGGCATCCGGTGTAACGATCATGCCGATGTGATAGTTGCCAAGTTTCGGAAGCCCGTCCTTCGGCCCGAGCTCGACGAGGTCGTCGCGCAGGAAGGATTTGGGCAGCGGCGCGATGGCGAGATCGGAGAGGATCGCCGCCCGCTGGCCGGCCGTGTGAGCACTCATATAGGCGATGCGGTAGTCGCGGCCGTCCTTGCTCATGGCCGACAGCGCGCCGGCACGCCAGGCGCAGCCTTCTTCCCAGAGCGACAGCGGCAGGGGCTCGCGCAGATGCGCCGAGCCGCCCTTGGCGCCCGCCCAGACGATCGGCTCGGTGAAGATGATCTGCACGCCGACATGGTCGATGTCGCCGGTGCAGGTCAGAAGCGTGAGGTCGAGTTGCCGGTTTGCCATGCGCTTGCGCAGGCTCGAGCTCTGGTCGATGACCACGTCGACGGCAATGGAGGGATGGGTTTGGGCAAAGCGTCGTAAGACGCTGGGTAAGACACGTTCGCCGAAATCGTCCGGCGATCCTAATCGGACGATGCCGCTGATGTCCGGCATCACGAATTTCGACACCGCCTCGCGGTTGAGCGCCAGGAGCCGCCGTGCGTAGCTCAATAACAATTCACCGTCGGCGGTCAGCGAAACGGAGCGTGCATCGCGCTCGAACACCGAACGGCCCAGCATCTCCTCGAGCTTCTTGATCTGCATGGAAACCGCCGAGGGCGTGCGGAAGACGGCGTTCGCGGCAGCCGTGAAACTGCCCGTCTCCGCTATGGCGACAAAGGTGCGCAGGACATCCAGCTCCAATAAGGGGACGGGATGATTGAGGGGTGCGTTCATGATCGCCTCCGTTCAATTTCTTTGAATAAAAGGATTATTCAATTGCGTTTGATTGAACATGAAACTTGACGCATAGTCAAGCGCATCAGGCAACGACGAACCGTGGAGCAAACACAAGGAGAAGGGAAATGTCTGTCTTGACCCGCTTCAACCACTATGTCCGCAACTACCGCACCTCCCTGCGCCGGCGCCGCACCGAGCGTCTGATCGGCACCCTGCCCGTCGATATCCGCAAGGACATCGGCTGGCCGACCCAGTACGACACCGACATCCCCTCGATGCGCGTGGACGGCCAGGACAACCGCGGCATCTCGCGCTTCTGACCGAAGCACGACAGGAACGACAGGAGTGCCAAACAGATGATCGTCACGACAGCGCTGAAAGCCATTCGGGATTTCGTCGCCGAGTTCGATGCGATGATGCATCACGCCCGTCATGGCCGCCCGCCATCCAGACAGAACCCGTCCCGGCGCCGGAAATCGTAGCATGAGGGCCCGATCAACGGCACCGATCGCCGGCCTCTCGGACTGAGCGGCCCCGCCGGAAAGCGGGGCCGTTTGCGCGAAGGCGCCGCATGTCGCATTCGTTGCTTCGCGCTTCGCATTTTTGATCTCACGCGCCCTTTCCAATCCCTATGGTCCGCGCGACTGAACGAGCGGCCCCAATCCGTCACGCATGCGAAGGCGCTCGGTGAAAGCCGATTGCTCTGCGATGGAGACGCATCATGAGATTCCTTGCACGCTTTGCCCGCCGCAACCGCGACGCCAATCCCAACACCGTTTTCGCGCGCCAGCGCCTCAGCCGCACCATGCCCGGCGAAACCGGTGCGCTCGCTGCCTCGCGGTTCGGATATCTCATCAACTGACCGGTGACGCGCCGGTTGACCCGGCCTGCTTGGGGCTTTGCTGCCGGCGGAAGGAGCCGGTCGCCTGCGTGTGCCGATTCCACCGGGAATCCATTGACAGGAAACAACTTTCCTGATGACGCTTCGGTGACGGCTGGCGATTTGGAACGGTCGCCTTGCGATATCGGGAGGTTGCAATGTCGGACGAAGGTGTCTGCAAGAGGTCGATCGTCTTCTTCCTCATTCCCGACTTTACGATGATGGCTTTCGCGGCCGCGCTGGAACCCCTGCGCTCGGCCAACCGGATGGCGGGCTACCAGGCCTATCAGTGGCGGCTGGCCAGCGTCGACGGCGGTCCCGTCCAGGCCTCCAACGGCGTCGAGGTGGCGGTCGGGTCCTCGCTTGCCGACGAACGGCGCAAGATGACGAACCACGAGCGCCCCTCCATGGTGATCGTCTGCGGCGGCCTCAACATCGAGAACTATGCCAACAAGACCGTCTTTGCCTGGCTGCGCGAGGAATACAATCGCGGCGTCGCGCTGGGCGGGCTGTGCACGGCCGCCCACGTTCTCGCCGCTGCCGGGTTGCTCGCCGACAAGCGCTGCGCGATCCACTGGGAGAACCTGCCGGGATTTGCGGAAAAATACCCGAAGGCGAACGTCTTCGCCGACCTCTTCGAGATCGACCAGAACGTCTACACCTGCGCCGGCGGCACGGCGGCGATGGACATGATGCTGAAGCTGATCGGCGAGGATTTCGACGACGGCCTCATCAACCGCGTTTGCGAGCAACTCCTGACCGACCGGGTGCGCAGCCCCTCAGACCGTCAGCGCCTACCGCTCAGGGCCCGTCTCGGGGTCCAGAACTCAAAGGTGCTGACCATCATCGAGTTGATGGAGGCGCATCTGTCCGAGCCGCTGTCGCTCATCGAGATCGCCGAGAATGTCGGCCTGTCGCGCCGGCAGATCGAACGCCTGTTCCGCCAGGAGATGGGGCGCTCGCCGGCCCGCTACTACCTCGAGATCCGGCTCGACCGCGCCCGCCACTTGCTCATCCAGTCCTCCATGCCGGTGGTCGAGGTGGCGGTGGCCTGCGGCTTCGTCTCCGCCTCCCACTTCTCGAAATGCTACCGCGAACTCTATGCGCGCTCGCCCCAGCAGGAGCGCGCCGATCGCAAGCAGCTTCTGGCGGCCTGAAAAAAGAGCCGGAAAAAATTCCGCATCATTGTCGGATCGGCCGGGACCGCCTCGTCCTTGGGCCACAATCCAAGTTGAGGAGAATGGAACATGACCACCCCAATCGACATCAAGCCCGCTTCCGACCGCGAACTCGTGCTGGCGCGCATCATCGACGCGCCGCGCGAAAACATCTTCCGCGCCTGGACCGACGCCGAAATCCTGAAAACCTGGTTCGTCCCGGCACCGTGGACCATCGCCAAGGCAGAACTCGACGTGCGCCCCGGCGGTGCCAACCTGATCGTCATGCGCGACCCCGACGGCAACGAATACCCCAACCCGGGCGTCTATCTGGAGATCGTCGAGAACGAGCGGATCGTCATCACCGACGCCTATACCGGCGAGTGGCAGCCTTCGGAAAAACCCTTCATGACCGCCATCATCACCCTGGAGGATGCCGGCGAGGGCAAGACCCGCTACATCGCCCGCGCGCTCCACTGGACGGTCGAGGACCGCGAGGCGCACGAGAAAATGGGCTTCCACGAAGGCTGGGGCCAATGCGCCGAGCAGCTTGAAGCGGTCGCATCAAGCCTTTGATATCAAAAGGCTTCTGCGGTCGCTCGGAAGCCACCGCGATCCCGTCAGCGGTCCGTCCACATCCACGACCGGTCCTGCCACATCTTCTCGCCGATCAGGCAGTCATAGGCGTTTGCCTGGACAAGCCTGATCGGCGGAGCCTCGGCATCGGCCCGGGCAAGTTCCAGCACCAGCTTGCGGCGGATCGCTTCGGGAAACTGCGTCCAGTCGTTGACCGGGATCACGAAGGCGCCGGGCCCGCCAATCACGCACTCCCGATAATAGGCGTCGAGGTCGGGGACGTCGAAGCTCGTCGTGAGCCCGCCATTCGTCATCAGCGGCAGCCCGTTGATGGTGACGCCGGCAGCGATCAGTGCATCGCGGGCCGGAGAGACGGGCAATCCGTGATTGTTGGGACCGTCGCCGGAAATGTCCACCACCCGCCGCTCCCCGCTGAAGCCGCTCTCGGCGAACAGGTCTCCGGCGAATTGCAGGGCGCCGGAGATCGACGTGCGGCGCGCGCTGGCGGGCGGGTTGAAGCTCAGCCGTTCGGCGACCCGCGCCGCATCCTCGGCCGATGCGATCACCGTCCACGGGACCACCACATTTTGCGAATGGAACCCCGCCCATTCGAAATAGGTGATGGCGATTCTGCCATAGGCCCCGTCGAGGATGGCGTTCACCACCTGCTCGTGGGTCAGGGCGGCGGCATAGCCGCGGCGCTGGATTTCCAGTTCGCCCGCCGACATGGAGAGGGAAACGTCGACGGCGAGCACCAGTTCGACATCCACCTTTTCCTGCGCTTGCAGCGGCCCTGCGCCGAAGGCCAGGAGGCCGCATAAGCCGGTGATCGCAGCCAGTGCGCTGCGCCCGCAAATGCGCAGGCCTCCATTCGACCTGAACATGCCACGAGTATACCCCAAGCCGGGGGCCGGCAAAACACCGATGATCGGCGACCGCGCGATCGTGGCTCGCAGGCTCCGCGCCGCGACGGGCCGTCCCGGTGTCCGATCCGAACGGATCGCCTCCCCTAGCCGTCCGCCCGCAAGGCCGCGTTCTCGGGATCGAAGGGACTCTCGCCGATCACCGTCGCAGGATGCAGCTTGCCGAGGATCTTGATCTCGAGCCTGGTCCCCTCCTGCGCTTGCTCCGGGCGCAGCATGGCGAGGGCCAGGCTCTTGCCCGTGCGCCAGCCATAGCCGCCATGGGTGGCGCGGCCGACAAGGGCTCCCGCCTGGTAGATCGCCTCGTTGCCGCGCGCGTCGGCGTCCGTCACACCGTCTATTTCCAGCGTCACATAGCGCCAGTTGAGCCCGGCCTCCCGTTGCCGCAGCAAAGCCCCGCGGCCAAGGAATTCTCCCTTGTCGGGATGCACGAAGCGATCGAGCCCGCTTTCCCAGGCGGTGTATTCGATCGACAGCTCGCGCGGAATCAGCCGGTAGCTCTTCTCGATGGCCATCGCCGTCATGGCACGAATGCCGAAGGGCCGGATGCCGAATTCGGCTCCCGCCTCCATCAGCGCGTCGAAAATGGCATTCTGCATCTCGATCGGATGATGCAGCTCCCAACCGAGTTCGCCGACGAAGTTGACGCGCAGCGCGTGCGCGCTCGCCGCACCGATCGACACCGGTTTGCCCGAAAGCCAGGGAAAGTCGGCGTTGGAAAGGCTGGTATGCGTCACCTTGCGCAACACGTCGCGGCTCTTCGGCCCGGCCAGCACCAGCACGCCATATTGCTGGGTGATCGGCCGCAGCACCACCGAGCCATCGGCCGGCAGGAGCTTGAACAGGACGTCGTGGTCGTGCGCCTCATAGGCGCCGGCCGAGACCAGGTAGAAGCGCCCGGGCTTCCATTCGTAGACGGTGAATTCCGAGCGCACCCCGCCGTTTTTCGTCAGGAGGTGGCAGAGCGCCACCCTGCCCCGCTTCTTCGGGATGCGGTTGGCCAGTATACCGTCGAGCCAGGCGCGCGCGCCGGGGCCCGACACCTCCATCTTGGCGAAGGCCGACATGTCGAGCAGGCCGACATTCTCATGGACATTCCGCACCTCGTTGCCGACATGCTCAAAGTAGTTCGAGCGGCGGAACGACCATTTCTCGACGACCCGGCCGTCCGGCAGCGCGGGGGCGTGATTGTGCTTCAGGAGCACGTCGGCGCCGACGCCGAGCTCGCTCTCCGGCACCGCATAGCCCTGCGGCGCAAACCAGTTCGGCCGCTCCCAGCCATAGACGGAGCCGAACACGGCGCCGAGCGCCTTCATGCGATCATAGCAGGGCGTCGTCTTCAGCGGCCGCGCGGCGGCGCGTTCCTCGTCCGGATAATGCATCGTGAAAACGTTGGCATAGGCCTCCTCGTTCTTCTCGCGCAGATAGCCCTCCGTCGCATAGGGGCCGAAGCGGCGCGGATCGACGCCCATCATGTCGATGGACGGCTCGCCCTCGACGATCCATTCGGCGATCTGCCAGCCGGCACCGCCCGCCGCCGTCACGCCGAAGGAGTGGCCCTCGTTGAGCCAGAAATTCTTCAGCCCCGGCGCCGGCCCGATGATGGGCGAGCCGTCCGGCGTGTAGGCGATGGCGCCGTTGTAGATCTTCTTGATGCCCACCTCGCCGAAGGCCGGGACCCGGGCGATCGCCGTTTCCACATAGGGCATCAGCCGCTCCAGATCCTCCTGGAACAGCTCGTATTCGCTGTCGTCCGAGGGGCCGTCGACATAGCAGCACGGCGCGCCGACCTCGTAAGGTCCGAGCAGCAGCCCGCCATTCTCCTCGCGCATGTACCAGGACGAATCGCTCTCGCGCAGCACGCCCATCTCGGGCAGACCCTGCTTCTTGCGCTCGACGATCGCCGGATGCGGCTCGGTGACGATGTACTGGTGCTCGACCGGGATCACCGGCACGTCGAGGCCGACCATCGCGCCCGTCTTGCGGGCGAAGTTGCCGGTGCAGGAGACGACGTGCTCGCAGACGATGTCGCCCTTGTCGGTCTTCACCGTCCAGCCGCCCTCGGCCCGCTGCTCGATGCCCGTCACCGACGTGTTGCGGTAGATCGTGGCGCCGAGGTCGCGCGCGCCTTTGGCCAGCGCCTGGGTCAGGTCCGCCGGCTGGATGTAGCCGTCGTCAGGGTGCTGGATCGCGCCGAGAAGCCCGTCCGTCTCGCACAGCGGCCAGATCGCCTTCACCTCCTCCGGCGTCAGGAGTTTCACCGGCACGCCGATCGTCTCGGCGATGCCGGCATAGTACATATATTCGTCCCAACGATCCCTGGTGCGCGCCAGGCGGATGTTCGAGCACTTGGTGAAGCCGACATTCATGCCGGTCTCTTCCTGCAGCTCCTGATAGAACCTGACCGAATATTTGTGGATCTGGCCGACCGAATAGCTCATGTTGAACAGCGGCAAGAGGCCTGCCGCGTGCCAGGTCGAGCCGGAGGTCAGTTCCTTGCGCTCGACGAGCACCACGTCCGACCAGCCCTTCTTTGCCAGGTGGTAGAGCGTCGAGACACCCACCACGCCGCCGCCGATGACCACCGCGCGCGCCTCAGTCTTCATGGCCGTCTTCCCTCCGAATTTCCGGCCAGACCTTCCGGCAGCCGCTCTCGTTCCCGTCTTCAGCCGCACTCTAATCCGGCAGGGTCGGCGGCGCGTTGCCTGAATGCGACATCGCCGGAACGGCACGCGTCATCCGGCCGCTCAGGGAGCGCCCGCGGTTAACCTCTTGTGGTTGCCCTTCCTGTAAAATGCTTCGGCAAGACAGGGGCAAGCGTATCTGGGGCGGAAGCGATGACAACGGCAGTGGATCGGTCGACGGAAAACGGCAGCGGCTCCCTGGTGGGCAGCCCGCCGGTGCTGCTTGCGGTCCTCGCCCTGGTGCTTGCCGCCCTTCTCCTCCTGCCGCTCGACGTGCCGATCGGCTCCATGTACTGGGACCTGTTCATCTATTTCGACGCCGCCAACCGGCTGTTCGACGGCCAGACGCCCGCCACCGATTTCTTCGCGCCGGTCGGCCCGCTCGGCTACTATCTGTTCGCCGGGGGACTGAAGCTGTTCCCCGGGGCCCAGCCGCTCCTTCTCGTGCACTGGTCGCTGCTCGCCGTCACGGCGCCGCTCATGGTGCTGGCGCTGTGGGAGGTCGACCGCCGCTCGCGCGCGACGGCGCTCGCAATTCTCCTGCCCTTCCTGGTCTTCGCCGTGCTGCCTTTCAACACGCGCGAGTTTTTCCCCTATCCCGGATCGGACGGGTTCGGCATCTACAACCGCCAGGTCTGCCAGCTTCTCTACGCCCTGGTCGCCGCCCTCGTCTTCCTGCGCAGCCAGCGGCTGCTCTTCCTGGCGGTCGTCGTCGCGATGACCGCGCTGTTCCTGACCAAGATCACCGGCTTCGTCGCCGGCGCGCTTGTGTGCCTGTTCGCCTTCGCCGCCGGCCGCATCGCGCTCGGCACGGCGCTTGCCGCGGCGCTCTCCTTCCTCGCCCTGCTCGGCGGGCTGCAGCTCTGGAACGGTTTCACGCTCGGCTATCTGGGCGACATCCTGGCGCTCGTGGAAATGAACGAGGAGAGCCTGCTGCCCCGGTTCCTGCAGGCCGCCTCGCTCACCTTCGGGATCGTCCTGCCCGCGGGGCTCATGGTCCTGTGTCTTCTTTATGCCGATCGCGCCGGGCTCGGCGCGGATCTTTATCGTCTGCGCCGATCCTTCCGGCCGTTGGCGATCGCCGCCTTCCTCGACCGCGATGCCTTCTGGATCGGAGCCGTGCTCCTCGCCGGCATCTTCTTCGAAACGCAGAACACCGGCAGCCAGGCGCTGATCTTCCTGTGGCCAGCGCTGTTGCCGGCCGTCCTCAATCCCCAGCGCTCGGGCGCGCCGCGAAAGCTCGTCGCCGTCGCAGCCCTGCTTGCCGCCGCCGCCGCCCTGCCGCCGCTCGTCAACACCGTCGAGCGCGCCGCCCGCACCTATGTGGGGGCGCTCAAGAATGTCGCCCTGCCGGGCGACAACCTGAAAACGCTGGGACGCGTCAACATGCGGCCGGAAATCCTGGCGCGGGCGGAAAAGATGCTGGGCTTCTACGCCGGCCACCGCCAGACCTATGCGGATCTCATCCGCATCAAGGAACTGCCGGCCTACATGTTCTATTCCGAGTTCGATTTTCAGGCCGCGCATCTGATGGCCGTCGGCAAGGCCGTCGATGCGATCCGCACGCTGGAGGCCAGGCAGGGCGTCGTATTCGAGACGATCCTCAACCTTAATTTCGTGAACCCCTTCCCCTGGCTCATGGATCGAAAGGCGCCCATGCATGTGGCGATCGGTGCGGACCCGACACGCGCCGTTCCCCCGCCGGGCGCCGATGCGCTGGAGGCGGTGCGGCGAACGGACCTGATCCTTCATCCGACCTGCCCGCTCACCATCGCCAATGCCGACCTCCTGGCGCTCTATGCGCCGGCCATGAAGGCACATGAGCGGATCACGCTCAACGAGTGCTTTGACGCCTATGTCGGCCCGGGCATGGTGGACAGGATCGAATAAGGGTTCAGCCTCGGGCGCCCGCCCCTCATCCGCCTGCCGGCACCTTCTCCCCATGAACGGGGAGAAGGGTGATTTCCGCAACGTTGGTGAAAGCCTCCTTCTCCCCGCAGGCGGGGAGAAGGTGCCGGCAGGCGGATGAGGGGCAAGCTCCACTACAAAGAAAGAAGGCCGGGACAAGCCCGGCCAGTCGTCGCGCGAGAGGCGCTATTCGGTAAAATGATCAAAGCCTTGTAAGGCGACGCTGACTCATCTTGTCAGAAGCTTCGCCTCACTTCACCTGGCTTTTGACGAAATCCTTCACGATGGCCACCACGCCGCGGGCCAGAAGCGCGTCGAGCGCTTCGACGAGCTTGTCGACATGCTGGCGCTCGACGATCAGCGGCGGCAGCAGGCGGACGACGTTGCGATTGTACTCGGTGAAGGCCACCAGCACATCGTGGTCGCGCAGCAGCAGCGCGCCGATGAAGCCCGAGAGAGAGCCCTTCAGCTTGTCGTCCAGCATGCCGACCATGGGACGCAGCACGGCGGGAAGCGTCTGCGAGAAATCCTGGAACTCCAGACCCACCATGCAGCCGCGCCCACGCACCTCCTTGATGATGCGCGGATACTTCTCCTTCAGCGCCTCGAGCCGCTCGACGAGATAGGCGCCAACCGCCTCCGCATTCTCCATCAGCCGCTCGTCGTAGAGCACGTTGATGCCCTCGATGGCCGTGGCGCAGGCCTCGCCGATGCCGCCGAAGGTCGCCATGGCGTGGATCATCGCCGTCTTCGGCGTTCCGTAGGCCTTCATGTAGACCTCGCGCCTGGCGATCATCGCCCCGACCGCCGCCTTGCCGGCGCCGAGCGACTTGGCCAGCGCCGTGATGTCGGGCACCACGTCATAGCGTTCGAAGGCGTAGAAGCGGCCGGTGCGCCCGTAGCCGCACTGCACCTCGTCCGCCACCCAGACGACGCCGTACTCGTCGCAGAGCCGGCGCAGCTTCTGCCAGAATTCGCGCGGCGCCTCGTTGATGCCGCCGCCGCCCTGCACGGTCTCCAGCACGATGGCGCCGATCTCGGGATCGGTGCGGAACGCCGTCTCGATGGCCTCGATGTCGCCGAACGGCACGCGCACCGTGTTGTCGGTCAGGCGAAACTCGGCGCGGTAGAGATTGCCATCCGTGAGCGTCAGGACGCCCTTCGTCTTGCCGTGGAACGAGTTCTGCGCGTAGACGATCTTCGGCCGTTTCGGCCCGGCGGCGCGCTCGGCGAGCTTCACCGCCGCCTCCATCGCCTCCGAGCCCGAGGAGCCGAGAAACACCATGTCGAGATCGCCCGGCGAGCAGGCAGCCAGATTGGCCGCCAGCGCCGTCGCATATTGCGACATGAAGGCAATGGCGATCTCGTGCCGCTTCTCGTCCTGGAACGCCTTGCGCGCCGCGAGGATGCGCGGATGGTTGTGGCCGAAGGCGAGCGAGCCGAAACCGCCGAAGAAGTCGAGGATCCGGCGTCCGTTCTGGTCGATGTAGTACATCCCCTCGGCGCTCTCGATCTTCACTTTGTGGAAGCCGAGCAGCTTCATGAAGTGAAGCTGGCCGGGATTGAGATGCGCCTTGAAGAGTTCCGTCATCCGCTCGATGCCGAGGGCCTTGGCCTCCTCCAGCGTCAGGAGATCGGGTTTGGCAATGGCTTTCGGGGCCGGCGCCGCCGCGTTCGTCACGGGCCTTGCTCCTGTCGTGTCGGTTCTGGTGACAACGGTCATCAAACCCTCCCTACTCGGCCGCGATCTGCTGGGCGCCGAGCGGCTGCCCGGCCTTCTTGGCGCGGTATTCGTCATAAGCGGCGATCAGCATGTCCTCGTCGCGGTATTGCGGGATCCAGCCGAGGTCCCGCTCGCCCTTGCCGACGTCGAGAACGCACATCTCGTCGGCGATCAGATACTGCTCGGGATCCATGATCGGCATGTTGACGAAATCGAGCAGGTCGAGCGTGCGCTTCACCGCCCAGCCGGGCGTCGGCAGCAGGAACGATCTCGACCCGGCATGCCTGACGAGATCGCCGAGCAGCTTGCGCACCGGCGGCGGGTTGAGCGAGCCGAGATTGTAGGCTTCGTTCGGCACCCCCGCCTTCCAGGCAAGGCGCGCCGCCTCCGCGCAGTCGAACACCGAGATGAACTGGTACGGATTCCTGCCCGAGCCGATCATCGGCACCGGCAGGTTCATATCGATCAGCTTGAACAGCTTCTCGAGGATGCCGAGTCGGCCCGGCCCGATGATCAGGCGCGGGCGGAACAGCGAGACATTCATGCCGCGTCCACGCCATTCGGCCGCCAGCACCTCGGTATCGAGCTTCGACTGACCGTACTCGCCGAGCGGGGAGACAGGATGGTCCTCGGTCATCGGATAGGTGACGGTATGACCGTAGATCATGTCGGTGGTGAAGTGGACGAGCCTTGAAGCCCCGGCCTTGCCCATCGCGTCCATGATGTGCGCGGTGCCGTGATAGTTCACCGGATAGAAGAATTCATGCCGCTTGGCCCGCACCTGGATCGGCGACAGCATCTTGGCCGACAGGTTGTAGACCATGTCGTCCGCCTTGATGCCGAGCCCCGTCACGGCGGCCGGATCGGTGACGTCGCAATGGACGAAGGAGGCGCTGCGATAGTGCGGCAGGTCGCTTTTGACGATGTCGGCGACGATCACCTCCTCGCCGTCCGCGATCAGCTTGGGTGCCAGATGACGGCCGACGAAGCCGTCGCCGCCGAAAATGATGTGTCTCATTGGATGATCGACCTCTCGGACTGAAGTTTTTCGTCGGCAAGCGCGGCTTCCCGGTCGGGCGTGTCGGCGCCGCTCTGCGCGATCAGCACCGTTCCGACGCAGATCAGCGCAATGCCGCCGATGCGATAGGCGTTCAGGTCCTCCTTGAAGAGGAAATAGGCGAACACGGCCACCGCCACATAGGCAAGGCTCAGGAACGGATAGGCGAAGGACAGATCGACCTTCGACAACACGTAAAGATGCGATGCCATGGAGATGACGAAGGTGCACAGGCCGGCAAAAATCCACGGGCTGAAGACGATCTGCAGGATCTTCAGGATCGGATTGACGCCGGCGAATGTCAGCGGCCCGAACGTCATCATGCCGTATTTCAGCATGAGCTGCGCGGCCGCGTTGGTCATCACCGTGAAGAGTATGAAGGGAATGTATTTCATCGTGTCCCGCCTGTGCCTGTCGTAACCGTCGCATGCAAACAAAGCGTGAAGCCGCGGCGATAAATTGCATCCATTGCGCGAAATCCTTGCCCGGTTCGCAAAGCCTCTCGACTATTCGGCCGCATGCCGGCCTCCCACGCGCGCCTCAGGCAGGTGCATCGCCGTGCGGCGCCAGAAATCGGAGAGAAAGGCCGGATCGCGCAGCGCCTCCACCTCGCGCCAGCGGGCGAAGGAGGCATCGAAGAGCTCCGCTCCCATGCGCGCGTCCTTGTAGGGGTTGACCGCCCCGCCCGCCTCGACCGTCATCCGGTCGAGGCGCTCGAGCAGCGCGCCGGTGGCCGCGCCCGCGTTGGAGAAATCGAGCGTCAGCGTGTAGCCCGGCCGCGGAAACGACATCAGCCCCGGCGACGGCACCTCGCCGAAGCGCTTGAGAACCGTCAGGAACGAAGCCTGGCCGGCCCTGCGCGCCTCTTCCAGCATCGCCGGGACAACGCTTCGCGCCGCCTCGAAAGGCACCACGCTCTGGTGCTGCAGGAGGCCACGCGGCCCGTAGAGCCGGTTCCAGTGCCGCACCGCGTCGAGCGGAAAGAAATAGCTTTCGTAGGAAGAGCGCCGCAGCCCCTCGGCCCGTCCTTTCTGCCAGGCGAAGGCGCGGTTGAAGAGCGCCAGCGACCAGCGGTTGATCAGGCTGACCGGCGGCCTGAGGGGGACCGCCAGTCGACGCTTGCCGGCCGGCCGGAACGGCGGGCCGCCCACATGATTGGCCGCCGCATGATTGGCGGTCAGCAGAAAGCCGCGCCCCGCCTGCGCTCCATGCGCGAGCTGGTCGATCCAGGCGACGGCGTATTCGTTCTCGGTGTCGGCCTCCTCGGCGAGATCGAAATACTCGCCAAGGCCGCGAAAGCCGCGCACCCGCTCATCGACATCCGCCGATCCGACCTTCATCAGCCGGATCGTCGCCTCGAGGATCAGGCCGGTCAGTCCCATGCCGCCGATGGTGGCGCGGAAAAGGTCTGCGTTCTCCTCGAGACTGCAGCGGCGCGTCGTGCCGTCCGAGCGCAGCAGCGTGAGCGACAGCACATGGCAGCCGAACGTGCCGCGCCGGTGGTGGTTCTTGCCGTGCACGTCGTTGGCGATGGCGCCGCCGAGCGTCACGAACTGCGTGCCCGGCACCACCGCCGGGAACCATCCATGCGGCGCCACCTGCGCGATCAGATCGGACAGCATCAATCCCGTCTGCGCGGTCAGGAGGCCGCTGCCGGCATCGAAGGCGATGATGCGGTTCATCGGCCGCATGTCGATCAGCGCCCCCGCATCGTTGAGGCACGTGTCGCCATAAGAACGCCCGTTGCCGTAGGGCAGCACGGTGAAGGCAAACCCTTTGCCGGCGCGCAGGCCGGCGATCGCCTCCGCCGCCGGCAGCGCCCGCGCCCTCTTCCTTCGCACCAGTCCGAATGCGGAATACAAGGCCATGCCTAGAGCCCCGCATAGAACAGGAGGAAGGCGCCGAACCCGCCGACGAGCTGGCTGCGCCAGTCGCTGATGATGAAGACGATGGGATCGTCATGCATCTCGTTGCGGCGTGCCAGCACCCACATCCGGATCGTGATGTAGAGCACGATCGGGCACAGCGGCCAGATCAGCCAGGGCTGGGCGTAAAGCTCGCGAACGGCGCTGCTCTGAATGTAGAGCGCCAGCACCATGGCCGAGGAGAAGGCCGAAGCCATGCCTGCCTGGGCGATCACCTCCTGGTCTTCCGAGCGGTAGCCGCGTCCGGCGATCCGCTCGCCCACTGGTAGTTCGGTGCCGCGCAGTTCCACATAGCGCTTCACGAAGGCAAGCGACAGGAAGAAGAAGACCGAGAAGGCGAGCAGCCAGAAAGACACGGGGATGCCGGTCGCCGCGCTGCCGGCCAGGATGCGCAGCGTGTAGAGACCGGCAAGCGTCAGAACGTCGACCAGAAGCATCCGCTTGAAGGACAGCGAATAGGCCGTCGTGGCGATCAGGTAGGCGATCAGGACGAGGCCGAACAGCGGCGGCAGGAAAAGGGCCGCCGCCCCGCTCAACGTCAGAAGGGCGAGCATCGCCGCAAAACCGAAGGGGATCGACAGAACGCCGCTCGCAAAGGGGCGCCGGTGCTTGGTCGGGTGCCGGCGGTCGAGACTGAGATCGAAGAAATCGTTCAGGATGTAGATCGCCGAGGCCGCCGCGCTGAAGGAGATGAAGGCGAGCAGCCCCAGCCCGATGATGCGCGCGTCGAGATAGTCGTGATTGAGAATGACGGGCACGAAGATCAGGGCGTTCTTCAGCCACTGATGCGCCCGCAGCATCTTCACATAGGTCTTGAGCGTCGGCTTTTCGCCGGGGTGCAGGGCACCGCCCCGCTCGGCGTGCCAGCGGGCGGCCGCCCGGTCGGGCGCCACCACGACCGCACCGCGCGCCGCCTCGAAGACGGCGATGTCGGCGCGGCTGTTGCCGGCATAGTCGAAGCCGCCGTCGCCGAAGGCTGTGACGAGCGCATCGCGCTTGACGCGCGAGGCCATGTTGCGGCCGGGTTCGGTCGAGATCACCCCGTCGAAGACGCCGAGATGGCTGGCGATCGCCTCGGCGAACTTCTTCGGCGCCGCCGTCGCCAGCACGATGTGCCGGCCCCGGGCCTTGTCTTCGTTCAGCTGCGCCAGAAGCTCCTGCCGATAGGGCAGGCCCGCCGGGTCGATCTCCACCTGCTCGGCAATTCTGCATTTAAGGGCCGCCTTGCCGCCGAGCAGCCAGAAGGGAAGCAGGAACAAGCACAGCGGCTTGCACCGCAGGAGCAGGAACAGGCTCTCCCACAGAAGATCTGTCGCAATGAGCGTTCCGTCGAGATCGACGGCAAGCGGCACCGCATTGCGTTCGGATCGCGCGTCCATGAAAGCCCCCTTTCCACTCCGCCTTTGCCGGCTGGACTACGCGAAATGGACTTCCGAAGTCTGAACTTCCCGGGGACGCCAAGAGACCGGACCCGGAATTCGGGGATCAGGCTTAACAGTTCTCTAATGGAAGACAGAAAAAGCCGCGTTGGCACGCGGCTTTTTCTTTGACGAAGGTCTTTTTTGCTTTGACTTGCCGGGCCGTTTACCGGATGCGCCCGCGCCCGCCCGAAATCTCGATGGTTTCGGTGCCGGTCAGCACCTCGCGGTCGCCATTGGGCATGGTCACGAAGCAGCCGCCGCTGCAGAACTCGACGGTCTCGCCCGGTCCGACGGTCAGCTCGGACTGGCTGCCGCCCTCGGTGACCACGAGCGTGCGCGGCTCGCCGTCGCGGTTCACGGCGCTGGCGGCCATTGCAACACCGCCCGTCACCAGCAGCGCCACGGCTGCGAGAATGAGGTTCTTCATCAGCATCTTCGGTGTCGCCACCGCCCCTGTCTCTGCGGAGCCTCAGCTCCTTTTTCCACTGAGCTTATAGAGATTTCAATGTGAACGGCAACTGAACGCGCTTTCGGCAAGCCATTTATTCCGGGTCGATCTTACGGCGGCGGCGGGCTTTCGCGCCCTCCTCCACGTGAAGCTCGACCGGCTCGGGGCTCGCCCGCACCCCGCCGCGTGCCGGCTTGCTTGTGATGCCGAGTTCGCCCGAGCGCACATGCAGGTCGCGCTGCGGGAAGGGAATCTCGATACCCTCGGCCTCGAAGGCATCGACGATGGCGAAGCGGATGTCGTTCTGCACCGGGAGCTGCGCCGTGATGTCCGACAGGTAGAAACGGATCTCGAAATCGAGGGAGGACTCGCCGAAGCCGGCGAACAGCACGAAGGGTTCCGGGTTCTTGAGGACGGCGGGATGGCTCTTGGCGATGTCGGACAGGATCTCGTGCACCCGGCGCACGTCGGAGCCATAGGCGACGCCGATGGGGATCTCGACGCGCCCCAGCTTGTTCCTCAGCGTCCAGTTGCCGACCGCCCCGTTGATGAGCTCGGAATTGGGCAGGATGACCGTCTGCCGCTGGAACGTCTCGATCTCCGTGGCGCGCACCGAGATCTTGCGCACCGTGCCCGAGACCGCGCCCGCGACGATCCAGTCGCCCGCCTTGAACGGCCGCTCGGCGAGCAGGATCAGGCCGGAGACGAAATTGGAGACGATGTTCTGCAGGCCGAAGCCGATGCCGAGCGACAGGGCGCCGGCCACCAGCGCCAGGTTGGACAGGTTGATGCCCGCCGCCGACACGCCGATCAGCCCGGCGATCACCAGGCCGACATACCCGACCCCGGTGCGGATAGAGTTGCGAACGCCCGAATCCATCCGGCTGCGCGCCATCACCGACCCGTCGAGCCAGGACTGGAACCAGCGCGTGAAGAAATAGCCGACGACGAAGACGAGGATGCCGGTCAGGATGCCGACCATCGAGAAGGACAGCGAACCGATCTCCAGCGGCCCGGCCAGCCGGTAGCTCCAGGCGATCAGGTCGGCCCAGCGGAAGCCCCATTGCAGCAGGATCAGGGGAACGCCGATCAGCACCACCAGAACGTTGATCACCATGCCGACGACCAGTCCGATCTGGTCGAGCGTCGTCTCGTCGAAGGGCGAATAGCGCTCCAGCCGCCGCGCCAGCCATGACTTGGCGAAGGCGCCTTCCTTGGTCACGGCGCCGGCCGTGAGGAAGCCGATATACATGGTGGCGATGATGGCGCCGGTCACCACCACCTGCTGCGACAGGAAGCGGGCGAAGCCGATATAGCCGAGCAGCGCCGCGGCGATGATCGCGCCGCCGATCGCGAACAGCAGATAGCGGAACTTCAGCGGCCAATGCCGGGGGTTTCCCTCGGCGTCGTCGAGCGGCCGCACGCCGCCGATCAGGATGACCAACAGGCCCACCACCACGGTGGCGACCAGGCTGGTCGCCACCGTCAGCGTGAGCTGCGAACCGAACAGCAGGTAGACCTGGTCCATGAAGTAGTCGAAGCCGGTCACCGCCGCCGTCAGCCCTGCCAAAAGCACGAGCCATCGCGCCGCCTGCGAGCGCACCGGCAGCAGACGCCAGTTGGCCATGCGCGGCGACAATACGGCGCGCGCCAGCCGGTAGACGAAGAAGACAAGCACGAGGACCGTGAAGAGCGCCCAAAGGAGGGGCGCGATATCGGCGCGCAGCAGCCTGAAATAATCGAGGAAATAATAGGCGACGGCGAGAAACATGGCGAGGGACGCCGAGGGAATGAGCGTCGAGAACAGCGCCACGGAAAGACGGCTGAGATAGGTCGGCGCCTCCTCGGTGGGATCCGGCTTGATGAAATCGCCGAACAGGCGCCGGCCGCCGACCAGGAGGCAGAGCGCCGAGACCAGGGCCAGGAAGGTGGCGGTCAGCAACGGCTTGAGCCGATATTTCACCGTGAAGGCCAGCCAGGAGGAGACGGTCTTGTAGATCTGCCCCAGTTCGCTGTTGAACTCGCCCAGCACGTCGGTGCTCAGCGCCGCCGTCACGTCGTAGCGCCGCGACAGCGTGCTGGCGAAGAGGTCACGGCGCAGTTGGGCGATCTCCTCGATGATGCCGTTGATGCGCACCGAGAGACGTTCGGCATCGCCGATCAGCACATTGAAGCTCGCCTTCTCGTCGAGCAGACGAGTCCGCTCCGCCGTCACCGCTTCGGGCTCCGGCGGCTCGCCGTCGCCGCGCGCCGCGCCGAGCTGCTCGAGCCGGGTGTTGATCTCCGAGAGCCGCGGGCGGAACGCCAGGCTGGCATCGAAGACCTCACGCGCCAGCCGCTCCAGCTCGACGCGGATTTCCACCAGCTTGGCGTCGTCGCCCGACTGCTCGTCGACCTTCTTCGCCAGGACGTCGGTCGCCCGCGCGACATCGGTGATCGTCGCGCGCTGGGCCGCCAGCAGGCTCGACGGCTCGTGTGTCGCGGCCAGCGCGGCAAAAGCGAATTGCAGCAGGAGGCAGGCGGGCAACAAAATCAGGCGGAGCATGGGCAGAACTGCTGTCAAACGTGTCACGAAGCCGACGGATGATCGGGGATCGATTCAATGCGCCGACATTGCCTGACGCCCGCGCGGGCAGCAAGCATGTTGCGCGTGGGCGAAGCGCTAGTGGTGCGATCCTGACAGATGGGTATCATCTGCTTCGATCAGACCACCAGGTCGGCCCTGTGAAAAGCCATGGCGCTTTATTTGCCTTGGCTCGTCCGCCTGTCCTATAGGTTCGGAATTCCTTCTGGCAAAGAGAATGGCGGCGCATGGCGGAATATTCGGCTCTTTCGCTCTTGAAGAATGCCCTTTCGGGGAACCGCGATTGGAAACCGGCCTGGCGCAAACCCGCCCCGAAGCCGAGCTACGACGTCATCATCGTCGGCGGCGGCGGACACGGGCTCGCCACGGCCTATTACCTCGCCGCCGAACACGGCATCACCAATGTGGCGGTGATCGAGAAGAGCTGGCTCGGCTCCGGCAACATCGGCCGCAACACCACCATCGTCCGCTCCAACTATCTCCTGCCCGACTCCATCCGCTTCTACGACTTTTCCGTAAAACTCTGGGAAAACCTGTCGCATGAGCTGAACTACAACGTCATGTTCTCGCAGCGTGGCGTGCTCAACCTCGCCCACAATCCCGGCCAGGCAGACGCCTACATCCGTCGCGGCAACGCCATGCGCCACGGCGGCGGCGATGCCCTGTGGCTGACCCGCGAGGAGATCGCCCGCAAGGTGCCGGGGCTCGATCTGTCCGGCTCGGCGCGTTTCCCCGTGGTCGGCGGCCTGTTGCAGCAACGCGCCGGCACGGCGCGCCACGACGCCGTTGCCTGGGGCTACGCGCGCGGCGCCGACCGGCGCGGCGTCGACCTGATCGAGAATTGCGAGGTGACGGGCTTCCTGCGCGACGGCGATCGCATCGTCGGCGTCGAGACCAGCCGCGGCGAGATCCGCGCCCGCAAGGTGGGGCTCGCGGTTGCCGGCAGCACCGGGCGCGTCCTCAAGCTCGCCGGCATCGACAGCTTCCCCATCGAAAGCCACGTCCTGCAGGCCTTCGTCTCGGAGGCGCTGAAACCCTTCGTCGACTGCGTCGTCACCTTCGGCGGCGGCCATCTCTACATGTCCCAGTCCGACAAGGGCGGCCTCGTCTTCGGCGGCAGCCTCGACTACTACAATTCCTACGCCCAGCGCGGCAACCTGCCGACGGTCGAGGACGTCATGAGCGAGATCTGCGCCATGTTTCCTTCCGTCGCGCGGCTGAGGCTGCTGCGCTCCTGGGGCGGGGTGATGGACATGTCCATGGACGGTTCGCCGATCATCACCAAGGGGCCGCTGCCGGGCATATATCTGAACTGCGGCTGGTGCTACGGCGGCTTCAAGGCGACGCCGGCCTCCGGCTTCTCCTTCGCCCACACTATCGCCCGCGACGAGCCGCACGCCATCAACGCGCCCTACACGCTGTCGCGCTTCGAGCGCGGCGCCGTCATCGACGAGACGGGCCACGGGCCCACGCCCAAGCTGCATTGAGGGAGCGAGCCGACCGATGTTGATTTCCTGCCCGCATTGCGGCCCGCGCGATCTCGCCGAATTCTCCTATCAGGGCGATGCGACCCGCATTCGGCCCGACCCTGCCTCCACCGATGCCAAGGCCTGGTACGGCTACGTCTATGCCCGTCCCAACCCGGCCGGCCGGCACCGTGAATTCTGGCAGCATGCCGGCGGCTGCCGGGCGCATCTCCTCGTCGTCCGCGACACGCTGACCCACGAGATTTACGAGGTGACCTTCGCCCGTCCGCTGCCCGGCACCGGAGAGACCGCATGAGCCCGCGCCGCGCCGCGACCGGCGGCCTCCTCGACCGCACCCGCACCGTCCGCTTCACCTTCGACGGGCAGACCTATGACGGGCACCCCGGCGACACGCTCGCCTCGGCCCTGCTCGCCAACGGTGTCACGCTCGTCGGCCGCTCCTTCAAATACCACCGCCCGCGTGGCGTTTTCACCGCCGGCATCGACGAGCCGAACGCGCTGGTGACGGTGCTGAAGGAAGGCGTGCGCGAGCCCAACATCCCGGCCACCCGCATCGAGCTCCATGACGGGTTGCGCGCCGAGAGCCAGAACCGCTTCCCCTCGCTCGACTACGATTTCGGTGCGCTCAATCAGCTCGGCGGCAGGCTGATCGGCGCCGGCTTCTATTACAAGACCTTCATGGGCCCGGTGATCGGGCCGCTCAAGGGCACCCGCTTCTGGATGCTCTGCGAGCGGTTCATCCGCCGCGCCGCGGGTCTCGGCCGCGCCGATTACGGCAAGGACCCGTCGCGCTACGAGCGCATGAATGCCTTTTGCGACGTGCTCGTGGTGGGCGGAGGCCTCGCCGGCCTGATGGCGGCGGAAGCGGCGGCGAAGGCGGGCAAGCGCGTCATCCTGGCCGAGCAGGAACCGGCGGTCGGCGGCTTCGCCCGCTGGTCGGGCGAGACGATCGGCGGCAAGCCCGCCAGCGTCTTCGCCGAACAGCTTGCCGAGCGGCTCGCCGGGCTCGACACCGTCCGCCTCCTCTCCCGCACCACGGTCTGGGGCTATTACGACGGCAACACGCTGGCCGCCACCGAGCGCGTTTGCGACCACCTCGCCAAGGCACCCAAGGGCAACCCCCGTCAGCGCCACTGGACGATCCGCGCCGGCAAGGTGGTGCTCGCCGCCGGCGCCCTCGAACGCCCCATCGTCTTTCCCGGCAACGACCGGCCCGGCGTGATGCTGGCCGGCGCCGTCCGCCGCTACGCCACCGAGCACGCGGTGCTGCCCGGCGACAGGACCGTCCTGTTCACCAACAACGACAGCGCCTACGAGGCGGCCGTCGCAATCCGCCGCGCCGGCGGTCACGTCACGGCGATCGTCGATGTGCGTCCGTCGATCTCGGAGGCCGCCGCCGCGCTCGCCTCGGAGGCTGGCGTCGTGCCGCTGACCGGCCAAGCCGTCGTCGGCACCAGCGGCGGCAAACGGCTTGCCGGCGTCACCGTGCAGCGGTTCGACGCGGCCACCGGCGCCCTCTCCGGCGACGCACGTCCCATCGAGTGCGACAGCCTCGCTGTCTCCAGCGGCTGGCAGCCCGTCATCCACCTGGCATCGCAGGCTGGCGGCAAGGCTCACTGGGACGAGGCGCTGCAGGCCTTCCTGCCGCCGCAGCCCGGCCGGAGCTGGACCGGTGCCGGCGCCTTCATGGGGCGGATGACGACGGCTGAAGCCCTGGCGAGCGGGCGCGACGCCGGTCTCGACGCTGCCGGCAAGAAGCCGTCGCGCGCCAAGCTGCCGGAGGTCGCCCCGCAGCCGCTCGACATCGCTCCCGCCCCCGTCTTCGAGATCAAGGCGAAGGGAAAGGCCTTCGTCGATCTGCAGCACGACGTGACGGCGGACGACGTGCGGCTCGCCCATCGCGAAGGCTTCGTCAGCGTCGAGCATCTGAAGCGCTACACGACGCTCGGCATGGCGACCGACCAGGGCAAGAGCTCCAATGTTCCGGGCCTCGCCATCATGGCCGAGGCGCGCGGCATCGCCATTCCCGAAGCCGGCACGACGCGCTTCCGCCCACCCTTCTCACCGGTCGCGATCGGATCTATCGCCGCCGAGCGCTACGGCGATCTGCGGCCCGACCGGTTGACGCCGATGCATGACTGGCACGTCGAGAACGGCGCCGCGATGACGCCGGCGGGCCTCTGGCACCGTCCGCTCGTCTACGCGGCGCCGGGCGAGACCGTCGAGCAGGCCTATATCCGCGAGGCGGCGGCCGTGCGCCGCTCGGTCGGCATCGTCGACGTCTCGACGCTCGGCAAGATCGCCGTCAAGGGACCGGACGCGGCCGAATTCCTCGACCGCGTCTACACCAACACCTTCTCGACGCTGCCCGTCGGCAAGGCGCGCTACGGGTTGATGCTGCGCGAGGACGGCATCGCCTTCGACGACGGCACCACGTGGCGGCTCGGCGAGAACGACTTCCTGATGACCACGACCACCGCCAATGCCGGCCCGGTCATGCAGCATCTGGAATATTTCCTCGATGTGATCTGGCCGGACCTTCGCGTGCACCTCACCTCGGTCACCGATGCGTGGGCCGGCGCGGCGATCGCCGGACCGAACGCCCGCAAGGTGCTCGAAAAATGCGTCGCCGGCACGGCGGTCGACAACGAGGCCCTGCCCTTCATGGGCATCGTCGAGGGCGCGATCGGCGGCGCGCCAGTGATGATCTGCCGCCTGTCCTTTTCCGGCGAGCTCGCCTACGAGGTCTATAGCGGCGCCGGCCACGGCCTGCATGTCTGGGAAGCGCTGATGGAGGCCGGCGAGGAATTCGCCATCACGCCCTACGGCATGGAGGCGCTCGGTGCGCTGCGCATCGAGAAGGGCCATGTCACCGGCGCCGAGATCGACGGGCGCACCACGGCGCGCGATCTCTATCTCGACTGGATGCTGTCGAAGAAAAAGCCCTTCGTCGGCTCGGCGCTGATGGACCGTCCCGCCCTGATCGACCAGAACCGCATCCGCCTCGTCGGCGTCGTCTCCCTCGACGGGCGACCGCTCGGCGGCGGTGCGCACATCGTCGAGAAGGGCAGCCTGGACGATCTCGGCCAGAGCATCGGCCACATCACCGCCTTCTGCTATTCGCCGGAACTGTCGAAATACATCGGACTGGCGCTCGTCAGGGGCGGCAAGGCAAGGCACGGCACCCGCGCCTTCGTCTCCGATCCCTTGCGCAAGCGCTTCGGACCGGTGGAGATCGTCAGCCACCATTTCTTCGATCCGGAAGGGAGGCGCATGCATGGTTGAGCGCGCGACACCGCTCGGCACCGATTTCCGCCCCGGCTCCTACGGCGATATCGCAGGCGGCGTGGGGGTCACCCTGTCGGCGCCGCCTACGGGCACGATCGTCGAGGCAACGGCGTGGCCGGGCCGGGACAAGGCTTTGGCGACGGCGCTGGGCAAGGCGGCAGGGCTGACGCTTCAGCCCGCCCCCGGCAGCGGCGCCTTCAAGGAGGGCAAGGCGGCGGCCTTCGTCATCGGGCCGGGACGATTTCTGGTGAGCGGCAAGGACGAGGCGCTGTCCGGCCGCCTGACGCAGGCGGTCGACCCGCAGACCGGCACGGCCACCGACCTGTCGCACGGCCGCACCGCCCTGCGCATCGAAGGGCCGGCGGCCGAATGGGTTCTCGCCAAGCTCTTCGCGCTCGACTTCAGCCAGGCCGCCTTCCCCGTCTCTGCGGGGCGCGCCACGGCGCATCACGATGTCTTCGCACAGATCCAGCGCACCGGTGAAAGCCGCTTCGACCTCTACGTCTTCCGCTCCCTGGCGCGCGCCTTCTCGGGCGTCCTGCGCCACGCCGCCGAAGAGGCCGGCTATACAATAAGATAGGCCCGGCGCGGCGACACCGGGCCTATCGTCGATCCGCCGAAACTCGAGGCGGACCGTGCTCCCGCCCTATTCGTCGTCCGTATCGGGCGCCGCGTCGGGCGCGGGGGCAGCGTCGCGATCCATGCGGCCCCACTGGCCGCCCCATTGGCCACCCCAGTGACCACCCTTGTGATGCATCTCGCGGCGCATGCCGTGGCCGTCGCGGCCGCCGGCCATCTGGCGGAAGCCGCGCCGCATCTCGCGCGGCTCGAGCTTGCCGTCGTCGTTGGCGTCCATCAAGGCGAAGCGCTTCTGGTGCTGGCTCTCGATCTCGGCAAGCGTCACGGTGCCGTCGCCATCGACGTCGAGGCGCCGGGCGGCGCGGCGCGCCTTGCGCTCGACCTCGCGCTTCATGACGAAATCCTGCAGTTCCGCGTCGGAGAGCGTGCCGTCGCCATCGGCATCGGCCGCCTTGAGGCGATCAAGATGACGGCTGGAGAATTCCTCGAGCGAAATCGTGCCGTCGCCGTCCGTGTCGATGCGGGCCATGCCGCGCATCATCGGACCGCCCTGCATGCCCTGGCCGGCGCCGGGCGGCGGCGCACCGTTGCCCGGCTTCTCCTGGGCGACAGCGGCCGATCCGGCAACAAGGCTCGCCGCCAGTGCCGTTAAGAGAATCTTGCGTTTCATGTAGGTCTCCTCGTAGGGGAGCCGCTCGGAGCAGCGGCAGGGAACGAGGAGACCTTGGCAGGCCTCACATTACGGCGACCTTGCCGGCGCATTACAAATTCGTAAGACGCCGGGCGGGCTCTCAGCGCACGAAGGAGACGAATTCCTCGAGCGGCGCACGCTCGCTGCGCAACTGGTTTTCCGGCTTCGATTCGTCCTCATAGCCGAGCGCCATGCCGCAAACGACCACCTCTTCGTCCGGGATGCCGAGAATCGGCCGGATTTCGCGGTGATAGGGCGCGAAGGCCGCCTGCGGGCAGGTGTGCAGGTCGCGCGCCCGCGCCGCCACCATCACCGACTGCACGAACATGCCGAGATCGACCCACGATCCGGTGTTCAGTCGGCGGTCGATGGTGAAGATCAGGCCGACCGGCGCATCGAAAAAGGTGAAGTTGCGATCGTGCTGGGCGCGCATACGCTCCACCTCGCGCCGACCGATGCCGAGAAGATTGTAAAGGGCAAAGCCCACCGCGCGCCGGCGCGAAAGATAAGGCTCGAAGAATTTGTCCGGATAGTATTTGTACTCGTCCCACTCGATCTTCTCGGGACGCACGCCGCTCGACAGGATCGCGTTCGACAACTCCTCCTTCTTGTCGCCCGTCACCACATAGACCTTCCAGGGCTGCATGTTGGTGCCGGAGGGGGCCCGTGCCGCCACCCTCAATATGTCGCAGATCGTCTGCTCCTCGACGGGAGTGGGCAGAAACGCGCGCACGGAACGGCGCGAGGTGATCGCCTCGTCGACCGCCTCTTCCATCGTCATTTCATACTTTCCATCAGGGGCGAGCATGCTGCCATCCTTTTCGAAAGCCCTTCGCGGCGTGCCTTATTGCCCCGGCGCCAATGTTGCAAGCGGCTATAGCATTTTGCAGTCCAGTGGAACCACCTGACATCCGCATAAATGCGGGAAAACAAAAAGATGGAGCGCCGTCCGTATATCGCGCTGTTCTGATAACGGCCCGTTTGCTAAAAGGCTAGCCGACCGGCCGGCTTGCTCGCCCGCCATCCAGATTTTCAAGCCAGATACGCCAGAAAGTGTCCGCCATGCCCCTGCCTTCCGCCCGCATCTCCGGAATCGTGCCGTCCGGCAAGAACGGCTGGGAGGTGCATTTCGCGGCCCTGGCCCGCAAGCAGGCGGGTGAGGACATCATCATGCTGTCGGTCGGCGACCACGATTTCGATACGCCCGAGGGAACGGTCGAGGCCTGTGTCGAAGCTGTCCGCGGCGGCTTTCATCATTACACGCAACTGCCCGGCCTGCCGCGCCTGCGCGAGGGTCTGGCGCGCCTGTCCAGCGAATGCACGGGCGTTTCCACCACCGCCGACGAGATCCTCGTCACCATCGGCGGCCAGGGCGCGCTCTACGCCGCCTTCCAGGCCGTGCTCGACCCTGGGGCCCATGCGGTGATCGTTTCGCCCTACTATGCCACCTATCCCGGCACGGTGCGCGCCGCCGGCGGACGCTTCACCGAAATCGAAACCCACGCAGAGAACGGTTTCGAGCCGAAGCTCGACGAGATCGAGGCGGCGCTCGAAGCGGACACGCGCGCCATCCTCATCAATTCCCCGAACAACCCGACCGGTGCCGTCTATTCCCGCGCCACCATCGAGCGGATCGCCGAGATCTGCCGCGAGCGCGATCTCTGGCTGCTGTCCGACGAGGTCTACTGGACGATTCGCGCCGAGGCCGAGCACATCTCACCACGCGCGCTTGCCGGCATGAAGGAACGCACCCTGGTCATCAACTCCCTGTCGAAGAGCCACGGCATGACCGGCTGGCGCATCGGCTGGCTGACGGGACCGGCCGACATGATCGCCGTGATGACCAACCTCAACCTGGTCGCCACCTACGGCCTGCCGGACTTCATTTCGCGCGCCGCCATCGCCGCCGTCGAAAACGGCTACGGCGTGGCGGAGATCGCCGAGCGCTACGGCAAGCGCCGCAGCGCCTTCCTCGATGCCATCCGCGGCATGAACGGCGTCACGGTGCGCGGCTCGCAGGGCGGCATGTACGTCATGCTCGACATTCGCGCCGTCGAGGCGGACAGCGAGAAATTCGCCTGGGACCTGCTCGCAGCCGAGAACGTCGCCGTCATGCCGGGCGCCAGCTTCGGTGCGGCTGCGAATGGCCATATCCGCATTTCCATGTGCCAGGACGAGGCGCTGCTCGGCGAGGCGGCGCGGCGCCTGCGGCGCTTCGTCGGAGAGCGGCTCGGCGCCGGCCTGACCGGCAGTGCCGCCGGCTGAGGCCCGCGCCGTCCTCCACAGCGGCGCCGGGCAGCGCCCGGGCCGAGGACCGTTCAGAAGGGTGAAGGCTCGCCCAGCCGCCCCGCCGTCTTGCCGATCTTGATCCAGCCCGGATCCGGCGCAAAACGGTCGCCATACCTTTCCTGCAGGCGTTCAAGCTCGGTGATGATCGCCGCCAGCCCGCGCTCGCGGGCATAATGCAGGGGCCCGCCGCGGAACGGGGCGAAGCCGGTGCCGAAGACGACGGCCGCGTCCAGCGTTTCCTCGTCCGCCACCACCCCTTCACGCAGGCAGGCGACACAGGCGTTGAGCATCGGCAGGATCAGCCGGTCGGCCACCGCCGGATGCGGCTTCAGGGCAGTCCCCTTCCTTATCGGCTTGCCGTCCTTGCCGTAGCGGTAGAGCCCCCGGCCCGCCTTGCGGCCGGTCTCGCCGTCGGCGACCTTCTTGTCCAGCCATTCCGGGATATCCGGCAGCACGGCCGGCAGGCTCGACTTGAGCATCCGCGCGACCTCCAGACAGATGTCGAGGCCGACCCGGTCGGCCAGTTCGACCGGCCCCATCGGCATGCCGAATTCCACCGCGGCCTGGTCGATCGTCTCCTTGTCCATCCCCTGCTCGTTCATGAGCAGGGCCTCCATCATGTATGGCGTCAGGATGCGGTTGACGAGAAAGCCGGGAGCGCTCTTCACTGGCGCCGGCAGGCGGCCGATCGCCCCGCAGAAGGCGCGGGCGCGTTCCACGGTCGCCCTGGCCGCCTTGTCGTGGGCCACCACCTCGACCAGCTCCATCTGGGTTACCGGATTGAAGAAATGCAGACCGACGAAGCGGTTCGGCCGCGCCAGCCCCTCGCGCAGTTCCTCGAGCGGAATGCTGGAGGTGTTGGTGGCAAGAAGCGCGGTCGCCTTCATGCGCGGCTCGAGCGCTTCATAGACGCTCTTCTTGACCGCCGCCTTCTCCGCCACGGCCTCGATGACCAGATCCGCCTGCACCACGCCGTCGCCGGAGAAATCCGGCACCAGCCGGTCGAATGCGTCGCGGCGATCGAGCCCCGTGTGGAGCTTCTTGCCGAAGAATGCCGAAGCCCGGCCGAACGCTGCGGCCACCGCCTTCCCGTCAAGATCGGTCAAGGTGACCTTGAGACCGCGCGCCGCGCACCAGGCCGCGATGTCGCCGCCCATTACGCCGGCGCCGACGACATGCACATGGGCAATGCCGCTGTCGCCCTTGCCCTGCGCCTTCAGCCCCTCGCGCAGGAAGAACAGCCGGATGAGGTTCTGCGCCGTCTCGCCGGTCAAAAGCTCAGCAAAGGACTCGATCTCCGCGCGCTGCATCGCCTTGGCATCGCCGCCATGCTGCCTCCACAGGTCGATCAGCCGGTAGGGTGCCGGATAGTGCTTCTCCGGCGCCCGCCGCGCCACCTCGGCGCGCATCCGCCGGGCGGCAATGCTGCGCATGCCGGGCAGGCCGATGAGATCCGTTCGCTTGCGCCGCGTGCCTTCTCCGCCCTTCGCCACGGCCATGGCGATGGCGTTCTCCAGGTGACGCTCCTCGACCAGCGCATCGACGAGGCCGAGCGCCAGCGCCTTCTTCGCATGCACGGCGCGTCCGCTCAGCATCATTTCCATCGCCGCCTGCGAGCCGATCAGTTCGGGCAGGCGAAACGTGCCGCCGAGCCCCGGATGCAGGCCCAGCAGGACCTCGGGAAAGCCGAACGACGCGCCCGTCACGGCAATGCGCCTCGTGCAGGCCAGCGCCAGCTCAAGCCCGCCTCCAAGGCAGTGGCCGTGGATCACCGCCAGCGTCGGCATCGGCAGAGCCGCCAGGCGGTCGACGATTTCATGCGCCCGCCTCATGCGCTTGCCGACCTCGGCGGTCTCGGGGACGCCCCCGGAATCGCCCCTGGAATCGCGCCTGAAATCGCGAATGTCGGCGCCGGCGATGAAACCGCCCTGCTTGGCGGAGCGGATGAGAAGCGCGCTCGGCTTGGTGTCCTCGATCTTGCCGAGACAGACATCGAGCTCGGCCATCACCGTTTCCGAAAGCGTGTTGGCGCTTTCGCCTTCGCGGTCGAGGAGGAGCCAGGCGACGTCGTTGCGATCGCGGGTCAGCCGCCAGTGGGTGGTCTTCAGCACCGGTTTGGTCCGGGGGCCGCGTTCCAGCGCCCGCGGCGCGAGCAGGTCTTTCACGGATTTTCTTCCTGCCGCCATCACACCGCCTCCAGAAGCATCGCGCCGCCCAGTCCGCCGCCGATGCATTCGGTAGCGATGCCCCGCTTCAAGCCGCGCTGGCGCATGGCGTTGACGAGGTGAAGCACGATTCTGTTGCCGCTGGTGCCGACCGGATGGCCGAGGCTGATCGCTCCGCCGTCCACGTTCAGCCGGTTGCGCTCGATGCGCCCGAAGGCGCCGTCGAGACCGAGCGCCTCGCGGCAATATTCCTCATCCTCCCAGGCGGCCAGGCAAGCCAGAACCTGCGCCGCGAAGGCCTCGTTCAGCTCCCACAGATCGATATCGGCCCGCGCCAGGTTCTGCCGCCGCATCAGCGCGGTCGCGCACAGCGTCGGTCCGAGCCCCATGATCGACGGGTCCAGCGCCGACCATTCGCTGTCGACGAGGCGGGCAAGCGGGGTCAGCTTGTGCTTGCGCACCGCCGCCGCCGAAGCCAGGATCACCCACGAGGCTCCGTCGGTGATCTGCGAGGAATTGCCCGCGGTGACGCGCCCATGGGGCCGCTCGAAGGCCGGCTTCAGCTTGGCCAGCCTCTCCATGGAACTGTCCGGCCGCACCCCGTCGTCATGCTCGTAGACCGTGCCGTCCCGGTCGACCGCGGGAATCACCTCGCCCTTCAGCGCGCCACTTCTCTGCGCCTTGGCGAGCCGCTGGTGGCTTTCCAGCGCATAGGCGTCGGCGGCGGGGCGCGTGATGCCGAAGAGATGGCCGATCTTCTCGGCCGTCTGTCCCATGTTGAGTTCGGTGATCGGATCCGTCAGGCCGCGCTCGAGGCCGATCACCGGTTTCGCCATCCGCGGGCGGAAGCTTGCCAGCGCCCGCATCCGCTCCGCGGCGCTGCGCGCCAGTGCGAAGCGGCCGAACCA
>NZ_JANKOF010000054.1 GCF_024655565.1 Nitratireductor sp. ZSWI3 | reverse complement strand
GGCCGGACATCTCGACCAATCTCGTCATCACCACCGACCGCCGCATCTACATGATCGAGCTGCGCGCGCGGGAAAAGCTCTACATGCCCGCCGTGGCCTGGGCCTATCCCGCGCCGCCTGCCGGTCAGCGCCAGACCATTCCGGCCGCTCCCGTCATCCCGGCCGAGGCGGCGCGCAATTATCGCTACGGTCTGCAGGGCGACAGCCCGCCCTGGCGGCCCATCTCCGTCTTCGACGACGGCCGCCGCGTCTATGTCGTCTTCCCGCGCGGCATCGTGCAGGGCGAGATGCCGCCGATCTTCGTGCTTGGCGCGGACGGCGAGCCGCAGATCGTCAACAGCCGCATCCACCAGAACATCCTGATCGTCGACCGCCTGTTCGGCGCCGCAGAGCTGCGCCTTGGCAGCGGCGACCGGCAGCAGACCGTCAGGATCGTGCGCATTGAGCAAAGGCAGGCGACCGGGGCACGTCCTGCCAGCGCCACCGAAGGATCGTCGTCATGACAGACACCAGCACCACCACCGACGCCGCGGCCCCGATGCGGCTGCGTGCCGAACCGCCGCACGTCACCCGCCTGTCACGAAAGATGCTCGCCGGCGTCGGCGCCGTCGCGCTGCTTGGCATCGGCGGCGCGCTGATCTACGCGCTCCAGACCCGCGATGCGGGACCGGGAGGGGAAGAACTCTATTCGACCGAGAACCGGCCGACGGCGGACGGCCTGTCCGGCCTACCGTCCGACTATACCGGCCCGCTCCTGGGCCCGGCGCTGCCCGGCGACCTCGGTCGCCCCATCCTCGATGCGCAGACACGCGGGCAGCCGGTGACGGTGCCCGCCATCGCCGCGCCTGCCGTCGATCCGGAAGAGGAACGCCGCCTGGCCGAGGAAGAGGCCGCCCGATTGAGCCGCGTCTTCTTCCAGACCGCACCGGGCACGGGCGCCGCGCCCGGAACCGGCACGAACCTCGCCGGCCTCGACCTGACCGGTCAGCTCGACCAGATTGCCACGCAGGATCGGCACACGGCATTCCTCAACGGGCCGGTGGACCGGCAGATCGTTGCCCCCGATCGCGTCACGCCGCCGGCATCGCCCTACGTCCTTCAGGCCGGGTCCGTGATCCCGGCCGCGCTCATCACCGGCATCCGCTCCGACCTTCCCGGCCAGATCACCGCCCAGGTCACGGAGAACGTCTATGACAGCCCGACCGGATCGCTGCTCCTGATTCCGCAGGGGACGAGGATCATTGGCCAATACGATGACGGCGTGACCTTCGGCCAGCGCCGCGTGTTGCTTGTGTGGAACCGCCTGATCCTGCCGGGCGGCCGCTCCATCGTTCTGGAGCTCCTGCCCGGGGCGGATGCCTCCGGCTATGCCGGGCTCGAGGATGGCGTCGATTATCACTGGTGGGATCTGATGAAGGCCGCCGGGCTCTCGACCTTGCTTGGCATTGGCGCGGAACTCGCCACCAGCGACGAGGACCGGCTGATCCGCGCCATCCGCGACGGCGCGCAGGACACCATCAATCAGGCCGGACAACAGATCATCCAGAGCCAGTTGCAGGTAGCGCCGACACTGACCATCCGGCCCGGTTTCCCGGTCAGGGTCATCGTGACCCGCGATCTTGTATTCGAGCCAGCCGGAGGCTGACCATGACGAAGTTGAAACTCGGCCCCATCGTCGAAGACAAGCCGGTGAAGGTCACCTTGGAATTGCCGGCGCCGCTGCATCGCGATCTTACCGCCTATGCCGAGGTGCTGGCCCGCGAGACCGGTCAGCCGGTTGCCGACCCGACCAGGCTGATCGTGCCGATGCTGGAACGGTTCATGTCGACGGATCGCGGCTTTGCGAAAGCGAAACGTTCCTTGGTATCTCCGACATTTCCAACATCTCGGACATCCGAGCGCGAATGATCCGAGGCTTGCATAAGGGAATCGTCGCCGAGGTCCGCTATCTCCAATCCGCCCGCATTGCCGCTAATGGCAATACGCGCGATGCCCGCCGATTTGTCTCGAATTCGCTCAGTTCAGCCAATCCGGCGTGAATTTCATTGAGATACGGACTGACGTTCTCAGCCGGGCGCAGCCTGCGACGGGGAAGCAAGATATTCGATGCGCCCAAAGGAATCTTAGCGCTTCCCGACTGCAAAACTCCAAACCCGCTCATAGTCCATTGCATAGTTTACGAGCAGTATCATCGCAAATATGGTTGCGAGAACGGGCCGTCCAGCTGCGGCCAATAGGTATATGGCCAGAACAAAGTAGCTGATCTCGAGCCCCAGCCTGATTTGCCCCCCAACAGCGACGATTGGCGCGCCGCCGTCCCCCGGCACCCGAAAGATCCCCCACGCGGCAGCCATGAGGAACGGAACGCCAAACCCCCAGAGCAATTTGAAGATAATATCGTCGAACCTGGAGAACCCCCAATATCCGGCGGCAACCAAAGCGGCCAACTCGGCGATAAACCGGAGAATAAGGTTTCCAAACTTGACGTAATCCATCCGCATTCTACTCAAAAGCTTGTTGCAGGACCAGTTCTATGCGAAATCGTTCCAATTCAAGCTGCCGCACGCGATGGGCTATAAGCAGGTCCATTATTTGGAAAGTTCATGGAGCCAATCCTCGGCGTCGGGATCTATCTGGCGGAGCGTGGATCGCGCAGCCTGTTGCGCTTTCTGCACCTCAATTGCGCGCTGCGGTCATCGACGGCAAGTTCAGTCTGAGCTTCGCATCCCACCGATCAGCGCGGTACCCGATGCACTCAATTTTTCCCGTAAACGGGTGATCGCCTCATCCGACATGCTGCTCAGAGAGCGCCGCATCGAGGTATAGTGTGGTGCCTGGACCTACGCTGAAATGTACCTATGCGTTCATGTGACCGCTTGCGTCGCCGTGGGCCGCGAGCAGGTCGCGCTCATCAGGCGGTCGTGCCGCAGGCCAAAGAGTGCCGATGGCAACCATGCATGACAGCGTCGCTTAGCGACACCGAAAGCTTACCTCCTACGCGGGCATTTCTGGCAGGACGCGATTCAGAACTCTCCGCATTGACGATTGCCCGAATGGACCCGCGCATCACGTGGCGCTCCATCGTTATTTTTTGACATTGTATCGATAACGCTTTCGTCGTGCCGACGACTAAGTTGACGCGTCAAACACTGGAGCACCAGCTTCAATTGGTTCCCTATGGTTAGCCAGTTTTGGACCTATTCGGGAGCCATTCGAAAATTCAGGTTATCACGCAAACATACAGATCGGAGGTCGGGAGATGCATAGGCGGCATTTTCTCTCACTAGCAGCAATACCAGTTTTATCCACCTTTTTGCTTTCCCCAGCGATGGCGCAAGATATTCAGAAGGAAATCAATATGACCACTCCCACGGAAGCCGGGTATGCGCCCGTCAACGGGCTTGAGCTGTACTACGAGGTTCACGGCACGGGTAAGCCACTGATCCTGCTTCACGGCGGCATCGCGGCGTTCGAACTCTTTGAATCGAGCCTGCCGGTATTCGCCGGCTCCCGGCAAGTCATCCTCGTTCATCTGCAGGCGCATGGCCGAACGAAGGATATCGATCGGCCGCTTCGCTTCGAATTCATGGCCGACGACATCGCGGCATTGATGGATCACCTCGGTATCGCGAAGGCCGATGTGATGGGCTACTCCCTCGGCGGCGGCGTGGCCATGCAACTGGCGATCCGGCATCCGGAAGTTGTCGACCGGCTGGTGGTCGTTTCCGAAGCCATGAAGCGCAGCGGGTATTACCCCGAAGTCATTGCCGCTTTCGACCAGATGGAAGCGATGGCGCCACAGATCGGTGCCAACGTCGCACAATCACCCCTGGCCGAGCTTTATCCCGATGTGGACTGGGTCCGGTTGTTTGCCAAGATGGGCGACCTCTTGAAGCGCGACTTCGACTGGTCGGAGGAGTTCGCTGCGATCTCGTCGCCAACCATGCTGGTTTTTGCCGACGCGGACGCGCAAACGCCGGAATACATCATGGAGGCCTGGGGCCTTCTCGGCGGTGGGCAGCGCGATGCCGGACTTGACGGTTCGATGAGGCCGCAGGCGCGGTTGGCGATCGTGCCTGGCACGACCCACTACAATCTGGTTTCAACGCCGGTCGTCGCGGAACTCGTGGCCCCCTTCCTAGATGCTGAGTTGCCGCAGTCCGACAGCACGAATTGATCGTTGAATCCGCGCCAATTGCCAACCCCTTGAGGAAACAGACATGACGGATAACCGACCCATTCTCATTGTCGGCGGGGGCGGCAAGACCGGCGCCCGTGTCAACACTCTGCTTAGAAGTCGCGGCATCGCCACGCGCCCCGTCTCGCGTTCCAGTGACATCCCATTCGACTGGACGAGCCGCGAGACGTGGGCCTCCGCACTGAACGGTGTATCGAAGGCTTACGTCACCTATCAGCCAGATCTTGCCGTGGATGGTGCCGACGAAGACATCGCTGAACTTTCGCGCCTTGCGCGTGAAGAAGGGCTGGAACACATCGTGCTCCTGTCCGGACGCGGGGAACCCGGTGCACAGCGGGCCGAGATTGCTCTGCGGAAATCCGGTGTGTCCTGGACGAACGTGAGGGCGAGCTGGTTCAATCAGAATTTCTCCGAGGGTGCATTCCGAGACAGCATTCTCGCCGGCGAACTCGCTCTCCCGGCCGGTCCGGTCCCCGAACCTTTCATCGATGCCGACGATATCGCCGATGTCGTGCTTGCCGCGTTGACCGAGGACGGTCACACCAACCGGCTCTACGAAGTGACGGGCCCGCGGGCACTCACATTCGCCGAAGCGGTGGACGAGATCGCGAATGCGGTCGGTCGACCGATCCGCTACCGGCAGATTCCGGTGGAGGCGTTCGTCGAACAGATGCGGCCCCATGCGCCTGAAGAGATGATTACTCTGCTCGTGGAGCTGTTTACGGTGGTACTCGACGGCCGCAACGTCGAAGTCATGAGCGGAGTAGAAGAAGCGCTCGGGCGCAGGCCCCTGGATTTCACCGACTATGCGAGGCGAGCTGCCGGGTCCGGCGCATGGAGCATCGCAGGCTGATGCAAGTTCTGGTCTCCGTCCTCTTATGGTTCTCGGCGATTGGCTGCGGCCTAATTGCCGGGCTCTACTTCGCCTTCTCGACTTTCATCATGACGGCTCTTGGCCGCATAGAGTCGGTGCAGGGCGTCGCCGCGATGAACTCCATCAACTCGACAATCCTCCGCTCACTGTTCATGCCACTCTTTTTCGGCACGACCATCGCCGCTGCGGTGCTGGCCGTGCTCGCCCTTATCCGCTGGGGCGAACCCGGTTCGGCGGCGATACTCGTGGGCGGGTTGATCTACTTAGTCGGCATGTTCGGATGCACGATCGTCTTCAACGTGCCGCTCAACAACGAGCTTGCACGGACCGGAGCCGGCGTGGCGGACGTATGGGCGCGCTACTTAAAGGATTGGACCTTCTGGAACCACATCCGAACTGTCGCATCCACGGCCGCGATGGTCCTCTTCATCGTCGCGCTTCTTGCCAGGCACTCCACTTAGCTTTGACGAACCTGAGCCAGCACTTGGATGGGTAGGGATGGAGAAGAATCACTTCGTTGAAAATGCTGGGGAACATGTCGCTTGGGCGATGTGGCGGCGGCTGGACACGGCGGGGCACGACGCAGCGCTACTTGTTCGTTCGAGCACCGGACATCTTCTAACAGGAACCGCGGTATTCCTGCATGCCAATGGGCCGGCCCGTATCGACTACCGGGTCTGCGTCGACCGCGATTGGAACACGACTGACGGGTATATCGCTGGTTTTGTGGCCGGGCGCACGGTCAGGCACGAAATCGTCCGCGATAGTGACGGTTGGCGGCTGGACGGCCTGGAGATGCCTGACCTCGTACATCTGCGGGATCTCGATCTCGGCTTCACGCCGGCCACCAATCTGCTTCAGCTGCGGCGGGCCGGGCCCGAGCTTGGTCGCAGCGCGGAACTGACCGTGGCCTGGCTCGACATCGGCGAAACCCGTATCACGGCGTTGCCGCAGGTTTATGTGCGCCAAAGCGAGACGATCTACGAATATTCGGCGCCGTCCGTTCCCTATGAGGCGGTGCTGGAAATGGCGCCGAACGGCTTTGTCCAAAGCTATCCCCGCTTATGGATGATGGAAGAATAGCTGGTAACGAGCCGGGCAGACACCTTCGAACGGCGGATCACCAATCACAAGTGAGACCGCCTCCACGCCGCTAAGCGCTCGCGGAAGCGAATGGGCGATAACAGCAGGAGAATTCATTGAAACAGATGGCCCGAAATCCTTCCGACGGCATCTATGCCGCGATGCCGGATTATGTTCATGCGCTGGAGGTTCAGGGCCCCAGCCGTTGGCTCTACATCGCCGGCACGATGGGGCTGGACGAAGCTGGCGTTGCGCCCGCGACGCTCGAGGAACAACTCGACCTCATCTGGCGCAATCTCAATCGCATTCTGGTGGAAGCCGATATGACCACCGACAACATCGTGCGCATCACCAGCTATCTGACTGATCCGGCATTTGCCGAGGCGAACGGCGCGGCGCGAGAGAAGGCGCTAGGCACACACCGCGTCCCCACCACCGCAATTGTGACGCAGACGCTCGATCCCACATGGCTGGTGGAAATCGAGGCCATAGCCGCAGCTTGAAGGAAGACGGTGTGACCGAGAAAACCGGACTGAATAGAAGACGCTTTCTACGTGCCGCGGCTTCCGGGTTGCCGTTTGCGTCGGGCCTTGCAGCGCTCCTGCCTTCCCCACTGAGAGCCAGCACGGCACAGCGCGCGATTTCACGGGTGCGTCCCGGCGATGCAGGCTGGCCCGCCGGAGAGAAGTGGGACGGTTTGCGCCGGCAGCTCGGCGGTCGCCTCATAAGAGTGGAGTCGCCGCTGACGTCGTGTTCCGACAGCGGTGAAGCTGAATGCGCTGAGCTCTTTGAGACCTTGAGGAATCCGTACTATCTCGGCGACGATCCCGCGCTGACCCAGACCCTGGGCTGGGTCGATGCATGGACGTCCCAGCCAAGTGCCTATGCTGTTACCGCCGAGACGACCGGCGATGTCGTGGCTGCCGTCGACTTCGCTCGTGAAAACAACCTTCGGCTGGTCGTCAAGGGAGGTGGTCACAGCTATCAGGGACGATCAAACGCGCCGGATTCTCTTCTGATCTGGACGCGGAGGATGAATGCCGTCGTCGTGCATGATGCATTCGTTCCCTCGGGCTGCAGCGGAGAAGTCCAACCGCGGCCTGCAGTGACCGTCGGGGCCGGTGCAATCTGGGCGCAGGTCTATGATGCGGTCACGACGAAGGCAGGCCGCTACGTCCAGGGAGGGGGCTGTCTGACCGTGGGGGTGGCGGGTCTTATTCAGAGCGGCGGCTTCGGCAACTTCTCGAAGGCCTACGGGATGGCGGCGGCGAGCCTGCTCGAGGCCGAGATCGTTACGGCCGACGGCGAAGCTCGGACCGCCAACGCGTGCATGAACCCTGACCTGTTCTGGGGCATCAAGGGCGGCGGAGGCGGCAGCCTGGGGGTCGTGACCAAAGTCACGCTGCGCACCTACGATCTTCCCGAATTCTTCGGCGGCGTATTCGCGAACATCCAGGCGAACTCGGATCACGCATACCACCGACTGATCGCCAAGATCGTCGAATTCTACGGTGAAACGCTGTTCAACCCACATTGGGGCGAGCAGATCGTTTTCCGCCCCGACAACAGTCTGACGATTTCGATGGTGTTCCGGGGTCTCGACCGGCAACAGGCAGAAACCATCTGGCGTCCCTTCTTCGACTGGCTCGCGGCCGCATCGGAAGAGTTCAGCCTGGCCTCGGAGCCGACCATTCTCGCTGTGCCGGCGCGGCACTTCTGGGATCCGGAATATCTCGGGCAGTTGGACGGGATCGTCCTTACCGATGAACGACCCGGCGCGCCCGACACCAACATATTCTGGGCCGGCGATCGCGAGCAGGCTGGGCAGGTTTTGCACGGCTATCGGTCCACATGGCTTTCATCTGACCTTCTTCAGGACAGCAGGCGGCGAGACCTGATCGATGCGCTCTTTGCCGCAAGCCGGCACTGGAGCGTGTCTTTGCATTTCAACAAGGGTTTGGCCGGTGCTCCACCGGGAGCCGTCGAAGCCGCGCGCGATACAGCCACCAATCCTGCTGTAGTCGATGCGTTCGCGCTCGCTATCAGCGGCGCCGAGGAGCCCCCAGCCTATCCAGGCATAGCTGGATACGAACCCGATACAAAGGTCGCCAGGCGGCGAGCGCAGGAAGTCAATCAGGCGATCGGAGAACTGCGTACGCTCGTCCCTTCGGTTGCGTCGTACGTATCGGAGAGCGATTTCTTTGAGGAGAACTGGCAGGACGCCTTCTGGGGCGCGAACTACTCACGGCTCCTCTCCATCAAGGACAGGTACGATCCAGGTGGCCTCTTCTTCGTGCATCACGGAGTTGGCAGCGAGCGGTGGAGCGCGGACGGTTTCACGAGACTGCCCTGACGGGCGAAGTGACGACGAATCCGCGACAGGGACCATATCGGAGTGAGCCGAAAGAAAACAATCATCCGACGAAACGGAGGAACTGAAGAATGCCTGCTGCGGAAAACAAGGAAACAGTGCGACAGATTTACGAAGCCATGGAACGGGGCGACAGAAGCGTCTTCGCTGAGGCCGTGCACTCCGACTACGTCTGGAGACTCGCCGGCCGCTATAGCTGGGCCGGCAGCTTCGAGGGGCAAGACAACGTCCGGCGCAAACTGCTTCGGCCGCTGTTCAACCAATTTGAGACGGAGTACCGCGCAAATGCGGTCAACTTGATCGCCGAGGGAGAGTTCGTCGTGGCCGAGGTGCGCGGCGACGTAATGACGAAGAGCGGGGCGCGATACGACAACGAGTACTGCTTCATATTCCGTTTCCGGGACGGAAAGATCGCTGAGATAACTGAGTACTGCGACAGCGACCTCATTGAGCGCGTGCTTGGCTCATACGGAGAGGCCGTCGAGGCCGCAAATGGCTAAGCCGCCAACAAAGTGACGGAGGCACGGAATGATCGACCCGACCACCTTGATTGCCTACACTGCCATCGTGCTGGGCTTTGTGTTCATCCCAGGTCCGGCCACGCTGCTCACGGTTGCGCGGGCCACGAGTTCCGGAACGAAAGCGGGGATCGCCACCGGTGCAGGGATCGCGGCAGGCGACGTGATCCACACCTTCATGGCGATTGTCGGAATTTCCGCGATCATCGCGACCTCTTCGCTCCTTTTCAGCATCATCAAATATGTCGGGGCCGCCTATCTCCTGTATCTCGGCATTCGCGCAATATTTGAAAAGACTCCGTCTGCATTTGCACCCGCAGCATTGCCAATATCTGCTGGTAGCGCATTCAGGCAGGCGGTTCTGGCTGAGGTGCTCAATCCGAAGACCGCGCTCTTCTTTCTCGCGTTCCTGCCCCAGTTCGTGCGGCCTGAGAACGGCGTGGTCATGCTTCAACTGACGATTCTGGGCGCTGTCTTCGTCTTGCTGGGGCTCGTGAGCACGCTGGTCTTCGCGGTCGGCGCCGGAGGCCTTGGAAACTTCCTGCGCCGAAACCCGACCGTGCTCAAATGGCAGGGCAAGGCTGTCGGCGGCATCTACTGCGCGCTAGGCATCCGCCTGGCCCTGCAGGAACGCTAAGCTAAATCGCTCCATCTCGGAATCCGTAGCACTCTGCAACGGCTCCGATATGGTCGGATCCGACGCTAGCGCTGGCGATTGGGTCGCGACAAGTATTGTGCGGCGGGCCTTGCTTCTTGCATCCGGCCCTCGCCTCCCGGTGATAGACCACGAGTTCAGCGTCGGCGCCTGCCCGACCTAAGGAGTCATTCAAATGGACCTCTCGTCACTCCTCATCTTCGCCGGCGCGCTGATGGTGGCGGCCGGCTCGCCGGGGCCGAGCATCGCCGCGCTGGTTGCACGGATTCTTACGCGCGGCGTGCGTGCCGTGCTGCCGTTCCTTGCGGCGATGTGGGTCGGCGAGGCGATCTGGCTGTCGCTGGCCATCTTCGGCCTGTCGGTGGTCGCGCAGACCTTCCATCTTGCCTTCGTGGCGATCAAATGGGCCGGCATAGCCTATCTTCTATGGCTCGCCTGGAAGATGTGGACCGCGCCGGTGCACCATGCCGGTGCGGCTCTGCCTGCGCCGGATTCGCCGCTGAAGCTGTTCCTCGCCGGCATGGCGGTGACGCTCGGCAATCCCAAGATCATGGTGTTCTACCTCGCGCTGCTGCCGACGATCGTCGATCTCGGATCGGTGACGCTGGTGGGCTGGGCCGAGCTAACGCTGACCATGGTCGCCGTGCTGATCGCGGTCGATTTCGGATGGGCGTTTGCCGCGGCGCAGGCCCGCCGGCTGCTCAGAAGCGCGCGGGCCATGCGTATTGCCAACCGCGCCGGCGCGTCGATGATGGCGGGTGCCGCGGCCGCGATCGCCGCGCGGTAGCTGTGTCCTGACCTACATGGCATCGGGCTATTTCCGTCGGGTAAGATCATCAGGGCTGACGGTTCGGGGCGTGGTGTAGTTGTGCAGCGCGGTGGTCATCGGCGCTCTCCGGTCGGGAGCGGCGACCAATGCCGCCAGCTAAACCACGCGGTGGGACACCATCCCAGCAAGGACCTTGTCGGCACCGCTGGCCCACCCACGCCACTCGGTCTCGTGTCAGTCGGAGTTCTCTTTCAACGCCGACTCTTTCTCCGTCCCGAGTGCTGCAATGCCGATGAAGAACAGGAATTCTAGCGCCGCGACAACCAGCAGCGCGATCAAACCGGTCACATAGAGGGCCTGGCCTCGGGGCACAACGTCCCACACGCTGAGCCACAGCGCCACGCCGAGGACTGGTAATAGTACCATAACACCGTAAAGGATCGGCGTGATCACGGGGACCTTGACAGCTCTCCGGGCAATATGGTCCCGGCGCTCACCAGCTAGCGCAAGAACCGTACCGACAAGAAACCACGAGCCAAGAAATGCGCTGCAAAGGGCCCACAGTACGCCCGGTGACAACTGCGCAAGCGCCAGTGGAATAGGCAGCAGCGCGAAGAAGACGACCAGGAAGCTATCGAGAATAAGAAACCAGAGGACGCGAAATTCGGTCGGGGACCACTTGTTCGGGCCGCGAGCGCGAAAGGCACCGACGACGCCCGAAAACGCTGCCAGCGTCACGCCGATATTGGCAAGTGTGTCGAGGATTTGTTCGTTCATGGAATTCGCCGCCAGTGTTTGCTATCAAATCAGGATGGCAGCAGGTTATGTTCTGTGTTTCGGTCGCCGGGTTTTGCTGATCGCTTGCGCGAGGGCATCACAGCCTATGGATTGTCCAGTGCGTGCCTCGTGAGTCTGTCACACCGTTTCCTCTTTTCTGCGGTACCCATTCTTGGGCCGGCGCGTACACCGGCGATTGGGTCGCGCCATTGCCTAGGAGCACGCCTTACCTCCCCGTCGTAGCCGGCCTTTACCCTCCGATCACGGGTCCGTATCCTAAAAAGCCGTCAGTCTGGTGGCGCCAGAGGCGGCTATAGAGGCCATTTTGGGCAAGCAGATCGCCATGTGTGCCGATCTCAACCACCCGTCCAGCGTCAAGGACCGCGATCCGATCCATGCGGCTTAGTGTCGAAAGCCGATGGGCAATGGCAATCACAGTCCGTCCTTCCATCATGGGGTAGAGCGTGTCGAGAATTGCTGCTTCGGACTCGCTGTCGAGCGCCGATGTCGCCTCATCGAGCAACAGGATTGGTGCATTCTTGAGCAATGCCCGGGCGAGTGCGATCCGCTGCCGCTGCCCTCCCGACAATTGCACGCCGCGTTCGCCTACTTGTGCGTCATAGCCTGTACGCCCTTGCGCGTCGCGCAGCTGGAGGATGAAAACGTGCGCTCGGGCCTGGCGCGCCGCAGCTTCGATCTCCGCGCCTGACGCGTTTTCGCGGCCGAAAGCGATGTTGGCGGCGACCGTTCGATCGAGCAGGGCCGGTTCCTGTGCGACAAGCGAGATGCGGCTCAGAAGATCGCGTTGACGAATTTCACCAATGTCGGCACCGTCGATGGTTATGCGCCCATCTTCAATGTCGAAGTGCCGCATCAAAGCTCCGAGCAATGTGGATTTGCCGGCGCCAGACGGGCCGACGATCCCGAGCTTCTCACCGGCACGGACTTCAAGTGAGAGCCGGTCGAGGCCGCCATGGTCACGGCCGTATCGATGGACGACGTCGTCGAGCCTGATGGCACCTCCCTTGAACTCAAATGGGGTCGCGGCTTCAGGTTCTCTCAGGGCCAGCGGCTGGGAAATGGATTTCAGGGAATCGCGTGTAGCACCGACCCAGCCGAACAAAGTGGCTATGGCATCGAGCAGTCGTTCTGCCATCCCATTGACACGCAGCGAAAGAGCCAGTGCCGCAGCAATGAAACCTAGTGGGACCTCGCCCGCCTGCCAAAGGACGACTGAATAGCCGATCAGCCCCACAAGAAGCACGGTTCCAAGTGCAAGCATGCCGACATTCGTGATCACTTCGAACTTCTGCAAATCGAGAAAGGCCCGCCGCGCCGCACGGAAAGCCTTCTCGCTTTCCCTGTCTTCGCTGTCTGGATCGGCAAAAAGCTTGATCGTTTCTATATTTGCATAGCTGTCGACAAACAGCCGCGTCAGGTTCGCGAGCGCCTCGTTGAAGCGCTCGTAGTTGTCACGGAAGCGCGGGACCGTATAGGCCATGTGACCAACGTAAAGCACTGCCCAAAGCACAACCGGTAACGCCAGTCGCAGATCGACTGACGTAAGCAGCAAGATCGATCCGACAAAGTAGATGGCGACATCGACGATGATGTGCAGCACGCAATATACCGCCCCAGCCGCAGAGACTCCGACTTCGCGTACGCGCGACCCCAGGAGCCCGGAGGCCTGGTGCCGGAACCAGATGACCGGCTGGCGCAGCAGATATCTGTGTGCTCGCCAGCGGAACAGCGATACCGCATTGGGCCGAAAGGCGATATCGTCGAGACCCTCCTTCACAAGGGCGACAAGCGGACGGAGCACGAGCAGCCCAACGGCAATGAGCACGAATTCAGTGCCCCGATCGGCCCAAAGGGTTTCCCTGGGCGTGTTCATCAGGCTGTCGACGAGATTGCCCACATAGACGAGCAGCGCGAGCTCGATCACAACCGAGGCGATGGAGGCCAGCACACTCAGTGCGATGATACCGCGAAACGGGCGGAGATTCTGCAGCAAAAAGGCTCGAACCGTCGCCGCCGGCCTTTCCGGCTGCCCGGGAACAAACGGATCGACCATGTTTTCCAGGTACCGGAACATCGTCAGTCACCCTCAAATGCGCCGTCGGGCTGCCGGTAATTGGCCTGATGCTCTTCGCGTATCAGCGGAAGCTCCGTCGGCCCCAGGCGGGCGAGTTTGGGGATATCGGACCGGCAAAGCCCGATGTCGGCAAGCTCGCGATCTCCGAGGAAATTAAGCTTGCGCTCAGTCGCGTATCGCAAATGCTGCGCTTTGATCGCAGCGACGAAGCTGAACCAGATATGGGAAAGGCGACGGGATTCCGATGATACGGGGGCGTCGCAGGTCTGAATTTTCATGGACATTGGCTGACGAACTCTAGTGGTTGAAGCATTAGCCTCGTGTCTAGCCCGCCGTCGCCAAAGCGTGTTATCGATACAATGTCAAAAAGTCTCGATGAAGCGCCATGATTGATCCTGAAAACCTCTCAATGCCCAAGCTGAGCACCGACAATCGCGGCGATACGCCCGAGCTCGCGATCGGCCAGGCCGGGGTGGAGCCGGCCGGAAAGGTCTATGAGACGCACACGCACGTTCGTGCGCAGCTTTTCCATATTTTCAGCGGTTCGCTGCGCTTGGAAACGGAGCAAGGGTGCTTCGTGGTGCCGCCGGAACGCGCAATATGGGTGCCCAGCAATGTGCCCCATGCGGTGACCTACCTGCAGCCAACGGCGCTGCGCTACCTGTTTTTCCGGCCCGACGCGGTTAACGACCTCCCTGAAGAGACAGCGGTCATCACGGCAACGCCCCTTTTGCGGGAGCTGATTCAGGCCTTTCTGGGAATCCCTCGATCCGAGGCAGGTTCGGCGCCCGCCGAACGGATCATCCATGTTCTGCTCGACCAGCTCCGATCGAGCCCGGCCATACCGCTCTATCTGCCCATGCCGCGTTCACCGCGGCTTCTGGACGTCGCCAGGCAATTGCGGGACGATCCGGGTCGGGAGATGCCAGTAGCCGTCACGGCAAAGCAGGCGGCAATGTCCCCGCGGACCTTTCAAAGGCACTTCCAGGACGAAACCGGCATGACCTTTCGTTCCTGGCTTCGCCAGGCCAAGCTCATGAAGGCCGTTGAATGGCTCGCTACCGGTCAGCCGGTCGGCGATATTGCCCATTCACTGGGATATTCCGGTCCGAGCGCCTTTATAGCAACGTTCCATGAGGCCTTCGGCACCTCACCCAGCCGCTATTTTGTCGGTTAGCCAGGAGCCCGCCTTGCTTTCCCGCGGCCGGCGCGTTGCCCTCCGATCATAGATTCCGAAATTGGCTCTATCGTTTTTCCGGATGGCGGAGCTTTTGGAGCACCAAGAAAGGGCCCTAATATAAGCGGGCTGTGTGCCTCGGTTTACGCAAACCCGGCCGCAACTACAGAAAGCCGAGCCTGCCCGAAGGAAAAGGAGCCACCAGATGTTCGATGTCTATCTCCCCGGACTGCTGCTCGCCTGGAGCGCATACGGGCTGGGAATACTCAGTCCTGGCCCGAACGTCCTGGCCGTCATGGGAACGTCCATGGAACACGGCCGCCGGCCAGGGGTAACGCTGGCGGCCGGCATGGTCAGCGGCACGCTGGTCTGGGGGACCGCAACGCTGATGGGATTGACTGCTCTGCTGGCTGTCTACGCTTCCGCACTCACTTTGATCAAATTCGCCGGTGCAGCCTATCTGCTGTGGCTGGCCTACAAGTCTTTCCGTGCCGCCCTGAGCAGCCAATCCGATATTCCCAGAGGGCTCGAGGATTACCAGAAAGCCAAACACCTCTATCTCCGCGGATTGATCATCCAACTCAGCAATCCCAAGGCCGCCCTAACCTGGATCGCGATCATGTCGCTCGCTGTGCGCGAGGGCTCGCCCCTTTGGGTTGGTCCCGCCGTCGTGGCTGGTTGCCTCGTGATCTCGTTCGGCGGGCACATGATCTACGCATTGTTGTTCTCGGCTCCGCCGGTCGGCCGCGTCTATCTGCGCGCGCGACGCTGGATCCAGGGCGGTCTCGGTGCCTTCTTCTGTTTTGCCAGTTGGAAGCTGGCTTCGGCGCGCTTTTAGGACGCTGGGACTTTATCAGACACAACGGAATAATGCCGACGAGCCGCGGGCGCACCTTCTCGACGATATGGAGAGCCTGCCGGCCCGCGACCACTGGTCTGGAGAGTTACAGGGGCCAATCCGATCACATCATCACACCGGCCAGCTCTTTGATTGCCGGCTCGATATTGTCCGCCTCGATCATCCCGAAGCCGAACACGAGACCTTTCTGGGCGATGTCGCGGGAGGCGTAGCGCGCCATATCCTCGACCCTCATTTGCCTTGTCGCCGCTCTCGCGACCACTTGCTGTTCGTCCTTGGGCACAGTCAGTTCGGCAGCCAGATGAACCCCGGCATGGGCACGGAAAGGACGGAGGCGATCGCTGAGATGGGTGTTCAGCGCCGCGCACAACGCCTCATGCCTTGCCGAATACACTCTCCGCATCTTGCGAACGTGACGAGCTAGGTGACCTTCGGCGATGAAGTCGGCGAGCGCGAGCTGACTGATGAGCGGGTTGTGCCAATCGTTCATCTGCTTGGCCAGCGTGAGTGCATAGCGCGCCCATTCCGGGACGACGACGAAGCCCATTCTGAGCGCCGGGAACATACTCTTGGAAAACGTGCCCACATAAAAAACGGATCCCGAGCGGTCGAGCGTCTGCAGCGCGTCGAGCGGCATGCGATCGTGCCGGAATTCGCTATCGTAGTCGTCCTCGACGATGACGGCGCCGAAGCTCTCGGCGAAATCGAGCAGCGCCGCGCGCCGGCGCGCCGACATGGCGACGCCGAGAGGAAACTGGTGCGAGGGCGTGATGCAGATTATGCGAGCACTCGGCGGGAGCCGGTCCACGACGAGCCCTTCCTCGTCCACGGGAATGGAAAGCACCTTTGCGCCCGCCCCGATGAACGACCGCCGGGTGGGTCCATATCCGGGATCTTCCAGCGCGACCTCGGTCTGCCCCGGTGTCACCAGGATACGGGCAATAAGATCGATTGCCTGTCTCGTGCCGGCCGTCACAACGATGTCTTCGGGCCGGCACGCGACGGCCCGAACGAACGAAACGTGGCTGGCGATCGCTTCACGCAATGGCGGCTCGCCGGCAGGATCGTGCTCATAGACCCCACTTCGTGCAACCGCGCGCGCCGCGCGCGTCGAAAGGCGCTGCCAGATGTCGAACGGAAATTCTGTAGCTGGCATGCCGGCCACGAAGTCGTAGCGGTAGGTCTCTCCGCTGCAGGTCTCGGCGAGCGGTCGCCAACCGCGCCAGGTGGGAGCCAGCCGCTTGTCAGAGACGGGATCAGCCTGCAGCGGTGCCTTTGGTCGCTCCAGCCTCGGGCGCACATCCGCGACATAGGTGCCGGCGCCCTGTCGTCCCTCGACATATCCTTCGCTCAAAAGCATGTCATAGGCGGCAATCACAGTGTTGCGCGATATGCCGAGTCCCTCTGCCAACGCGCGCGTTGGCGGTAGCCGAAGTCCGGGCTGAAGCCGTCCGTCGATGATAGCGGAGCGCAACTGCCGGTGCAGCGACCGCAGAATTTCGCGCGATCCTCTCTCCGGGAGATCGATTGCGATGTCGAGAATTGGCTCCATGAACTTCCCGCCGATCGGACCTTTCATGGAACCATATCGTCAAGCATTTGTGGCTGCAACGACATACTGCCCGTGTTTTCGAGCGCGAGTGCTATGGCGAGGATTTGATCATGATCGACCTCTATTTCTCACCGACGCCGAACGGTCTGAAGCTTAAACTGTTCTTCGAGGAGACAGGTCTGCCGCATCGGATCGTTCCAATCGCTCTCTCCAAAGGCGAGCAGTTCGCGCCGGAGTTCCTCGCCATCTCGCCCAACAACAAGATCCCGGCCCTTGTCGATCACTCGCCAATCGACGGTGGTGCACCGGTCGCCATGTTTGAGTCAGGGGCCATGCTTGTTTACCTCGCCGACAAGGCGGGTATGCTGATGCCGACGTCTCCGCGCGGTCGCAACACGGTCCTTCAATGGCTGTTCTGGCAGGCAGGCGGGCTTGGCCCTATGGCCGGACAGATCGGCCATTTCAACGTCCACGCACCGGAAAAGGTGCCCTACGCCATCGACCGGTACACGCGGGAGACCGCCCGTCTCTACAGGGTCCTCGACCGGCGCCTGGCGGATCACGAGTTCATCGCTGACGAATATTCGATCGCCGATATCGCCTGCTATCCTTGGATCGTGCCGCACGAAGCCTTCGGATTGAATCTCGAACTCTTCCCCAATCTTGCCAACTGGTTCAGAGCGATCGGCGCCCGTCCCGCAACGCTCAGGACTTATGAGGGGGTAGAGGATGTTTATGGCGCGCGGCAGAGGCCGCTTTCGGATGCGGAACGCAGAATGTTGTTTGGTCGGTAATCACGGGGGTCGTCCAGCACGGACGTTGCCCGCGAGGCGAACGATGCGGAAAGGCAACGAGATGAAGCAATTATACGATGACCTTTGGCAGACCAGCCCGGAACATCCCCTGTCGCGCTTTCCGAACAGCCAATGCCACGCCTACCTGCTGGTGAGAGAGGCTGGAAATGTACTTTTCTATAGCACCGGGCGAGAAGCCGTCGGGAAGGTCGATGATCGCGCCGATCACGACCGCATCGAAGAACTGGGTGGCGTCAGTCATCTCCTACTTTCCCATTGGCACGAAGCGTCCCCCTCGACCCGGTCCATCCGCGAGCGCTTCAACGCGACGCTAATCTGTCAGGCACGAGAGGCGCCGATGGTCGAGAAAGTGGCGGGTGTTGCGCCTGACACTGTATTCTGGGAACGGCAGACCCTTCTTGACGGCATCGAAGCCGTTCCGACGCCAGGACATACCGTGGGCAGTGCCTGTTATCTCTACAGATCTCCCAGCGGGCAAACCTATCTTTTCACGGGAGACACGATCTGGCCGGCGCGTGGAAGTTGGACCTCTGTGACATTCGAAGACGACGCAAGGCAATCGACCCACAGAGCGAGCCTCAACCTGTTGGCGGCTCTCGATCCCACAGTAGTGCTCCCTGCGATTTCACCGAGCGATCCGGTTGTGGAAGTTTCCAGTTTCGAATGGCGTTCGGCGATCCAAGCCACTCTGGCCAGTTTGGGTTGAGGCAGTATCGGCGGGTTCGTCGGAACGTCCACCTGTTTCGCTCAGATTCCTTCACTGGCTTATTCCGGCAAGCTGTCAGAGGGAACATGCCCTTCGACGAGTCTAGATTGCGTGTGCTTCTTCGCCATGTTCCGAGCCATACCGAGAAGGCGCAGCACTGCCCTTTTCGGAACGGAGTCGAGCCAGACCGCCTTCACCTTGCCGGTGCTGTCTGCAATCCGTCGCCAGACTGTTCCTTCAATGCTCACGCACTCGGCGAAACTTGCGCCGGTTACCAAGAAGCCCATACCTATTTGGACCTTCATCATCACAGTCGCCTGGCATGCTCGGCACTGTTCAATGCTTGGCCTGCGCTCGCCGTTGGTAATCTGACGAATAATGCATGGGTCGAGCAAGGGACCGTCTGCGCCCAGCGGCACTAGCAGGCGCTCTCCTTCAAAGCTCGACCAATTCAGAACGCTCTTGTCCGCGAGGGGGTGTTCCGCGGGCAGCAAAGCCGCCACATCCTCTTCCCAGATCACTTCGCTACGGCAGGCACAAGCTTCGCAACATGCACACATGAAGGCGATGTCAATGTGTCGGCGCCGTACGGCCATTGCCTGTTTGTGGGCGGCGCCGTCCTGGATGCTGACTTGGATATTCGGATAGGTTTTCTCGAAGCGATCGATAAGACGAACCAGAAGCTCGCGCCCGAATGGACCGCTGAGACCGATCCGAAGGCGGCCGCTGGCTTCCTTTCGCCGCGCGACCCCACTCAAAGCATCTTCGAGTCCATCATAGTGTCCGCGGATGCCTTCGATCCAATCCCGCCCTTCGTTGGTAAGGCGGACACCATTGTTGTTACGCTGGAAAATCTGGATGTCGAGTTGCTGCTCGAGAGCACAGATATTGCGGCTGACAGTTGACTCTCGCACGTCATATCGTCGTGCAACCTGCCGCATGCTGCCGTGTTCGGCAGCCGCGAGCGCGTATTTGAGGTGCCGTAGCGGTTCGGATTTCATCTCATCTCCGATCTCGATACAGAGGACCTGTCAGGCCACAATGTTCTGGAGGCGCCGCCCTCTACTCGGCCGGCTGGAGCACAGGGCCTGAAGCCGTGTCCGCCCCTTCACCCGATAGACTTCGCTGCCCCAGTGTCACGGTCAGTACGGCCGCGACGCCTGCGGCCACCGAAACCCAGAAGCCGTTCTGCGGGCCGAAATTGTCGACAACCCAGCCGGCGGCAAATGAACCGAAGGCCATACCGATGCCGATGCCAGTCATCACCCAGGTGACGCCCTCGGTCAGCATCGATGCGGGTACGCGGCGTTCTATGAGGCCGAAGGCCGTGATGAAGGTGGGCGAGACGGCGATACCGCTCAAGAAAACGGCCAGGGCGAGAAGAGCGACCGAACCGCCGGCTATAAGTAGCGGCAATGTGGTGGCTGCGAGAACGCTGACGGCGATCAATAGCTGGCGCTGTAGCGGCATCCTGAGGTTCACCGCACCAAGTATCAGGCCGAGCACGAACGATCCGGCTGCATATACACCGATGACGAAACTTGCTGAACCCGGCTGCCCCAACGCCTCGGTGATCGCGACTGCACTGACTTCGGCTGTTGCGAAGATCGCACCGACGAAGATGAGCGCCAGGGTGACGAGTTGCACTGGGCGCAGGCGGATGGCCGACCCCCGCTCGAGCATTCCCGCCAGTGCTTCGACCTTTGGCTCGGTCGAGCGCTGCAGCAGGAACGCGGCAGTTCCGAGGCCGAGCAATATGGTACTGGCAAGAACGCCTGCCTGCGGAAAGAGCGAAACCGCCAAACCCACGGATAGCGAGGCGCCGGCAATGTAGATCAATTCGTCAGCCGCCGACTCGAAGGCGAAGGCAGTGTTCAACTCCGGCCGGTCACGGAATATTCCGCTCCAGCGGGCGCGCACCATGGCCGAAATGCTCGGCATCGTCGCGGCAAGGAACGTCGATGCGAACAGCGTCCAGATAGGCCAGCCCTGACCGGCCGCAGCCACAAGCGCCAGAAAGGCGGCGACGGACACGGCCGTCGCCGGCGCGACGACCTTCGACTGGCCGTAGCGATCCACGAACCGCGATATCTGCGGCGAGGCAATCGCGTTCGTCAGTGCGAACACCGCCGCTACTGCCCCCGCCAGCCAGTATTCGCCATGGGTCTGGGACAGCATCGCGACGATCCCGATGGGCGCCATCGCTATTGGCAGGCGTGCTATGAACCCGGCGCTCGAAAACCCCTTGGTTCCAGGCACACGGAAGATCTCCGCATAGGGATTGGACATCGGAACGGTTCTCCTTGATCCGGGCCGGTGAAGGCTTTACATACGCAGTGTACGTGAATGAGATAGTAGCATACGCAACGTATGTCAATAGACATACGTGACGTAGGCGAATGAAGGGCGAGATAGGTGCGAAGGTCGCGGAAGGAAATGATAGCCGAAACCAGGGCCAAGCTGATTGCCGCGGCACGGCAGGCATTCGGCACGGTCGGCTATGCGGAATCGTCGATGGATGACTTCACCGCGGCCGCGGGCCTGACTCGCGGCGCGCTCTACCACCATTTCGGCGACAAGAAGGGCCTGTTTCAGGCTGTGGTCCATCAAATCGACGACGAGATGACGGAACGGTTGGCAGAAATTTCCGCTCGCGCACCAACACTCTGGCAAGCGGTCGTCGACAATTGGATCGCATATATTCAGATGGCATTGGAGCCGGAAATCCAGCGCATCATGTTCCGCGATGGTCCCGCTGTGTTGGGTGATATTTCGCTATGGCCGGACACGAACGGCTGCGTCATGGGCCTCAAAGAACAGCTCGCGGAACTCAAAGCGGACGGGCTGATCGTGGATGTCGATCCCGAAGCTGCGGCGCGGATGATCAACGGTGCGAGTATCCACGCGGCCACTTGGATCGCCAGTTCCGATAGTCCGGAAGAAACATCCGAGAAAGCTGTGTCGAGCTTCCGTGCTTTGCTCGAGGGCTTGCATGTTGATGAGGCTGGCCGCGACCCTCGCTAGGCCTCTGCCCGAACGATTGATTGGAAGGCGAGGGCGCAAGTCATCGAGCTGGGCCTCGATCCGCACCAGATCCCGAAGTCGCCTGCTTCACTGATGTTTCCGCAGCGTCGCTACGCGCGCTGAAGCGACGGCGTAAATGTCTGAATTTCAATGGAAATGGCGCACCCGACAGGATTCGAACCTGTGACCTTCGGCTTCGGAGGCCGACACTCTATCCAGCTGAGCTACGGGTGCATTCTGTGTTCAGATAGTGATGGTGACCGCGCAGGGTCAATCACGAATCCAACTTCGTAACGACTCAAACGGAGCGAAAAAAGCTCCGCCGATCGTCGCCGTTCGTACTCTACAAGCTCCTTCAACTTGCTTCCGTGGTGCTTCCGTGACCACGGAAGCGGTTTCTCCGCTTCATTCGAGTTTCACCAATCGCTTGGTTTTCCTCGGTTTTTTCGATGCCCACCAATTGCCCACTTGACTTAGCCTTGCCTTCGGAGGGCAGCGCTCTATCCAGCTGAGCTACGGGTGCCGGCCAAAAATGCGCCGGGCAAAGCGGCGGCGCGTCGCCTACATAGCCGAAGCGCTTCGGCGCATCAACGGCGAAATGGAGGGGTGCGGCTCATTCCGCCTCGGGCCGGGGCTCGCCCCGCGGCCGCACAGCGCGGGCGGCATCCCGCTTCAGGATCACCTCGCGATGCGGATAGGGTATCTCGATGCCGTTCGCCTTCAGCGTATCCCACAGCGCCAGGAGAACCTTGCCGCGCACATTGGTGAGCCCCTGCTGGGGATCGCGGATCCAGAATCGCAGCACGAAATCCAGCGAGGATTCGCCGAACGCCGTCATCCAGCAGACCGGGCGCCGCTCCGCATCGACGCGCCCCACGCTCATCGCCGCCTCGATCGCCAGCGCGCTCACCTCGTGCGGGTCGGCCTCGTAGGAGACGCCGAACGAGACGTCGAGCCGCACCATTTCGTCGCTGAAGGACCAGTTGATCACCTGCTGGGTGATGAAATCCTCGTTGGGGATCAGATATTCGCGCCCGTCGCGCGTGATGACCGAGACGAAACGCGCGCGCAGCTCGCGGATCCAGCCGAACGTGTCGCCCAGCGTTATCGTGTCGCCCGGCTTGATCGACTTGTCGAGCAGGATGATGACGCCGGAAATGAAATTCGAGACCACCTTCTGCAGGCCGAAGCCGAGGCCGACGCCGACCGCGCCGGAAAACACCGTCAGCGCCGTCAGGTCGACACCGGCGGATGAAAGCGTGATGCCGCCGGCCAGGATCACCAGCCCGATCTTCACCACCTTGCCGATCAGCACGCGGATGGACGGCGTCAATTCGCCCGAGCGCTGCACGCGCTCGTCGAGATAATTGCCGGCGACGACCGCCACCCAGAGCGTCGCCGTCAGGAGGACGACCGCCTTGATGATCATCAGCGCACTCAGCCGCAGATTGCCGAGCGGCAGGGCGAGACTGTCGAGGAAGGCGGCCGCTTCCTGGTCGATGCCGAGAATGACCAGAGCGGCATAAATCCAGGCGAGCCAGCCGATGATCCGCGCCACCAGGCGGTTGCGGATGATGCGCGAGACGACCGCGGCGAAGAGCCAGGCAAGCGACAGCGACAGGGCCAGCGCGATGAGCTGCGAGCGGCTCGGCCAGGTCACCGCGCGCAGCACCGTGAAGGCGGCGAACAGCAGGATGACGAAGAGGATCCAGTCCGTGCGCCGCATCAGCGCGATGATGACGCGCAAAAGATCCGGGTGTCCCTTGATGCGGCGGGCGCGCTCCTCCGACCCGCTCTCGACACGCCCGGCCAGGAGCTTGGCGACGCCGAACAGGAGGGCGAGGAGGGCGATCTGGTAGAAGGTCCAGGGATGCGCGAGATTGCCGAGCTCGACACGCGCCCAATCGAGAATGCCCGTCAGAGTATCCGCAATCGACATCGCTTCAATCTAGAGCATCGGCCTGAAAATCGGAATCGATTTTCGGAAAGCATGCTGAGTTGAAGACCTACGGCGTGCTGCCGCTGCGGACGAGATCAGCCCGCGCCGCTTCCCCGCAACGCCTTGAAGACGCGGCTCGACGGCGCGATGCCGAGGCGCCGATGGCAGGATGCGGCCGCGTCGAGCAGGCGCTCCAGCACGATCCCGGTCTTAAAGCCCTGCTCCTCGAGCAGATAGACGACGTCCTCCGTCGCGACGTTGCCCGCCGCCCCCGGCGCGAAGGGGCAGCCGCCGAGCCCGCCGACGGCGGCATCCACCGTGCGCACGCCGAGGCGCACCGCTTCCCAGACATTCGCCACGCCCATGCCGTAGGTGTCGTGGAAATGCGCGGCGATCGCCTCCATCGGCACGTCGCGCGCCACCGTCTCGATCACCGCCGCGATCCGCCGAGGCGTCGCCTTGCCGAGCGTCTCGCCAAGCGCGATCTCCGCGCAGCCCATGTCCCGCAGGGCGACCGCCACGGCGGACACCGCCGCCGGCTCGATCCGGCCTATATAGGGGCAGTCGGTGACGGTCGAAACGTAGCCGCGCACGAACAGTCCTGCCGCACGCGCACGGGCCACGATCGGCGCAAAGCGATCGAGCGAGGCGGCGACCGTCGAGCCGATGTTCCTTTCGGCAAAAGCATCGCTCGCAGCGGTGAAGACGGCGATGGCGCGCGCACCCTTGGCAAGCGCCTCATCGAGCCCCCGCTCATTGGCCACCAGCACCATGTCGCCGGCGCGGCCGCCGGAGCCGACGGCATCCATTACCGCCGCCGTATCGGCCATGCGCGGCACACGCCGCGGCGAGACGAAGGCACCGACCTCCAGGCGCTCGACGCCGGCAAGACGCAGGCGCTCGATCAGGTCGACACGCGCCGCAGTCTCGATCGGTTCCTTGCGCGCCTGCAGCCCGTCGCGCGGCCCGACCTCGACGATCGAGACGCGGGCGCTCACTTTCCGCCCCGGATGCGGGCCAGGATCTCCTCGGCCAGATCCTGGCGCACCTTGCCGAGCGCCTTCAATTCGCTCGCCACGCGGTCGATCTCCTCGCCTGCCGCGCCGACCATCAGCGCGACGTTCTGCGCATGCAGCGCCATATGGCCCTTCTGGATGCCGGTGGTGGCGAGCGCCCGCATGGCGGCGAAATTCTGCGCCAGGCCGATCGACACGATGATGCGCGCCAGCGCGTCGGCCGTCTCGACGCCCAAAAGCTTGAGATTGGCCTGCGCCGTCGGGTGGATCTTCGTCGCCCCGCCGATCAGGCCCACGGCCATCGGCATTTCGAGGATGCCGACGAGGTTGCCCTCGGTATCCTTTTCCCAGCGCGACATGGACCGATAGCGCCCGCCCCGCGCGGCATAGGCATGGGCGCCCGCCTCGATGGCGCGCGTGTCGTTGCCGGTGGCCAGCACCACGGCGCTGACGCCGTTCATGATGCCCTTGTTGTGGGTCGCCGCGCGATAGGGGTCGGCATCGGCGAAGCGATAGGCCGACAGCATGTCGTCGCGCACCTCGGCACCGCCGATCTCGCCCAGCGGCCACACGGCACGGGCGCGCACCACGCGCCGGTCGGCAAGGTTGGTCAGGATGCGCAGCAGGGTGCGCGCACCAGTCCATTCGGCAAGCTTCGGCGCCAGCGCCTCGGCCATGCTGTTGACCGCGTTCGCACCCATCGCATCGCGCGTGTCGACGATGATGTGGACGATGGTCATCGGCCCCTCGTCCGTCTCGATCACCCGCACGTCGAGATCGCGGAAGCCGCCGCCGAACTTCACCAGGAGCGGGTCGGTCCCGTCGCAGATCGTCCGGATCTCCTCGAACCGCTCATAGACCTTGAGACGCACGGCCTCCGGATCGCTGGCGCCCAGCAGCTGGATCTGCGCCGCCATCACCGGCCCGCTGCCGGAGGTGAAGAAGCCGCCGGTTCCGCGGCAGCGTTTGGCGGCGTTGCAGACGGCGGCGATGACCGAGGATTCCTCCGTCGCCATCGGCACCAGCACCTCGCGCCCGTCGACGATCATGTTGGTGGCGATGCCGACCGGCACGGCCATGGTGGAAATCGCGTTTTCGACCAGCCGGTCCGCCAGCTCGATCTGCCCCTCGGCGGCGGCTGCGAGGCTCGCAATGGCCTCGTTGCCGAGGCCCGCCTGCCGCGCCACGGCCTGCAGCCGCGCGGCGGGCGTCATCTTGTGGAGACCTTCAATACGGGACGATCGGACGTCGCTCATCGTGTGTCCTATTTCTACTGGATCATGGTTTTGGGAAGCCAGAGCACCAGCTCCGGGAACAGCGCGCAAATCAGGATGCCGAGCGCCTGCAGAAGCATGAAGGGGATGATGGCCCGGTAGACGGTTCCCATGCCGATGCCGGCCGGCAGCACGCCCTTCATGTAGAACAGCGTGTAGCCGAAGGGCGGCGAGATGTAGGCCATCTGCGCCGAGACGAGGAACAGGATGCCGAACCACAGCCGGTCGAATCCGAGGAAGTCGATCACCGGCAGGAAGACCGGTACGCACAGGAGGATGATGCCGATCTCGTCGAGAAACATGCCGAGGAAGAACAGGATCAGCAGCATCACCGCGAGCACGATCCAGCGGCTGGCCTCCAGATCCTGGATGAAGCCGAGCAGGAAATCCGCCCCGCCCGTTCCGGTGAAGATCGCCACGAAGGCGCGGGCGCCGATGGTGATCCACAGGATCATGGTCGTGACCTTGACCACGTCCATGCCGACGCCGCGCACCAGATCCCAGCCAAGCCGCCTCTCGATCAGCGCCGAGACGAAGGCGAGCGCCACGCCGACCGCGGCGGCCTCGGTCGGCGTGGCAATGCCCCTGTAGATCGTGCCGAGCACGCCGACGATGATGAGCATCGGCAGCACCAGCGACTTCAGCGCGGCAAGACGCATCGACCAGGTGACGCCCTCATTGTCGGCAGGGCGCGGCGCGATGGCCGGGTTGAGCGCGGCGCGCAGCACGATGTAGCCGATATAGAGCGAGGCGAGCAGCAGGCCCGGTACCACGCCGGCGATGAACATCTGCCCGATGGAGGCCTGCGCCGTCACCGCATAGACGATGGTGATGACCGAGGGCGGAATGAGGATGCCGAGCGTGCCGCCGGCGCAGATCGTGCCGATGGCGAGTTCCGGCTGGTAGTTGCGCTTCAGCATGGAGGGCAGCGCCAGCATGCCCATGGCCGCAACCGCCGCGCCGACGATGCCGGTCATCGCCGCAATGATGGTGCAGATGGCGATGGTGCCGACGGCCAGCCCGCCCGGCAGACGCCGCGACCAGAGCTCCATCGCCCGATAGAGGCTCTCGATGACCCCGGAGCGCTGCAACACGCTCGCCATCATCACATAGAGCGGGATGGCGAGCAGCGATTCCGAATGCATCGTGTCGAAGAGATTGAGCACGGTGACGGAAAGCGCGGCGGGTCCCCATAAGGTCACCGTGAACAGCAGCGCCAGCGCGCCGAGCGTGAAGGCGAGCGGCACGCCGGTCAGCAGCAGGCCGACGAGGCTGGCGAACATGATGACGAGGACGAATTGCGAGTTCATGGCCGCGTCCCCTCTTCCGCAGGGGAACGCAATTCCGTCACCGCCTCGGCCAGCGCCTGCAGGCACAGCATCGCGAAGGCGAAGGGCACGGTGAATTTCAGCCACCAGACCGGCGGGTTCCAGGCCGAGAAGCTGGTCTCGCCCAGTGCATAGGCATTCACCGCCAGCGGCCAGCTCACCACGGCGAAGACACCGGCGAAAAGCGCTATGACGAGGCAGGCGAAGACATCGAGCACCCGCCGCATCGGCCCTTGCGCCTTTTCGCTGAAGATATCGACGGCGACATGGCCGCGCAGATGCAGGAGATAGGGCCCGGCCAGCATGAAATGCGGACCGAAGACCAGCGTGCTCGCCTCCATGGCCCAGACGGTCGGCGCGTCGAACGCATAGCGTGCCGCCACCTCGTAGAGCAGCATCGGCACGACCGCGAAGATGATCGCCGCGGCGGCCATGAAGAGAAGCCGGTTGAGACCGGTGATGAGGGCGCAGAGTGCTTGCATGGAACCGTCGTCAGGCCGTGCGGCCGCAGAAGAGACGGGCGGCGCCGGGTGCCGCCCGCGGGCCAAGGATCAGATGAGGCCGAGCGACTGCATGAAGGCGATCTGGCTGTCGACGATCCTGGTCGCCAGGGGATCCTCCCTGGTGGCGGTCTTCCAGGAGGCGACCGCCTTGCCGCGTGCCGCGGCGATGTCGGCCGGGTCGAGCTGGATCACTTCCACGCCCTTCTCGCGGTACTTTTCGAGCACCTCGGTGTTCTGCACGATGATGCGCTGGCGCAGCGAGCCGGAAATCTCGCGCGCCGCCACGGCGAGCGCCGCCTTGAAGCCGCCCGGCAGCGCCTCATAGGCAGCCGTGTTGGCGACGTAGCTCGTCGCCGTGGTCGGCTGGTGCACGCCCGGCAGGATGATGTATTTCGCGACTTCCGCCAGGCCCGCCTCGTAATTGGCCGTCAGGTCGCCGCGATCGGCGAAATCGATCAGGCCCTTTTCGAGGCCGGAATAGACCTCCGCCGTCGCCATCGGCGTCACCGCGACGCCGAGATCGCCCATCACCGCCGAGGCCAGGCCGACGAAACGGCCCTTCTTGCCGGCCATATCGGCGATGCTCTCGATCTTGACCGTAGAGTGCATCGGCTCCTCGCCATAGACCGTCGGCGCGATATAGGTGAGGCCCGCCTTGGCATAGGCCTCGCGCGCCATGTCGAGGCCGCCGAGCTCGTAGAACCAGGCTTCGTACTGGTCCGGATCGGGAAAGCCGAAGGGAATGGTCGAGGTGAAGGCAAAGGAGGGGATCTTGCCGGCCTCGTAGCCGTCGAAGGTCTTCATCATCTGGAAGGCGCCGCTGCGCACCGCGTCGAAGGCCTGGTTGGCCGGCACGAGCTGTCCCGCCGCAAACAGCTTGATGTCGAATTTGCCGTCGGTCAGCTCGGCGACGCGGGCGGCGAAGGCCTTCTCTAACTCGTAAGGCGTGGTGCCACCATCCCACAGCGCCTGCATGCGCCATGAAACGGTCTCCTGCGCGCGCGCCACGGCGGGCATGGCAAGCGCGGCTCCGCCAAACGCCGAAGCAGCCAGGATCCGGCGACGTCTCAAATCAGTCATTGCTTCCTCCCAAGACAGCAAAGTTTGTCGATCGGCCTAAATTGTCCTAAAATGATCTGGGACAATCAAGGGACAGTTTGGCGCAAAATCGCGATGACTGTCCCAATCAAATGAATGGGACAGTCGACATGGAAGACGACAATCTCCGCCTCTCACGGGCAGACCGCATCGTCCAGCATGTGAGCGGGCTTCTGTCCGCCGGCGCCTTCAAGGCGGGCGAGCGGCTGCCTTCCGTGCGGCAGGCGGCGCGCGAGCACGGCGTTTCCAAGAACACCATGGCGGAAGCTTACGACCGGCTGGTCGCGCGCGGCCTTCTGGAGGCCCGTGCCGGCTCCGGCTATTACGTCGCCCAATTCCAGCTTCCGCGCTCCGTGCCGCCGGCGCCGCATGTGGCGGCTGCGGTGGATGTGGTTTCGCTGCTGCGCGAGCAGCTCGACCAGCATTACGAGGTGCGCCCGGGCGACGGGCGGCCGCCCGCCCTGTGGATGGAGGGATCGGAGCTCAAGCGCTATTTCTCCGGCTTCAAGACCGCCGATCCGTCCTCGGTGGATTTCGGCTATGGCAGCTCCTGGGGCTATGCGCCGCTGCGCGAGCGGCTGCGCGTGCTGCTTCTGGAGCGGTCGATCACCGTGCAGCCTGAAGGGCTGCTGCTCACCCACGGCGTCAATCACGGTATCGACCTGATCATCCGCCACCTGATCGAGCCGGGCGACACGGTGCTCGTCGACGACCCCGGCTATTACCCGCTGTTCGGCAAGCTGACCCTGGCCAAGGCGAAGATGATCGGCATCCGCCGCGGCCATGACGGACCGGACCTCGAAGATCTCGCGGCAAAACTCGCCCTTCACCGGCCGAAGGTCTTCTTCACCCAGTCGCTTGCCCACAACCCCACCGGCAGCACCCTGTCGCCGGCCGTCGCCTTCGGCCTGATGCAGCTTGCCGAGCGTTGGGGCTTCCTGCTGGTGGAGAACGACGCGCTCGCCGACATCCTGCCCTCGACGCTGCCGCGCCTTGCAGCGCTCGATCAGCTCAACCGCGTGCTCTATGTCGGCACCTTCTCGAAGACGTTGTCGGCAAGCCTGCGTTGCGGCTTCGTCGCCGGACACCCGGCCATCGTCGGCGCGCTCGGCGACCTCAAGATGCTCACCACGGTCGCCACGTCGGATTATGTCGAGCGCTTCGTCTTCCATCTCATCCAGGGCGGGCATTATCTGCGCCACCTGCGGCGGCTGCGGGCCCGGGTGGAAGAGGCCCACAAGGCCTCGTTCGCCCAACTCGAGGCGCTCGGCCTGAAGCTGCGCGAGAGCATCACGCCGGGCTTCTATCTGTGGGCGGAATTTCCCCGCTCGGTGGACGAGATGGAGCTTTGCCGCGCCGCCGCCGCCGAGAGCATCTTCCTGGCCCCCGGCAGCGTCTTCACGCCGGACAGGACGGCGCGTGGCGCAGCGGCGATCCGCGTCAACGTCGCCTATGGCACCAACCCGCGCTTCATCGCCTTCCTCAAGGGTTTTCTCGCCGAAGCCTAAAACGCCGGCCGGCGCATGGTCTCGCTCGGCAGTTCGCCGAACTCCCTGCGGTAATCGGCGGCGAAACGGCCGAGATGGGTGAAGCCCCAGCGCAGCGCGATTTCGGTGACCGAGATCGCATCGCCGGCGCGTTGCAGCTCGAATCGCACCCGGCGCAACCGCTCGCGCGTCAGCGCATGCATGGGCGACAGGCCGAAGGTGCTCTTGTAGGCGAGTTGCAGGGCGCGCGCGCCGACGCCCGAAGCCGCCGCGATGTCGAGCAGCGTGATCGGCTTGTCGGCGTTCTGCCGGATGAACTCCTCGGCACGCTTCACCTGGCGCGGCGCAGGCTTCGATCTTGCTTCCATGAACGGGGAGAGGTTGTTCGGCTGCATCCTGAGCAGTGCCTCCAGCACACGCTGTTCGTTGAACGCCGCGCACAGGCTGAACCCGGACTCGGTGCCGGCGGCACGCCGGTTGGCGGCGTGGAACATGGCGCTCACCAGATAGTGCCAGGCGGCAAGTTCCGGCCGGGTGAGATCGAGCATGGGGTCGAACAGCAGCGGCCCCGGCATGGCCCGTTCGCACAGTTGCTCGGCGAATGCCGTGAAGGATGCCTTGTGGATCTGCACCAGAACCTGCTCGCAGCCCGCCCACCAGTGCATGACGGTCTCGCGGTCCGCGTTGAGCAGCGAGGCGGTGCGGCCGTCGCTCTGGAACTCTTCCCCCTGGTGGCGGATGGTGGCGCAGCCGCTGATGGGGATCTGGATGAGGTAGAAGGTCTCGAGCGCGCCCGGATCGATCATCACGTCGGCGCCGTAGCTGATGTAGTTGAGCGACAGGAGCCGGCCGGGGTGATGGTGCTGCGTGGCAAAAAAACGGGCGCCGCCGCCGATCACCTCCAGCCGGTGGCGGCAGAATTTCCGGGCGACCATTTCGCGCGCACAATCCAGATCGGCCGAACGAAAGAGAACGTGATTGGACAGCGGGCGGTCGCCCCGTTCCTCCCTCTCGATCATCATCCGCAAAGTGTAGCACCGGCCGCGTTTTCGCCAAGAGGGAGAGGATTGGGGCGTGCCTTCCCCGTCATTTTTTTCGTTTTTCGGATAGTCGCTGCGGTTTGCGGATAGCGGCGGCGCCCGTTTCGCGGGACGATCGGGCACCGTGATAGAGGAGAACGTCATGGAAAAAGAACTCGAAAAGGGCATCACCCGCGAAGGCGAAGGCTTCGCGGAGACCCAATGGAACATTCTCGGCCAGGTCTATTTTCCCAAGGCGGCCTGCGATTCCACCTTCGCCTTCGAGACCAACAGCGACCCCGGCCAGTTCGTGCCCGTGCACGTCCACCCGACGCAGGAAGAGTTCATCCTGGTGCAGGAAGGCGAGCTCGACCTGAAACTCGACGGCAAATGGCTGAAGGCCAGGGCGGGGGATCTGGTGCGCATGCCGCGCGGCGTGCCGCATGGCTATTTCAACAAATCCGACAAGCCCGCCCGCGCCTTGTTCTGGGTCTCGCCGGCGCGCAAGCTCGAGGCGCTGTTCGAGAAGCTGCACAACATGACGGACCCGGCAGAGGTGGTGAAGGTCTCCGCCCTTCACGAGGTCGATTTCCTGCCGCCCGAGGCCAACGACTAGGGCGGGATGAGGAAAGGTGTGAAGCGGTTTTCCGCCCGCATCCCGCTCTGACTTTTTGATGCGATCGCAAAATCATCGCGATCTAGGGAGCGGCAGTCCCGGGTCGAATGGACCCGAGGTCATAAGCCACGATCGTTTTTGACAGATTGAGCGGGCGCCAGGCCCGCTCCGGCCGCGGGGCGGCCCGGCGGCGTGCGAAGGCACGGCGCGGGAGAGCGTTCGCCCGCGAGAGGCCGGACCGGAGGAACAAGCATGACCACACGAAAGAAAGTTTGCGTGATCGGAGCCGGCGTCAGCGGGCTCGCCGCGGCAAGGGCGTTCGGCAGACGCGGCCACGAGGTCGCCATCCTCGAGCGCAGCCGCGAGCTCGGCGGCGTCTGGGAGCCCTCGCGCTCCTATCCCGACGTCAAGACGCAAAGCCCCAAGGATCTCTACCGCTACACCGACAAGCCGATGCCGAAGCACTATCCCGAGTGGCCGACGGGAGCGCAGGTCTTCTCCTACCTTTCCGATTTTGCCGAAGACCACGGGCTCAGGCGGCTGATCCGCTTCGGCACGGACGTCCGCGCCATGCGTCGCCGCGCGGACGGCCGCAAGGGCTGGGAACTCGATCTTGAGACGCCCGAAGGCCGCAAGAGCGAGACCTTCGACTTCATCGCCGTGTGCACCGGCAATTTCAGCGACAAGAACCGTCCCGCGCATCCCGGCCAGGAGGCATTCGAGGCCGCCGGCGGGACGGTCCTGCATTCGTCGGAATACACCGACCCCGCCATGGTGCGCGGCAAGCGCGTCGTCGTTCTCGGTTTCTCGAAATCGGCGACGGACATCGCGGTCAGCGCCGTCAACGCCGGGGCCGCGGCGGTGAGCATCGTCTATCTGAAACCGGTCTGGCGCATCCCCTACTTCATCGGCGGGCTCATCAACTTCAAGCGCATCCTCTACATCCGCGCTCAGGAGAAGATGTTTCCGGGCTGGAACCGCAGCACGCTCGCCCGTCTCAACCACGCCGTCGCACGCCCCTTCGTCTGGGCCAACTGGCGAGCGCTCGAAAGCCTGCTCACCATGCAGATGAAGCTGAAGAAGACGGGATTGCGCCCCGAGGAGCGGATCGAGGACGGCATCAACTGCTCGGTGCCCATCGCCACGCCCGGCTTCTTCGAAATGGTGCTCGACGGCCGCATCAAGGCGTTGCAAGGCACCTTCGCCCGTTACGAGCAGGATGCCGTCATCCTGACCGGCGGCGAGCGCATTACCGCCGACATGGCGGTCCTCGCCACCGGCTGGAAGGCCGGCATCCCCTTCCTGCCGCAGGAATATCGCGACAGGCTGATCGAAGCCGACGGGCAATACCGGCTCTATCGCCTGATCGTCAATCCGGACATTCCGGACCTCGGCTTCGTCGGCTTCAATTCCTCCTTCTGCACGGTTCTGTGCGCCGATGTGGGAGCGGAATGGCTGGTGCGCTACGCCGACGGCAAGCTTGCCCGGCAACCCGGCGAGGCGCAGATGCGCGAGAACATCGAGATGATGCTCGACTGGCGCCGCAACGAGCGGCCGGCCGCCAAGGTCTATGGCGGGCTGTGCGTGGCCCCATACCATTTCAAGCATTTCGACGAGCTGCTGGCGGACATCGGCACACGCCGGAAGCGACGCAATGCGCTGGCGGAAAACTTCGCGCCACCCGCTGCCGAGGCCTATGCCGGCTACCTGCGCACCGCGCCCGACTACCAGGCGGCCTAGGACGGATCGACATTTGGGA
>NZ_JANKOF010000053.1 GCF_024655565.1 Nitratireductor sp. ZSWI3 | reverse complement strand
GACAGCCGATCTCCCCCCTTGAGGGGGAGATGGCCGGCAGGCCAGAGGGGGGTGGTGCCGCACGCGCCCATCGTCAAGTCCTGTCCAGCCCCGCCGCCCGGGCAGCCGCCTTCAGCGCCGTCAGTCCCATGGACTGGTACTTGACGGGGTCGGCCTTCAGCGGATCCTGCTCGGCCTCGATCACCAGCCATCCGTCATAGCCCTTCTGCGCCAGCACCTCGAGCACGGGCTGGAATTCGACGCCGCCCTCGGCATCGCCCGGAACGGTGAAGACGCCGCGCCGGACGCCTTCGAGGAAGGACAGGCGCTCCTGCTCGACCTGCCGGCGGACCGCCGGGCGCACATTCTTCGCATGGAAATGCCCCACCCGCTCGCCATAGGCGCGCGCCAGCTCGACCGGATCGGAGCCGCCGAACCAGGCATGGCCGGTGTCGAGCAGCAGCTTCGTCACGGGGTCGGTGCCGGCCATCAGCCGGCCGATCTCGTCACGATTCTCGACGATGGTTCCCATATGGTGATGATAGACCAGCGCGATGCCCTGCGCCGCGCAATATTCGGCGATCGCCTCGACGCCGGCGCAGAATGCCGGCCAGCGGTCCTCTTCGAGGCGCGGCCGGGCGGCGAGCGCGACGGCGTCGTTGCCGTGCACGGCGTTGGAGGTCTCGCAGACGATGCAGACCTCGCAGCCATTGGCCTTCAGCATGTCGAGATGCGGCTGGATGGCCTTCTTCTCCGTCTCGATGTCGTTGACGAGCAGGTTCAGCGAGTGCCAGCCCGACACGAAGACGAGGCCGTGCGCGGCGAGCGTTGCCTTCAGCGCCGCGCCGTCGGAGGGCATCTTGTGGCCCTTCTCGATGCCGTCGAAGCCGATCGCCGCGGTCTCGCGCAGGCATTGCTCGAGCGGGATGTGGGCGCCGATGCTCTGGTCGTCGTCGTTGGACCAGGCGATGGGGTTGGTGCCGTAGCGGATCATTCAGCTTCTTTCCTTCAACGCGGCTTCATACCTTGCGCGCGCGGCATTCACCTGCACGCGGCCGGAAACTTCCGGCACGGCGACATCCCACCAATAGCCCCCCGCCTCGGTGGAGGGATAGGGATCGGTATCGACGACAACGACGAACGGGCCGTCGGCGTTCCGGGCGTCGGCAAGCACCTGCTCCAGCTCGGCGATGGAGCCCGCCTTGCGCGCTTCGGCGCCCATCGAGGCGGCATGCGCGACGAAATCGATATGCGCCGGGTTCACATGATGCGCGTGGTCGAGCAGGTTGTTGAACTCCGCCCCGCCGGTCGCCATCTGCAGCCGGTTGATGCAGCCATAGCCGCGATTGTCGGTGATGACCACGGTGATCTTCACCCCCATCATCACGGCGGTGGCGAGCTCCGAGTTCATCATCATGTAGGAGCCGTCGCCGACCATCACGACCACGTCGCGGTCGGGCTCGGCCATCTTGATGCCCAGCCCGCCGGCGATCTCGTAGCCCATACAGGAATAGCCGTATTCCATATGGTAGCTGCCCGGCCGGCCGGCCTTCCACAATTTGTGCAATTCGCCGGGCATGGTGCCGGCCGCGCACATGACCACCGTGTCCTCGCGGGCGGCGCGCTGCACGGCGCCGATCACCTGCATGTCGGTGGGCAGCGCGTTGTCGTCTGCCGACGGCGGCGCGGTGACCGCATCCGCTGCCGCGAACCAGCGCTCCTTCAACGCCGGATCGGCGCCGGCCGCCTGCCAGCCGCCGAGCGCCCGGGACAGGAGCTCGAGCCCGACCGCGGCATCGGCCACCAGCGGCAGGGCGCCATGCTTGTAGCCGTCATAGGGCTGGACGTTGAGGGCGAGCAGCCGGCGCGCCGGATTCTTGAACAGAGCCCAGGAGCCCGTGGTGAAATCCTGGAAGCGCGTGCCGACGCCGAACACCAGGTCGGCCTCCTCGCACATGGCATTGGCGCTGGAAGCGCCCGTCACGCCGACCGGACCGAGGTTGAGCGGATGGTCGAAGGGCAGCGCCGACTTGCCGGCCTGCGTCTCGACCACCGGGATGCGATGCTTTTCGGCAAAGGCCTTCAGCGCCTCTGAGGCGCCCGCATAATACACGCCGCCGCCGGCCACGATGACCGGGCGGCTGGCGGCACGGATCGCCTCGACCGCCGCCGCAAGCTCCGTCTCGTCGGGGCGAGGCCGGCGCCGGCGCCAGATCCTTTCGGCGAAGAAATCCTCCGGCCAGTCATGGGCCTCGGCCTGCACGTCCTGGCAGAAGGCGAGCGTGACGGGGCCGCAATCGGCCGGATCGGTCATGACGCGGAAGGCGCGCGGCAGCGCGGTCAGGAGATGCTCGGGACGGGCGATGCGGTCGAAATAGCGCGACACGGGGCGGAAGCAGTCGTTGGCGCTCACCGTGCCGTCGGAAAAGTCCTCGACCTGCTGCAGCACCGGATCGGGGCCGCGGCCGGCGAAGACGTCGCCCGGCATGAACAGCACCGGCAGGCGGTTGACATGGGCAAGGGCGGCAGCCGTCACCATGTTGGTCGCGCCGGGGCCGATGGACGAGGTGACGGCCATCGCGCGGCGCCGGCCGAGCTGCTTGGCATAGGCGATGGCCGCATGCGCCATCGACTGCTCGTTGTGGCCGCGGAAGGTGGCGATCGCCGCGCGCTCGGCATGGAGCGCCTCGCCGATGCCGGCGACATTGCCATGACCGAAGATCGCCCAGACGCCGGCGATGAAGGGCTCGCCCTCCTCGTTCTTCTGCGCGGCGATGTAGCGGATGGCCGCCTGCGCCGCCGTCAGTCTGATGGTTTTCATGCCGCTTCTCCCTTGCGTGCCCTGCAGCGCCGTGCGTCCGTCAGGACGCTGCAGATTATCCGAGTTGCGCATCGTGCTTGCCGAAAACCGGTTCCGGCTTTCGGGCCGATGCGCGTGCACGGTCCCAGACCGCGCAGAGTTCGCCGTACCGCGCCGTCATGTCGGCGACCGCCGCCGCATCGTCGATCTCGCCCTTCAGCCAGCGCCGGGCGGCGTCGGCGAAAATGGTGCGGCCGACGGCGAAACCTTTCACCAGGTCGAAGCCCGCCGCAACCGCAAAGCTCTCCTCCAGCTCCTCCGCCGGCGCGTCGAGGCCGAGCACGACGATGCCGCGCGTATAGGGGTCGTTGCGCCGGATGGCCTCGCAGGCGTTGCGCCAGGCCTCCCGCGAGGTCATCGGCTCGAGCTTCCACCAGTCGGGATAAACGCCGATCTCGTACAAGCGCTCGATGACCGCCGCCGCCGTGTGATCATCGCAGGCCGCGACCTTGGACGGGATGACCTCGAGCAGCATTTCCAGCCGGTTGCGACGGCTGGCGGCGAACAGCCGCTGCACGGTCGCCTCCTGGGCGGCCTTCATCTCGGCGGCATCGTCGGGATGATAGAAGCACAGGACCTTGACGACGTTCTCCAGCGGCCATTCGCCGAGCCCGCCACAATCCGGGCCGATCGACGGCTCCAGCGTCAGCGGCCGCGAGCCCGGCCACTCCACCGGCCGGCCGATCCACAGGCCCGAGCCCGAGGCGCGATAGAGCGCATCGCGACCGAGCCGCCCGTCGCACAATATGCCGTAGCCGTGCCGGCCGTCGGCGACCTTTCCGGCAGCCTCCAGGCAAAGCGTCTTGAAGGCGCCGATGCGCTCGTGCGGCACGCCGGCCTCGTCGGCCATGGCCTCGAGCTGCATGCGGTGGTCGAAGGCGAAGACACGCATCTCGCGCCAATCGCCATGCCTGGTCGTTGCCCAATGCACCTGCTCCAGCGCCGCATCCTTGCGCAGCGCCCTGTCCCGGATGCCGGTGCGGAAAAAGTACTGCAGCTCCTCCCAGGAAGGATAGGCCGGCGTGCAGCCGTGCCGCGAGACGGCGAAGGCGCCGCAGGCATTGGCGTATTTCAGCGCCGTCGGCCAGTCCTCACCGGAGAGCCAGCCCTTGAGCAGGCCCGACATGAAGCCGTCGCCGGCGCCGAGCACGTTGAACACCTCGATGGGAAAGCCCTCGCCGGCCTCACCCTCATCCAGCGTATCGGGGATCGCGCCGGTGAAAGCGGAGGCGCCCATTGGCCCGCGCTTGCAGACGAGGACAGCCTTGGTGAGCGCGCGCACGGCGCGCAGCGCCTCGATCGTGTCGGTGGAGCCGCCGGCGATGTGGAACTCCTCCTCCGTGCCGACGATCAGGTCGAACAGCGGCAGGGTGGCCTGCAGCTTGGCCGTGACGCGCTGGGATTCGATGAAGCGGCTTTCACCGGCGTCGTGGCCGGCGAGCCCCCACAGATTGGGTCGGTAATCGATGTCGAGCGCCGTCAGCGCCTGGTTCTCCCGCGCCAGCCGCAGCGCCTTCAGCACCGCGGCCTCGGTGCGCGGGTGCGAAAGATGCGTGCCGGTGGCGCAGACGCAGCGCGCCTCGGCGATGAAGGCGGAATCGATGTCGTCCGCGTCGAGCGCCATGTCGGCACAGTTCTCGCGATAGAAGATCAGCGGAAACTGCTCCTGGTCGCGGATGCCGAGCAGCACCAGCGCCGTCAGCCTTTCGGGGTCGGTGACGACGCCGCGCGTGTCAACGCCCTCACGCTGAAGCTCCTCGCGGATGAAGCGGCCCATATGCTCGTTGCCGACGCGGGTGATGAGCGCCGATTTCAGGCCGAGCCTCGCCGTGCCGGCGGCGATGTTGGTCGGCGAGCCGCCGAGATATTTGTTGAAGGAGCCCATATCCTCCAGGCGCCCGCCCACCTGCGCGCCGTAGAGATCGACCGAGGAGCGGCCGATGGTGATGAGGTCGAGGGGCTTCATCGCAGTCTCCTCCATGGATTCGTTCAGCCGTCACGGAAGGGAGAGGCAATCCCCCTCGTGATGCCGCGCTCGCGCCACTGTTTCCTCCCGGCGCGGGCACCGACGGGCTGCCGGTGGGGCGGCATTCGTCCATCGGCAATAATGGAAGATATGTTCCATTACTCAGATAAAATCAACATCAAAATTCTATTTCTGCCGCCCGCTCGCCCCGACCGCCACCACCAGCGCGACCGCCAGCGACAGGGTTGCCGACAGGGACCGGAAGTCGCCGAAATCGGCTTCCGAAACGGTCAGCAAAAGCGGGGTGATCGGCCGGAGCGGACTGGCGATCGCATCCGTGATGGCCACCACCTCGGCGCCTGCGGCGCGCGCCGCCTCGGCCAGTTCGATGGTCTCGGGCGTGTAGGGCGCAAAGGTGATGGCGATCACCGCGTCGCCCCGGCGGATGGCGTGCCGGCTGTCGAGCGCCCCCACCGTGTCGTGCAGCATGGTGGGCACGCTCATCTTCTCGAACGCATAGGCGAAATAGGCGGCGACCGAAAACGCCCGGCGCAGCCCGATGATGTGAACCATGTTGGCTTCGGACAGCGTCTTGATGGCGGCGTCCAGCGTGCGCGGATCGATCGTCTTGGCGAGATTTTCGAGCGACAGCCGCCCGGCTTCGATGAACTCGGCAAGAAGCGCCGAGGGGCTGCCGGCGCCGCTCTCGCGCAGCTTTTCCAGCCGCGTCGCATAATCGGGCCAGTTCTGGGCGTAGGAATCGCGGAACAGGCGCTGCATCTGCGAAAAGCCGGAAAAGCCGAGCACCTGGCAGAAGCGCATGAAGGCGGACGGCTTGACCCCCGCCCCGTCCGCCATCTCGGCGACGGTCGACACGGCGATCCGGTCCGGATTGGCCGCCACATAGTCGGCGCACTGCTTCAATCTTTTCGGCAACCCGTCCGACACCTCCAGCATCCGGTCGAGCAGTTCCTCGATCGATGCGGGAGCGGAAACCTCGGTCATGCACGGCCCCTCTTTCGCTTGACAAAACACCCATCCCAATCCTAACGCAATTGGAATAAAAATTCCATTGCGGCGCGGTGCGTTTCCATCGGATGCATAAACACGCTGCAGCATCTTTAACGACGCATCGTGCATTGCGAAGATCGTTTTCGACTTCGCAGCGATGCGGTGGAGGAGGACTTCCATGCGCGAAATCAGCATCGGCCTGATCGGCACGGGTTTCATGGGCAAGACGCACGCGCTGGCTTTCCGCGCGGCGAAGGCGGTGCTGGGAGACGTGCCCGCGGCGCGGCTGGAGCTGCTCTGCGACACGCCCGCCGAGCGGGCGCGGCAGATGGCCGGGCAGTTCGGCTTTGCCCGCGCGACAGATGATTGGCGGGCGCTGGTAAACGATCCGGCGGTGGAGATCGTGTCGATCACCACGCCCAACCGGATGCATTGCGAAATGGCGCTCGCCGCCATCAAGGCCGGCAAGCACGTCTATTGCGAGAAGCCGATGGGCCTGACGCTGGAGGAAGGCCGGACGATGGCGCTGGCCGCAGCCAGGGCCGGCGTGAAGACCATGGTCGGCTACAATTACATCAAGAACCCGGCCTTCGCCCATGCCCGGCAACTGATCGCCGACGGCGCCATCGGCCGGCCGGTGCATTTCCGCGGCTTCGTCGACGAGGACTACCAGGCCGACCCCGACCTTGCCTGGACCTGGCGGGCGCGCATGGAGGAAGCCGGGCTTGGCGCGCTCGGCGATCTCGGCTGCCATCTCGTCTCCATGGCCTATGGCCTGATGGGACCGGTCGACAGCCTGATCGCCGACATGCAGACGATCCACGAGACGCGTCCCCTGCCGGACGGCTCGGGCCGAGGCAGGGTCGAGAACGAGGACGTCGCCTCGGCGCTGGTGCGCTTTGCGAGCGGCGCGCAGGGCGTCCTGTGCACCTCGCGCTCGGCCTGGGGGCGCAAGAACAAGCTTGCCTTCGAGGTGCACGGCACGAAGGGCATGATCGCCTTCGAGCAGGAGCGCATGAACGAGCTGCAGCTCTACCGCAACGAGGGACCGGCCGGCGAGCAGGGGTTCAAGACCATCCTCACCGGACCGGCGCACGCGCCCTATGGCGTCTTCTGCCCGGCGCCCGGCCATCAGCTCGGCTTCAACGACCTGAAGGTGCTGGAGGCAGGCGCGTTCCTCGGCGAGATCGCCGGCGGCGACAAGGTCGGGCCGGACTTCGCCGAGGCGCTGGAGTTCGAGAAGGTCATCCACGCCATCGCCGCCTCGGCGCGCGAGGGGCGACGGGTCAAGGTGCAGGGCTGACGGAAGTGGATTGCCGGTCGTGCGGGCTCGGTCCGGCAGCATTGGATCGCGCTTTCAACCAGTTGGAGCAGGATGCAGGCGGAAAGCCGCTTCACACCTTTCCTCATCCCGCTCCAGCCTGCGGCACACCCCCCTCTGGCCTCCTGAGCTTGTCGAACGGGGCGGCCATCTCCCCCTCAAGGGGGGAGATTGGATGGCCGCAGCGATTTCGACCAAGTATCGAACGTCGCAGAAAATGCTATCCGTCGATGTCCGCTAATCTCCCCCCTTGAGGGGGAGATGCCCGGCAGGGCAGAGGGGGGCGAACGGGCACCCGGTGCTCCAGGCAGAAGATGAGATGCGCCGACCGCTCAGGCCGGCTCCTGCTCGGCGGCGAGGGCGGCGCGGCTGGTGGTCAGGAAGATCTCCGCATTCCTCGCCAGCGACGGACCGAGATAGCCGCCTTCCTGGATCAGCGCCGTCGGCAGGCCGAGGGCGACGATCTCGCCCGCCATGGCGGCAAAGCCGTCGCCGGTCAGCCGCACCTCGGACAGCGGGTCGTCCGCGGCCATGTCGAAGCCGAGCGAGACGACCAGCGCCTCGGCGCCGAACGCCGTGATCGCCGCAAGCCCCTCGCGGAAGCGGGCAAGGATCGTTTCCGTGTCTGCGCCGGGCTTGAGGCAGAGGTTGAGCGTCGTGCCCGCGCCCTCCCCCTCGCCGCGCTCGTCCTCGTAGCCGAGATAGTAGGTCGGATAAAGATCGGGGTCGGTGTGCAGCGAGCAGACGAACACGTCGCCGCGCTCATAGAAGATGTCGAGCGTGCCGTTGCCCGTGTGCGTGTCGATGTCGAGCACCGCCACCTTGCCGAAACGGCCGCGCAGGCTCTCAGCGGCGATCGCCGCATTGTTGAAGGCGCAGAAGCCATTCGAGGCGTTGGACAGCGCGTGGTGGCCGGGCGGCCGGCACAGGCCGTAGACCATGCGGCTGCCGGCCTTGACGCGCTCGGCGGTCTCGAGCGCCGTCTGCGCCGACCAGTAGATCGCCTCCCAGGTTCCCTCGGTCAGGGGAAAGGAGGTATCGGTGGTCCACCAGCCGAGCTGGCCGAAAATGGTGGAGGACGGACGGCCGCGCCGCGGACCGGGATGGCAGTTCGGAACGGCATCCTGGCCCGGCGCCGCGGCCTGCCAGCGGCTGTGGGCGTCCTTCCAGAAATCCACATAGTCGGGATCGTGCACGGCCTTGATCGGCGCCTCGCCGAAATCGCGCGGCGCCTCGACGGGAAAGCCGTTGCGCAGCAGCATGTCGCGGATGAGGATGGCGCGCTCGGCCTGCTCGGGATGGGGAATGTTGGCGCCGCGGCGGAAATAGCGCGCGGGCGCGTGCAGCAATTGGCGTTCGTCGAAAATCGCTTTCATGATCGTCCTTCAGTATCCGTTGACCCTGTCGACCGCCGTTTCCGGCACCCGCCCCGCCACGAATTCCTGCGCCGCGCGCGCCACCTGCTCGGCGACAAGGCGCGGTGTGCTTTCGCTGGCCTGGTGCGGGGTGACGAGGATGCGCTCATCCGCCCAGAACGGGTGCTCCGGCGGCAGCGGCTCGACGGCGAAGACGTCGAGCGAGGCCCCGGAGAGCTGGCCGCTGTCGAGCGCGGCGAGGAGATCCTTCTCGATCAGCTGCTCGCCGCGGCCGAGCTGGACGAGCGCAGCGCCTTTCGGCATGCGGGCGAAAAACGCCGCGCCGATGAGGCCGCGCGTTTCGGCCGTCAGCGGCAAGACGTTGATCAGGATGTTCGCGCGGGCGGCGACGCGCTCGGCCGCCCCCTCCCCGCTTTCGAAACCGACCCCGGCGGATGGCGGGCTCTGCGGAGGATTGCGGACGGCGGCCACCACCGGAAACCCCATCGCCGTGACGGCGCGCGCGATGGCCCTGCCCATCAGACCGTAGCCCAACAGGCCCACCGTGCAATTGCGCGGCGGAACGGCATCGGCCGGCGCCTGCCGAGACCATTCGCGCCGGGCTTCATGGACGATGGCATGACGCAGGTTGCGGTGATGCCAGACCACGTTCCATGCCGCGTAACCGGCCATCAGGTCGCCCTGGTCGTCGTCGCGAATGCGGGTGACGAGGGCACCGGCAGGCAGGCTCGGGCAGTTGACGATGCTGTCGATGCCGGCGGCGATGGAGCTGGCAAGGCCAAGATTGGGATAGGCGCTGAAGGCATCGTCGCGCGGGCGCCAGCAAAGCGCGAAGCGCACGGCCGCCGGATCCTCGATCTCGTGCGGGTGGCGCAGCCGGATCGTGTCCGCATGGGCGGCGAAGGCGCGGCCGTAGAGTTTTTCGAGATCGAAGACGGAGCTCAGATAGACGCCCTCGATCACCCCCGTCTCAGCCATGCTTCCCCTCCGGATCGACGGGCTCGACGCCACACCAATCGGCGATGAACAGCGCGATGGCGCCGGTCACGCGCTTCAGGGAGGAAAGGCTGACGCGCTCGTCGAAGCCGTGGATGTTCTCCGTGATCGGCCCGTAGACCAGGCACGGCATGCCGGCATAGATGACGAAGACGCGGGCATCCAGATAGCCCGGCGTGACGAAGGCCTCGAGCTCGCTGGAGGTCGCGGTGCGATGCGCCGCGGCCAGCGCCTTCTCCGCGTCGCTGCCTTCCTCCAGCACGTAGCCGCGCGCGAAGAAGCCGTTCCAGGTGATTTCCGGCAGGCGGTTGCCGAGGAAGGGATCGTCGGCCAATTCGCGCGCCAGATGCGCCTCGATCTGCGCGGCGCGATCCTTCGGGTCGTCGCCCGGATAGATGGCGATGCGGCAGGAGATCTTGCACCAGGCCGGGACGCTCGACGCCCAGTCGCCGCCCTCGATCCTGCCGACGTTGAAGTTGATCGGATGTTCGAGATCCTCGAAATAGGGGTAATTCACCTTTTCGGCGTTCCACGCCTCGGTCATCCGCTTCAGGCTCTCGATGACCCGGTAGCTTGCCTCGATGGCGCTTGCCCCGGTGCCCGCCTCGCGCACATGCACCGGATGCCCGGAGACGGTGACCTCGAACCACAGCACGCCGCAATTGGCCCGCACCAGCTTCTCGTCCTCCGGCTCGGGAATGATCGCCGCGTCGGCCGTGTAGCCCTCGACGAGGCAGGCGAGCGCACCGTTGCCGGTGCATTCCTCCTCGACCACGCTTTGCACATGCACCTTCGCCGCCGGCTGCAGGCCGATGCGGGCAAGCGCGTCGAGCGCGAAGATGTTGGCGGCGATGCCGGCCTTCATGTCGCCGCCGCCGCGCCCGTAGAGCCAGTCGCCGACGCGCTTCGGCTCGTAGGGCGGCGAGACCTCCCACATGTCGTGCGGCCCCTCCGGCACCACGTCCATATGGCCGTTGAGGATCAGCGAGCGGCCCCGCGCCTCACGCGGCTCATGGGTGGCGACGACGTTCACCGCATCGGAATAGTCGACGGCGATGGGCGAGAAGCCGGGATGATCCTTGATCTTGTGTTCCTCGATGTGGAACGTCTCGACCGCATAGCCGCGCGCCTCCAGCGCCTGATGGACGAAATCCTGCGCCGGCTTTTCCTTGCCGCGCAGCGAGGGGAAGCGGATCAGCTCCTCGGTGAAGGCGATCTGCTCCTCGAAACCTTGTTCGACGGCAGCGAGGATTTTCTGCGTGAGTTGTTCGTCCACTTGATGCATCCCTGCGATCTGGTGTGTTGAAGTCCAAGGGCGATGCCCGGCAGCGCGACGATCCGCTATCCCGCCGCCGCGAGCTCCTTCTCCCGGCCGGGAATGGCCTCGATCAGGGTGCGGGTGTACGCGTTCTGCGGGTTGTCGAAGATGGCGCGGGCCGGCCCCATCTCCACGATCCTGCCCTTCTGCATGACGGCGATGCGGTCGCAGATCTGGGCGGCGACGCGCAGATCGTGAGTGATGAAGATCAGCGCCAGGTTGAGCCGGTCCTTCAGCTCGGCCAGCAGATCCAGCACCTGCGCCTGGATCGACACATCGAGCGCCGACACCGCCTCGTCGGCGATGATGACCCGCGGCTCGAGCGCCAGGGCGCGGGCGATGCCGATGCGCTGCCGTTGGCCGCCGGAGAATTCGTGCGGATAACGGTCGATGGCGAGCGCGTCGAGATCGACCAGATCGAGGAGCTTGACCGCCCGGCTGTAGGCCTCGGCCCTGGGCACGCCGTGGGCCATCGGCCCCTCGGCGATGATGCGGCCGACCTTGGCGCGCGGATTGAGGGAAGCATACGGGTCCTGGAAAATCATCTGGATCGACTTGCGGGCCTCGCGCAGCGCCTCGCCGGAAAGATGCGCCATGTCCTGGCCGGCAAGCTTCACCGTGCCGGAATCGGGGTCCATCAGCCGCACCAGGCAGCGCCCGACGCTCGACTTGCCCGAACCGCTCTCGCCGACGATGCCCAGCGTCTCGCCTTCCGCCAGGCTGAGGCTGACGTCGTTGACCGCATGCACGACTCGCGGCTTGGAGAAGAGCAGGCCGCCGCCCGTCACATAGGTCTTGTTGAGCCCTTCCACCTCGAGGATCGGCGCCTTCCGCGCCGGCTCTTCCGGAGCGGCCCCGGCGGCGAGCTTGGGGATCGCCGCGATCAGCTTCTGCGTATAGGGGTGCTGCGGATGGTCGAGCACCTCGTCGGCCGTGCCGGTCTCGACGATCTTTCCATATTGCATCACCGCGACGCGGTCGGCGATCTCGGCGACCACGCCGAAATCGTGGGTGATGAACATCACCGCCATGCCATGCCGCTCCTGCAGGTCGCGGATGAGCTCGAGGATCTGCGCCTGCGTGGTCACGTCGAGGGCGGTGGTCGGCTCGTCGGCGATCAGGATCTTCGGCTCGAGCGCCAGCGCCATGGCGATCATGACGCGCTGCCGCTGCCCGCCGGAAAGCTGGAACGGATAGGCGCGGGCCGCCTTTTCGGGATCCGGAATGCCGACCTCGGTCAATAGCTCGATGGCGCGGCGCCTGCGGTCGCGCGGGGTGAGCAGATCGTGCGCCTCGAACACCTCGGCGATCTGGTCCTCCACCCGCATCAGCGGGTTGAGCGCCGACATGGGCTCCTGGAAGATCATGGCGATCCGGCGTCCGCGCAGATCCATCATCTCGTCTTCCGTGAGCTTGAGGATGTCCTTGCCGTCGAACAGGATCTCGCCGGCGACGGGCCGCACCAGATCGGGCAGGAGCCCCATTGCCGCATTTGCCGACATGGACTTGCCGGAGCCGCTCTCGCCGACGATGCACAGGATCTCGCCGGGATAGAGGTCGTAGCTGACCTCGTCGACCGCGAAGTCGCGGTCGGCGCCGGCCGGCAGCGCGATCTTCAGGTTCTTGATGCGGAGCACTGGTTCCCTCATCGTCCCCTCCTATTTGCCGCGCCGCGCCAGGCGCGGGTTGAGGGCGTCGTTCAGGCCCTCGCCGATGAGGTTGAGCGCCAGCACCGTCAGGAGGATCGCGACGCCCGGGAAGAAGGACAGCCACCAGGCCTGGCGGATGACGGTGCGGGCGGCACCGATCATGTAGCCCCAGGACATCATGTTGGGATCGCCGAGGCCGAGGAAGGACAGCGAGGATTCGAGCAGGATGGCGGTCGCCACCATCAGCGAGGCGAGCACGATGATCGGCGACAGCGTGTTGGGCAGCACCTGGCGCAGGATGATGGCCGCGCTGGTCTGGCCCGACAGGATCGCCGCTTCGATGTATTCGCGCGAGCGCAGCGACAGCACCTCGCCGCGCACCAGGCGCGCCACCGGCGGCCAGCTGACGATGGCGATGGCGGCGATGATCGACTGGATGGAAGGCTCGAAAATCGCCACCAGCACGATGGCGAGGGCGAAGCTCGGCACGGTCTGGAAGAACTCGGTGAAGCGCATCAGGGCATCGTCGATCCAGCCGCCGAAATAACCGGCCAGGGCGCCGATCGGGATGCCGATGAGGAGCGCGGCGACCGTCGAGACGAGGCCGACCAGAAGCGACACCTGGGCGCCATAGGCGAGCCCGGACATGACGTTGCGGCCGAGCGCATCGGTCCCGAGCGGATACTGCTCCATGGAGAATGGCGGCAGGAAGGGCCGCTGCACCATGCGCCAGGGCGACTGCGGGAAGACGAGCGGGGCAAGGACGGCCACCAGCACGACGACTGCGAGGATGGTGATGCCGATGACGGCGCCGCGGTTGCGGCAAAAGCGTTTCCAGAAATCAGCCATCACGCCACCCGGATCCTTGGGTCAACAAACCGATAGAGGATATCGGTGATGAGGTTGAAGAGGAGGACCATCGCGGCCGAAACGAAGAAGACGCCGAGCAGCAGGTTGTAGTCGCGCTGGGCCAGCGCCTCGAACATCAGGCGGCCGATGCCGGGCCAGGCGAAGACGGTCTCCGTCAGCACGGCGCCGCCGACGAGCTGGCCCGCCTGCAGGCCGGCGAGCGTAACGACCGGCAGCATGGCGTTGCGGAAGATATGGCGCCGCTGGATGATCGACCGCTTCAGGCCCTTGGCACGCGCCGTCTTGACGAAATCGAGCTGGCTGACCTCCAGCATGGAGGCGCGCGTCATGCGCATGTAGACCGCCATGAAGAACAGGCCGAGCGTGGTGGCCGGCAGGATCAGGTGCCGGCCGATGTCGAGCAGGCGCGCCAGGCCCGTATGGTTGGCGCCGACCGTCTCGTAGCCGAAGCCGGGCAGCCAGTTGAAATAGACGGAGAAGACCAGCACCGCCATGAGCGCCGCCCAGTAGAGCGGCGTCGCGTAGAAGAGCAGCGCCAGCGACGAGATCGCCGTGTCGGACCATTTGCCGACACGGGCCGAGGCCAGCACGCCGGCGAACGTGCCGAGCACGAGCGAGATGACGAAGGCGGTCATGGTCAGCAGCAGCGTCGCCGGCAGGCGGTCGAGAATGAGCTGCGCCACCGGCATCTGCTGCCGGTACGAGAAGCCGAGATCGAACTGCAGCACGCCCTTCAGATAGATGCCGAGCTGGGTCAGCAGCGGCTTGTCGAGGCCGAACTGCTCGCGCAACTGGGCGATGAACTTGGCGTCGGCGGCACCCGCCTCGCCGGCCATGACGGCGGCGGGGTCGCCGGGCGCGGCATGGATCAGGAAGAAGTTGAGCGTCATGATGGCGATCAGGATGACCGCCGCCTTGCCCAGGCGCATGAGAATGAAGCGTAGCATAGGAGTGGGGATGGTCCTGATGTTCGGCTAACTGGTGAAGCCTGGCGCCTTTCACACCCCCCTCTGCCCTGACGGGCATCTCCCCCTCAAGGGGGGAGATTGTCTCTTCATCGACGCCCCGCCTGTTCCGCAGCGTCTACGCCGATCAGCGAGCCAGAGATGAAGGCTGATCTCCCCCCTTGAGGGGGAGATGCCCGGCAGGGCAGAGGGGGGTGCGAAGGGACGCAAGCCCCGGCGTGGTTGCTCCTCACTTCTCGATATAGGCGTCCTTGAACCCGTCATTGACGCCGATGGCGGTGGTGACAAGGTCCTTCACGTTGCAGCGGTAGATGGTCGGGAAGCCGAGTTCGAGGAGCCAGGCCACCGGCACGTCGTCCACGAGCTTCTGCTGGGCTTCGGTGTAGAGCTTCTGGCGCTCCTCGGCCGTCACCGCAACGGCCGCCTTGGCGAAGAGATCGTCGATCTCCTTGTTCTCGTAGCCCTCGACATTGTTCCACTGGGAACCCTTGGCGATGTTCGTCGACACGTAATTGCGGGCGACGCCCAGCGCCGGATCGCCATACTGGTAGAGATAGGTGAAGGCCATGTCGTAATCCCACTCGGCCAGCTTCTGGTTCCAGCCGGCGACATCGGTGGAGACCAGTTCGACATTGATGCCGACCTCGTCGAGATTCTGCTTCACGGCCTCGGCCCAGCGCTGCCAGGTCTCGCCATAGGGCAACGGCAGGAGCCGCACCGGCTCGCCCTTGTAGCCCATCTCGGCAAGCAGGGCCTTGGCCTTCTCCGGATCGTGGTCGTACTTGGTCACCTCCTCGGTGAAGAAGCGGGTGGAGGAGGAGACGGGGCCGGCGGCAACCTTGCCGAGTCCGTTCCACAGCGCGTCGCGCGCGAAGTCGCGGTCCATGGCGTACATCACCGCCTGGCGGAAGCGCTTGTCGGCCGTCGGGCCCTCGCGGTTGTTCAGCCACATCCAGGACAGCGGGCCGAAATATTCCCAGCCCTTGTCGGTGACGCAGGTGTTTTCCATGTCGGCGATGCGCTGCACGTCGAAATTCTCGATCGAACCGCCGGGCAGGACGTCGACGACGCCGGTTTCATAGGCGACGGCGCGCGAGGCGGCGTCGGGGATGACGTGCCAGTAGATCTCGTCGAGATAGGGCTTGCCCTCCTCGTAGTACTCCTCGTTCCTCGTCAGGAGGATGTGCGACCCCTTCACCCACTCCTTGAACTTGAACGGGCCGGTGCCGATCGGCGTGTTGTTGGCCGGATTGTTCTTGTAGTCGGTGCCCTCGTAGATGTGCTTCGGGATCATCGGCATGGTGCCGGCCTCGAAGATGCCGAGGAACGGGCCGAAGGGCTGCTTCAGCTTGAAGACGACGGTGGTATCGTCCGGCGCGGTGATCGATTCCACATGTTCCAGAGAGGCGCGCAGGCGCGTGTGGGTCTCGCGCAGGAAGACGTCGGCGGAGAAGACCACGTCGGCGGAAGTGAACGGCTTTCCGTCGTGCCACTTCACATCGTCGTGGAGATGGAAGGTGTAGGTCAGCCCGTCCTCGGACACGTCCCAGGAGGTGGCGAGCTGCGGCATGGGCTGCAGCTTCTCGTCGTAGCGCAGCAAGCTTTCATAGATATTGCCGGCAACCATCTGGGTCGGTCCGTTCTGCACCAGGCCCATCATCAGGCTCGGCGGCTCGGGCTGGATCACCACATTGGCGCGCCCCCCGGCGACCGGTTCGGCGTGCAGCGCCGTCGAGACCAGAAGGGTTGCGGCGAGTGTCGTCAGTCTTTTCAGCATGGCTTGTGTTCCCCTTGTTTTGCCGGCTGAGCGGGTCGTTCTCCTCGACCCGCCGGGAGTTGGCTTTGCTTTTGACCTCAGGTCACGAGATCCGGATAATGCTTGACGGCGAGACGCTGGAAGGCATCCCATTGCGGATCGGGCTTGTTGCCCGTGTGGTGCTTGTCCCAGCCCTCGTACTGGCGGGCCGTTTTCTCGGCGAGCTCTTCGCCGATGGTGAGCGGCGTGCCCCCGGACGACATGATGGCAAGCTGCGCCCGGCAGGTGCGCTCCATGTTGAACATCAGCGCGAAGGCCTCGCCGACGGTGCGCCCGCAGGTCAAAAGCCCATGATTGCGCAGGATCATCACGTTGCGGTCGCCGAGATCGGCGACCAGCCGCTCGCGCTCGCCGAGATCGAGGGCGATGCCCTCGTAGTCGTGGAAGGCGATGCGGTGGTGGAACTGCAGCGACCACTGGTTCAGGGGCAGGACGCCCTCCTTCATGGAGGAGACCGCGACGCCCGCCACCGTGTGGGTGTGCAGCACGCAGTGGACATCCGGGCGGGCGGCGTGCACCGCGCTGTGGATCGTGAAGCCGGCCTTGTTGATGCCGGCCCCATACGCGTCGCGCAGGATGTCGCCGTTGATGTCGACGGTGACGAGGCTCGACGCCGTCACCTCGTCGAAACGCAGCCCGAACGGGTTGATGAGGAAGGCGTGTTCGCCCTCCTCCGCCGGGGCGCGGGCCGAGATGTGGGTGAAGATGCTGTCGTCGAGATGATAATGCGCGATCAGCCGATAGGCGGCAGCAAGCTCGATGCGCTCGCGTGGCTGCCCGGTGCCGGTGTCGATCTCGGTGACAAGCTGCGACTGGACGCTCATCGAAGTCTCCCTGCTCGCGCGGCCGGATGGATCTCCACCGGCTTTCTCTTTGACGGCTGAGCGGCACCCCTCGGAGCCGCAAAAGATGGTCACAGGCAAGCACAGCCGCGACAAAGTGTCAATTGTCGACAATCTGCATTTTGCCTGTCATAGTGCCATGGCAAGGGCTGCGCCTTTGTGGCAATGGAATGAAGGAAGATTTTCAGGGACGGTTTCCGTGAGCGTGTTCTCGGAAGTTTCCACGATCGATCTCGTCACGCAGATCGCCCGGCAGATCACCGAGGCGATTGTCGCCGGCCGGCTGAAGCCCGGCGCGCGCCTGACCGAGCTGCAATTGTCGCGCGAGTTCGGCACCAGCCGGGCGCCGGTGCGCGAGGCGGCGCGGCTTCTGGAAAGCCAGGGACTGGTCACCTTCAGCCCGCGGCGCGGCTTCTTCGTCCGCACGCTGAAGGCGAACGACCTGCGCGACATCTACGAGCTGCGAATCGGGCTGGAGCTGCATGCGGCGAGCCTGGCGGTGGAACGCGCGACACCGGACGACATCGCCGCGCTCGAAAGGCAGCTCGGCAAGCTTTACGAGACGGCCGAGACGGATTCCGTCGAAGCGCAGATCTTTGAGGATTTCGCCTTTCACCGCATGCTCTGCCAGGCGGGCGGCAATGCGCGGCTGATCAAGGTCTATGACGAGCTGGCGATGGAAATGCGCGCCGGCATCACGCTGATCGGCAAGCTCTACGACGATCCGCATCGCATGGCCGAAACGCACGAGCCCATCATGGCTGCGTTGAAGAAGCGCGACGACGAGGCACTGCGCGGCGCGCTGCGCTACCACATCGCGGTCGCCCGCGATGCGGTGGTCGCCCTGTTCGAGGAATTCGAGAGCGATGCCTGATTCCGGCAGGACGGCCGGCACCAAGGCGAGACCCGCTTCATCTTTTGCATTTTTTACCCCTCTGCCCGGTCAGGCAGAGGGGTAATCCCAACGTCTCAATTCACGTTTTTTGGAGCCAGTCACTTCCATGAGCACGCGCTGCGGTCTCGTTCGCCACCGGTCTCGTTCGTTTGTTTGCTTGCAAACAGTTCGTTCTGCGCCTCGACAGGCTCACCGGACTGTGTAAACTCTCGAATCGCGGCGAACCGTCAGGGCAACCGCTGGGTCGGCATTCAGGCAATGTCTCTGTCTCCCGGAGGCGCCGGCCCATCATATGATCGGGCGGGGCGGTGTCAGTCCTGCGACTTCGCGGCCTCGCCGATCATCCCGTTCAGCTTCTGTGCCAAGGCTTCATCGGTCTGAGCCGTCTGGATGATCTGGTTGTACTCGTCGACCGAAATGCCTTCGGTCGTCTCCACCGCCTCCTCCATCTTTGCCGTTGCCTCGGTCTGGATCTGCTGCTTCTCGTTGTCGGACGGCGCCTGCTGGAAGCGCTGCGTGTATTGCTCCTTGACCTCGCTGACGGCGAGGAAGGCGACCGTGAAGGCCTGGAGCTTCTGATCGTCGAAGGACTGCGTCTGTGCAGCCGGCGGCGTCGAGGGAGCCGCCTCCTGCGCCAGCGCGGGAGCGGTCACGGCGATGCCTGCTGCGAGGGCGAAGGCGGCTGCCGCAGCACGCGTTGGTCTTCGGAAGATCATGGCTGTTCCTTTCATTCCGGTGCGTTCGAAGCCCGACCCCGGGATAGTCCCGCGGGCAGCCGACGCGAAGAATGTGGCGGAAAGATTTGCGTCCGCCGCCGTCGGCGATCAATTCCGGTTGCCCGGGAAAACAAAAAATGAGGCTTCACGGCGCCGGGCACCGTGCTTTCCGATGCAAACGATGCCCGCAAATGCGAAAGGCCCCGACGAAGCGGGGCCTTTGCGGTTTTCGAGCCGACGCGCCGGGAGCGCTATTCGCCTGCCGGAGCCGTTTCGGGGGGCGGCCCCTTGCGGATCGGGTAGTCGTCCTCCTCGTGCGCCAGCTTGTCCTTCGAGATGAAGGTGTAGAACATCGGCACCACGAACAGCGTGAACATCGTGCCGATGATCAGGCCGGTGAAGATGACGAGGCCCATCGAGAAGCGCGCCGCGGCGCCCGCCCCGGCGGCGGTGATCAGCGGCACCACGCCGAGCGCCATGGCCGCCGTCGTCATCAGGATCGGCCTCAAGCGCACTTTGGCCGAGGCAACGATCGCCTCGAAGCGCGACAGCCCGTGCTCCTCGCGCTGCTGGTTGGCGAACTCCACCATCAGGATGCCGTGCTTGGTGATCAGGCCGATCAGGGTGATCAGGCCCACCTGGGTGTAGATGTTGAGCGTCGACAGGCCGAGATTGAGCGGCAGGACGGCACCGAAAATCGACAGCGGCACGGTCATCATGATGATCAGCGGATCGCGGAAGCTCTCGAACTGTGCCGCCAGCACCAGATAGATGACGATGACGGCGAGCGCGAAGGCGATGAGGATCGTGTTGCCCTGCTCGACCTCGAGCCGCGACTGGCCCGAATATTCGATGAAGAACCCGTCCGGCAGCTGGGCATTGGCGATGTCGACGATGGCCTGCAGGCCGTCGCCCGTTGACACGCCCGGCAGCGGCAGGGCCGAGATGGTCGCCGAGTTGAGCTGGTTGAACTGCTCGATCGCAGAAGCCGTCACATCGGTCGTGATCTCGACCACAGCCGACAGCGGCACCATCTCGCCGGTCGCGCTGCGCACGAAGAACTCGCCGAGCTTCTCCGGGTTGTTCCGGTATTGGTCCGGCACCTGCATGATGATGTCGTAGCTGTTCGAATCGCGGTCGAACTCGGCGATGGAGGCCCCGCCGACGAGCAGGCTCAGCGTCGCGCCGATGTCGCTCACCGGCAGGTTGAGCGCCGCCGCGCGGTCGCGGTCGACCGTGATCGTCACCTGCTGCGCGTTGAAGGCCAGCGAGTTCTGCACGACGATGAAGCGGCCCGAAGCCTGGGCTTCCTCCTTGATCTTCTCGGCAACCTCGTAGACGCGGCTCGAATCGCCGGTCGACTGGATGACGACGGAGATCGGCAGACCGCCGCCGGTGCCCGGCAGCGAGGGAGGCGCGAAGACGAAGGCCTCGACGCCGGCCACCTTGGACAGGCGCGCCTGGATCTCCTGCTGGATCTCCTTCTGCGAACGGTCGCGCTCCGACCAGTCCTTGAACGCCCACAGCGCGATGGCCGAGTTCGTTCCGCCGCCGAAGCCGACGATCGAGAACTGGGTCTTGAGCTCGGGAATGTCCTGCGTCAGCTCGCGCATCTGCGTCGCGTAGAGATCGGTGTATTTCGACGTCGCGTAGGACGGTGCGTTGACCAGCGAGAACAGCACGCCCTCGTCCTCCTCGGGCGCCAGCTCGCTCGACGTCTTCATGAACATGAAGCCGGTCAGCGACATGAGCACGATGACGATGAGCAGCGTCACCGGACGGAATTTCAGCGAGCCGCCGACCAGCCGCTCGTAGAAATTCGCCAGCCGGTCGAACGAGTTGTCGACGAAGTGCTGGAAACGGCTGCCCTGGCCTCGCTTCAGGATGCGCGCCGACATCATCGGCGTGATGGTGAGCGCCACGATGCCCGAGATGACGACCGCGCCGGCCAGCGTCATGGCGAACTCGCGGAACAGCGAGCCCGTCAGGCCGCCGGTGAAGGCGAGCGGGGCGAACACGGCGGCAAGCGTGATCGTCATGGCGACGACCGGGCCGGTGATCTCCTTCATGCCGACGAACGCCGCCTGGCGGGGCGAAAGCCCCTCCTCGATGTGGCGGTGGATGTTCTCCACCACGACGATGGCGTCGTCCACCACCAGGCCGATGGCCAGCACCATGGCGAGCAGCGACAGGAGGTTGATCGAATAGCCGAGCGCGAACAGCACGAAGCAGACGCCGATCAGCGACAGCGGGATCGTGACGATCGGCATCAGGACCGAGCGGAAGGAGCCCAGGAAGAGGAGGATCACGACGATGACGATGATCACCGCTTCCGAGATCGTCTTGAACACTTCCTCGATCGACGCGCTGATGGAATCGGTCGCATCGTACATCAGGTCGATGGTCATGCCTTCCGGCAGGCCCGCCTGAATCGCCGGCAGCTCGTCGGTGACGGCCGCCGCCATGTCGAGCGGGTTGGCCGCCGGCGACGGGAAGATGCCGAGGAAGGTGCCCGACTGGCCGTTGATGCTGACGATGGTGTCGGTGCTCTTCGCCGCGAGCTCGATTTCCGCCACGTCGCGCAGGCGCACGACCTCGGCACCCGTCGCCTTGATCGGCAGGGCACCGAAGGCTTCCGGCGTCTGCAGCGTCGATTCCATCGAGATGGCGTAGGTGACGTATTCGTTCTTCGTCTTGCCGGGGGCGGCGAGGAAGTTGGAGGCGCGGATGCTGGCGAGCACCTCGGACGCGGTGAGCTGGCGGGCGGCCAGGCGCACGGGATCGATCCACACACGCATCGAATATTCGGCCGCGCCGATGAGCTGCACCTCGGCGACGCCCTGGATGGTGGACATGCGCGGCCGGATGACGCGGTCGATATACTCGGTGAGCTGCTCGTCGGTCATGTTCGGGTTCTGCATCGCCAGATACATGGTGGCGAACTGCATGCCCGTGCCTTTGACGATGGTCGGATCCTCGGCATCCTCGGGCAGCTGGCTGCGCACCTGCTGTACCTTGGACATGACCTCGGTGAGCGCCACGTCGGGATCGGAGCCGAGCTTCATCTGCACGCTGACCGTGCTGGTCGAGGGGCTGCTCTTCGACGTCACGTAATCGATGTTTTCGGTCGTCGACACGGCCGAGGCGATCGGCGCCGTGATGAAGCCCTGGATCAGGTCGGCGCTGGCGCCGGGATAGATGGTGGTGACGGTGACGACCGTCTCCTCGACCTCCGGATACTGGCGCACCTGGAGGTTGAACAGGCCCTGGAAGCCGAGCAGCAGGATGAGCAGGCCGAGCACGGTCGACAGGACCGGCCGGCGAATGAAGATGTCAGAAAAGCTCATTGTGCCGCCGCCTTGGCTGTCTCACCCTCGGTAACCGACGGGTTGATCGTGTTGTCGATGGCCACCGGCGTGCCGTTCGACAGGCGGTTCTGCCCGGCCGTGACGATGATGTCGCCGGGCTCGAGGCCGGAGCGGATCTCGACCAGACCGTCGTTGCGGCGACCGACCTCGACGAACACCTGACGCGCCTCGAGCTTCTTTTCGGCGTCGCCGCCGCTCTGGGCCTCGCCCTCGCCCTTCACCTCGCGCACGGCGAAGACGTGATCGCCGTAAAGGCTGGTCACGACGGCGGTCTGCGGAACGGAGATGATGTCGTCCTCTTCGGGCAGGTCGACCTTGACCTGGGCGAACTGCCCGGGGGTCAGGCGCTGCTCGGGGTTCGAGATCTCGGCGCGCACGGAGACCAGCCGGCTGGACGGATCGACCTTCGGATCGATGCCCGTGATCTCGCCGCTGAAGGTGACGTCCTGGTCGTTGACCGTGAGGCGGACGGGGCCGCCGATCTTCAGCAGGCCGAGCTGCTGCTCGGGCACCGTGAAGTCGGCGCGCATGGTGCTCAGGTCCTGCAGGGTCGCGACCCGCGTGCCGGGCGTGAGGTACTGGCCGTTGTCGATGCGCGGGATGCCGATCGTGCCGGCAAAGGGCGCCCGCAACTGACGCTGCTCCAGAACGGCCTGCAGCTTGTCGACCTGGGCTGCGGAGGCGGAGGCCGCGGCGCGCGCTTCATCGAGCGTGACGGCGGAACCGACGCCGCGTTCCTGCAATGCCGTGGCGCGGTCGAGCGTCACCTTGTCGAGCTCGGCCTGGGTGCGCTGGGCTTCCAGATCGGCCTGCTGGACCCGGTCGTCGAGCCGCAGCAGCAATTCGTCCTGCTTGACCTGCTGGTTGGCCGAGAAAAGGATCTCCGTGACGATGCCGCTGGTCTCGACCGTCAGGTCCACGCCGCGAATGGCGTTCACCGTGCCGATCGCCTCGATCGACGGTTTCCAGGGAGCCTTCTCGACCGTCACGCTGGAGACGGTGACCGTCTGCGCGGGCATGTTGGCGAAGAACTGCTCGATCGCCTGGTCGCGGAAGAGATTGAAGCCGACGATGCCGCCTGCGAGAACCGCAAGCAGAACGATGGCGATGAGAAGACGCTTGATCATGTCGTCGATACCCCGGGGGCGTGTCAGTGAAGTTCAATCTAGACAGGAGTGGCGCAAATAGCGATACGCCGTGCCTGACTCAAGGGACGGTTGCGGATAGGGCTTGCAAACTGCCGCGCCGTTACTGTACCGTCTGGACGGTTATGTCAAGCTTCAAGGTGTATATGAATGACAAAAAAAACGCCGGGGGCGCGGGAGAAAATCCTGGAATCGGCTGCGCAGATCGTTCGCGAATCCGGCGCCGGCAACATGTCTCTGGATGCGGTCGCCGCCCGCGCGGGCGTCTCGAAAGGCGGCCTTCTCTACCATTTCTCCAGCAAGGCGAAGCTGTTCGAGACGCTGGTCGAGCAGTTCGTCAGCCAGGAATACGAAGAGTTTCAGAAGCGCCGGCGCAGCTATGAGGATTCGGGCGTCGGCAACGGCGTGACGCGGGCCTATATCGACGTTTTCGTCGAGGAACGGGCCCGCTGCGAGCCGCCGCCCTCCGGCCTGCTCGCAGCGCTCGCCGAGAATCCGGATTTCCTGCGACCCGTCCAGCGCTACGAGCGCGAGGTGCTCGACCAGATGAAGGCCGACGCCAGCGACCCGGCCCTTGCCGTGATCGCCCTTCTCGTGGTGCACGGGGTGCGCGCCATGGAGCTCCTGTCCATCGACGTGGTCGAGGACGCCGAACTTAGCGCCGTGATCGCAGCGCTTCGCCGGCTTCTCGATGACGGCAGCAGGAAGGCCGCCTGAGGCGCTGGAGCGGGATGAGGAAAAGTGTGAAGCGGTTTTCCGCCCGCATTCCGCTCCAACTTCTTGAAAGCGATCGCGTTTGTGATTTTGGATTGATCCGATCCAAAATCATCGCGATCTAGCCGGCCTTTATCGCCGCCCGTGGCCCGTCGCTGCGATCGGCAAAGCGCGGGATGGGCTTCTGCAGATGCTGCAGCCCGGCCGGATCCTCCCCGGCGATGCGCCGGACGAGCAGGCGGCCGAGGAGCTCTCCCGCCTCGGCGATGTCCTCGTAGACGGCATCGATGCGCGGCCGCACCTCGTCGTAGAGAAGCGAGGTCTGCTTGACGACCAGATCGAGATGCTCGCCCACCGCCAGGCCCTGATCGGAGAGCACCGCCATGATCGACAGGGCCGACACCTCGCCGGCGCAGACGATCCCGTCCGGCGGCGACGGCTCCTGCAGCCGCCGGCGCAACCAGGCGTAGAGCTCGGCGGAACTGCTGTCGAGCGTGACGCCGACCGGAAATTCCCAGGCGACCCCGGCTGCCCTCACCGCCTCCAGGAAACCGTCGCGCAGGTGCCGGTGAAAGGTGAACCGGTCGGGCGGCAGGATGAGCGCCAGCCGCCGCCGGCCCTTGGCGACCAGCCGCCGCACGGCCAGCATGGCGAATGCGGCATTGTCGTAGTCGACGAAGGGATGCACCTGCCCCAGCAGCGTGCGGCCATGCGAAACGAAGGGGAAGTCGTTCTCCAGAAGCAGCCTGACGCGCGGATCGGAAGGTTCGGTGCGCGAGAAGACGACGCCGTCCGCCATGCGGTTGCGCAGCATGTACTCGATCGGTTCGATCGACGGCGTCTCGGCGAAGTGCGGTGTGATCACCAGATGGTAGGGCGTGTCGCGCAGCGCCTGGGTGAGACCGCGGATCATCGAGGTCGAGAAGCCGAGCAGTTCGTCATGGGGATCGAGCACGACGCTGATGACATTGGTGCGGCCGGTGCGCAGATGACGGGCGGCGCGATCGGGCTGGTAACCCACCTCACGGGCGACGCGCTGAACCCGCTGCCGGGTCTCCAGCGCGATCTGCGGAGCGTCGAGCAGCGCGCGCGAGACGGTGGTGACGGCCAGCCCCGTCAGTTCGGCGATGGTGCGCAGGGTCGGACGTTCCGGTCTCGGCTTCATCCTAGCCTCCGCCACCGGCCGGCCCGGCCGATCGCTCGCTTCCGGATTCGTCGGTTCTCGCCATTTCAATCGTTATAAATCTGCTTCCAGGCAACGCCCGAACGCCGACCCTTACCCAAAAAGGCTTTTATAATCAACATTCTGACTCCTCCCATCGATCCGCAGAGAATCTGATTGACCGCACCCGGATTTATAACGTTATAAATAGATAGATCGCAAAGGAGCAAGCGATCCCATTGGGAGGACTGTCATGATCATTCGCAAATTCGCCGCGCTGGCGGCGGGAGCCGCCGCTCTCACCCTCACCGCCGGCAGCGCCGTCGCCGAGGATACCGTCGAGGTTCTGCACTGGTGGACCTCGGGCGGCGAGGCCTCGGCGCTCAACGTGCTGAAGGAAGACCTGGAGAAGAAGGGCGTGACCTGGCAGGACATGCCGGTTGCAGGCGGCGGCGGCTCGGAAGCCATGACCGCGCTGCGCGCCCGCGTCACCGCCGGCAACGCGCCGACCGCCGTGCAGATGCTCGGCTTCGACATCATCGACTGGGCCAGTGAGGGTGCCGTCGCCAATCTGAACGACGTGGCCGAAGAGGAAGGCTGGGCCGACGTGGTGCCGGCCGCGCTGCAGAACTTCTCGAAATATGACGGCAACTGGATCGCCTCGCCGGTGAACGTGCATTCCACGAACTGGGTGTGGATCAACAAGGCGGCGCTCGACGCTGCCGGCGGCAAGGCCCCGGAGACCTGGGAAGAGCTGATCGCCGTCCTCGACAAGATGAAGGAAAACGGCATCACGCCGCTCGCCCATGGCGGCCAGCCGTGGCAGGACGCGACCGTGTTCGAGGCGGTGGTGCTGTCGCTGGGCAACGACTTCTACAAGGCGGCGCTCAACGACCTCGACCCCGAGGCGCTGGGCTCCGATAAGATGAAGGAAGCCTTCGACCGGATGACGAAGCTGCGCAGCTACGTGGACGACAATTTCTCCGGCCGCGACTGGAATCTGGCCTCCGCCATGGTCATCGAGGGCCAGGGCGGCATGCAGATGATGGGCGACTGGGCGAAGGGCGAATTCCTCAAGGCCGGCAAGAAGCCGGGCGAGGACTTCGTCTGCATCCGCTTCCCCGGCACTCAGGGCTCCGTGACCTTCAACTCCGACCAGTTCGTCATGTTCAAGGTCGGCGAGGACAAGCAGGCGGCGCAGAAGATGATGGCCTCGGCCGTCATGAACCCGGAGTTCCAGTCGGCCTTCAACGTCGTCAAGGGATCGGTGCCGGCGCGCACCGACGTGTCGGACGAAGCGTTCGACGATTGCGGCAAGAAGGGCATGAAGGACCTCGCCGAGGCCAATGAAGCGGGCGCGCTGTTCGGCTCCATGGCCCATGGCCACGGCGCCCCGGCAGCCGTCAAGAACGCCATCAACGATGTCGTCACGCAGCACTTCAACGGCGAGCTTTCCTCCGAGGAAGCGGTCGAGGAGCTGGTCAACGCGGTCGAGGCCGCGCAGTAAACCGGACGACGCGGAGCGGGCGGCACGACCCTGCCGCCCGGCCAACCGCCGCCTACAGCGTCCTTGAATCTGCGCATCGCGCTTTCCGAAAATCGGTTCCGATTTTCGGGCCGATGCGCCAGGCCCGTAGCGAGCAACGTGAACGGCCCACCAGGAACCAACATGAACCGAAACCGCCTGCAGGACCTGATTCCGCGCCTGGTGCTGAGCCCAAGCATGGCGCTGATCCTGATCTTCGTCTACGCTTTCATCCTCTACACCTTCTATCTGTCGATGACCGATTCGCGAATGCTGCCGTCCTACGGTTTCGTCGGCTTCGACAATTACGAGAAGCTGTGGAACCTGCGCCATTGGTGGCGGGCGCTGACCAATCTGGCCATCTTCGGTTCGCTCTACATCGTCGTCTGCTCGGTGCTCGGCCTGTTCCTGGCCATCCTGCTCGACCAGAAGATCCGCGGCGAGGGATTTCTGCGGCCGATCTATCTCTACCCGATGGCGCTCTCCTTCATCGTCACGGGAACGGCCTGGAAATGGTTTCTCGATCCGGGCATCGGCCTTGAGAACACGATGCACCAATGGGGCTGGACGAGCTTCGCCTTCGCCTGGATCAAGGATCGCAACCTGGCGATCTACACGGTGGTGATCGCCGCCATCTGGCAGTCCTCCGGCTTTGTCATGGCGATGTTTCTCGCCGGCCTGCGCGGGGTCGACAGCGAGATCATCAAGGCGGCGCAGATGGACGGCGCCTCAAACGTCACCATCTACCGCCGCATCATCATTCCCATGATGCGCCCGGTGTTCCTCTCCGCCTTCGTCGTGCTCGCCCATCTCGCCATCAAGTCCTACGACCTGGTGATCGCGCTGACCGGCGGCGGCCCGGGGCAGGCCACCGAGCTTCCGGCTACCTTCATGTATTCCTACACCTTCACCCGCAACCAGATGGGCATCGGCGCCTCGTCGGCCATCATCATGCTGGTGATGATCTTCTCGATCATCATTCCCTATCTCTATTCCGAGCTCAGGCCGGGGAGGCAGAGATGAGCGACGAGAAGATGGTCGGCACGACCACTGGAAACCGGCTCCTGCGCGCCCTGCTCTACACGGTGCTGGTGCTGTTCGCGGTCTATTACCTGCTGCCGCTCTACGTGATGGTGGTCAACTCGGTGAAGCCGCTCGACGAGATCCGCCAGGGCAACATGCTGTCGCTGCCCGCGCTGTTCACGCTGGAGCCATGGGCCAAGGCCTGGTCGAGCGCCCAGGTGGGCGTGCAGCCGACCGGCCTCAAGCCCTATTTCTTCAACTCGATCCTGATGGTGGTGCCGGCGGTGGCGATCTCCACCGTCCTCGGCGCGCTCAACGGCTATGTGCTCACCAAATGGCGCTTCCGCGGCGACGACGTGGTCTTCGGGCTGATCCTCCTGTCCTGCTTCATCCCGTTCCAGATCGCGCTCATTCCCGCCGCCCGTATCCTCGGCTTTCTCGGCATTGCCGGCACGACGACGGGGCTGGTTCTCATCCACGTGGTCTATGGCCTCGGCTTCACGACGCTGTTCTTCCGCAACTACTATGCGGCCTTCCCGACCGAGCTGGTGCGTGCCGCGCAGATCGACGGGGCCGGCTTCTTCCAGATCTTCCGGCGCATCCTGCTGCCGTCATCCTCGCCGATCATCGTCGTCACGGTGATCTGGCAGTTCACCAACATCTGGAACGACTTCCTGTTCGGCGTTTCCTTCGGCGACTTCGATTCACTGCCGATGACCGTGGCCCTGAACAACCTCGTCTCCTCGTCGGGCGGCGTGAAGGAATACAACGTCCATTTCGCCGGCGCGATCCTCGCCGCGCTGCCGACCCTGATCGTCTACATCGTCTCCGGACGCTATTTCGTGCGCGGCCTGATGGCCGGCGCGGTGAAGGGCTAGGACCTGTGGACAGTTATGGTTGCGGTGCTGGTTTGGTCAGATTGCTCCAGGGTCGTAGCCTGAGGAGGAAGGACATGCAGAGCATATTCGACGACGAAGGCTGCGGCCATGGAGCAATCTGGCCAAATCCCTTCGGGACGAGGCATGCAAGACCAATGGACTTCGTTGCAAAAACCTTGAAGTGGCCGGCACTGCGGCGGTTTTTGCGCCTAGCCATTGGTCTTGCATGCCTCGCCAGCGCCACAACCATAACTGTCCACAGGTCCTAACCCATGTCGTTTCTGAAAATCGAGAATCTGCGCAAATCCTTCGGCAAGGTCGATGTCCTGAAGGGCATAGACCTGGAGATCGAAGAGGGCGGCTTCCTGGTCCTGGTCGGGCCGTCGGGCTGCGGCAAGTCTACCCTGCTCAACACCATTGCCGGGCTGGAATCCATCACCAGCGGCTCGATCAGCATCAACGGCAGGCTGGTCAATAACCTGCACCCCTCGCAGCGCGACATCGCCATGGTGTTCCAGTCCTACGCGCTCTATCCCAACATGACCGTGGCGCAAAACATCGGCTTCGGCATGGAGATCCGCGGCGTGCCGAAGGCCGAGCGCGACGCGGCCATCGCCAAGGTGGCCGAAACGCTGCAGATCGGCCAGTTGCTCGACCGCAAGCCCAGCCAGCTCTCCGGCGGCCAGCGCCAGCGCGTCGCCATGGGCCGGGCATTGGTGCGCGAGCCGCAGGTCTTCCTGTTCGACGAGCCGTTATCCAACCTCGATGCCAAGCTGCGCGTCGACATGCGCACCGAGATCAAGCGCCTGCACCAGCGCATGGGCACGACCATCGTCTACGTCACCCACGACCAGATCGAGGCGATGACGCTCGCCAGCCGCATCGCCGTCCTCAAGGATGGCGTGCTGCAGCAATTCGGCACGCCGGCCGAGATCTACAACACGCCGGCCAACCTGTTCGTCGCCGACTTCATGGGATCGCCGTCGATGAACCTGATCCCGGCCACCATCGAGGCGAGCGGCTCGGACGTCGCCATCGTCATGCAGCGCGAGGGCGGTGCGCCGCTCGCCCTGCCCTTCGCCAACGGCGCAGGGGCCCTCGCCGCCCGCAAGGGACAGAAGGTGGTGTTCGGCATCCGGCCCGAGGCGCTGACCGATCCCGACAGCGCCGACCGCAACGCGCGCCATGTGAGCGAACTCGACTGCGCCATCGAGGTGATCGAGCCGGCCGGCTCCGACACCTTCGCCGTCACCCGCCTCGGCGGACGCGAAATCGTCGCCCGGCTGCGCGCCGACGCACCGATCTCGGCCGGCCAGACGGCACGGCTCGCCTTCAACCTCGACAAGGCGGTGCTGTTCGACCCGGAGACGCAGGCACGGATCGCCTGAAATTTCGACCGGCATGTCGGCGCCGACGCCTTTCGGGCGTCTTCCAGATACGAGCCTCAAGCAATCTCAAGGAGACAGGACCGTGTCGGACAATCAAAAGGTGAAGGGCCCCGCTTCCTATTTCCCTTCGATCGAGAAAACCTACGGCAAGCCGATCAGCCACTGGCTGCAGGTGCTCGACGACATGAAGGGCAGGAAGCACATGGAGATGGTCGCGGCGCTCAAGGCGCAGCACAAGCTGGGACATGGACACGCCAACGCCCTGGTCGCCTATCATCGGGCGCAGGGCGGTGGCTGAGCCGCGCCACCGCGAGAAAGACCTTACAGCGCCTAGCCCTTCACCGCGCCCGCCATCATCGTGCCGCTGATCTTGCGGTACATGAAAAGGCCGAGCAGCATGGGCGGCAGGGCGCCGACCATCATCACCGCCGCCGCCACGCCCCATTGCACGCCGCCGCCCGAGGCGGCGAAGAAGAACGAGGCGCCGACCGTCACCGGCACGGCCTTCGAGGTGGTCAGCATCAGGCCGAACAGGAACTCGTTCCAGGCGGTGATGAAGCCGAAGATGAGGCTCGTGACGATGGCCGGCCTGCACACCGGCGCGAGGATCCTGAACAGGATGCCGGTGCGGCTGACGCCGTCGATCATCGCCGCCTCGTCGAGCTCGTAGGGGACGTCGGCGATGGCGTTGACGAGGATGATCAGCACCAGCGGTATGTTGACGATGGTGAGCACCAAGCCGAGGCCGAACCGCGTGTCGAGCAGGCCGAGAAACTGGAACATCATGTAGATGGGGATGGCGAAGATGACGAGCGGCACGGCGCGCAGATTGACGATCAGCGGCAGCAGCGTCTTTTCGCCGAGCCGGCCGCGCGCGATCGCATAGGCCGCCGGCAGCGCCAGCGCGACGGCGAGGAGCGTGCCCAGGGCGGCCACCGCAAAGCTGTTGGCCAGATACAGGAAGATGTTCAGCCGGTCCGACACCTGCAGCACGGTAAGGTAATTGGAAAGCGTCGGCGCCTGCACCCACAGGCCCGGATTGGTGGAGATCTCGCGCGCGCTCTTGAACGAGGTCGCCAGCGTGACGATCAGCGGAAAGTTCATCGCGAAGGCGGCAAGGACGAAGACGGTCCAGCGGATTGTCGCCAGCATGGCTATCGCCTCCTGCGCCGGGCAAGCCGGTTCAGCCCATAGAGCACGGCGAAGGAGGCCGCGAACAGGATGACCGAGGCGGCCACGGCCTTGCCGATCGCGCCCTGCTTGAAGAAGGCCTCATAGATGTAGATCGACAGCGAGGTGGTGGACCCTCCCGCCCCGCTGCCCGTCAGCACATAGACGTTGTCGAACACGCGGAACCCGTCGATGAAGCGGATCAAGAGGGCGGCGACGGCGGTCGGCAGCATCAAGGGCAGTTCGATGCGCCAGAAGCGCGCCAGACCCGTGGCGCCATCGAGGGCGGCGGCCTCGCGCAGCTCGGTCGGGATGGCCTGATAGGCCATGTGGAACAGCAGGAATGCGAACGGCGTCCATTGCAGGGTCTCGACCGCGGTCAACGTCCAGAAGGCGGAGTTGGGGCCGAGGAAGGCGGGGCTGTCGCCGAACCAGGCCCACAGATAATGGGGCACCGGGCCGGCGAACTCGTGCAGCACCAGCCGGTACATCAGGCCCATCAGGGCCGGCGCCACCATCAGGGGCAGCATCAGGATGGCGATCGGCCAGCTCCGCTCCTTGAACAGCGGGGCGAGGAAGACGGCGAGCCCGAGGCCGAACAGGCATTCGAGCAGCGCCGTCAGGAGGCCGAAGCGCAGCGAGAACCAGTTGGCCCGCCAGAAGGCGGTGTCGGAGACCACGGCAACGAAATTGCCGAAGCCGGTGATCTCGGGCTGGCGCAGCGTGGCGAAGCTGATCTGCGAAACCGAGTAGACCAGGTTGACGACGGCCGGAAAGCCGAGACAGACGAGCAGGAACGCCACCAGCGGGGTGGCGAGCAGCGTCCATTCGGTGCGGTGGGTGGCTTCCATCGGCTCTCGTGTGGTTCGTTGGGTCGTTCAGCGGTCGGCGCTGCCCCTCACCCTCACCCTCTCCCCGCAGGCGGGGAGAGGGAGTCCTCGACCTTGCGGCCATCCTCCTTCTCCCCGCTTGCGGGGAGAAGGTGCCGGCAGGCGGATGAGGGGCGGGCGCCAGCACCCGATCGCGCCGCCGCTACTTCAAAAGCTCGGCCATGCCCCTTTCGACATTGGCGAGCGCGGTGTCGAGATCCTGCTGGCCCGACCAGTAGCCGGTGAACTCCTTCGCCTGCAATTCGTAGACGGCGAGCGCATTGGCCGAGGCGCCGCCGTTCATGACATAGCCAAAGGCGCCGGCATACTCGCCGAGCTGCACCAGGTCGGGACGCTCCTCGGCGATCTCCGACACCGCCTGCGGCGAGAGCGCGGGCGCGCCGCCCGCCTTCGCATAGGCGATCGCCGCCTGGCGGGTGGAGAGCCATTCGAGAAACGCCTTCGCGCCGTCCTTGTTGCCGGCGCTCTTGTTGAGGCCGAGGCCGAGGCCGTGAATGTGCGTGGCGCGGCTTTCGGAGCCGGCCGGCGGCGCGACCGTCGCGGTCACCTCGCCGACGGCCGGCGACTTCTCGGCGCTGGTGAGATCGGCCGCCGCGGCATTCCACTGCACCATCGCCGCCACCTGGCCGGACGCAAAAGCGGCATTCGCCTCGGCGAACTCATAGGACAGGGAATCGCGCGGCGTGGCGCCAGCGTCATAGAGCATCTTGTAGAGCTCGAGCCCCTTGCGGAAAGCATCCGAATTGACGGTGATCCTGCCGTCGGCATCCCTCCAGTCGCCCCCCTCAGAGCGGGCGGTCGACTGCCACACCATGATGTTGAAGAGAAGGTTCTTCATCTGCAGCACGGTGCCGTAGCGTGTCGGGCTGTCGGGGTTCACGGCCTGGGTGAAGTAGAGGGCCGTCGCGGCATAGTCGTCCCAGCTCCAGTCGTTCGGATCCTTCGGCTCGAGCTTGCGGCCGAGATGCTCCTCGCTGATCTCGGCGTAGCGTGCCTTGGCTGTCTCGTCCGCCATCAGCGCGTCGATCAGGTCCTTGCGGTAATAGAGGAAGTGCAGCGAAAGATCGGTCGGCACACCATATTGCCTGCCGTCAAACTGCATGGTGGACAGAACCGCCTCGCCGTAAAGGTCCTGCGCCTCGCCGGACAGCTCCACAGGCTCCATGAACGGCGCGTAGCGGCCGATGGAATAGGTGGCGAGCAGGTTGACGTCGAACGCATCGGAGCCGGCGGCGAGATCCGCCTGCAGCTTGTCCCAGAAGCCGTCGCGGTTGAAGAACAGGAGCTCGACCTTGTTGTCGCCGCTCACCTCGGGGCGGGCGTTGTAGGCTTCGGCGACGGCACGCAGGGCCGTCTCCTCGGGCCCGCCCGGCCAGCCGAGGACGGTCACCTCCGCCTGTGCGGCGCCGGCCGCCACGCCGGCGGCGAAGACGGTGCAGAGAAATCGCGATGCGCGTGCAGCAGAAAAGGTCATTTCGGTTCTCCCATTTTGTTTGTCGGTTGATTGCCGGCTGCGCGGCCGGCGAGATCGGCAACCCCCACGGCGCCGGCCTTGTCGCCGAGCCTTGCCGCGGCGAGGCGCGGGACGAGGCGCTCCGGCACGTCGGCAAAATGCGTTTCGATCCGCTTGCGATAGCCCGGGGCGAGCCCGATGCCGCCGCCGATGACGATCAGCGCCGGGTCGAGCGCCAGCTTGACGTTGCGGCACAGCACGGCGGCGCGCCTGGCCGAAAGCGCGACGATCGCCTCGGCCCAGCCGGCCCC
>NZ_JANKOF010000052.1 GCF_024655565.1 Nitratireductor sp. ZSWI3 | reverse complement strand
AACCTTCCGGCGCGGCGCGGGTCTCCGCGCCGCCGCGGGAACAAGGAATTGACACATGAACGGACAAAATATCCGTATCCGCCTCAAGGCGTTTGATCATCGCGTGCTCGACGCCTCGACGCGGGAAATCGTGTCTACGGCAAAACGTACGGGCGCCAATGTGCGCGGCCCAGTGCCGCTGCCGACGCGCATCGAGAAGTTCACCGTGAACCGGTCTCCTCACATCGACAAGAAGAGCCGGGAACAGTTCGAGATGCGCACCCACAAGCGGCTGCTCGACATCGTCGATCCGACGCCGCAGACGGTCGATGCGCTGATGAAGCTCGATCTGGCCGCCGGCGTCGACGTCGAGATCAAGCTGTAGGGAAGACAAAGGTCCGGAACCCGCGCCACCGCCCGAGAAAGGGAGAGGCGGCAGGGAACCCTGAAAGGAAATCGAACCGATGCGTTCAGGTGTTATCGCACAAAAGGTCGGTATGACGCGCGTCTACAACGAAGCGGGTGAGCATGTGCCCGTGACGGTTCTGCGTATGGAGAACTGTCAGGTTGTCGCGCAGCGTACCGAGGACAAGAACGGCTATACGGCGGTTCAGCTCGGCGTTGGACTCGCCAAGGTGAAGAACACGTCGAAGGCGCTGCGCGGCCATTTTGCCGCTGCTTCCGTGGAACCCAAGGCCAAGGTCGCCGAGTTCCGCGTGTCGCCGGACAATCTTCTCGATGTCGGCGCCGAGATCACGGTGGAGCATTTCGTCCCCGGCCAGAAGGTCGACGTGACGGGCACCTCCATCGGCAAGGGCTTCCAGGGTGTCATGAAGCGCCACAATTTCGGTGGCGGCCGTGCGACCCATGGTAACTCGATCTCGCACCGCTCGCACGGTTCGACCGGTCAGCGCCAGGACCCCGGCAAGGTGTTCAAGGGCAAGAAGATGGCAGGTCACATGGGCGCCCACCGCGTCACGACGCAGAACCTGGAAGTGGTTTCGACCGACGCGGAGCGCGGCCTGATCCTGGTGCGCGGCGCCGTTCCCGGCTCCAAGGGTGCCTGGATCATGGTGCGCGACGCCGTCAAGGCGCCGCTGCCGGACAATGTCCCGATGCCGGGCGCCATCCGCGCCAATGGCAACAAGGACGCGGCGAAGGTTGAAGAAGCTGCCGCCAGCGAGGGGGCTGAATAATGGATCTCAAGATTACCACCCTCGCAGGCGCCGACGCCGGCAAGCTGAAGGTTTCGGACGAAATCTTCGGTCTGGACCCGCGCGAGGACATCCTGCACCGCGTCGTGCGCTGGCAGCTTGCCAAGAAGCAGCAAGGCACGCACAAGTCCAAAGGCCGTGCGGAGATCGCCCGTACCGGCGCCAAGATGTACCGCCAGAAGGGCACCGGCCGCGCTCGCCATTCGTCGGCGCGCGCTCCGCAGTTCCGCGGCGGCGGCAAGGCACACGGCCCGGTCGTGCGCAGCCACGCCCACGACCTTCCCAAGAAGGTCCGGGCGCTCGGCCTGAAGCACGCCCTGTCGGCCAAGGCCAAGGGCGCCAACCTGATCGTCATCGACGAGCTGGTGCTGGCCGAAGGCAAGACCAAGGCCCTGGTGGAGAGCTTCGCCAAGCTCGGGCTGAGCAACGCTCTTCTGATCGGCGGCGCGGAAGTCGACGCCGGCTTCAAGCGCGCCGCTCAAAACATCGCCAACATCGACGTTCTGCCGGTGCAGGGCATCAATGTGTACGACATTCTGCGCCGCGGCACGCTGGTCCTGTCCAAGGCCGCCGTCGAGGCCCTCGAGGAGCGTTTCAAATGACGGATCTTCGCCACTATGACGTGATCGTCAGCCCGGCGATCACCGAGAAATCGACCATGGTGTCGGAAGCGAACCAGGTCATCTTCAACGTTGCCCGCAAGGCGACGAAACCGGAGATCAAGGCTGCCGTCGAGGCGCTGTTCGGCGTCAAGGTCGCCGGCGTCAACACGCTGGTTCGCAAGGGCAAGGTGAAGCGGTTCCGCGGAACGATTGGCCGCCAGAGCGACGTCAAGAAAGCGATCGTCACGCTGGCCGAAGGTCATTCGATCGACATCGCGACTGGCCTTTGATCGGGCGGCGAGGAAAAGACAATGGCACTGAAGAAGTATAAACCGGTAACCCCAGGCCAGCGCCAGCTGGTCATCGTCGACCGCTCCGGCCTGCACAAGGGCAAGCCCGTGAAGGGGCTGACGGAAGGCCTGACGGGCAAGGGCGGCCGCAACAACACGGGCCGCATCACTGCCCGCTTCCAGGGCGGCGGTCACAAGCGCACCTACCGTCTGATCGACTTCAAGCGTCGCAAGTTCGACGTTTCGGCAACGGTCGAGCGGCTGGAATACGATCCGAACCGGACCGCCTTCATCGCGCTGGTGCGCTACGAGGACGGCGAGCTGTCCTACATTCTGGCGCCGCAGCGTCTGGCCCCCGGCGACAAGGTGATCGCCAGCGACAAGGGCGTCGACGTGAAGCCGGGCAATGCGATGCCGCTGTCGGCCATGCCGGTCGGCACGATCGTGCACAATGTCGAGCTGAAGCCGGGCAAGGGCGGCCAGATCGCCCGTTCGGCAGGCGCCTATGTGCAGCTCGTCGGCCGCGATCAGGGCATGGCCATCCTGCGCCTCAACTCGGGCGAGCAGCGCCTGGTCTCCGGCCAGTGCTTCGCCACGGTCGGCGCGGTGTCCAACCCGGATCACGGCAATGTCAGCCTCGGCAAGGCCGGCCGCAAGCGTTGGATGGGCAAGCGCCCGCACAACCGCGGCGTCGTCATGAACCCGGTCGATCACCCGCATGGTGGCGGTGAAGGCCGCACCTCCGGCGGTCGTCATCCGGTCTCGCCGTGGGGCAAGCCCACCAAGGGCATGAAGACCCGGTCCAACAAGGCGACCGACAAGTTCATCATGCGCTCGCGCCATCAGCGCAAGAGCTAAGGAAAGGTAGCGGCAAGTGTCCCGTTCAGTCTGGAAAGGCCCCTTCGTCGACGGCTATCTGCTCAAGAAGGCCGACAAGGTGCGCGAAAGCGGCCGTAACGAGGTCATCAAGATGTGGAGCCGCCGCTCCACCATCCTGCCCCAGTTCGTGGGTCTGACCTTCGGTGTTTACAACGGCCAGAAGCATATTCCCGTTTCCGTCTCCGAGGAGATGGTGGGCCATAAGTTTGGTGAGTTTGCTCCGACCCGCACCTATTACGGCCACGGGGCGGACAAGAAGGCAAAGAGGAAATAACGATGGGCAAGGCCAAAGCGCCGCGCAGGCTTGCTGACAATGAGGCGCGTGCCGTATTGCGCACGATCCGCGTCAGCCCGCAGAAGCTGAACCTCGTTGCCGCGATGATCCGCGGCAAGAAGGTGGCGACCGCGCTCGCCGATCTGGAGTTCTCGCGCAAGCGGATCGCCGGCACCGTCAAAAAGACGCTGGAATCGGCGATCGCCAATGCGGAGAACAATCACGACCTGGACGTGGATGCGCTGGTCGTGGCCGAAGCCCATGTCGGCAAGTCGATCGTCATGAAGCGGTTTCATGCGCGTGGCCGCGGCCGCGCCAGCCGCATCGAGAAGCCGTTCTCGCATCTGACGATCGTCGTGCGCGAAGTGGAAGAGAAAGTGGAGGCCGCCTGATGGGCCAGAAAATCAATCCGATCGGTCTGCGTCTCGGGATCAACCGCACGTGGGATTCGCGCTGGTTCGCCAACACCGGCGAGTATGGCGAGCTGCTGCACGAGGATTTCAAGATCCGCAACTACATCGAGAAGGAGCTGAAGCAGGCTGCCATCTCGAAGGTGGTGATCGAGCGTCCGCACAAGAAGTGCCGCGTGACGATCCACGCCGCCCGTCCCGGTCTGATCATCGGCAAGAAGGGCGCCGACATCGAGAAGCTGCGCCGCAAGGTCTCGCAGATGACGAATGCGGAGACGCATCTCAACATCGTCGAGGTGCGCAAGCCGGAGATCGACGCGACGCTGATCGCCCAGTCGATCGCCCAGCAGCTCGAGCGCCGCGTGGCGTTCCGCCGCGCCATGAAGCGCGCCGTGCAGTCGGCGATGCGTCTCGGCGCCGAGGGCATCCGCATCAACTGCTCGGGTCGCCTGGGCGGTGCCGAGATCGCCCGCATGGAATGGTACCGCGAGGGCCGCGTTCCGCTGCACACGCTGCGCGCCGATGTCGACTACGGCACGGCCGAGGCGAAGACGGCCTACGGCATCTGCGGTGTGAAGGTCTGGGTGTTCAAGGGCGAGATCCTGGAACATGACCCGATGGCTTCCGAGCGCCGTGCGGTCGAGGGCGACCAGGGCGCAAGCGGCGGCCGTCGTCGCGAGAACGCTTGAGGATTTTGGAGTAGACAACAATGCTGCAACCAAAGCGCACAAAGTTCCGCAAGCAGTTCAAGGGCCGCATTCACGGCCTGGCGAAGGGCGGCACGGAACTGAATTTCGGCTCTTTCGGCCTGAAGGCGCTGGAGCCGGAGCGGGTCACCGCCCGTCAGATCGAGGCTGCACGCCGCGCCATCACGCGTCAGATGAAGCGTCAGGGCCGTGTGTGGATCCGCATCTTCCCGGACGTTCCGGTCACCTCGAAGCCGACCGAAGTCCGCATGGGTAAGGGCAAGGGCTCGGTCGATTACTGGGCCTGCCGCGTGAAGCCCGGCCGGGTGATGTTCGAGATCGATGGTGTCGCCGCCGATGTGGCGCGCGAGGCTCTTCGTCTCGGCGCTGCCAAGCTGCCGATCAAGACGCGCTTCGTGCAGCGTATTGCAGAGTAGGAAAGGCGGACGCGATGAAGGCCGTTGATGTCAGGGCGATGACGCCGGACCAGCTCACCGACGAGCTGGCGAAACTGAAGAAAGAGCAGTTCAACCTCCGCTTCCAAAAAGCGACCGGGCAGCTCGAGAAAACCGCGCGCGTGAAGGAAATCCGCAGGGATATCGCGCGCATCAAAACAATCGCGGCCGAGAAGTCGGCCGGCAGCAAGGCCTGAGGACAGCGAACATGCCAAAGCGCGTTTTGCAGGGCACCGTGGTGAGCGACAAGAACGACAAGACCGTTGTGGTTCGCGTCGAGCGCCGTTTCACGCATCCGATGATGAAGAAGACGGTGCGTATGTCCAAGAAGTACAAGGCGCACGACGAGAACAACGCGTGCAAGGTCGGCGACGTGGTCACCATCGAGGAGACCCGCCCGATTTCGAAGGACAAGAGCTGGGTCGTCGTCACCGACGTCCAGGCGCAGTAGAGATTGAAATTGCCGGAAAGCGGATTATCTGAGCCGCTTTCCTCTGAACGAGAAGGCGGCCAGTCATGATTCAGATGCAAACAAACCTCGACGTGGCGGACAATTCCGGCGCCCGTCGTGTCATGTGCATCAAGGTGCTTGGCGGTTCGAAGCGGAAGTATGCCTCCGTCGGCGACATCATCGTGGTGTCGGTGAAAGAGGCGATCCCGCGCGGCCGCGTGAAGAAGGGCGACGTGATGAAGGCGGTTGTCGTGCGCACGGCGAAGGATATCCGCCGCGCCGACGGCAGCGTCATCCGTTTCGACAAGAACGCAGCCGTTCTGGTCGATAACAAGAAAGAGCCTGTCGGCACGCGTATCTTCGGACCGGTTCCGCGCGAGCTGCGCGCCAAGAACCACATGAAGATCATTTCGCTCGCGCCGGAAGTGCTCTAGGAGGCCGGGGATATGCAGAAGATTAAAAAAGGCGACAAGGTCGTCGTTCTGGCCGGCAAGGACAAGGGCCGTACCGGCGAGGTGGTGAAGGTGATGCCGAAGGACGACAAGGCTGTCGTTCGCGGCGTCAACCTGGTGCGCCGCCACCAGAAGCAGTCCGCCCAGACCGAGGGCGGCATCATCACCAAGGAAGCGCCGATTCACCTGTCGAATCTGGCGGTCGCCGATCCCAAGGACGGCAAGCCGACCCGCGTCGGCTTCAAGGTCCAGGAGGACGGCAAGAAGGTGCGCGTGGCGAAGCGCTCTGGAGAATTGATCGATGGCTAAAGTTCAGTACCAGCCGCGCTGGAAGACGAAGTACGAGGAGGTGATCCGCAAGGAACTCCTCGAGACGTTCAAGTATGAGAACGAGATGCAGGTCCCGCGCCTGGAGAAGATCGTGCTCAACATGGGCGTCGGCGAGGCCACCGGCGATTCCAAGAAGCCGACCATCGCTGCCGAGGACCTTGCGAAGATCGCCGGCCAGAAGCCGGTCATCACCCGCGCCACGAAGTCGATCGCCGGCTTCAAGGTGCGCGAGGGCATGCCGCTCGGCGCCAAGGTGACGCTGCGCAAGGACCGCATGTACGAGTTTCTGGACCGCCTCGTGACGATCGCGCTACCGCGCGTCCGCGACTTCCGCGGCCTGAACCCGAAGAGCTTCGACGGCCGCGGCAACTTCGCCATGGGCCTGAAGGAGCACATCGTGTTCCCCGAGATCAACTACGATCAGGTCGATCAGATCTGGGGAATGGACATCATCGTCTGCACGACCGCCAAGACCGACGACGAAGCGAGGGCTCTGCTGAAGGCCTTCAACTTCCCGTTCCGGCAGTAACGGCAGGCGAGAAGAAGGACACTTTAAATGGCAAAAGTCAGCGCAGTCGAAAAGAACAACCGTCGGCGCAAGATGGTCAAGAGCTATGCCGCCAAGCGTGCGGCGCTCAAGGCGATCATCATGGATCAGTCCAAGCCGATGGAAGAGCGCTTCCAGGCGCAGCTCAAGCTCGCAGCCCTGCCGCGCAACTCGTCGAAGACGCGTATCCGCAACCGCTGCGATGTGACGGGGCGTCCGCGCGCCTATTATCGCAAGCTGAAGATGTCGCGTGTGGCGCTGCGTGAATTGGGCAACAACGGCCTGATTCCGGGCCTGGTCAAGTCGAGCTGGTAAGGGGTAGAGACGATGTCCGTGAATGATCCTCTCGGCGATATGCTGACCCGTATCCGCAACGCGATCGGCCGCAACAAGACCAAGGTCTCGACGCCGGCTTCGCGCCTGCGCGCCCGCGTCCTCGACGTCCTGAAGGCGGAAGGCTACATCCGCGACTACAGCCAGATCGACTACGAGAACGGCAAGTCCGAAATCGAGATCGAGCTGAAGTACGGCGAGGGCGGTTCGGTGATCCGCGAGATCGCCCGCGTTTCGAAGCCGGGCCGCCGGGTCTACGTTTCGGTGAAATCCATCCCGCAGGTCGCCAACGGTCTCGGGATCGCCATCCTGTCGACGCCGAAGGGCGTGATGGCCGATCACGAAGCGCGCGAACAGAATGTGGGCGGCGAGGTGCTCTGCCAGATCTTCTGATCCGGCAGATCGCAGACGCAAAGAACGAGGGCAGACAAATGTCTCGCATTGGCAAAAAGCCGGTCCCGGTCCCGCAGGGCGTTACCGCCAGCGTCGAGGGCCAGACCGTTACGGCCAAGGGGCCGAAGGGCGAACTGAAATTCGTCGTCAACGACGAGGTTCTGGTGAAGCTCGAGGATGGCGCGGTCTCCGTCGATCCGCGCGACCAGTCCAAGGACGCGCGCTCCAAATGGGGCATGTCGCGCACGCAGATCTCCAACATCCTGCAAGGGGTGAAGGACGGTTTCGAGAAGAAGCTCGAGATCAACGGCGTCGGCTACCGTGCGGCGATGCAGGGCAAGAACCTGCAGCTTTCGCTTGGCTACAGCCACGAAGTGATTTACGAGACCCCGCAGGGAATCACGATCACCGTGCCGAAGCCGACCGAGATCATCGTCAGCGGCATCGACAAGCAGGCGGTCGGCCAGGTCGCCGCGGAGATCCGCAAGAAGCGCGGTCCCGAGCCCTACAAGGGCAAGGGCGTGAAATATGCGAACGAGACGATCGTCCGCAAAGAAGGCAAGAAGAAGTAGGAACGCAACCCATGGTCTCGAAAGTCTCCGTCCAGCGGCGCGCGGGACGTGTTCGCCGGAAGATCAAGGCGGTCTCCAACGGCCAGCCGCGTCTGTCGGTCTACCGTTCCTCGAAGAACATCTATGTCCAGGTCATCGACGATGCCAAGGGCCTCACCCTGGCGGCCGCGTCGACCCTCGACAAGGATCTGAAGGGTCAGCTCAAGACCGGTGCCGACGCGGCTGCAGCAGCAGCCGTCGGCAAGCTGGTTGCAGAGCGCGCCCAGAAGGCAGGGGTGTCGGAAGTGGTCTTCGACCGCGGCCCGTACCTCTATCACGGCCGCGTCAAGGCGCTGGCCGATGCCGCCCGCGAGGGTGGCCTGAAGTTCTAAACCGTTCGGGCGCAAAAGGCGCCCGAATGAATTTTCAACCCGTGCTTCCGGAAAAGAACAAGGAAAAGGGCAATGGCACAAGGACGTAGGGACGATCGCCGCGAGCGCGAAGAGCGCGACAGCGAATTCGTCGACAAGCTGGTTCACATCAATCGCGTTGCCAAGGTGGTGAAGGGCGGCCGTCGTTTCGGCTTTGCCGCGCTCGTCGTCGTCGGCGACCAGAAGGGCCGCGTCGGCTTCGGTCATGGCAAGGCACGCGAAGTGCCGGAGGCCATCCGCAAGGCCACCGAGAGCGCCAAGCGCGACATGGTGTTCGTGCCGCTGCGCGGCGGCCGCACGCTGCATCACGACGTTGCCGGCCGCCACGGCGCCGGACGCGTTCTCCTGCGCGCTGCAAAGCCCGGTACCGGCATCATCGCCGGCGGCCCGATGCGCGCCGTGTTCGAGACGCTTGGCATGCAGGACGTGGTTGCGAAGTCGCTCGGCTCCTCCAACCCGTACAACATGGTGCGCGCCACCTTCGACGCCCTGAAGCGTCAGATGCATCCGAAGGACGTTGCTGCTCAGCGCGGCATCAAATATTCCACGCTGCAGGCGCGCCGCGGCGCTGCCGCCGGCGCCGAGGAATAGGGTTTTCAGGCTGGTCGGCCCGCCTGAGGCGGGCTCGATCGCCGACGTTTGCAAGGATTGACGAAGATGGCAGAGAAAAAGAAGGGCAAGACGGTCACCGTCGAGCAGATCGGCAGCCCCATCCGCCGCCCGGCCTACCAGCGCAAGACGCTGATCGGCCTTGGCTTGAACAAGTTGCACCGCCGTTCCACGCTGGAGGATACCCCTTCGGTGCGTGGCATGATCGCCTCCGTGCAGCACCTCGTCCGCGTTGTGGACGAGGCGTGAGGATCCCAGGAGAGACACGATGAAACTCAACGAACTCAGGGATAACGAAGGCGCCACGAAGTCGCGCAAGCGCGTCGGCCGCGGCATCGGCTCGGGCTCCGGCAAGACCGGCGGCCGTGGCGTGAAGGGCCAGAAGTCGCGCTCGGGCGTGGCCATCAAGGGCTTCGAGGGTGGCCAGATGCCGCTCTATCGCCGCCTGCCGAAGCGTGGTTTCAACAATATTTTCGGCAAGGACTTCAACGAGGTCTCGGTTGCCCGCATCCAGGCGGCCATCGACGCGAAGAAGCTTGACGAGAAGGCCGTGATCGACGCGGCCGCGCTGATCGCTGCCGGCGTCATCCGCCGCGCCAAGGACGGCGTTCGCGTGCTCGGCGATGGTGAGCTGAAGGCGAAGGTGACGCTCGATGTCGCCGGTGCCTCCAAGGCTGCGATCGCCAAGATCGAGAAGGCCGGCGGCTCTGTGAAGCTGCCCGAGGCGGCCTCGTCAGCCGAATAGGTTGAGGAGCAAGCGGCGGGCGACAGTTCGCCGCTTGCATCCATGTCCGCCGCACCCTATTTCGGGTTTTCGGCAACATGCGCCGACTCGCGCTGACGGGTCCCCAGGCGCGTGACGAAGCGGAGAATTCTTCATGGCATCGGCAGCGGAACAGCTTGCGTCAAACCTCAATTTCGCGGCCTTCGCGAAGGCCGAGGATCTCAAGAAGCGCATCTGGTTCACGCTCGGCGCGTTGCTTGTCTACCGCCTCGGCACCTATATCCCGATGCCCGGCATCAATCCGGATGCTTTTGCGCAGGCTTTCCAGCAGCAGTCGGGCGGCGTGCTCGGCATGTTCAACATGTTCGCCGGCGGCGCCGTGGAGCGCATGGCGATCTTCGCGCTCGGCATCATGCCGTATATCTCCGCTTCCATCATCATGCAGCTCATGACGTCGGTCGTCCCCTCGCTCGAGCAGTTGAAGAAGGAAGGCGAACAGGGCCGCAAGGTCATCAACCAGTACACGCGCTACGGCACGGTGATCCTGGCGACGGTCCAGGCCTACGGCATCGCCGTCGGACTGGAGGGCGGCGCCAACATCGTCGCCGATCCGGGCTGGTTCTTCCGCATTTCCGCGGTCATCACGCTTGTCGGCGGCACCATGTTCCTGATGTGGCTCGGTGAGCAGATCACCGCACGCGGCATCGGCAACGGCATCTCGCTGATCATCTTCTCGGGCATCGTCGCCGGCCTTCCGAGCGCCATCGGCGGAACGCTCGAACTCGGCCGCACCGGGGCGCTGTCGACGGGCCTGATCCTGGCGATCATTGTTCTCGTCATCGCGGTGATCGGCGTCATCGTCTTCTTCGAGCGCGCCCAGCGGCGGCTTCTGATCCAGTATCCGAAGCGCCAGGTGGGCAACCGCATGTTTCAGGGCGACACCTCGCACCTGCCGCTGAAGCTCAACACGGCCGGCGTCATTCCACCGATCTTCGCCTCGTCGCTGCTGCTACTGCCGGCGACCGTCGCGGGCTTTTCCGACACGACGCAGCTTCCGGGCTGGGCTGCCACCGTGCTCGCCTCGCTCGGCCATGGCCAGCCGCTGTTCATGATCTTCTACGCCGGTCTGATCGCCTTCTTCGCCTTCTTCTACACGGCGATCGTCTTCAATCCGAAGGACACGGCCGACCAGCTCAAGAAGCACTCGGGCTTCATTCCGGGTTATCGTCCGGGCGAGAGGACGGCGGAATACATCGACTACGTGCTGACCCGCATTACGGTGATCGGCGCGATCTACCTGGTTTTGATCTGTCTCCTGCCGGAGTTCCTGATTTCGGCGACCGGCGTCCCCTTCTACCTCGGAGGCACGTCGCTGCTCATCGTCGTCAGCGTCACGCTCGACACGGTGGCGCAGATCCAGGGCCATCTGATCGCCCATCAGTATGAAGGGCTGATCAAGAAATCCAAGTTGCGTGGAGGGAAGAGGGGACGATGAGGCTTATACTTCTTGGACCGCCGGGAGCGGGGAAGGGCACGCAGGCCCAGCGGCTGGTCGAGAAGCACGGTATTCCACAACTGTCGACGGGGGACATGCTGCGTGCGGCAGTCAACGCCGGCACGGATGTCGGTAAGCGTGCCAAGGCCGTGATGGATGCCGGCGAGCTGGTGTCCGACGAAATCGTCAACGCGATCGTCGCCGAGAGGATCGACCAGCCGGACTGCGCGAACGGCTTCATCCTCGACGGTTACCCGCGAACGCTTGCCCAGGCCGACGCTGTCGCCGCCATGCTGGCCGAGCGCGGACTGAGGCTCGACGCAACGATCGAGCTGGTGGTCGACGACGACGCCCTGGTCGGGCGCATCGTCAAACGAGCGCAGGAGGCGGTCGCCGCCGGCCAGACGCCGCGCAAGGACGACAATCCGGATGTCTTCGAGGACCGTCTGCGCGAGTACTATAAGAAGACGGCGGCTCTGATCGGCTACTATCACGCCAAGGGTCTGCTGCGCCGGGTCGACGGCATGGCGACCATCGACGAGGTGACCGCAGAGATCGAGCGGGTCCTCGCTTCGATCAAGTGAGCGGAAAGCACCGGGCATCGCTTGACTGGACGGCAGATATCGACTAATGCGAGCCGTCTCCTGATCGAACATGCGGTTGGTCGGGCCGGTTGGCTCGGCCACATTGTTTGTAGGAACATGTTTTCCCCGCAAGGGCCGGCCTCCACCGGACGCGGGTCAACGAAGCGCCGGCGTGTCCGGCCCACATGGAGAAGAAGATGGCTCGTATAGCCGGCGTCAACATTCCGACCAACAAGCGCGTCGTGATCGCGCTCCAGTATATCCACGGCATCGGCCCGAAGCTGGCCGGGGATATCGTCAAGAAGGTCAACATCCCGCTCGAGCGTCGCGTCAGCGAACTGACCGATGCCGAGGTGCTGGCGATCCGCGAGACGATCGACCGCGACCTGCAGGTCGAAGGCGATCTGCGCCGCGAAGTCTCGATGAACATCAAGCGCCTGATGGACCTCGGCTGCTATCGCGGCCTGCGTCATCGTCGCTCGCTCCCGGTCCGCGGCCAGCGCACGCACACCAATGCGCGCACCCGCAAGGGCCCGGCGAAGGCAATTGCCGGGAAGAAGAAGTAATTTGGGTGAATAGTGAATAGTGAATGGTGAATGGTTAGGAGCCGAACATCTCGGCCGGCGACCATTCACTACTTACCATTCACCATTCACTCCAGGTGGAGCCGCTGGTGCTACGGCGGTGTAGAGATCGTTTGAAAGGAAAGTCATGGCCAAGGAAGCCGCACGTGTTCGCCGCCGCGAACGCAAGAACATTTCGTCGGGCGTCGCGCATGTCAGCTCGACCTTCAACAACACGATGATCACGATCACCGACGCGCAGGGCAATGCGATCGCCTGGTCGTCGGCTGGTGCGCAGGGCTTCAAGGGCTCGCGTAAGTCGACGCCGTTCGCCGCGCAGGTCGCCGCCGAGGATTGCGCCCGCAAGGCGCAGGAGCACGGCATGCGCACGCTCGAGGTCGAAGTTTCGGGTCCCGGCTCCGGCCGCGAGTCGGCGCTCCGCGCGCTGCAGGCCGCCGGCTTCACCATCACCTCGATCCGCGACGTGACGCCGATCCCGCACAATGGCTGCCGCCCGCGCAAGAAGCGCCGCGTCTAAGCCTCGCGAATTTTGCCGCAAGAGCGCCTCGGCGCTCCTCTGCGGTTTCCAGAGCGCCCGCCACGATTGGATGGTGGCGGGGTAACGGAAGGAACCCGGAATGATCCAGAAGAACTGGCAAGAGCTTATCAAGCCGAACAAGGTCGAATTCTCGTCCAAGGGCCGTACCGTCACCACGCTGGTGGCCGAGCCCCTGGAGCGCGGCTTCGGCCTGACCCTCGGCAATGCGCTGCGGCGCGTCCTGCTGTCGTCGCTGCGCGGCGCGGCGGTGACGGCCGTGCAGATCGACGGCGTGCTGCACGAATTCTCGTCGATTCCCGGCGTGCGTGAGGATGTCACCGACATCATCCTCAACATCAAGGAAATCGCCCTCAGCATGGAAGGCGACGGTCCCAAGCGCATGGTCGTGCGTAAGCAGGGGCCCGGTGCCGTGACCGCCGGCGACATCCAGACCGTCGGCGACGTCGAGGTGCTCAACCCCGATCACGTTCTTTGCACGCTCGACGAGGGTGCGGAGATCCGCATGGAGTTCACGGTCGACACCGGCAAGGGCTATGTGCCGGCCGACCGCAACCGCGCCGAGGATGCGCCGATCGGTCTCATCCCGGTCGACAGCCTGTACTCGCCGGTCAAGAAGGTCTCCTACAAGGTCGAAAACACCCGCGAGGGCCAGGTTCTCGACTATGACAAGCTGACCATGACCATCGAGACCAACGGCTCGGTGACCGGCGAGGACGCCGTGGCATTCGCCGCACGCATCCTGCAGGACCAGTTGGCGCTGTTCGTCAATTTCGAGGAGCCGCAGAAGGAGCAGCCCGCCGAGCAGGTGGCCGAGCTCGCCTTCAACCCGGCGCTTCTGAAGAAGGTGGACGAGCTGGAACTTTCGGTCCGCTCCGCCAACTGCCTGAAGAACGACAACATCGTCTACATCGGTGATCTGATCCAGAAGACCGAGGCGGAGATGCTGCGCACGCCGAATTTCGGCCGCAAGTCGCTCAACGAGATCAAGGAAGTGCTGGCGTCGATGGGGCTTCACCTCGGCATGGAAGTCGAGGATTGGCCGCCGGAAAACATCGAAGAACTCGCCAAGCGTTACGAAGACCAATACTAGGCCCGATCGGCCCGCGATGCGGGCGACGGGGATTGAAGGAGAAAGGCCATGCGTCACGGAAAATCCGGCCGCAAGCTGAACAGGACGGCAAGCCACCGCAAGGCGCTCTTTGCCAATATGGCAGCCTCGCTGATCGAGCATGAGCAGATCGTTACCACCCTGCCGAAGGCGAAGGAGCTTCGTCCGATCGTGGAGAAGCTGGTGACGCTCGGCAAGCGGGGCGACCTGCATGCCCGCCGCCAGGCGATCGCGGCGATCCGCAGCGAAACGCTGGTGAAGCGCCTGTTCGACACGCTTGCCCCGCGCTATGCGGACCGCAACGGCGGTTACACGCGCATCATGAAGGCGGGCTTCCGCCATGGCGACAACGCCCCGATGGCGGTGATCGAGTTCGTCGACCGTGACGTTTCGGCCAAGGGTGCCGCCGACCGTGCGCGCCTCGAGGCCGAGGGCGGCAACGAAGAGGCCGAGGCCGCGTAATCGCGCCGCGGTCACGGTATTTGCGGGAAGGGGCCTTCGGGCCCCTTTTTTGCGTTTTGCGGGAAAGAGGACGGTGCCCTTCACCGCTGCCATGGCATGGATCCCCGGCTCGGGGGCTGGGCATGACGAATTGTGGGGATGAGTGATGCAGATCGTCGGCATCCGCGACTGACTGCATCGCCCCTGCCATTCGTCACCCTCTGGCCCTGACCCGAGGATCCATGCCTGAACAGGTGATCCTCGTAAGCCGACGCACGCCCGTACTGCCGACTGGCCGGCGAGAGGCCGCGAAGGGGGCGCCTAGAGCATTTTGCAGTCAGGTGGAATCACCTGACGGCCGCATAAATGCGGAAAGACAAAGAGATAGAACGGGGCAACGTTTCCATGAAACGATGAAATGATGAACGCGATCTAGCCGAGCGGTCCCTTGAAGACGAAGAAGGCGCCGAGGCAGATGAGGGCGAAGCCAACCGCGTGATTGATGGTCAGCTGCTCGCCGAGATAGAGCACGGAAAAGCCGGCGAAGACGCACAGGGTGATGATCTCCTGCATCGTCTTCAATTCGGCGGCGCTGTAGACCGCGTGCCCGTAGCGATTGGCCGGAACGGCGAAGCAGTATTCGATCAGCGCGATCGACCAGCTCGCCAGCACCACCATGGCCAGAGGCTTGTTGGTGAATTTCAGATGGCCGTACCAGGCGAACGTCATGAAGAGATTGGAAACGGCAAGCAGGAAGATCGGCGTCAGATGGGCGAGCGTCATGGAATGAGGATCCTGTGGAGATGTCGGAAAGCCAAAGGGCCGACCCGGCGTCGAGCGGCGATCCGCGATCGCGTTGCCGGCAGGAAGGGCGTCGGTCTCTTCAGCCTTTTAATCCGCGCAATTGCGTGTGAAAAGACGGTGCCCACCGAAGAGGATCACCATGATCGACAAGCCGTTTCGCCTGTTCTCCGTTCTGCTCGTCCTTGCGGCGCTCGTAGCGCCGGCCGCGGCGCAGGACGGTTCCGGCACAAGCCTTAGGGACACGCTTTCGAATCTGCTGCGCGGCGGTGAGACGGCGCCGGCAAGCGAGGACGAGGCCGCGGCGAAGCGGCGTGTCCCGTTCGGCGAGGCCGAAATCCAGCTCTCCTTCGCGCCGCTCGTGCGCGAGACGTCGCCGGCGGTGGTGAATGTTTACGCGTCTTCGACCGTGCAGGCGCTCTCGCCCTTCATGGGCGACCCATTCTTCGAGCAGTTTTTCGGCCGGCCGCAGATGCCGCCCCGCGTGCGCTCCTCGCTCGGCTCCGGCGTGATGGTCGATCCGAGCGGCATCATCGTCACCAACAACCACGTCGTCAGCGGCGCCGACGAGGTGAAGGTGGCGCTTGCCGACGGGCGCGAGTTCGAGAGCGAGATCCTGCTCAAGGACGAGGAGCTCGATCTGGCGGTCCTGAAGGTCGAGGGCAAGGAAGCCTTCCCGGCGGCTCGTCTCGGCGATTCGGATTCGCTCGAAGTGGGAGACCTGGTGCTGGCGATCGGCAATCCGTTCGGCGTCGGCCAGACCACCACCAGCGGCATCGTCTCGGCGCTGGCGCGCAGCCATATCGGCGTTTCCGATTTCGGCTTCTTCATCCAGACCGACGCGGCGATCAATCCGGGCAATTCGGGCGGCGCGCTGATCGACATGAAGGGTGACGTGATCGGCATCAACACGGCGATCGTCAGCCGCAGCGGCGGCTCCATCGGCATCGGCTTCGCCATCCCGGCCAATATGGTGCGGGCCGTGGTGGATGCGGCGCTCAGCGGCGTCAAGACCTTCGAGCGGCCGTATTTCGGCGCCTCCTTCGATCCCGTCACGCCGCCGGTCGCCGAAGCGCTCGGCATGAAGCGGCCGGCCGGGGCGCTGGTCAGGGAAGTGGCTCCGGACAGCCCGGCGGCGCGCGCCGGCCTGAAACCCGGCGATGTCGTGACCGCCATGGACGGCGCCGACATACAGCATCCTGATGCGCTCGAATACCGGCTCGTCACGCACCCGCTCGACGAGGACGGCGTGATCCGCATCCTGCGCGACGGCGACAGCCGCGATGTGACGATCCGGCTGGAGCGGCTCTCGGCGGGCGACGAGGCGGAGCCGACCGTGATCGAGGGGCGTAGCCCGTTTGCCGGCGCGGCGGTGACCGATCTTGCGCCGCGCACGGCGCAGCGCCTGAAATTGCCGCTCGGCAAGAAGGGCGTCGTGGTCCTCGACGTCGATCCCCGGTCGCCGGCCGCCAGCATGGGGCTGCGCCGCGGCGACATCGTTCGGGAGGTGAACGGCCGGGCGATCGAAAGCGCCAAGGGAATGGCGCGGGTGGCGCGAGAGCAGAGCCGCCGCTGGCACTTTGCCATCGAGCGCGATGGCCGCATATTGCAGCAGAGTCTGCGCTTCTGACGGAAGACCATGAGCGACCTGTTTTCAAGCACTGAGAAGGACGGCGTCCCGGTGAACCGGCCGCTGGCCGACCGCCTGCGGCCGAACCGGCTTGCCGATGTGGTGGGGCAGGAACACCTGACGGGTCCCGACGGGGTGCTGACCCGGATGATCGCCAGCCGCTCTCTCGGCTCGCTCATCTTCTGGGGGCCGCCCGGCACAGGCAAGACCACGGTGGCGCGGCTGCTTGCCGGCGAGACCGATCTCGCCTTCGAGCAGATCTCGGCGATCTTCTCCGGCGTGGCGGACCTCAAGAAGGTGTTCGAGGCGGCGCGGCTGCGCCGCACGCAGGGGCGCCAGACGCTGCTCTTCGTCGACGAGATCCATCGCTTCAACCGGTCGCAGCAGGATTCCTTCCTGCCGGTGATGGAGGATGGCACGGTGGTGCTGGTGGGAGCCACCACGGAGAACCCGTCCTTCGAGCTCAACGCCGCCCTTCTATCGCGGGCGCGCGTCCTCGTCTTCAAGGCGCTGGGGCCCGAAAGCCTCGCCCGGCTTCTCGAGCGCGCCGAGGAAGCGGAGGGAAAGGAACTGCCGCTCGACGAGGAAGCGCGCGCCGTACTCGTCCGCATGGCGGACGGCGACGGCCGTGCGGTGCTGACGCTGGCCGAGGAGGTGTGGCGCGCGGCCCGCGCCGGCGAGGTGTTCGACGCCGAGGGGCTGCAGCGCGTGGCGCAGCGGCGCGCGCCGATCTACGACAAGGGGCAGGACGGCCATTACAACCTGATCTCGGCGCTGCACAAATCCGTTCGCGGATCCGATCCCGATGCGGCGCTCTACTATCTGGCGCGCATGTTCGATGCCGGCGAGGACCCGCTCTATCTCGGCCGACGCCTGGTGCGCATGGCGGTCGAGGATATCGGGCTCGCCGACCCGCAGGCGCTCGTCGTCGCCAATGCGGCGAAGGACGCCTACGACTATCTGGGCTCGCCCGAGGGTGAGCTGGCGTTGGCGCAGGCCTGCGTCTATCTCGCCACCGCACCGAAATCCAACGCCGTCTACACGGCCTTCAAAGGGGCCATGGCGGCCGCCAGGGAGCATGGCTCGCTGCTGCCGCCGCGGCACATCCTCAACGCCCCGACGAAGCTGATGAAGGAGAGCGGCTACGGGGCGGGCTATGCCTATGATCACGATGCGCCTGACGCCTTTTCCGGCCAGGATTATTTTCCGGAGGAAATGGGTCGCCGGCAGTTCTACGATCCGGCGGAGCGCGGCTTCGAGCGCGAGATCCGCAAGCGGCTCGATTACTGGGCAAAGCTGCGCCGGGAACGGGGAGAGGACCGGTGAGGGCGCTTGTTGATTTTTGCGCAGCTTCTGCGAAAAGGGCCGCATGAATCATTTTCTGATCGTTGCTGCCGGAGGGGCGCTCGGCGCCGGCCTGCGCCATCTTGCGGGACTTGCCGCCATGCGCCTCATGGGAACGGGGTTTCCCTGGGGAACGCTGACCGTCAACCTCGTCGGCTCGCTGATCATGGGCGCGTTCGTCGAGTGGCTGGCGCGGCGCGTCGGAACCTCGCCCGAGCTGCGGCTGTTCCTGGCGACGGGTCTGCTCGGCGGCTTCACGACGTTCTCAGCCTTCTCGCTGGATGTGGTCGCCTTGTGGGAACGTGGAGACGGAGCGCTTGCCGCAGGCTATGTGCTCGTCAGTGTTTGCGGCGCCATCGCCGCGCTTTTCGCCGGCCTGTGGCTGGTCAAGCACTTTGCTTAAGCGGGGCCGGGAGAACGGATTCTTGTCATGACGGGCGTGCAACAGGTCGAAGTGGAGAAGGACGAGGGCGGGATGCGCCTCGATCGCTGGTTCAAGGCGCATTTTCCGGGCCTCGGGTTCGGGCATCTGCAAAAGCTCCTGCGCTCGGGGCAGGTGCGGGTCGACGGCGGCCGGGCCAAGGCCGACACGCGCGTCCAGCCTGGCCAGATGGTCCGCGTCCCGCCGCTCGATGTCGACCGCAAGGGAAGCGACCAGACCACAGCGCACAGCCTGCGCAACACCGGCGACGCGGAAGCCCTTTCGCAGATGCTTCTCTACGAGGACCCGAAGGTGTTCGTCTTCAACAAGCCGGCAGGGCTCGCCGTGCAGGGCGGATCGGGCGTCAGCCGTCATGTCGACGCCATGCTCGAGGCCTGGCGCAACAAGAAGGGCGAGAAGCCGCGCCTCGTGCACCGGCTCGACCGCGACACGTCCGGCGTGCTGGTCGTCGCCCGCACCCGGCAGGCGGCCATGCGCCTGGCGGAGTCCTTTCGGGCACGCGACACTAAGAAGACCTATTGGGCGCTGGTCAAGGGCGTCCCGAAGAAGCCTGAAGGCCGCATCTCCACCTGGCTCATCAAGGAGCAGACGCCGGACGGCGACCGCATGCGGGTGGCCCAGCATGGCGAGCCGGATTCCGACCACGCCGTTTCGAACTACCGCCTGATCGAGCAGGCGGGCATGACGCTCTCCTGGCTGGAAATGGAGCCATATACCGGCCGCACGCACCAGTTGCGCGTGCATGCTGCCCATATCGGCTGCCCGATCATCGGCGATCCAAAATATTTCGAAGCGGATCAGAACTGGGAGTTCCCGGGCGGCCTGCAGAACCGGCTGCACCTGCACGCGCGCCGCATCGTGATTCCCAATCCCGGCGGCGGGAAGATCGACGTCACCGCGCCGCTGCCGCCGCATATGCGGCAGAGCTGGAACCTGCTCGGCTTCGACGAGGCGGCGGCAGAGGGTGCGCAATGAGCATCGCCATCCCGGGTGCCGACGGCCGCCGCGACGCGATCGACGCCTTCGCGGCGCTCATGATGATCGGCCTCACCTTGTCCTGGGGGCTCAACCAGGTGGCGATCAAGATTGCCAATACGGGCTACAGCCCGATGTTCCTGATGTTCCTGCGCTCGGCCGTCGCCACGTTGCTGGTCTTTCTGTGGTGCCGCTACCGGAGGATTGCGCTTTTCGAGAAGGACGGCACCTTGCTGCCGGGGCTGCTTGCCGGCGTGCTGTTCGGCCTGGAATTTCTCCTGATCTTCTTCGGCCTCGACTACACCTCGGCGGCCCGTGGCGCGCTGATGCTCAACACCATGCCGTTCTGGGTGCTGATCGGCGGGCATTTCCTGCTCGGCGAGAAAATGTCGTCGGTCAAGTTCGGCGGATTGGTGATGGCTTTCCTCGGTGTCGCGCTCGTCTTCTCCGACGGGCTCAGCCTGCCCGGACCGGAGGCCCTTCTGGGCGATGTGCTGTGCCTTTTCGCCGGGCTTCTGTGGGCCGCGACGATCATCGTCATCAAGCAGTCCAAGCTGACGGAAGCGAGCGCCGAAAAGACGCTCATCTACCAGCTCGCCGTGTCGACCGTGCTGCCGCTGCCATTCCTGCCGTTCACCGGTCCGCTGCTGCGCGACGTCACCTTCCTGGCCACCGGTGCCTTCCTGTTTCACGCCGTCTTCGTCGTCGCCTTCACCTATGTCCTGTGGTTCTGGCTGATGCGCCGCTATCCCGCTTCGGGACTGTCGAGCTTCGCCTTCCTCACGCCGGTCTTCGGCGTCCTGTGCGGCGGCATCGTCCTCGGCGAGCCGCTGACGGCGAAAATCCTGCTGGCGCTCGCCCTCATCGCGGCGGGTCTGGTCGTGGTCAATCGTCCCCGCCGGCGGATCGTTCCAGCTTAACGAAGCAACCAACGCACCCTATATAGAGCCCATGCGCGATCTATTGCACGACCTTGAAGACGGGAAGACCTCCGCCGAACTCGATCCGGTGCGGCGCGCCCAGAGCACCATGAAACGGCCCTTGCCGAAACGCTTCTACAAGGAGGTTTCGGTGGCGGCGCAGGAAGAGGGCTTCGCTGTTCTGCTCGACGGCCGGGCCGTGCGCACGCCGGGAGCGGCGCGCGTCGCCTTGCCGCGACAGGCCGCCGCCGAGCTGATCGCAGCCGAATATGCAGCCCAGGGCGAGGAGATCGATCCGGCGACCATGCCCGTCACGCGGCTCGTCAACACGGCGATCGACGGCGTTGCCGAACATGCGCAGGCCGTGCTCGAGGATGTCCTGCGCTATGCTTCGAGCGACCTGCTTTGCTATCGCGCTCCCTCGCCGGAGCGGCTGATCGCCCTGCAGGCCGAGGCCTGGGATCCGGTCCTCGACTGGGCGCAGCAGATGATCGGCGCACAATTCGTTCTCGCCGAGGGCGTGATGCATGTGGAGCAACCGCGCGAGGCGATCGCCGCGGTGAGCTCCTATCTGCGCCAGCGCAGCGAGCCGCTTCGCCTTGCGGCCATTCACGTGATGACGGCGCTGACCGGATCGCTGCTTCTGGCGCTTGCCGTTGATGCGGGCGCCATCCCGGCCGAGGACGCCTGGAAGGCGGCGCATGTCGACGAGGACTGGAACGCCGCCCAATGGGGCATCGACGCGGAGGCCGCACAACGCCGCGCGGCGCGCGAGCGCGACATGATGGGCGCGGCGGCCCTGCTCGCGGCGCTGGAGGCCTGATCGGCGCGCAGATCCTATCTGCCGCCGAACGCCTGGTAAAGCATGCCGGCGATTTCGCTCTCCAGCGGGAATGAAAGCATCCCCATCACCGAATAGCCGAGCAGCCACGGCATCAGGTAGAAGCGGATCATGAAGAAGAACCAGGCGACATAGACCGGCACCAGCGGCTCGAGCAGGAAGCCCGGCGTGATGGGGCGGAACAGCCTCAGGATCGGATTGGTCACGCGCACGAAGAAGCGCATGAAGAAGAAGCTGGAATCTTCCGGAAGGAAGATGCCCATGGCCGCACGGCCGATCAGCGTCCACATGATGACGCCCAGAATGTAGTCCAGCGCGATGACCCAGATTGGGAAAGCCGCCATCGTCCCCGCCATGAATGCAGCCCTTTCGACATGAAACGGGGGCGGGAAAACCCGCCCCCGCTAAGCATATTAATCCGATCAGTGCTTGGCCGAAAGGATAGCCGGTCCCGAGGGGACGCGGGTCTCGTCGACCATGCGCTGGATCTCCTCGTCCGGAGCCGGCGTCAGCAGCGTGACCACGACCATGGCGACCAGGCTCGTCGCCATGCCGACGATGCCGAAGCGCAGGTGATCGAGGCCGAACCACGGCGTGCCGCCGGTGTAGACGTAGTAGAGATATGCACTGCCGGCGATGAAGCCCGCCGCCATGCCGGCGATCGCGCCTTCCCGATTGGCCCGTTTCCACCACACGCCGAGGGCGAGGGGGAAGAAGAGACCCGAGCAGGCGAAGCAGAACGCCCAGGCCACGGCACCGAGAATGCCGGTGAGCTGCAGCGAGGCGATCAGGGCGCCGAGCGCACCAATGGCCAGCAGAAGCACGCGGGCAACGATCAGCCGGACGGCCGTGTCGGCCTTGGGGTCGATCATCTTGTAGTAGAGATCGTGGCTGAGCGCGTTGGCGATGGCCAGAAGGAGTCCGTCTGCTGTCGACATGGCGGCTGCCATGCCACCCGCGGCGACCAGGCCGGAGATGACGTAAGGCAGGCCGGCGATCTCCGGCGTGGCGAGCACGACGATGTCGGGCCGCATGAAGAACTCGTTCAGTTGCAGGATGCCGTCGCCGTTCTGGTCCGCGATGGCCAGGAAGCCGACGGACGACCAGTTCTGGATCCAGTCAAGCGCGGCCACTTCGGCAAAAGGCTTGCCGATGATGGCCGTGGGCAGGCTGGGATCGAGAAGCTGCAGCTTCGTCAGCGTCGCGAGTGCGGGGGCCGTGAAGTACAGCAGGAAGATGAACAGCAGCGACCATGCCACCGACTTGCGGGCCGAGCGGACGGAAGGCGTGGTGAAGTAGCGCATGAGGATGTGCGGCAGCGATGCGGTGCCCGCCATCATGCACAGCGCCAGGGTGACGAACTTCCACTCTGCGTAATCGCCCACCGGACCCGTATGCGGGGTCGTCAGCACCGACAGTCCGGCCATGGCTTCGGCCGGAGCGTTGAGGCCGTATTGTGCCTCGAACTGCGCCATGGACGATGCCGCCTCGCCATAGGTGAAGTGCGGGATGATGCCGAACCCTTGCGCGTTGGACATCCAGATCACCGGCACCAGATAGGCGATGATGAGCACGATGTACTGGGCAACCTGTGTCCATGTGACGGCGCGCATGCCGCCCAGCATCGAGCAGAGCAGAATGCCCAGGAGCCCCAGCCAGACGCCATAGGAGAAGGGAATGTGCAGCGCGCGCGCGGCGATCGTTCCGGTCGCGTTGATCTGCGCCGTCACATAGGTGAACGACGCCACGACGAGCACAATCACGGCGCAGAGCCGCGCAAGGTTGCCGCCATAACGCGTGCCGATGAAATCGGGAACCGTGTAGCAGCCGAACTTGCGCAGATAGGGCGCCATCAGCGAGTTGACGAGCACATAGCCGCCGGTCCAGCCGACGATGAAGGCCATGTAGCCGTAACCGCCGAAATAGATGCCGCCGGCAAGCGCCACAAAGGATGCGCCGGACATCCAGTCGGCGGCCGTCGCCATGCCGTTGTAGACCGCCGGGACCTGCCGGCCGGCCACGTAATAGGCATCGACCTCCATCGTTCGCGAGAGCCAGCCGATGATGGCGTAGATCGCGATGGTGAAGGCAACGAACAGAATGCCGATCGTATCGGCACCGACACCGAGCTGCTCGAGGATCGCCATCAGAATGATGAAGGCGAGGAAGCCGCCGGTGTATATGCCATACACCCTGCCGATATTGTCGATGAACCGTCCCTGCATCAAAGCCATGTCGGTTCCCCCCTATTCCTCTTCGCCAAAGCCGAACTCATCGTCGATCGCATCCTGGCGCCAGTTCTGCACCCAGATGATGACGACGAAGGCGATGAGCGAGCCTTGCGCGATCATGTAGTATCCCAGCGGAAAGCCGATGAACTTGTAGGTGTTCAGCCAGCCGACCATCCAGGGAACAACCAGCGAGAAAAACGCCCAGAGCACCAGGACCAAAATGGTCATGTTCCTGGTTTTCGCCCAGTAGCGATCCCTCACATCGTCAGAGTCATTTGCGGACATGATGTCCTCCTCCCTCAGATCCGTTAGCGACGAAAGTCGTTAACCGTCGCCATTGCGGTTCCTCGGAATCAGAATCACAATGGCATGTCTCAAGCATTGGGCAGTTCCGGTGCAAAGGAAATCGAGACATTGGTCGTAGACGGGAGGACGGCGCATGGGCATGCAATGGACGAAAGGCATGAGCCTGCTGCGCGAGGCGGCAGCGCGCCTCAGCCTGCGGCGCGATCGCGGACCGGTCGACACCGTGGCGGGGCTGGCCGGCTTCGTCAGCACGCGAGCCGCCTTCGTGACGCAGAAGAAGCTCTATGGCTACCTGAAGGCGCGGATGGGGACGCGCTATCCGTCCATGTTCGAGGACGAGGTCTTCGTCCAATCGATCAATGTCGCCAAGCTGCACGTCTTCGCCGCCTGCCTGTCGGACCTTTCGATCCATACGGTGGCGCGCGTGGTCGCGGCAGGGCACCTGGCGCGCGACGAGGCGCCGGCGCTGGCCCGGCACTGCTTCGAGGCCGGCATCGGCGACAATGCGGCGCATCTGCCAGAGCCGGAGGTGGTCGAGGGCTGGCGGGAGAGGTTCCGCAAGCGTGCCGAGGACGTGCACTGGGAGAACATGGCTGCCGGAGGCGAGAGCTTCACCGAGAGCCCGAAGGCGCTCTACCGCTGGGCGCCGATCGCCGATCAGTTGAAGGTCCACGACCGGGAAATCGTCGAGAACTCGATCCGCTTCGCCTTTGGCGAGGTGACGCGGGATTTCCGCGGGCGCAGCCGACCGGCGGAAATCGCCGCCGACTGGCGCGAGCGCAAAGGCGCGCTCTAGGATCTGGATCCACAAAAAAGGGCCCCGCCCGAAGGCGGAGCCCCTGATCCCCCGAAGCGAGTGGGGATCAGACCGAGTAATACATGTCGAACTCGACCGGGTGCGGCGTCATCTCGAAACGCAGAACCTCGGCCATCTTCAGCTCGATATAAGCATCGATCTGGTCGTCGTCGAACACGCCGCCGGCCTTCAGGAAGCCGCGATCCTTGTCGAGGTTCATCAGCGCCTCACGCAGAGAGCCGCAGACGGTCGGCACCTTCTTGAGCTCCTTCGGCGGCAGGTCGTACAGATCCTTGTCCATGGCCTGGCCGGGATGGATCTTGTTCTTGATGCCGTCGATGCCGGCCATCAGCATGGCGGCGAAGGCCAGGTAGGGGTTCGCGCCCGGATCGGGGAAGCGGACCTCGACGCGCTTGGACTTCGGCGAGGAGCCGAACGGGATGCGGCAGGAGGCCGAGCGGTTGCGTGCCGAGTAGGCGAGCAGCACCGGAGCTTCGAAGCCGGGCACCAGACGCTTGTAGGAGTTGGTGATCGGGTTGGTGAAGGCGTTGATCGCCTTGGCGTGCTTGATGATGCCGCCGATGTAGAAGAGGCAGGTCTCCGAAAGGCCGGCATATTCGTTGCCGGCGAAGGTCGGCTTGCCTTCCTTCCAGATCGACTGGTGGACGTGCATGCCCGAGCCGTTGTCGCCATAGATCGGCTTCGGCATGAAGGTGGCCGTCTTGCCGTAGGCGTTGGCGACCTGGTGCACGCCATATTTGAACTTCTGGACCGAGTCGGCGCTGCGCAGCAGCGTCTCGAACTTGATGCCGAGCTCGTGCTGGGCCGCACCCACCTCGTGGTGGTGCTTTTCCACGACGACGCCCATCTCGGTCAGCACCGTCAGCATCTCGGAGCGCATGTCCTGCGCCGAATCGATCGGCGGAACCGGGAAGTAGCCGCCCTTGACGCGCGGACGGTGGCCGAGGTTGCCGGTCTCGTATTCGGTGTCGTCGTTGGACGGCAGCTCACTGGAATCGAGCTTGAAGCCGGTGTTGTAGGGATCGGCCTTGTACTTGACGTCGTCGAAGATGAAGAACTCGGGTTCCGGTCCGATGTAAACGGTGTCGCCGAGCCCTTCCGACTTCAGGAAAGCCTCCGCCTTCTTGGCGGTGCCGCGCGGATCGCGGTTGTAGGCCTCGCCGGAGATCGGGTCGAGGATGTCGCAGATGATCGCCATCGTCGACTGGGCGAAGAAGGGATCCATGTGGGCCGTCTCCGGCTCCGGCATCAGGACCATGTCGGACTCGTTGATCGCCTTCCAGCCGGCGATGGAGGAACCGTCGAACATGACGCCGTCGGCGAACATGTCCTCGTCCACGGCGGTGACATCCATGGTGACGTGCTGCAGCTTGCCGCGCGGATCGGTGAAGCGCAGATCGACGAACTTCACGTCGTTTTCCTTGATCTGCTTCATGATGTCTTGTGCTGTGGTCATAATCGCTTTCCTGTTTGGGATGGTATTGCCTGAGTGACCCTTGCGAGCGCCCGGGTCGGAAGAGAAAGATGGATCAAACGGCGTCCGCGCCGGTTTCGCCGGTGCGGATGCGGATGACCTCCTCGACATTGGTGACGAAGATCTTGCCGTCGCCGATGCGGCCCGTCTGGGCCGCCTTGCGGATCGCCTCGATGGCCGCCTCGACCGTCTCGTCGGGAAGGACGATCTCGATCTTCACCTTGGGGAGGAAGTCGACGACATATTCGGCGCCGCGATAGAGCTCGGTGTGGCCCTTCTGGCGGCCGAAGCCCTTGGCCTCGATAACGGTGATGCCCTGAAGGCCGACCTCCTGGAGAGCCTCCTTCACTTCGTCGAGCTTGAAGGGTTTGATGATCGCTTCGACCTTTTTCATGCCTGGGTGGTCTCCATGGGTTCAGGAACGGATTTGCCGCGCCCCTCGTTGCTCCGGTCCGGTTGAAGCACGAAACATGCCAACTCCTCGAAGAGGGCTTGCATGAAGCGTGCCAAGCGCTGCATTGTCCCCGCAGGCGCTCCCGGACGCGGCTTTTGCAGGGGCGGGACGGGTGGGTGCGCGCAGGGGCCGCCCGCCTATGCGCCAGAGGCCCCGCGAGCCAGTCTGGCTGGTGATTAAAAAATATGCAATGCGCCGAATAAAGTGGCAGATCGGTCATGCGTCTGGAAATTCTGACACCTGAGGAAATGGGCGCGATGGATCGCCGCGCCGTGCAGGCCGGCCCGTTCGACGGCTACCGGCTGATGCGCAATGCGGGCGCCGCCGCGACCGCCGAAATCCTTCCCCGCTTCACCGAAGCGGCGGGGTTCGACGTCCTGTGCGGACCGGGCAACAATGGCGGCGACGGCTATGTGGTGGCGCGGCTCCTGGCCGAGCGCGGCCTCGACGTCCGGCTCTTTGCCACGGCGGCGCCGAGGGCGGGGAGCGACGCGGCGCGGGCGGCGGATGAATGCCCGCTGGCGGCACGGGCGCTCGAGGCGTTCCGGCCGCGCCCAAACCGGCCGGTGGTCGATGCGTTGTTCGGTGCCGGCCTGTCGAAGGCGGTGAGCGGCGCCGAGGCGCAGGCGATCGGCCGCGTCGACGCGGCGGGCGCGCCGGTCATCGCGATCGACCTGCCGTCGGGCGTTTCAGGGTGGAACGGGGCGGTGCTCGGCGCGGCTTTCGAGGCGCTCCTGACGATCACCTTCTTCCGCAAGAAGCCGGGACATCTGCTCTATCCGGGCCGTGCGCTCTGCGGCGAGACGGTCTTGGCGGAGATCGGCATCGCCGACGCGCTTTTGACCGATGCCGGCGTCACGCTTTGGGAGAACGGCCCGGCCCTGTGGCGCGGCGCCTTCCCCGATCCGGCGCCCGATGCGCACAAATATTCGCGCGGCCACGCCGCGGTCTTCTCGGGCGGGCCAGGCGCGACGGGAGCGGCAAGGCTGGCAGCGCGCGGCGCGGCGCGGATCGGGGCAGGGGCGGTCACGCTGCTGACGCCCGCCAGCGCGCTGCTCGTCAACGCCGCGCATCTGACGGCGATCATGCTGCGCCGCGTCGACACGGTGGACGATGTCGCCACCTTTCTCGCCGAGCGCCGGCCGAGTGCCGCGGTGCTGGGGCCTGGTTTTGGCGTCGGCGAAACCACCCGTGCCTTCGGGCTCTCCCTTCTGCAGCACGGCGGGAGCGGGCTGAAGGGCGTGGTCTTCGATGCGGACGCCATCACGTCGTTCGCCGCGCAGCCGGATGCGCTCTTTGCGGCGGCGCGTGCCGAGGGAGCGCCGTCGGCGGTGCTGACGCCGCATGAGGGGGAGTTCGGCAGGCTCTTCGCCGATCTTGCGGCGAGTGGTCCTTCCAAGGTGGAGCGGGCGCGCACTGCTGCCGCGCGGGCCGGGGCGGTCGTGGTGCTGAAAGGCGCAGACACGGTGGTGGCTGCGCCCGACGGGCGGGCGGTGATCAACACGAACGCGACGCCGTTCCTGGCGACGGCAGGCTCGGGCGACGTGCTTTCCGGCATCATCGCCGGCCTGATGGCGCAGGCCATGCCGGCCTTCGAGGCGGCGGCGGCCGGCGTCTGGCTGCACGGGGAGGCGGGGCGCCGGTTCGGAGCGGGGCTGATCGCGGAAGACCTGCCGGAACTGCTTCCCGAACTTCTGGACGAACTGATCGGCTGAGGCTTCGGGCTGAAACCGTTTCCCGCTTCCGGAAGACACGTGTCAGGCGGGCCGGACCCGCTGCATCAGGGCCTGCGCGGCCTGGGGGGCGTTGATCTTGCCTTCGTGGATGAAGTAGACGAAGACGTCGCGCGGCCTCACTTCGGGCTTGAAGGACGGGTCGGCCAGGGGCAGGTCGTCGGGCTGGCCACCCTCGGCCCAGGTCTCGGCGCGCTTCGCCCAGGCGTCGAGCTCGTCCGGCGGGTAGGCGGTGGGCACCGAATCCTCGCCGCGCTGCAGGCGCGCATAGACGAAATCCGCAGTCAGGTCGGCCATCTCGGGATAGGTGAAGTGGTGGGCGTAGCAGATCGCCGCGCCATATCTGCGCACCAGCGCCGGAAACTCCGGCACCACGAAGGAATCGTGCCGCACTTCCAGGACATGGCGCAGGGCGATCCCGTCGCGCTCGGCCGGCAGAAGCTCCAAGAACCCTTCGAAATCCTCCGGATCAAATTTCTTGGTCGGTGCGAACTGCCAGACGAGTGGACCAAGCTTCCTGCCAAGCTCGGTGATTCCCGATGCAAGGAATTTCTCAAGGGATTCAGAAGCTTCCGACAAGACCTTGCGGTTCGTCACGAAGCGGTTTCCCTTGAGCGAGAAAACGAAATCGTCGGGAGCCTCGCTTGCCCACTTGGCATAGACGGCCGGCTTCTGGCTGCCGTAATAGGTGCCGTTCACCTCGATGGTGGGGATCTGCCGGCTGGCATATTCGAGCTGCCGCTTCTTGGGCAGGTCGTCGGGATAGAAGGTGCCTTCCCACGGCTCGAACGTCCAGCCGCCGATGCCGGCGCGAATGGTGCCCTTGCTCATCAGATCACTCCGCTGCCTGAGCCTTGCCGGCCGGCCGGCGTTCCAGCAGTTCCTTGAGGAACTTGCCCGTATAGCTGCGCGGCTCGGCCATGACGTCGTCGATGGAGCCGGCGGCCACCACCTCGCCGCCGCCGTCGCCGCCCTCGGGGCCGAGGTCGAGGATCCAGTCGGCGGTCTTGATGACCTCCAGATTGTGCTCGATGACGGCGACGGTGTTGCCCTGGTCGACCAGTTCATGCAGCACTTCAAGAAGCTTGGCCACATCGTGGAAATGCAGGCCGGTGGTCGGCTCGTCGAGAATGTACAAGGTGCGTCCCGTGGCGCGCTTCGAGAGCTCCTTGGCCAGCTTGATGCGCTGCGCCTCGCCACCCGAAAGCGTCGTCGCCTGCTGGCCGATGTGAATGTAGCCGAGGCCGACCCGGGCGAGCGTCGTCAGCTTGTCGCGCACGGCCGGCACGGCGGCGAAGAACTCGACGCCTTCCTCCACCGTCATTTCGAGCACATCGGCGATGGACTTGCCCTTGAAGGTGACCTCCAGCGTCTCGCGGTTGTAGCGCTTGCCGTGGCAGACGTCGCAGGTGACGTAGACGTCGGGCAGGAAGTGCATCTCAATCTTGATGACACCATCGCCCTGGCAGGCCTCGCAGCGCCCGCCCTTGACGTTGAAGGAGAAGCGGCCCGGCTGGTAGCCGCGCGCCTTGGCCTCCGGCAAGCCGGCGAACCAGTCGCGGATCGGCGTGAAGGCGCCGGTGTAGGTGGCCGGGTTGGAGCGCGGCGTGCGGCCGATGGGCGACTGGTCGATGTCGATCACCTTGTCGAGATGCTCCAGCCCCTCGATGCGGTCATGCTCCGCCGGGTGCTCGCGCGAGCCCATGATGCGGCGCGAGGCGGCCTTGAACAGGGTCTCGATCAGCAGGGTCGACTTGCCGCCGCCGGACACGCCGGTGACGCAGGTGAAGGTGCCGAGCGGGATATCCGCCGTCACGTCCTTCAGGTTGTTGCCGCGCGCGCCGACGACGCGGATGCGGCGCTTCTTCGGGATCTCGCGGCGCGCCTGCGGCATGGGGATGGCGAGACCCCCGGTGAGATACTGGCCGGTGATGGAGGCCGGGTTGGCCATGATGTCGCGCGGAGTGCCCTCGGCGATGATCCGGCCGCCATGGATGCCGGCCGCCGGGCCGATGTCCACCACATGATCGGCCGTGAGGATGGCGTCCTCGTCATGCTCGACGACGATCACCGTGTTGCCGAGGTCGCGCAGGTGGCGCAGCGTCGCCAGGAGGCGGTCGTTGTCGCGCTGGTGCAAGCCGATCGACGGCTCGTCGAGCACGTAGAGCACGCCCGTCAGGCCCGAGCCGATCTGCGAGGCGAGCCGGATGCGCTGGCTCTCGCCGCCCGACAGCGTGCCGGAATTGCGCGACAGGGTGAGGTAGTCGAGCCCGACGTCGTTGAGGAAGGTCAGGCGCTCGCGGATCTCCTTCAGGATGCGCGCGGCGATCTCGTTCTGCTTTTCGTTGAGATGCTGCGGCAGGGCTTCGAACCAGTCGCCGGCCTTGCGGATCGACATCTGCGTGACCTCGCCGATGTGCAGGCGATCGATCTTGACCGCCAGCGCCTCCGGCTTGAGCCGGTGGCCGCCGCAGGCCGGGCAGGGATGGGCCGACATGTAGCGCTCGATCTCCTCGCGCATCCAGGCCGAGTCCGTTTCCTTCCAGCGGCGCTGCAGGTTGACCACCACGCCCTCGAAGGGCTTGGTGGTGCGGTAGCTGCGCAGGCCGTCATTGTAGTCGAAGGCGATCTTCTTGTCGCCGGTGCCGTTCAGGACGACGTCCCTTGCTTCCTCCGGCAGATCGCGCCAGCGGTCGCCCACCTTGAAGCCGTATTCGCGCCCCAGCGCTTCCAGGGTCTGAAGATAGTAGGGGGAGGTGGATTTCGCCCACGGGGCGATGGCTCCCTCGCGCAGCACGGCCCCTTCATCCGGCACCACGAGGTCCGGATCGATGGCGCGCTGGCTGCCGAGTCCGTCGCAGGTGGGGCAGGCACCGGCCGGGTTGTTGAACGAAAACAGCCGCGGCTCGATCTCCGGGATGGTGAAGCCGGAGACGGGGCAGGCGAATTTTTCCGAGAAGACGATGCGCTCATGCGTCTCGTTCTTCGACTTGTTGGCGCTGCCGCCCTTGGCCGTCTCGGCCTCGGCCAGCGGCCTGTCGGCGAATTCGGCGATCGCCAGCCCCTCGGCGAGGTGCAGGCAGGTTTCCAAAGAATCCGCCAGGCGCGTCGCGATGTCGCCGCGCACGACGATGCGGTCGACCACCACGTCGATGTCGTGCTTGTACTTCTTGTCGAGGGCGGGGACGTCGGCGATCTCGTAAAACTCGCCGTCGACCTTGACGCGCTGGAACCCCTTCTTCTGCAATTCGGCGAGTTCCTTGCGGTACTCGCCCTTGCGACCCCGCACGATGGGCGCCAGGATATAGAGCCTCGCGCCCTCCTCCAGCGCCATGACGCGATCCACCATCTGGCTGACGGTCTGGCTCTCGATCGGCAGGCCTGTGGCCGGCGAATAGGGGACGCCGACCCGCGCGAAGAGGAGGCGCATGTAGTCGTAGATCTCCGTCACCGTGCCGACGGTGGAGCGGGGATTGCGCGACGTCGTCTTCTGCTCGATGGAGATGGCCGGCGAGAGGCCGTCGATCTGATCGACGTCTGGCTTCTGCATCATCTCCAGGAACTGCCGGGCGTAAGCCGACAGGCTCTCCACGTAACGGCGCTGGCCTTCGGCGTAGATCGTGTCGAAGGCAAGCGAGGATTTGCCGGAGCCGGACAGGCCGGTCATCACGATCAGGCTCTCGCGCGGAAGATCGAGATCGACATTCTTCAAATTGTGCTCGCGCGCGCCGCGAATGGAAATGAACTTGTGGTCGGGCATGCCCCGTTGCTGCCTCTCGCTGAATTCGGATGGGCCGGCGGCGATGCCGACCTGCTTCATGTAGGAAACGCAGCACGAATGTCGATGGCCGCACGCGCGGGCCATGCCGGGCGGCCACGTCTCGCCGCTTGGGTGGTTTTCGTCGTTTTTGCGGCGAAGGGCAAGCAAAAAGAACAAAGGCCGAACAACCTCCTGACAGATTCCGTCATGAGCCTTCCAGCGTCCTTAGATCTGCGCATCGTGCTTTCCCAAAAAACGATTCCGATTTTCGAGCCGATGCGCCAGCCGCTTTCGCGTCGCGATCACGATTTGAAACGAGGGCCCGCATGCGCTTGACCCTGGTTTGCCAAAGGAGCACTATGCCCCCGTCACCGCTCGCAGGCGCAAAAATGCTGTTCTGACCGGTGCCGGTGGGCACCTCGAATTGCAGGCGCTGCTTGAGCCCGTGACGCCGAGCAAGGACCGAAACGCGAGAAGGAGGGAGGCATGACTCCACCGGACCGACTATTCGGGCTCCGCAAGCCGCGCGGAGCCACAGCCGGCTGATCCGCCCGTGAGCCTTTCGGGGCCGCAAGGTTTCCAGGAGGTTCGTTCAAGGCCGATCCGAAGGCGATAGCGCTTGTCGAAAGCACATCGCCGGTAAGCATGACAAAGCTGATGGCCGGCTGCCCCCAAAATTCGAAAATCCTTATATCGGACAGATGTGGCGTGACCACATCTCCTGAACGCTGCCGGTAAACCACTCCCGGCATGGAGGATCAGAGGATCCGGAGCCCCGCGCGCTCGAAACAGAAGCGGCGGGGCTGTTCCTTGTCTGCCTGCGACGTTTGTCTGCGACGCCTGTCCCCAGGGGCGATTTCCCGCGATGCCCCGCTTGGGCGCAGCATTCGTCCGAGCGGTTGACAGGTTGTTCCGCTAATGAGAACATAAAAGGAACAAATGAGCTGTGGACGAGGCTTTGTCCGGCAAACGGGACGGGCGCGCCCGGTAACGGCTTGGGATAAGGTGCGCAGCAGATTTCGGACAAGCGTGGAGAAGCGTCATGGCGGGTAGCGTCAACAAGGTCATTCTGGTGGGTAATCTGGGCGCCGACCCGGAGATCCGCCGGCTCAATTCCGGGGATCCGGTGGTCAATCTGCGCATCGCCACGTCGGAGACCTGGCGCGATCGCCAGTCTGGCGAGCGCCGCGAGCGCACCGAATGGCACAATGTGGTGATCTTCAACGACAATCTCGCCAAGGTGGCCGAGCAGTATCTGAAGAAGGGCGCCAAGGTCTATATCGAGGGCCAGTTGCAGACCCGCAAATGGACCGACCAGAACGGCCAGGACCGCTACACGACCGAGGTCGTGCTGCAGAAATTCCGCGGCGAGCTGCAGATGCTTGATACGCGCGGGCAGGGGGGAGAGGGCCAGGTCGGCTATAGCGGCGGCCAGGGCAATTATGGCGGCGGCGGAAGCCGGGGATCCGATTTCGGCCAGTCAGGCCCGGCGGAAGGCTCCGGCGGCGGCTATTCGCAGAACCTGGACGACGAGATCCCGTTCTGATCCCGTTCCGACGGGACTGAGACGGTTCAGACGAGCCGTTTCTCGATTGATGCTTTCGACGACCGCCCCGGTTTGCGCAACAAGGTCATTGCGGGGCGGCTCGGAATGCGAGGCGGCTTCCTGAAGCTGCGATGCATCGAAGCGATCATTCACCGCGCCATGCGTTCGCAAGATCGCATGGCGTTCTCGCGGTTATTTTAGAGCAAGTCTTCCGCTTTCTTTGAAATCTCGCTACCGGCAGGAATCGGTTTGGCTCTCGCTCATTCCCCCGCAACACTTGCTGCCGGTCGCCATCCTGAAGGCGGATGCCGAACAGACTGATCCTCTGCGGATTTTCACAATCCTTCCTCAATTTCCAATCAGAAGCGTTCATACGCTGGGCCAGAGCATCGATCGAAAAATCGGAATCGATTTTTCGGAAAGCATGATGCGCAGCGTTGGAGAGATGGATCGCTACGTCTTTTGAGACGCATGCGATGCCCTGGCCCGTGCGCCGATATCGTTTGTCTGTTG
>NZ_JANKOF010000051.1 GCF_024655565.1 Nitratireductor sp. ZSWI3 | reverse complement strand
CTCCAGGTCGCTGCTCGTCATCTTCACCGAGCCGCTGGGTCCCTCCTCGATGTCGTCGGCACCCGAAACAATCTGTGTCTCGAAGATCATGAGATTACTCTCGGCAAGGATTGCGATGACCAATACGGCATGCCTCCCCCATGGTGCAGGCACACCAACAAAAATCGATTATGAAGGACCGCGCCCGGGCAATGCCATTCCGAATCCGGGCTAACCGCACCCTTTTTGCCACCCACTTTTGTGGTAGCTCTCTCGCCGGCGCTATCCAATTGTCGAGCTTTCCGGCGACACGTTGCTGCGCCTAGGATTATCGACACGACGGACCGAGAAGGGTCGTCCAGATGCGCACCGGCGCCATCGTGGGACGTGGGTGGGGCGATGTCCCGGGCGCCGACTGCGCACCTGTCACAGGCGCGACCACCTGTCATTTCCACCCGGGCATCCAGCCGCACCGAACCCAAAACAAGATGGTGGGAATCATGACGATCAAGAAGGTGGAGCTCTTGTGCACTCTCGGTCCGGCCTCCCTGAACGACAGGGTGATCCATTGCCTCGAGCGCGCCGGCACCTCGTTGCTGCGCCTCAACCTCTCCCATACCAGGCTCGAAGACCTGGAGAAGATTATCGCATTCATCCAGCAGCGAACGCCCGTTCCCATCTGCCTCGACACGGAGGGTGCGCAAGTGCGCACCGGGCCGCTGGCGGACGGAAGGATTTCGGTGCGGGAGAACCGCTTTCTCACCGTGCGCGCGCGGCCGGCCTCCGGTGATCCGTCGAGCTTCAGCTTCTACCCGCCCTATATCGTAAGCGGCCTGCGGGTGAGCGATTTCATCAGCATCGACTTCAACGCCGTATTCGCTCAGGTCGTCGAGAAAGGCGAGGACGAGGCGACGCTGCGCATCCTCACCGGCGGAGAGATTGGCCAGAACAAGGCCGTCACCGTGCAAAGGGCCCTCGATATGCCGCCGATGACGGAGAAGGATATTGCAGCCATCGCCATCGGCCGCCGGGCGGGCATCCGCCATTTCGCGCTCTCGTTCGCCCATCGCGCCGCCGATGTCGACGCCATCCGAAGCGAGGCCGGCGACGGCGCATTCATCATTTCCAAGATCGAATGCCTGAGCGGGCTCGGCAATCTCGCGGCCATCGCAGGAAAATCCGATGCGATCCTGATCGACCGCGGAGACCTGTCACGCGAGGTCCCCATCGAACAGATCCCGGCACTGCAAAAGATGATCATTCGCAAAGCGCGCGGCCATGGTGCGAAAACCTATGTTGCCACGAACCTGCTCGAATCGATGACCGCCGCGCCAGCGCCGACACGGGCCGAGGTCAACGACATCTACAACACGCTGGTCGACGGCGCCGACGGGTTGGTGCTCGCCGCCGAGACCGCAATCGGCCGGTATCCCGAAAGCTGCGCCAGGATGGTAGTCCGGGTTGTCGAGCAGTTCCGGCGAAACCGCAACGGTGCACAGGCGATCCGTGTGCGACCATCGTCGCCGTTGCCGGAAGTCGAGCCGCATGGTGGCCGCCTTGTCCGGCGGACGATGGAAGCGATGGAGGAGGCCGAGGTTGCCGACCTGCCCGCGATTGCGGTCGGCGACGAGGAACTGACCGACGTGGAACAGATCGCCCGAGGGACCTTTTCGCCGTTGCAAGGTTTCATGGACAGGGAAACGCTCGAAAGCGTCCTGCAACACAACCGCCTCCCCTGCGGCCTCGCCTGGACGATGCCGGTGGTGCTCCCCGTCGCCGGCGATGCGGCTCGGCGCCTCGGCAAGGGCGACCGCGTTCTGCTCACCAACGGGCAAGGATCGCTCCATTCCGTTATCGACGTCTCGGAGACCTTCACCTTCGACGCCGCGGAGCTTTCGCGCTTGTGGTTCGGAACGGAGTCGCCCAGACATGCCGGTGTCGCACGGATCTCCTCGCGCGGGGACCATTTCATTGCCGGCGACGTGACGCTCATCCACCCTCTGCCCTCGCCCCACCGGCGCTACGACCTGACGCCGGCCCAATTGCGCACGGTCTTCGCCCAGAAGGGCTGGACGACCGTGGTGGCCTTTCACAGCCGCAACCTGGTGCATCGGGCCCATGAGGCGATACAGATCCGGGCGCTGGAGCGCAGCTATGCCGACGGACTGCTGATCAATCCGGTGGTCGGCATCGCCCGCCGCGGCGACTTCCTGCCGCGCCTGGTGCTCGATGGCTATCAGGCGATGCTGGATTACGGCGTCTATCCGGCCGGCAAGGTGGTGCTGTCGAGCTTCATCACCTATCCGCGCTTCGCCGGGCCGCGCGAGGCGGTCTTCACAGCACTGTGCCGGAAGAACATGGGCTGCAGCCATTTCATCGTCGGGCGCGATCATTCCGGCGTCGGAAACTTCTACGATGCCGATGCCAGCCGTGCCCTATTCGAGGAGTTGGGCGATATCGGCATCGAACCCATCTTCTTCGAGGCGGTCGGCTACGACGCGCAGTCGGAGCGCTATGTGGAGATCAGGTCCTGCGACACGGCACGGCCGATAAGCGGCACCGAGATCAGACGCGCACTGATGGCCGGCGAGTCCCTGCCGAACTGGATGATGCGCTCAGAGGTGCAGGATCTCGTGCGTGCCGAACGCATGATGAAACATCCCCTGTTCCAGGAATAGGATGAGGCGATGGCCATGTCAGCAACAATGCCGCAAGACGCAACACTTGAGGTGCGGCCGGATTCGGCGGCGGGCACGGTGCTCTGGTTGCTGGGGCCGACATCGGCCGGCAAGACCACGATCGCCGCGCGCGTCGTCGCCGAGCTTCGACAGCGCGGCATTCCCGCGATCCACTTCGACGGCGACGAGGTACGCGACTTCTTCGGCGCAGACCTTGATTTCAGTGCCGCCAACAGGCTGCGTGTCGTATCCACGCTCGCTCATCTGGCCGACAAGGCGGCCGAGGCCGGCCTGCATGTGGTGGTTTCGGCCCTGACAGCCGGCGCGGATGCGCGCGCGCTTGTGCGCAGCCATGTGCGGAACCTGTCGGTCGGCTTCGTCTGCTGCTCCATCCAGACCTGTGCGCGAAGGGACCCCAAGGGTCTCTATCGAAAGGCCATGAATGGGGAGATCGACACGCTCGTGGGCTACAATTCGGAATACCGACCGCCGGAAGATCCCGATTTCGTCCTCGACACCGAAACGCATACGCTGGACGAACTCGCAGCACGGATCGTTGCCCGCTATGCCGTCCGCTGAACGAAGCGTCGCGAGCGTTCCGGGCGGCGTGCGCACCACTCCCTTCCTGCACATCCGGGAGGGAAACCTATTGCTGGCGGGCACCTCATGAACGACGCGGAGCTGGCACGCTTTTTCCTGTCGCTGGTGCTCCTGCTCTTCGCCGCGCTCGGCGGTGGATTTGTGTTCGAACGGCTCAGGCTGCCGCGCGTGATCGGCGAGATTTCCGGCGGCATTGTCCTCGGCCCCTCAATTCTCGGCGTGATCTCGCGCGATGCGCATGATTGGCTTTTCATCGGTTTTGCCGCGCAGGAGGCTCTCCTGGCCGCCTTCTACTGGTTCGGCCTCGTGCTTTTGATGTTCACCGCCGGCTTCAAGATGCAGGCGGAGGGGTCGGCAGCATCCGGCCGCACCGTATTGGCATTGGTGCTGGGCGCACTGATCGTCCCGTTTGCCTTCGGCTACGCCGGCGCACCGTTCTTCGAACAGACGCGGGCAGGCGACGAGTTTGCCTTCAAACTGGTGATGGGCATCGCCGTGGCGGTCACGTCGATCCCCGTGGTCTCGCGCATCTTCCTCGATCTTGACCTGATGAACACGCCCTTTGCGCGCAATGTCGTCAGCGCCGCGACCATACAGGATCTCGTGCTGTGGACCGTGCTTGCCATAGCCACCGCTGTCCAATATGGCGACGCAGCCGACACGGCGGCGATCACACGTGTGGTCGCCGTCACGGTGGCCTTCGTGCTGACGGCGCTCCTCTTCATCCCCACACTTCTGCGCACGATCCGCAGAAACGTCATCGGAAAGGTCAGTGAAGCCTCGCTGACCGGCTACAGCATGCTTCTGTGCCTGGTCTTCGTCGCCGCTGCGAGCCTGCTCAGCGTCAATATCGTCTTCGCTGCCCTTCTGGCAGGACTTGTGATGACACGCTTTTCCTCACGGCAACTGGTGGCGGTGAAGCAGCATATAGCGGATATCGCGATCTGGTTCTTCGTGCCGATCTATTTCGCTCTGGTAGGGCTGCGGCTCGACCTGGTGCATCAGTTTGACGCCGGGCTGACGCTGTTCTTCATCGCGGCGAGCACGGCGACGAAGCTCGCCACCTGCACGCTGGCCGCCCGTGCCGGCGGCATGGGATGGGCGCGTGCCCTCGACTACGGCATGGCGATGAACACGCGCGGCGGGCCGGGAATCGTCCTGGCGAGCGTGGCGCTGGCCGCCGGCATCATTGACGAGCGCATGTTCACCGCGCTCGTGCTTGCCTCGATCGTCACCTCGCTGATGACCGGTCTCTGGCTTCGCCAGCGGCTTGCACGCAATCCAGCCGCCTTCGACAGCGACAAGACAGCCCGTCCGCCGGACGGAGATCGCGCCCTGGACCGCGGTCACAGGCCCGTTCCGCCCCGGCGCCAGTCAGCCTGAGTTGCGCCTGATCGCTTATCCGGCCGAGCCACGCCGAAGCCAGGCGGGCGCCAGGGAGACGAGCAGGCCGAGGACCGACCGCCCGTCCCTGCCGAGAAAGACGGCAGGCAGCAGCCAGCAGACCACAAGGGAGATGACAAGGGCGAAAACCACCACGTCGAGAAGCAGAAGCAGAGGAGACACCTCCCTTCCACGAAGCCAGTCGGCCATCGTCCACACGCCGGCCCCGACCACGGCGGCAAGCGCGAGGCCCGGCAAATGAGCCGCGGCGAATTCAGGCCAGCGCACACCGGTCACACGCAAGCTCAATTGCGCCATGAGCAGGAAGTTGAAGGCAACCGCCGCGACCACACCGAAGGCCACGCCCGCAACACCCCAGCGCGAGCCCACAAGCGCGCCGAGGGCGACTGCCAGGGCGAAGGCGGCCTGGCGCCACGCCCGGGCATAGACGACGCCGGTGGCGCGCGTGACCGAGTCGCTGAGCTTGTAGCTGGTGCGAAACAGCATCCCCAGAGCGAGGATCTGCAGCGGCGCGGCAACGCCGGCCCATCGAGGTCCGAGCACCACCAGCACCAGTTCCGGAGCGATCACGGCGAGTGTGAGGCCGGCGGGGAGGACGAGCAGCGCGCAGGCGGCCACACCGCTGCGATAGGCGCGGGCGAGGCGCGCGGGCTCTTCCTGCACGCGCGCCATGGTGGGGAAGAGCACGCGATCGAGTATCTGCCCGATGATGACCGCCGGCGCGGTCATGACCTGTGAGGCCAGCGCATACACCCCAAGCGCATCGGCGCCGAGCCACCGGCCGACGACGAGCCGATCGACCTGGGTGGCGAGATAATTGCAGATCCTAGCAAGGGTGAAGCCTCCACCGAAATAAAGGAGATCGGCCGCCGCGCGCAACTCCAGCATCGGCCGCTTGGGATGCGGCTGACCGAGGAGAAGCACCGCCATACGCAAAAGGTGCTGGGTCGCCAATGCCCCGACGAGCGCCCACACACCGTAGCCGAGCAGGGCCAGTGCCGGCCCGACGACGATGAAGCCGGCAGCGAATGCGCAAGCGTCCAGAGTGGCAAGCCAGCGGAAGCGCAAAGCGCGCTGCGCCGAGGCCAACGCCACCGTCGAGAAGCCCTGACACAAGAGGATGATGCACGCCACCCGAACCACTGGAACGAGGTCGGCAAGGCGCAGGTACGCGGCGATGACGGGCGCCGAGACCCAGACTGCAGCAGATACGGCGAGGCTGAGAAGCATCGACAACGTGAAGCCGACGCGAAGATGACGGACCTCGAGAACCGGCCTTTGCACGATTGCCGGCGTCACACCCAGATTCTCAAAGATCGCCGAGAACTTTATGACCACGAGGGCCGCGGCATAAAGGCCGAATTCCGCAGGCGAGAGCAGCCGCGCGAGGACGAGCAGCGCGACCAGTTCGGCCACGGCAAGGGCACCCATGGAAAGGCCCGTCCAGAGAATGCCCACAATGCTGCGTCTTGCCAGCCCGCCCTGCCCTTTCACGGCCGGCATCTCTGTGAAAGCAAATCGCGCTCGTACACCATATCGTCCTTGCCCTTGAAGTGGATGTGGCCGTCGCGGCGAAACGGAACCGGCCCGAACGCCCTAAAATATCGCGCCCTGGAGAAGGCCGCAGCATGACATCTGGGGCGACCGGACTAATCCATTAGAAGTAGTGACCGGCAGTTCGATGCACCGGCGGCTGAACAGTACATGTCCTTGCCCGTGGATGCGGCCATGTCGGGCCTTATTGAAGGATTGCCGGCACTTCGTAGCCATAGAGCGCCATCTCCTCGGAGACTTCCGGCAGCACCGCCCGCAATGCGGCCTTGTCGAGGCGCAGCCACTTCTGTTGACGACCGGGGTCGACCATCCTCTTGGCCGCGCGCAGAATGCCGTCGTCGCAGGCCAGTCCGCAGTGATCGTAGATGCGCAGCAGGACCGCTTCGGTGTCCTCCATCAGGTCCTCGTAGCGAATGGTCAGGACGCTGCCGGCACCGAGCCTTGCCAGATCCCGGCGCGCCTTGCGGTTGCCGAACGCCCATTGGCGTGCCGCGATCTGCAGCTTGTCACAGTGCTCCAGATCCTGGTCGATCCCCTCGTAGCGGGGTCCGTAGCTCGGCACATACGCAGTCCGGCGCACCTTCCTGACGATCATGTTGGCGAGAAATTCGCGCGCGTAATACGGAAGCTGCATGGTCGGCGCGTCCGACAAGCTCCTCACAAGGCCCTTCCAGGTTTTGGACTTCCTCCATTTGAGCTCGATCGAGCTGATGCAGGAAAACGGATTCCTGACGATGAACATGTAAGTCGCTTCGGGAAATATCCGATGGACAAACGGCACGCGCAGAACGTTTGATGGAGTGTTCTCCATGATCCTGCGATTGCCGCCCTGCATCTGGAAACTGAGAAAACGGCGGCGGATATAGCGGGCCACCGCTTCCGTGGCATCGCTTTCGTCAAACTCGTCGTGGCGCCGCGCCGGGTCGGCATAGCGCCAGAGCGTTCTCGGCTCGTACCAGGTGACGATATCGGGATGGAGCCCGATCAGCTTTTGCGTGATGGTCGTTCCCGACCGGTAGTTGCCGATCAGAAATATGGGCGGCTTTAGTCTACCGGTCGTCATCACCCCGTCTCCAGGTCGCAGCTCAGCATGCGCCATGGCTTCCGCTCGGTCGGACCGCAATGGCTTGATCGCCAATCGGCGAGCCGCGCATGCTCCATGATTTCAAGAGACGCCCGGCCGGTAAATCCATCCCTTGGAAGTTCGGGCGCACGACGACGCGTACCTCTTTCGTCGAGGAGTCCACCAGATTGATGATCCTGCGCGGCCCGTGCGCCCCGTCGGCGCCGGGGCAGCCGAACTGCGCCCTTGAAGCGGCGCGCCGCCTGCGATTTGATGGCTGTCGGGTATCGTGACATGAAGCGTGCGAGCGGGTGGAACATGGATTCTTATTTTGAGTTCGGCGCCGAGAACCTCTCGAGGCTGTTTGGCGGTTCCGGAGCGGCGCTGGTGGCGCTGACGGTCGTCCCCACAGCGGCCTTCCTGCTGCATGGAAGGTTCGAGCGCGTCACCTCGCTTCTCGCTCTGGGCGTGGCGGGCCTGTTGCTGGCACGAGGGACGGAAACGACGATCGTAGCAGTATTCCTGCTGGCGACCGGCATCCTGCTCCTGCTTCGCAACCTTCTCCTGCTGCGTCGGAAACTTGACTCCATCAAGAACGAGCTCGCCGCGCTTGCAGGGTCGATCAATAGCCTTGAGATCGCCGAGGAGAGACGAAAGATGGCCATCTCTCGACAACCCCTGCCACAACCCTCCAAAGCAAAGTCGCATACCGGGCGGCAGTGAGCGCTGCCACGTCTGCCGATAGCATGTTGCAGTCAGGTGGAATCGCTGATGTCCACACAAACGCGCAACACAACGAGACGGAGCGCCGTGCTTCCTCGCACGCACGGCGCTCCGGCAGGGCAATCTCGGGCGGGATCAGGCTGAACGAGCCAAGTCGGGCGAATGTTCGGATTTTTGCCGACCGGATTCATTGCGATCCGGGCGCGGGTAGCCGCCGTCGAAAGCGGCAATTGTTTCCTTCAGCGCGGTGATGAAGCGACGCTGGCGGTCGAGCCGAGCGAGGCGATCGGCACAGCGGATCAGCACGCCGGTCAGTTCCTCAACCTTTGGCGACAGGTCTGCGCGCCCTTCGGTCTCGACCGCCTGCTGTGAAAAGGCTGCGGAAGCGGCCACGCTGTCATAGCACGCGCGAAGATCGTCGATTTCGCCCTCGATTTCAGCGTGAAGACGGCCGACGGTCTTCTCCAACCTTTGAAAGCGGGATGCGTCAAGCTGGGCATCACACTGCGTAGTGCGTATGCGACGCGGAAACAGCATCGTCTCCATCCTCCCCGGTATTCGTGGCGGCAACGGCCGCGCCGAAGCGGGCCTGGGAGCGCTCGTGCTTCACAAATATCCGCCACTCCGGACAGTCACCTCTCACCATCCCACTGTCAGGCATTTATACTTCCCAACCGCGGCCCAGTAACTACGGAATCAGATTTAGTTCGAATTCGGTAAGTCGCTGAATTTGATCCTGTTCTCCTCCGGTTGGAGATGATCCTCGCTATCCACCCTTGCGATCGTGGAGCACCCGAATGGCTCGTGCCGTTCCCGTATCAGCGGCGAGCACAGCCGCCGCGGGTGCGGAGATCAGGGTCATGGGAAATCCGCCCTTCAGAATCGCCATTCGCGCGGACGAGAGAGAAAGGGCGCGTTTCAAAATAGCCGCAGCCGCTTGGCATGGGCCTTCCACTGCAGAAGCCGTTCGCGCGACTCCTCCGGATGGGCGGCGGCTGCGGCATCGACGAGCAGGCTGAGCGCTAGCGAAATGCCGACGGTCGATTCGAGAAACAAGCCCGTCCGCGACGGTGCGTAGATCACCGCGTCGGCGATGCCGCGGCTCCAGTGGCAATATTCATCCGAGACGACGATGCAGGCGCGATCCTCCTCCTTTGCCAACCGCGCCATGTCGATCGCCTCCCGGGCATAGGGCACGACATCCACGAGCACGAGGCAGGTGTCCGTGGCAGGACGATTTTCGATCCGCGCCCATTCGGCAAGCATCCCGTCATGCGGCGAAAGATACGCCACGTTTCCGCGCGCGAGCGACAGGCGGCGGACGAAATCCTCCGCCATTCCCCTGACCGACTGGAAGCCCGTGACGAAGATCTGCTCGCTCCCGGCCAGGAGGGCGCCGGCGCGCTGCCAATCGGTGCCGGTCGTCTGCTGGAAAATCGCCGTAACGACGCCGAGTTCGGCCTCCATCACCTGCTCGAGCGCCGCATGCACCCCCTGCCGTGCTTCCGGCGCGGGTGTGGCCACGGAATATTGCTGGCGCAGCAGTGCCTTCAACTCCTTCATGCCGTTGCAGCCGAGCCGGCGCAGCAGCCGCCCGACCGTGACCTCGCTCACCCCGACCTTGGCCGCCAGAGATTTGCCGGTTTCGAGCCCGAGCGTGTTCAGGTTGAGCAGGATGAATTGCGCGAGCTTGGCCTCCTGACGCGGCAAGGCGGGAACGGCTTCCTCCATCGCTTCCACGAATTCCTCGAAATTGAGCTGCGGGTATGAGGCAAAGCCCGGCATCAACGGCCTCCTGAGCACAACATGAAAGAAAAATAACGTTTGACAGAAATGTTATCATTACAGCACCCTGATGGCCATGCCGGCAGGATCCCCTTCCGGCGAAAACATAAAGAGGGGAAGCCAACCATGACAAAATCCGGGAAATCCATCCTGCGAACGGCGGCGCCCGCCGCAATCGCCCTTGCCCTTGCCGCTGCCGTCAGCGCGCCTGCCGCCGCCGAGGGGCGCCTCAACCTCTACAATTGGGGCGACTACATCAATCCGGAGGTCCTGCAGCGCTTCAGCGAGGAGTTCGACGTCGAGGTGACGCTCGACACCTACGGCACCAACGAGGAGATGCTGGCCAAGATCCAGGCCGGGGCCACGGGATACGACATCGTGTTCCCCTCGGTGTGGATGCATGATGTCATGTTCAATCTCGGCCTGCTGGCCAAGACCGGCATCGGCAGCCATCCCGATTTCAAGAACATCGATCCGAACTTCATCCGCGCCAAGACGGACCCGCAGGCCGTATACTGCCTTCCCTATGCTTGGGGCAGCGTCGGCATCGTCTACAACAAGAAGGTGGTGGATGCCCCGATCGAGGGCTGGGCGGACCTGTTCGCCGCCGCCGAGAGCGGCAAGAAGATCATCCTGCTGGACGATCCTCGCGAGACGATCGGCATCGGCCATATCATGAACGGCACCTCGGTGAATTCGGTCGACGAGGAGGAGGCGGTGAAGGCCACCGACTATATCGTCGAGCGGATCGGCGACATTTCCGCCTTCACCTATGACAGCATCCCCCTGGTCCAGTCCGGCGATGTCGCCGCCGCCCACTGGTATGTCGGCGCCAATATCTTCGTCAGCCAGATGCCGGACGTTCTGGAGTATGTGATCCCGAAGGAAGGCGCGACGATCTATCAGGAAGACATGTGCGTGCTGGAGAGCGCGCCGAACAAGGACAATGCGATCAAGTTCCTTGAATTCTATCTGAGGCCCGAGATCGCCGCCTTGAACGTTGCCCAGCAGATGAACGGTACGCCCAACATCCCGGCGCTGGAGCTTATTCCCGAGGAGATCGCCAACAACGAGACCATGTATCCGCCGAAGGAGGTCATGGAGCGTCTGCAGATCTTCCACGACCTGGGCGAGGACATCCGCCTCTACGCCCGCGAATGGAGACGGCTGAAGACGGCGGCGCAGTAAGACCATGAAGATGGAGGCGACGAGCCCGATGGCAGCCGCTCAAGCGCGGGACGCGGCCGAGAATGGCCCGGCCCGGCCCGTGCTGGAGATCAGGCATGCCATGAAGCGCTTTGCGACGCCGGAGGGGCAGGAAGTCGTCGCTCTGGACGATGTATCCATCAGCGTTGCGCCAAATGAATTCCTGACCCTGCTGGGGCCGTCCGGCTGCGGCAAGACCACGCTTCTCAGGGTGGTCAGCGGCTTCGAGGATCTCGACGCGGGCGATATCTTCATAGACCGGCAGGACATCGCCGGCCGGCCGGCCTATCGCCGCCCGGTCAACACGGTCTTCCAGACCTATGCGCTGTTTCCGCACCTGTCCGTGGCGAGGAATGTCGCCTACAGCCTGGAAATCGCCAAGGTGGAACAGGCGGAGACCCGCCGCCGGGTGAGCGAAATGCTGGAGCTGGTCGGCCTGGCGGGCTTCGGCGAACGGCGGATCAACCAGCTCTCCGGCGGCCAGCAGCAGCGTGTCGCTCTGGCGCGCGCCCTGGTGGCGCGGCCCAAGATACTGCTGCTCGACGAGCCGCTTTCAGCGCTGGACAAGAGCCTGCGCGGGAAGATGCAGCAGGAACTGAAGGCCCTGCAGCACGAGCTCGGCATTTCCTTCGTCTTCGTCACCCACGACCAGGAGGAAGCGCTCACCATGTCGGACCGGGTGGCGGTGCTGGGTCAGGGCAAGCTCCAGCAGATCGGCCCCCCGCACGAGCTCTACCGGACGCCGAGCAACGTCTTCGTGGCGCGCTTCGTGGGCGAGAGCAACCTCTTCGCGGCGACGGTCAGCGAGGTCGGTCCGGCCCATTGTCATTTCCGCCTGGCCGACGGGCAGGAAGTGCGGCTGCCGCGGCGGGACGGGCAGACCTTCAGTGCAGGCGACAAGGTGCAGCTCCTGGCCCGTCCGGAGGATGCGCGGCCGAGCCCGCCGGACAACGGGACGGGCCTGCGCTTCTCGGGGCCGGTCCGGGAGGTGTTCTTCGTCGGCACTCACTATAAGCTTGTGATCGGCACAAGCGAGGCCGATGAACCGCTCAAGGCATCGCTGCCGGCCGGAGAGGACCTCGGCGCCGGCCCGGCTCCGGGCCAGATGATCGAACTCTGGTTCCCCGCCTCCAGGCTGCACCCGCTGGCCGGGGAGGTCGGCTCATGATCGGCCGTGGTACGGCCAAAGGGCGGCGTGCGGCCGCGCTCGTCGGCTTGCTCGGGGCCCCGACCCTGTTCCTCGGCATCTTCTTCCTGGGCCCGCTTGCCATCATGTTCACCTACAGCTGGCTGGAGCCCGGGCTCTACGGCGGCGTGGTGTGGAACTTCTACCATTTGAACTACGGCCGGATCTTCGGCTGGGCGAACACGCGCTACGAGCAGTTCGACCCCGCCTATCTGCAGATCTTCGCCCGCTCGGTATGGCTCGCGCTGTGCACCGTCGGCTTGAGCCTCGCCATCTGCTATCCGGCCGCCTTCTGGATCAGCCGGCAACCGGAGCGGCGCAAGAACTTCTTCATCTTCCTCATCACGCTGCCCTTTTTCGTCAGCCTCATCGTACGGCTGTTCGCCTGGGTTCTGCTCCTGCGCCCCACGGGCTTCATCAACCAGGCATTGATGGCCCTCGGCATCATCGACCAGCCGCTGGAGATGATCTTCACCGGCTTCGCGGTGGTGGTGGGCATGGTCTACATCTTCATCCCGTTCATGTTCCTGCCGCTCTATGCGAGCGTCGAGAAGCTGGACATGGCGATGGTCGAAGCCTCCTTCGACCTCGGCGCGGGCCGCTGGCAGACCTTCCGCCGCGTGATCTTGCCCATGACCCTGCCCGGCATCGTCGGCGGCTCCATCATCGTCTTCATACCAAGCCTGGGGAACTTCATCGTGCCGTCGCTCCTGGGCGGCGCCAAGGTGCTGATGATCGGCAATCTGATCGAGCAACAGTTCCTCTCCGCGCGCAACTGGCCCTTCGGCGCCGCCCTCAGCATGGTGGTGATGGCCACCATTCTCGTCTCGCTGCTGCTCTATGTGCGTCAGATGACGCGCGAGGAACGGGTGACGGCGACGCCGCTCAATCGGCAGGAGGCCTGAGATGAAGCGCTATGGCGGGCTTTCGCGCCTTCTTTCGGTCTACGGGTTCCTCTTCTTCGCCTTCATCTATGCGCCGATCGTGCTGATCGTGGTCTTCTCCTTCAATGCCAACCCGGTGAACATGATGATCTGGGACGGCTTCACGCTGGACTGGTACCGCACCATCTTCGGCTTTCCCGCGCGGCTCACCGAATCCACGCTCTATGTGGAATCGACGCGCCAGCTCTATGGGGCCGTGCGCAACAGCCTGCTGGTCGCCCTTGTCGCCAGCAGCGTATCGACCGTCTTCGGCACCGCCATCGCAATAGCTGTCGCGCGCTTCCGCTTCCGCCTCAAGAGCTTCTACCGCGCCTTCATGTTCATGCCGATGATCATGCCCGACATCGTGCTCGGCATCGCGCTTCTGATCTTCTTCGTCTCCACCGGCGTAAAGCTCAGTGTCTATACGATCATGATAGGCCACTGCACCTTTCTCATCAGCTACGTCTTCATCGTCGTCAGCGCCCGCATCGCCGACATGGACGAAAAGCTCGAGGAGGCCTCGGCCGATCTCGGCGCCAATTCATGGCAGACCTTCCGCCGTGTGACCTTGCCGCTGATCCTTCCTGGCGTTATCGGGGGCGGGCTGCTCGCCTTCATCATCTCGATGGACGATCTGGTGATCACCTATTTCATCGCTGGTGTCGACTCGACCACATTGCCCGTCTTCATCTACGGCATGCTGCGGCGGGGGATAAAGCCGGAGATCAACGCCATCGCCACGATCATGCTCGTCTTCTCCATCGTGGTCGCCTCGGCGGGGCTCTATCTGCGGGCCAGGAGGAAATAACCGGATGAATCAAAAGCAGACCAGCAGAAAGCCGCGCGCCCGCGAGCTCGGCCTTCGCCTGCCCGGCACGCCCGGCGCCCACAACGCGATCACCGACGTGCCCGGCGTAATGGTCGGCTATGAAACGCTGAACTCGCACCGTGAGCCGGGACTGCAGACCGGCCCGCTGCCCGTGCAGACGGGCGTGACGGCGATCCTTCCGACCGGATTGGAGCCCAGTCCGCGCCCTGTCTGGGCGGGCCAGTCCACGCTCAACGGCAATGGCGAGATGACGGGCACCCACTGGATCCATGACGGGGGCTATTTTGTGGGGCCGATCCTGCTCACCAACACCCACAGTGTCGGGGCGGTCCATCACGGTGCCACCCGCTGGATGCTGGAGCAGTATGGCGAAGCATGGCAGAAGACCCATCTCTGGGCGATGCCGGTCGTCACCGAGACCTATGACGGCGTGCTGAACGACATCAACGGCCAGCACGTGCGGCCCGAGCATGCCCTTGCAGCCATCCGCTCGGCATCGTCCGGAGCGGTGGCCGAGGGTAATGTCGGCGGCGGCGCCGGCATGATCTGCTACGAGTTCAAGGGCGGTACGGGCACGGCGTCGCGCCGGCTCGACATTGCCGGAGCCACCTATCATGTGGGAGCCCTGGTGCAGGCCAATCACGGCGTGCGGCCTTGGCTCAATGTCCTCGGCGTGCCGGTAGGGCTCTCCATGACGGAAGATCGGATACCCGGCCTGTCCCATGAGCGCGGTTCCATCATCTGCGTGATCGGCACCGATCTGCCGCTTCTGCCGACCCAGCTGCAGAAATTGGCGCGCCGCGCCACCATCGGCATCGGCCGCGGCGGCACGCCGGGCGGCAACAATTCGGGCGACATGTTCCTCGCCTTCAGCACGGCCAACGACATGGACCTGCCACAGCTGAGCGGGCCCTGGCGGCGGATGACCTGCCTCAACGACGAACTGCTCGATCCCGTCTATCTGGCGGCGGTGGAGGCGGTGGAGGAGGCGGTTCTGAACGCCATGCTCGCAGCGGAGGACACACCGACGGCTCGCCCGTCCGGGGCGATCTGCCGCGCGATCGATGGCGCACGGCTGGTGAGCCTTGTGGAACGAGCCGATCGCGGCAATGTGGATCCTGCCGATTCGCCATGACAACCCTGGTCTGCCGTGGCTGTGCATGCTTGCCGCCTCCATCGCTATGACCTGACAGGTCAGCATTCGGAACCGCCCCTGGACCGGTTCATCGTTTCGTCGTCCCGTTGCATCTCATTGTTTTTCTGCATTTTATGCGGACGTCAGGTGAATCCACCTGACTGCAAAATGCTCTAGCGAAGATCGGCGGCGATCGCACACGAACTCGGATTGGCCAGTCGACGGTGACGCGACAAACTCGATTTGCCCTGCTTCGCGTGATGGGTGCAAGCGGTGAGGCAGCCCAACAACAGGCTTTGTGACCATGGCGCATCATCAGCAGATGACGGCTGCCTATTTTGTATTCATAATCCGCAAAAATTGACTATTTTGTATACAATAATCAAGCCGCCAAGTTCATAAAACTCAATAATTTCAACATAGTGATCTCTTGGCATGGCCATTGCTTATAAGACTTTCGCGGCCCCTCCCCGCCAGTCCGAATCCTCCCGAAGCCATGGAGAGAAGCAGTGAAACGTCGCAATTTCCTCACGGCAGCAGCCGCTGCAACCATGACGGCCCCACTCGCCGCCCCACCCGTTGCGCGGGCGCAGACGAGCTTCAACTGGAAGATGACCAATGCCTATGGCCCCGGGTCGCCGTTCTATGTGGAAGGCCCGGGCAGCCCGACCGATTTCTGCAGGAAGGTCGAAGCCATGTCCGACGGCCGACTCAGGATCCAGCACTTCGCCGCCGGCGAGCTGATCCCGGCGCTGGAAGGCTTCGACGCCGTGCGCAACGGCACGGTGGAGATGAATTCCGCCAATGCCTATTTCTGGGCCGGACGCCTGCCGGCGGCGCAGTATTTCACCACCGTTCCCTTCGGCATGAATTTCCAGGGACAGAATGCCTGGCTCTACCATGGAGGCGGCATGGAATTGTGGGACGAGCTCTACGCGCCCCTGGGCCTGAAGGCGTTGCCCGTGGGCAATACGGGCGTGCAGATGACCGGCTGGTTCCGCGAGCCCATCACATCGGTCGAGGATTTCCGCGGGCTGAAGATGCGCATTCCCGGCCTGGCCGGCAAGGTTTACGCCACGCTCGGCGTCGACGTGAAGCTTTTGCCCGGCGGCGAGATCTTCCCCGCGCTCGAGCGCGGCGTCATCGACGCTGCCGAATTCGTCGGCCCCTATCAGGACCGCCGCCTCGGCCTGCAGAACGCGGCCAAATACTACTACACCACCGGCTGGCACGAGCCCTGCAACGTGACGGAGCTGCTGATCAACAAGGCCGCCTGGGAAAGCCTGCCGGCCGACCTCCAAGCCATCGTCCAGACCGCAGCCATGGCCTGCAACCTGGAGAGCTATGCCTGGTGCGAAGCCAACAATGCCGCAGCGCTGAAGGATCTGGTCGACAATTTCGGTGTTCAGGCCAATGTCCTGCCGCCAGAGGTCGTCGCGGCCCTCAAGGCGGCGACGGCGACGGCGCTTGAAGAGATCGCCGCTTCCGACCCCGTCGTCCGCAAGGTGCATGATGCCTTCATGGCCTTCAAGGCGGAGCACGACGGGTGGACGGCCATCGCCGAAAAGCCCCTCTACAACCTGAAGGCCTGATGCCCATGCGTGCGGTGTTGATCAATGCGGCGGACGGCGCCACGCGCGCCGTCCGCGCGATTGGGCAGTTGACAGCATGGTGCGGGCTGGCGCTCGTGCTGGTCGTCGCCGGCAACGTGCTCGGCCGCTATCTGTTTGGCCTCAGCAGTGTCGCCATGCAGGAAATGGAATGGCATCTGATGGCGGTCGGCGCGCTGTTTGGCATGGCCTACGGGCTCAACCAGGGCGGCGAGGTACGCGTGGATGTGCTCTATGACAAGTTCGACGCGCGGACCAAAAGCATCATCGACACACTCTCGGCACTCCTCCTGGCGCTTTTGGCGCTCGTGCTCGCCTGGCTGTCGATCGGATATGTCGAGCAGAGCTATTCCATCAACGAGGGCTCGCCCGACCCTGGCGGCCTTGCCTATCGCTATATCCTCAAGGCCGCTCTGCCGGCAGCGTTCGCGCTGCTTTCACTGCAGTCGGCCGCGTCCTTTCTGAAGCATCTCGCGGATCTGCTTTCGCCATCCGCCGGCGAAGCATCTCCATCGCCAGCCATGACGAAATAGCCCATGCCTTATACGGAGCTTCTGGCGCTGTGCATGATCGGCGCATTCTTCGTGATGCTCCTCGTGGGCATTCCGGTCGCCGTCTGCCTCGGCGTGACAGGTTTCGTGTTCGGCTATCTGGGTTTCGGCACAGGTCTTTTCGGCCTTCTGCCGGCCCGGGTCTTCGGCGTGGTGACCAATTACACGCTTCTCGCCCTGCCGCTCTTCATCTTCATGGGGCTGATGCTGGAGAAGTCGAAGATCGCCGAGGACCTGCTCGAGGTGATCGGCCTCGCCATGGGCGGTCTGCGCGGCGGCATGGCTCTGGCCATCATCCTGGTCGGTGTGCTGATGGGCGCGGCCTCCGGCGTCGTCGGCGCCACGGTGGTGACGCTGGGCCTCATCGCGCTCGGGCCGGTCGTCAATCGCGGCTACGACCGGGGCATCGCGAGCGGCGTTATCTGCGCGTCCGGCACGCTGGGGCAGATCATCCCGCCGAGCCTTGTCCTGATCCTGCTTGCAGACATCATGGGCGAGTCGGTCGGCACGCTCTTTGCCGCCGCCCTCGTTCCGGGCCTCATCCTCGCACTGATCTTCATCGCCTATGTGCTGGTGCTGGGCATCGTCACCCCAGACGCAGTGCCGGCCATCCCCAGGCGGGAGCGCGATCTGGTGTCGGGCCGTGCGCTTGCCGGCAAGCTTCTCGGGGTCGTCTTTCCCCCCATCGCCCTCATCTTCCTGGTGCTGGGCTCCATCATCGGAGGTGTCGCCGCGCCGACCGAGGCCGCCTCCATGGGTGCGCTCGGCAGCATCGTCCTGGCCTCCTTCGCCGGCCGCCTCGACTATGCGACCATGCGCGATGTCGTGCGATCGAGCTTCACGGCGAGCGCCATGGTGTTTCTCATTCTCATCTTCTCCCAGCCATTCGCCCTCGCCTTCCGGGGCCTGGGCGGCGAGCGCCTCGTACAGGATGCCTTCATGCTCGTGCCGGGCGGGCTGGACGGCCAGATCCTCTTCCTCATGCTCCTGATCTTCGTGCTCGGCTTCTTTCTCGAATGGATCGAGATTTCCTACATCGCCCTGCCGCTCTTCCTTCCGATCTTCGCGCAATCGGGGGTCGACATGGCATGGATCGCCATTCTGGTGGCGGTCAATCTGCAGACATCTTTCCTGACGCCCCCCTTCGGCTGGGCCCTTTTCTTCCTGAAGGGTGTGGCGCCGGCAAAGGTCAGGACAAGCGACATATACCGTGGCGTCGTTCCCTTCATCGGCCTGCAGGCCGCAGCTCTCGCCCTCGTCTACTCCTTTCCCTCTCTGGCGCTCTGGTTGCCGGAGGCTATCGGCTGGTAAAATCCCATGCTTCACACCGCACTCGGCTACAATTGCAGCTTCTCCGCACCCCATCGCGCAGCGGCACTGGCCGGCCGGGACGTTCTCGAAAGCGGCGGAACGGCGATCGAGGCGATGGTCGCCGCGGCGGCAACGGTGGCGGTCGTCTATCCACATATGAACGGCATCGGCGGCGACGGCTTCTGGCTCATAAAGCGGGCCGGCGAGGCGCCTGTCGGCATATCGGGCTGCGGGCGCGCCGCCGAACTTGCAACGGTCGATTGGTATGCGCGCCGCGGCCTGGCCGAGACCATCCCCGCGCGTGGGGCTGCAGCCGCCCTGACGGTGCCTGGCACGCTTAGCGGCTGGCAGCGCGCGCTCGACATGGTGCCCTCTGCCCGGCGCATGCCCCTTGCCGACCTCCTGTCGGCGGCCATCGGCCATGCGCATGACGGGATGGCCATCACCGGCAACCAGTCCCGTTGCACGCGCGACAAATTGGACTCGCTTGCCGGCGTGCCGGGATTTGCGGATGTATTTCTCGTGGACGGCAAACCGCCTGAAGCCGGCCACAAACTCCGGCAGCCCGCACTTGCGCGGACGCTGGAGACGCTTGCCTGCGAGGGGATCGAAGCGTTCTATCGCGGCGATATCGCCGCCGAGCATGCCCGCTTCCTGGAGGCGCATGACAGCCCGCTTCGTTTCGATGATTTCGCCCGATTCTCGACGCAGACGGTCGAACCGCTGTCGGTCACGACGTCCGACGGCGTTCTGTACAACATGACCCCTCCCACACAGGGAATCTCGTCGCTGATGATCCTGGCGCTGTTCGACAGGCTCGGCGTCACCGCGGGCGAAGGGTTCGACCATGTTCACGGTCTTGTCGAGGCCACGAAGCAGGCCTTTCTCATCCGCAACAGAACGCTCGGCGATCCCGAAACCATGGAGGAGCCGGCAGCCGCCTGGCTCACGCCGAATCGGCTCGATGCCCTCGCGAGAGGGATTGACCGCCAAAAAGCCCTCCCCTGGCCTTACCCGCCGAAGGACGGGGATACGATCTGGATGGGAGCCGTGGACCGCGAAGGCACGGTCGTCAGCTTCATCCAGAGCGTGTTCTGGGAGTTCGGCTCCGGCCTCACCTGCCCCGCCACGGGCGTCTTCTTCCAGAACCGGGGCGCGGGATTCTCGCTGCAGCCGGGGCCGAACCAGCTTGCGCCCGGCAAGCGACCGTTCCACACGCTGAACCCGGCGCTGGCGAGGCTCGCCGATGGGCGGATCATGGCCTATGGCACGATGGGCGGCGAAGGGCAGCCGCAGACACAGGCCGCCATCTTCACCCGCTATGCCCGGTTCAAGCAGAACCTGCAGCAGGCCGTCTCCATGCCGCGCTGGCTGCTCGGAAAGACATGGGGCGATGCCACCACGACCCTCAAGCTCGAAAGCCGGTTCACCCCCTCGCTGGTTGCCGCGCTCAAGGCGGCCGGCCACGAGGTGGAACTCATCGAGCCATATTCGGACCTTGCCGGCCACGCCGGCGCCGTCGTCCTCCACGAAAGCGGCCTGATGGAAGCGGCGAGCGACCCGCGTTCCGACGGCACGGCGCTCGCCTATTAACCGTTACGGGCCCCGAAGCATTGTACACCGCATTGACGACCACCGAGATCATCGCGCTCGCTTTCAAAAAGTCAGAGCGGGATGCGGGCGGAAAACCGCTTCACACTTTTCCTCATCCCGCTCTTAGGCGGCCGGCGAGTACGGCCTTTGCGGCGCTCGTCAAATGTCGCCGCAGGGCGCGCTCGGCTTCCTTGGCATTGCGATCCAGTATCGCAGAGATGATCGTCTCGTGCTCGGCATTCGAGCGGGCGACACGCTCGGCCTGCTGAAGCTGCGAGCTTCGGAACGGCGCCAGCTTCAGCCGCGTCAGCTCGGCGATCTCCATCAAATCCGCATTGTGCGCTCCGGCATAGATGGCCGTGTGAAATTTCGCGTTGGTCTCGTCATAGCCCCGGAAATCGCCAAGCTCCGCCATGCGCCGCATCTGCTGGTGCAACATTTCCAGTTCGGTGCGCTCCGACATGGTCATGCGCGTGGCGGCCAGGCGTCCGCAGGTGGCCTCGATTTCGCCCATCGCCTCGAACATCTGATCGATGCGCTCGCGCCCGACATCGACCACCACAACACCCTTATAGGGAACGCGCTGCGCCAGTGAACGCGAGACGACGATATGCAGCGCTTCGCGTATCGGCGTGCGCGATACGCCAAAGCGTTTGGCAAGCGCGCTTTCGTCGAGCTTCGCCCCCACGGGCCAGAGCTGGTCGATGATCTCGCGCTCGAGCTGTGCGGCGATGAATTCGCTATGAACCGTTTTCACGCGTCCGCTCATCGTGCGATACCCCGCGAACCCGCCATCCTCACCTCCGCCCACGCCGTCACCGGGCCACTTTGTATTTCATCCAGCCCCTCAGTAGGCGAACTGTATACACGGCGCGCGTCATGGAAACCACGGGTGATGTCAGGCGCAGAGGACAATCGGAACTTGAGGCAGCGGCCCCGCATCGCAGGGTCCAAGGCCAGCCGATCATGGCAAATGGCGCCCTTATCGGCAGAATTGCCTAAAAAATAGGCTTGCATAAATATAGGGCACGCAATACCGTGAACTCTCCCTTCCGGGCAGGCCACGCAGGCCGGAACCGGATACCTGTCAAGTCAAAGCAGCAGTCTGCGTTAGGCGTTCGGATGGATGGTTCGGCCACTGGTGAGAATGGGATCGCAATCGAGCCGATGTCGCGACTTCCTTTCCGCCACGCTGTTCCGGCCACGCTTCCGACCCGGGCACAGATCAACGGGAGAACCATCGACATTCCATTGGGGCACCGCTTTCGCCCCACCGGGAGGCGGCACCTTGTCATCTTGGGGCAATGCGCTGCGCAAGGGAGGAACAGAGGGGTTCAAAAAACCTGAAAACAGGGAACCACGGGCATCTGGGAGGTGTGCCGGTCGTGGACTATTCCCGAAAAGGAGAACAACAACATGATCTGGAAGTTCCTGAGGGGCGCCGCCCTTGCCGCCCTGCCTGCCGCCGCGATCGCAGCGGCCCCTGTCGATGCATTTGCTGCAGGCACCTTGCGCATCGGCATGACCGCATCCGACATTCCGCTGACGACCGGCCAGACAGACCAGGGTGGCGAAGGCATGCGCTTTATGGGCTATACGCTCTATGACGCGCTGGTGAACTGGGATCTGGGCAGCGCCGAAAAGCCCTCCGTTCTCACGCCCGGCCTTGCCGTGGAGTGGGGCGTCGATGAAGCCGACAAGACAAAATGGACCTTCAAGCTGCGTGAGGGCGTCACCTTCCACGATGGCAGCGCGTTCAACGCCGAAGCCGTCGTGTGGAACCTGGACAAGCTGCTGAAGGAAGATTCCGAGCAATACGATCCGCGCCAGGCCGCCCAGGGCAAGAGCCGCATTCCCGCCGTCTCCAGCTACAAGGCCGTCGACGACCTGACGCTTGAAATCGTCACCAGGGAACCGGACGCCACCCTGCCCTACCAGCTTGCCTGGATCATGATGTCGTCGCCGGCCAATTGGGAAACGCAGGGCAAGGACTGGGAAAAGGTCGCCTCCAGCCCGTCCGGCACAGGCCCATGGAAGCTTGATTCCTTCGTACCGCGCGAGCGCGCCGAGCTCGTCCCCAACCCGGACTACTGGGACGGGACGCGCGTGCCCAAGCTCGACCGCCTGGTGCTTTTGCCGCTCCCTGAACCGAATGCCCGCTCGGCAGCCCTCATGTCCGGCCAGGTCGACTGGATCGAGGCGCCCGCACCGGACCTCGTTCCCGCGCTGGAAGGCAATGGCTTCCAGATCGTTTCCAACACACTGCCGCACAACTGGACCTGGCACCTGTCGCGTCTCGAGGGCTCGCCATGGAACGACCTCAACGTCCGCAAGGCCGCCAATCTGGCAATCGACCGGGAAAGCATGAAGCAGCTTCTGGGTGGCCTCATGGTGCCGGCAAAAGGCTTCCTGCCGCCGTCGTCGCAATGGTTCGGCAAGCCTGAATTCGACGTTCGCTACGACCCGGAGGAGGCCAAGAGGCTGCTCACCGAGGCCGGCCACGGCCCCGACAACCGGCTGAAGGTAAAGGCTCTGATTTCACCCTCGGGCTCGGGCCAGATGCTGCCGCTGCCGATGAACGAGTTCATCCAGCAAAATCTCGCCGAGGTCGGCATCGATGTCGAGTTCGAGGTGGTCGAATGGAACACCATGATCAACATCTGGCGGGCCGGCGCTGAAAGCGAGAACGCGCTCGGCACCCAGTCGATCAACTTCTCCTACTTTATTCAGGATCCCTTCACCGGCCTGATCCGCCACCTGTCTTGCGACCTGATCGCACCGAACGGCACCAATTGGGGCCACTATTGCGATCCCGAGATGGATGCCCTGTTCAAGGAAATCCGCAACACCTTCGATCCGGAGGCACAGGACGAGGTCATGCGCCGCACGCACGAGAAATACGTGAACGAAGCCCTCTTCCTCATGGTCACCCATGATGTGGCGCCGCGGGCCTTGAGCCCGAAGGTCAAGGGTTTCGTGCAGGCGCAGAACTGGTTCCAGGACTTTGCCCCGATCACCATCGAGGAATAGTCAGCGTCGGGCCGGACTTCGCCGTCGTCGCGGAGTCCGGCATTCCGTTCCGCATGGGCGCACGGGCGACCGTGCGGGCATGCAGCCACCCGTTCAGGAAAGCCGGTCATGCTTACCTATTTCATCCAGCGGCTTGTCTATGTCGTCCCCGTCGCGCTGGGCGTCAGCGTGTTCTGTTTTCTGCTCGTGCACATTGCGCCGGGCGATCCGCTGACGGCGGTCATGCCGATCGACGCAACGGCCGAGCAGCAGGCCGCCATGCGCGCGGCATACGGTTTCGACAAGCCGCTGCCGGTGCAATTCCTTGTCTGGCTGGGAAACGCCCTTGCGGGCGATCTCGGCAACTCCATCGCCACCGGGCGCCCGGTGGCGGGCGAAGTCATGCGCGCGGTCGGCAACACGCTGATCCTGGCCTTTGCCGCGTCGCTGATCGGCTTCTCGCTGGGCATTCTCTTCGGCTTCATCGCTGGCTATTTCAAGGACACGCCGATAGACCGCGCCGTGACCGCGCTGTCGATCACCGGCGTTTCAGTTCCCAATTACTGGCTGGGCATCGTCTTGGTGGTGATCTTCTCCGTCATGCTCGGCTGGCTGCCGTCCACCGGGGCTGGCCCCGGCGGCTCCAGTGCCTGGAGATGGGACGTCGAGCATCTGCGCTTCATCGTCCTGCCCGCCGTGACACTCTCCGTTGTACCCATGGGCATAGTCGCGCGCACGGTGCGCGCGCTGGTCGGCGACGTCCTGTCACAGGATTTCGTCACGGCGCTGGCGGCCAAGGGCATGGGCAGGGCGGGCATATTGCGCCATGTGATGCGCAATGTCGCGCCGACCACGCTTTCGGTGGTCGGCCTTCAGCTCGGCTACCTGCTCGGCGGCTCCATCCTGATAGAGACCGTCTTCAACTGGCCCGGCACAGGCTTCCTCCTGTCCAACGCCATCTTCCAGCGCGATCTGCCGCTCCTTCAAGGCACGATCCTGGTGCTGGCGTTGTTCTTCGTATTCGTCAACCTCCTCGTCGATCTGGTCCAGCCGCTGGTCGACCCGCGCATCAAGAGAACCTGAAGGCATGAGCGTGACGGCCAAAACGACTATCAACATCGCGCGGGAAGAGATCTCCGACAGTTCCAGGGGATATTGGCGCGAGGTCTTCCAGCGACTGCGCCGCGACCCGGTGGCGATGGCCTGCGGGACCCTCATCCTCCTTCTTCTGGCTGCGGTCATCTTCGCGCCCTGGATCGGCCTGCAGGACCCGGTCACCGGAAGCATGATCCAGCGGCTGAAGCCGGTGGGAACGCCCGGCCATGTTCTGGGCACCGACGAACTGGGGCGCGACATGCTGAGCCGGCTTGTCTATGGTGGGCGGCTGACCCTGATGCTGGGGCTTCTGCCCGTCCTTTTCGCCTTGGTCATCGGAACGGCGCTGGGCGTCTTCGCCGGCTATGCCGGCGGCATCTTCAATACGGTCATCATGCGGGTGGTGGACGTTTTCTTCGCCTTCCCGTCGATCCTGCTGGCGATTGCCATTTCCGGCGCCCTCGGCGCCGGCATCGTCAACAGCCTCGTCTCGCTGACCATCGTCTTCATCCCGCCGATCACCCGCGTGGCGGAGAGTGTCACGGCCTCGGTGCGCTCCCTTGAATATGTCGATGCCGCGCGCATTTCCGGAGCAGGCCCCCTGACGGTCGTGCGGGTGCACGTGCTCGGCAACGTGCTCAGCCCCATCTTCGTCTATGCCACCAGCCTGACCAGCGTCTCCATGATCCTGGCCGCCGGCCTTTCCTTCCTCGGTCTTGGCGTGCGCCCGCCCGAGCCGGAATGGGGCCTGATGCTCAACACGCTCCGCACGGCGATCTACATCGATCCGCTGATCGCCGCCCTGCCCGGCGTCATGATTTTTCTTACCTCGCTGTGCCTCAACCTCCTGAGCGATGGCCTCAGAAGCGCGATGAACGTGAAGGATTAGCCGCATGACCGATCAGCAAGGAACCGACCTGAATGCATCGCCCGATCGTGGCGGTCCGGCACAGCCGCTCGTGATCGCCAGATCTCTGAAGCGCTATTTCCCCATTCGCAAGGGGCTGATCGGACGGAGGAAGGGAGCCGTCCAGGCCGTGGACGATGTCTCCTTCACCGTCCGTAAGGGCGAGACGCTCGGCATCGTCGGCGAGTCCGGCTGCGGCAAGTCGACGACGGCGCGGCTGCTCGTCGGACTGACCGACATCGATTCCGGCGACCTGATCTTCGACGGCGACAAGCTTGGTGCCACCCTTACGCACAAGGAACTCTGGGCCGGCGTGCAGATGGTGTTCCAGGACAGCTATGCCTCCCTCAACCCGCGAATGACCATCGAGGACACGATCGCCTTCGGCCCGAAGATGCGCGGCGTGGCGCCCCAACAGGCCCATGCGGCCGCGCGCGATCTCCTGGCCCGCGTCGGCCTCGCGCCGGAACGTTTCGCGGCTCGCTATCCGCACGAACTCTCGGGAGGCCAGCGCCAGCGCGTGAACATCGCCCGCGCACTCGCCATGCGGCCGCGGCTGATCATCCTGGACGAGGCGGTCTCGGCACTCGACAAGTCGGTGGAGGCGCAGGTTCTCAATCTCCTGGCCGACCTCAAGGCCGAGTTCGGCCTGACCTACGTCTTCATCTCGCACGACCTGAACGTGGTTCGGTTCATCTCCGACCGGATCATGGTCATGTATCTCGGCGAGGTGGTTGAGATCGGTCCGGTGGAAAGTCTCTGGAAGAAGCGCGCCCACCCCTACACCGCCGCCCTCTTCGCCGCCATGCCCTCCATGGACCCCGACAACCGCACGGAGGTGCCGCCGCTGACCGGCGATCCTCCGAACCCCATCAACCCGCCCACCGGCTGCCGGTTTCACACGCGCTGCCGGTTTGCCGAGGAGGTCTGCGCGACGATGAAGCCGGCCGCGAGGCCGGTCGGCGGCGAGGCCGCCCACATGGCCGCATGCCATATGCTGGACCCGCAGTCGGGCCACACGATGGCCGGCGCCCGGGGTCAGGAGATGGCGGATGGGTGAGAACCTGGTGGAAATTTCAGGGCTGAACGTCCGCTTCTCAGGCGCGCGTGTCGTGCACGCGGTCAACGATCTCGAACTCAGCCTGCGGGCGGGCGAGGTGCTGACGATCCTGGGAGAGTCCGGCTCCGGAAAAAGCGTGACGCTGAAGGCCCTGTTGCGGCTGCTCCCCGAGAAGAGGACGTCAATCAGCGGATCGATGAAGGTCGACGGCATCGACGTGACGGGACTGAAGGGCCGGGCGCTTGCCGACTATCGTGGCAAGACTGTCTCCATGATATTCCAGGAACCGGCGCTGGCTCTCGATCCTGTCTACACGATCGGCGACCAGATCGCAGAGGCGGTGCGCTGCCACACCGGCGCAAGCCGCGCGCAGGCAATGGATGTGGCACTCGACATGCTCAAGCGGGTGCGCATTCCGTCGGCGGAGCAGCGCCTGCGGAACTATCCGCACGAGATGTCGGGCGGCATGCGTCAGCGCGCGATGATCGCGCTGGCGCTTGCCTGTCAGCCCAGGCTGCTGCTCGCCGACGAGCCCACCACGGCGCTCGATGCGACGGTCCAGATCCAGGTCCTGCTGCTGCTGCGCGAATTGCAGAAGGAGTACGGCATGAGCATCATATTCGTCACCCACGACATCGGCGTCGCGGTGGAGATCTCCGACCGCATCGCGGTGATGTATGCGGGCAGCATCGTCGAGGAAGGTTCCGCCGCCGAGATCATCCGTGATCCGCGCCACCCCTATACGCGCGGCCTCCTGGCCGCCAATCTGCACGACGCCGAACGCGGGTCGCGCCTGGAGGCCATCCCCGGCAGTCCGCCGCCGTTGGCAACGGTGCCGGATCACTGCTCCTTCGCGCCACGCTGCCCGCATGTGAAACCGGCGTGCCTTGAGGCGCTGCCGCCGGTGTTCCGGCCGGGGCCTCGGCGACGCGTCGCCTGCGTCCTCGGAGAACGCCCTTTCGCAACGGCCCGTCCGGCGCCGTTGCATGAGCCTGCGCAATAGGCCCTGCGATGTTGCTGCAAGAAGACCCCTTCCACGCCTTCGTGCCATATCCGTCGGTCGATGTTCCTTCCGCCTCTGCCGGCCCGCTTGCCGGGCTGCGCGTGGCGGTCAAGGACATCTTCGATGTCGCAGGTTATCGCACTGGCTGCGGCTGTCCGCTGAAGCTCGCAGAAAGCGATGTGAAAGCCGCGACGGCTCCCGCCATCCAGCGCGTGTTCGACGCCGGCGCCCGCTTCGTCGGCAAGACACACACGGACGAACTGGCCTGGTCGCTCTACGGCGTGAACCCGCATTTCGGCACGCCGGTGAACCCCGCCGCGCCGGATCGCATTCCGGGCGGCTCGTCTTCCGGCTCCGCCGTTGCCGTTGCCGCCGGCCTCGCCGATATCGGCATCGGCACGGATACGGGCGGGTCGGTGCGTGCGCCGGCCAGCTTCTGCGGCATCTGGGGCCTGCGGCCGACTCACGGCCGCATCCCCCTCGAAGGCTGCATGGAGCTTGCCGCCAGCCTCGACACATGCGGCTTCTTCGCCCGCGATGCGGCCACGATGGAAGCGGTGGGCGGGGTGATGCTCGGAGACGATACCATCGTCCTGCCGGAGGAACCGCGCCTTCTGGTGGCCGTGGACATGGCCGACAGACTGGCGCCCGAACAGAGAGCCGCTTTCGACGCCCCCTTTGCCCATCTGGCCACCGATTCGGCTCCCGTCTACCCCGACGGCGACGCCGATGCGCTCTACGAGGCATTCCGCGACATCCAGTCGGCGGATTGCAACCGCTCGGTCGTGCCCTGGATGACGGCAGCCCGCATCCCGCTGGCGCGCGGGCTCGACCAACGCTACGCCTATGCGCGTGCCATGACGGCGGAAAAAGAAGTCACCGCCAACGAACTCCGTCAAAGGCTGCGGCAGGACCTGGACGCGCTCCTCGCCACCGACGGCATCCTGCTCGCGCCGGTCGTTCACGACGCACCGTTCCGCCTGGATGCGCCCGATGCCGTCTTCGACGGCTACCGGCACGAAGCCATGAAGCTCCTGTGCGTTGCCGGCCTGGCCGGCCTGCCACAACTCGTTCTGCCCGCCGGCCGGGTCGGCGACGGGGCACCCTTCGGCGTCTCGCTGATCGGCCCACGCGGGTCGGACCGTTCGCTCATCGCGGCAGCGGCGCGCCTGATGCATGCTCATCAATCATGGACCTGATGCGCCTCGCCGCGGCAGGAACCGGCTCGATGATGGGGATGGCGCAGACGCCGCGCAACTGAACCGCCGCCCTGGCCAGCGGTCCGCCACCGATGATGACGGCGTCGGCGCCTGATCGCGCAGCGCGCTCAACCGCCGCCCTCAGGAGCGCGATCAGGCGCGCCTCCACGGCGACGGCCCGAACGGGATCCGCATCGGTGAAGACCGTGCCGGCGAACTGCGCCGCAAGGCCCGCCCGGGCCACCCGGGCAGCGATCGCATCTTCCAATGCGGGTGTCGTGGTGGCCACGGCGAAACGCCGGCCGCCGGCGGCCGCCTCGTGGAAGCTGGCCTCGCCGATCCCGCAGACCGGCACGGGGAGGCGTTGCCGCGCCTCGTCGAGCCCGGGATCCCCGAAGGCCGCGATGATGACGCCTTCCCAAGGTTCCCGCCGCGCGCACGCGTCCTCCAGCAGAGCCGACACAGCCCTGGCGCCCACGGCGAGAGCTTCCGGTTCGGTAATCATGGGCGCGCCGAAGGGCGCGGTGCGGCCGGCGAAGTCCAAGCCGGTTCCTGCGGAAAGCGCGATCTCGACCATTGCTGCGGTTGTCGAACCATTGGTGTTGGGATTGACGAGGAGCACGGTCATTGGGCAGCGTGACCAGTGCCGTCACGGGGCGTTCCGCAGCAGGTGTTGATGGTCATCTCGTTTCTCGTAGGGGCGCTTCCAGGTGACGACTATCAGCTCCGAGTGCGACCGTGAACCCTTGGCCGGCGCCGATGCACACGGATCGGCAGCGCCCGCTTGCCTCTCGTCTCCAGAAGGTCGGTGCAGCCGTGTCTGATTTCCGCGACACCATAAAGCGACAAATCACCCCTTGACTTAGAGCGCGCTCTAACCCCTAGCCTTGGATGCGTCGTGACGAAAGAAGGGCGTTCATGAAGATTGGCGAACTGGCGAAGCGTTCGGGACTGTCTGCCCATACCATCCGTTATTATGAGCGGATCGGGCTGCTTCCCCATGCCGACAGGGACCAATCGGGCCAACGTGACTACGACGCATCGATCCTGATCTGGATAGAGTTTCTCGGCCGTCTCAAGACGACCGGGATGCCCATCCGGGAGATGTTGCGCTACGCAACCTTGCGGGAGCGCGGCGTCGGCACGGAAGCGGAGCGCAGTGCGTTGCTCGAACAACACCGTGAGCGTGTGCGTGCGCATGTGGCCAAACTGCAGGCCTGCCTTCTCGTCCTTGACACCAAGATTGCCGGATATGCCGGCATGGATGAGAGGATGAAAGACTATGACGCATCAATCCCCGAACCTCGACGAAAACCGGCTGGAGCGCGGCAAGCGGGCACTCGCTGAAATCGACGGAGAGGCCGGCAACAACGTCATTGCGGCTCTGGCCGACATTGCTCCCGACTTTGCAAACTATGTGTTTGAATTTCCGTTTGGCGACATTTACAGCCGTCCCGGCCTTGATCTGCGCGCCCGCGAAGTCGCCACCATCGCCGCACTGACCGCAATGGGAACGGCAACGCCGCAACTGAAAGTCCATATTGAGGCGGGGCTGAACGTCGGGCTGACCAGGGACGAGATCACCGAGATCATCATGCAGATGGCCGTCTATGCCGGCTTTCCTGCGGCGCTCAACGGGCTGTTCGCGGCCAAGGAAGTGTTCGCCGCCCGGCTTCCCGTCCAGCAGGAGGAAGTGGCATGATGGACTTTGTTCGCACCTTGGCTGGCGCCGGCGCTCTCGCACTCGTCGCGATTTCAGGCCCGCCGATTGCAGCTCCGACCACCGCATACGCAAACCCCGCCACGCCCGAAAAGCTATGGAGCGGCTTCAGCTCGCCGGTTGGCATGGCCTTCGACGCGGCGGGGAACCTGTTTGTAGCCGAATGGAGCGCGGGCCGCGTCTCGCGTATCGATCCTGCCGGCAACAGAACCACTTTCGCAGACGGGCTATCCGGCCCCTCCGGGCTGGCGGTCGGCCCGGATGGCGCGGTCTACGTCGCCTCTTACTCCCGCGACGAAATCTATCGCTTCACGCCGGCCGGCGAGCGCAGCGTGCACGTGACCGGCCTTGCGACACCGGCCGGGTTGAGCTTCGACAGGTCAGGCCGGCTGCTGATCGCCAACCGCCGCACCAACCAGATTCTTGCCGTGACCGGGACTGGCGATCTGGAACCCGTCATCAACGGCCTGCAAACGCCGGTCGGGGCGGTCCAGACGCCAGACAATGGCTATGTCGTGTCCAATATCGGCGGCGGAGTCACGATCCTGCGCCCGGACGGCGCGCGCATCGAGGCCGGCGAGGCCTTCGGCACACCCGGCCCCGGCGTAGCAATGACGAAAGACGGCCGCGTGTTCGTGGTGGATTACGGCGGAACGACCGTGCGGGAAATCCTGCCGGACGGGCAATCCCGTGCCGTCGCGGACGGGCTGCGAAGCCCGGTCGGCTTGGTGGTCGCTCCTGACGGAGCGTCCTTGCTCTCCGCCGCGTGGGGCGATGGAACGATCTATCGAATTCCGCTTCCTGAATAGAGGCAGTTGCCGCGAAAACCCCGATCGATCCGGGCGGGCAAAGGGCATGGATTTGCGGGCGTTCAGCCGAGTCCTGGCAGGTGTGCCGCCTCCGCCACCAGATAGTCGATCAACAGGCGGACGCGTGCGATCTTGGCGCGCTCCGGCACGATGAGCATGCTGAGCGGGGTTGCGGCGAGCGCATAGTCGGGCAGCAACGCCTCCAGCTCGCCGCTCGCCAGGAGATCATCGACCAGCCAGCGATGGGCCGGACCGATCCCGCGCCCGACTCGGAACGCTTCCCGCGCAGCCAAGCCGTGGTCGACCCGAAGGTCGCCCTTCACGGCAACAGAGTGCCTCTTGCCGTCCAATCCCGCGAGCACCAGCGTTTCGCTGCCCGCCACGTTCGACATGCGAATGATGTTGTGCGCGGCCAGGTCCTCTGGTCTGTCGGGGCGGCCATATGCATCCAGATAGGCTGGCGCCGCCACCAGCAGCCGCGTGCTTTCGCCCAGATGATGCAGCTTCATCGAACTGTCGGTGAGCGGCCCCAGCCGAAGCGCGATATCGACGCCCTCCTTCACGAGGTCGATCCGTTCGTCGGTCAGACCGAGGTCGATGCGGATATCGGGATAGCGCTCTTGAAACGCGAAGACCAGCCGTGTGATGTGCAGCACACCAAGCGCGGCCGTGCAGGACACGTGAACGGCGCCGGACGGCGCGCCGCGCAGGTCGCGGATTTCCTCGGACGCCTGTTCGACCAGAAGGAGAATCTGGACGCACTGGGCGTGGTAGCGGCTGCCTTCCTCGGTCATCGCGACTCGGCGGGTCGTCCGGTTGAGCAGCGGCGCACCCACGGCCTCCTCGAGCTCGCGCACATGCCGCGTGACGGTCGACTGGCCAACCCCCAGTTCCCGCGCCACGGCCGACAGGCTGCGGCGCTCCGCGACACGGACGAAGGTGCGCATCCGTTCGAGCGTGATGTCCGATCTATCCATTATTCGGCAATATGATATGCATTGCCTATATATACCGGAATATTCGAGGCAGGGCTATCTTGCCGGCCGGTGTCAATCTCAACCGGATGGTCTGTCATGAAAGTTCTCCTTGTCTTCGCCCACCCCGAACCAAAATCCCTCTCCGCCTCGCTGCGCGATGTCGCGATCAGCGAACTCGAAGCAACCGGCCATGAGGTCCGGGTATCCGACCTCTATGCCATGGGCTGGAAGTCCGAGGTCGATCGTGCCGACTTTCCCGGGCTCTCCGCCGATGAGCGGCTGCTGCCCGTCGCGGCCTCGAAGAATGCCTTCGCGACCGGCACGCTGACGGACGATGTGAAAACCGAAATCGAAAAGCTTCTCTGGGCAGACATGCTGATCCTCCAGTTCCCGCTCTGGTGGTTCACCATGCCGGCCATCCTGAAAGGTTGGGTCGATCGGGTGTTTGCCTACGGCTTCGCCTATGGTGTCGGCGAGCACAGCGACAAACGCTGGGGCGACCGCTATGGCGAGGGGACCCTTGCCGGCAAGCGCGCCATGCTGATCGTGGCGGCCGGCGGCTGGGAAGAGCACTACGGCCCTCGCGGGGTGAACGGCCCGATCGACGACCTGTTGTTCCCGATCAATCACGGCATTCTCTACTACCCCGGCTATGACGTGCTGCCGCCCTTCGTCACCTACAGCACGGATCGGTTCAACGAGCCGCTGTTCGAGGCCGCTGCGCAGCGTCTGCGCGAACGGATGCGGACGGTGGAAACGATAGAGCCCATTCCCTACCGGCGTCAGAACGGCGGCGACTATCACATTCCGGCCATGGAACTGCGTGCGGGCCTCGGCGCGCCTGGCGCAGCCGGTTTCGGGCTGCATCTGCGCGAGAGCGAGATGAAGAAGCTGGCGGCCGAATAGCAAACCTGTGTCGGGCCGGAAATCCAAGGAAGCGGGAGCAGAGTTGAAAGATCCGGCCCAGTCACGAACGTTCGGCTCCGAGCCCATCTTGTCGGCTCGCCGCCCTCCTGACCAAAGGTCGTTTTACAGGGAAGAACGGCGTTGAATTCATACCAACCGTATGGTATGAATCTCCATGCCAAGGCCATCCAAACTCTCCCCGGAACGCGGCGATGCCCGCACCCGCCTTCTTGAGGCGGCCCGGGATATCATCCGTGCAAAGGGATTTGCCGCCACCACCGTCGATGACCTGTGCAGGCAGGCCGAGGTGACGAAGGGAGCGTTCTTCCATCATTTCGGCTCGAAGGAAGCCCTCGGCGTCGCAGCGGCCGAATTCTGGGCTGATACGACCTCGGCGTTTTTCGAGGCGGCGCCCTACCACCTGCCCGACGATCCATTGGACCGTGTGCTGGCCTATGTGGCCTTCCGCAAGGCGATCATCGTCGGCGAACTCGCCGAGTTCACCTGTCTGGTCGGAACCATGGCGCAGGAGGTGTATGCCACCTCGCCCGATATTCGGAAGGCCTGCGGCAAAAGCATATTCGGACATGCCGCCACGCTGGAGGCGGATCTCGAGGCGGCCATGCGGGCTCGTGGCATTCGAGGCGACTGGACGCCGGAAAGCCTTGCCCGCCATACGCAGGCTGTCATCCAGGGAGGTTTCGTATTGGCCAAGGCCGGCAACGACCCCGGTCTTGCCCGCGAAAGTCTCGATCATCTGGATCGGTACATCCGTCGTCTGTTCGATATATCGGAAAAGGTTGAAGCATGAGCAAGCCAACACAACTGCAATGCCGCTGCGGCGAGGTCGAGATGGAGGTCGAGAGCCATCCGATCATGAGCACCGAGTGCCTGTGCACATCGTGCCGGACCGCCGCGGGTGTGCTGGAGGCCCTGCCGGGCGCGCCGCGTCTGCGGGAGGCGACGGGCGGCACGCGGATGGAGATGTACCGCAAGGACCGCGTCCGGTGCGTCAGGGGGGCCGCCAACCTGCGGGAATTCCGCCTGACGGAGAAGACCAAGACCCGTCGGGTGGTCGCGGTCTGCTGCAATACGCCGATGTTTCTCGATTTCACCGACGGCCACTGGGTCGACCTCTACGGCCCTCTCTGGCCGGAAGGGAGCCTTCCGCCGCTGCAACTGCGAACGATGACCGGCGATCTTGACGATCCGTCGGCGCTGCCGGATGACGTGCCCAATCTCAAGGCGCATTCGGCCGGGTTCTTCGTCCGGCTGCTCGGCGCCTGGGCCGCGATGGGGTTTCGCCGACCGAAGATCGACTATGTCGAGGGGGCGCTCGACGTCCGCAACTGCAACGCCCACAATTGAGATCTGAAGGGCAGTTTTGCGCCTCATCT
>NZ_JANKOF010000050.1 GCF_024655565.1 Nitratireductor sp. ZSWI3 | reverse complement strand
TGCCCGGAAAATCCGCAGGCAAGCGTGAGGCCCGGAATCGTGGCGACCGGGGAGATCACAGGCAGCGAGTCCGGGGTGACGTCGATCATGCCGGCCCAGGTCTCGCTGACGATGACATCCCTGAAGACGGGCCAGGCGCTCGCAAGATTGGAGAGAGCCTCCGCATTGAGCCCATCATCGACGGGCGGGTCCATGGTGCGAACCTTCTCGAAAGGCGACCGCTTGTTTCCGCTCCAGCGGCGGGCAAGAGCGAGGTCTTTCAGGAAATCGCGGCTCAATGAAATCCGCAGGTTCTTCCATTGCGTGCGCAGCGTCGAGAGATAGCGGTGGCCGATCAGCAGGTGGTCCAGCATCAGAGGGGCAAACAGGGCGCCGCGCTGGGTGATCGTGTATCCGCCGTCATGGCGCTTGCGGAACGAAAAATCCGGTGCGCCGACGGCGATCTCCGTGGGACCGTCCACAGGGGCCGTTCGCAGTACCGAGGCGACCAGCGGCAGGGCGGGCAGCGATACCCCGAGATTGCCGAGAAAACGCCGCGACCATACACCACCAGCCAGCAGAACCCGCTCGCAGCGGATTTCGCCGCGCTCGGTGACGACGCCGCAGACCCGGCCAGCGGCCATTGACAGGGTTCGCACGGCGCAGCCCTCGACGATCACCGCACCGTTTGCAATGGCGGCGCGGGCGATTGCGCTGGAGGCGAGGGTGGGCTCCGCCCGGCCGTCGGATGGCGTGTGGATTCCGCCGGCCCAATCGCCTGTACCGCCGGGAACCAGCCGGTCTATCTCCGCCGGGCTGAGCAGGCGCGAATCCAGGGACAGATCCTGGACCGATTTCAGCCAGTCGCGGTGAGCTGCCATCTCGGCTTCCGACCGCGCGACGTACATGATGCCCGCTTGGCGATAGCCGACATCGGCGCCGACGCGTTCTGGCATCGCGCGCCATAGCCGGTCTGACGCGAGAGACAGGGGCACATCGGCTTTTCCGCGCCCCATTTTCCGGATCCAGCCAAGGTTTCGGGAGGACTGTTCCCCCGCGATGCGGCCCTTTTCCAGCACCGTCACGGGCATCCCGCGCTCGGCAAGCGAGAGCGCGGCGGTCAGTCCGACAATGCCTCCTCCGATCACGACGACGGTCGTCGATGGGGGAAGGTCGGGAGAGGTCTGGACGGGTTGGATAACGGGAGCCACGGGCTCTTATCCTTGGGCTGTGGAGTGGTTCACCACCGAGGGGAACTGCTCGCCGCTGTGGCGATCGGTGAACTGCTTTAGAGAGCGATCGCCATTTCCCGGACGACCGAGACAAGCCTTGAATAGCTGCCGTGCTCCTCGTGCTTCGAGCCAGTCTTGAGTTTGATGACGTTGGTCACGCTGCGGAATCCTTTCGGAAGGGGAGAGACAGATTTGGGTGGCCGTGCCGCGATGGGCTTGCAGCGCGTCAGCGTAGTGCAGGCTCGTCCCAGAGATTGAGCTTGGTGCCGATGCCCTGTTCCAGCGCGTTTCGGTAGACCACGGTGCCCCAGGCGACGTCCTCGACCGGCATGCCGCCTACGGACAGGATAACGATCTCATCATCGTCGCGGCGGCCGGGAGCGTCGCCTGCCACGATCTTGCCGAGATCCTCCAACTGGTCACGAGAGACCCTTCCCTCGGCGGTCAGGTCGAGGAAGCGTACGCCGACAGCGGGAACCCATCTGTGGGCTGGCTTCGGATTCTCCTCATACCAGGCATCGTAGAGGCCAGTATTGTCGAGGACCTTGCGTATTTCAGGGGCTTCCATACCCTCATCGATGTTGCACAGCGCGGGCATGGAGAGGAACGTCCCGGGCCGCACCCATTCGCGCTTCACCGTCGGATAGGTAGATGGGTCGCCGGTCGCGCCGGAACCGCAGAAGGTGACGATGTCGCAGTCCCGGACGACCGCCTCGACGCTTTCCACCACTTCGACGCTGGTGATCTGCGGATAGGTCTCCCCCAGCCAGGCGAGGAAAGTGTCGAGGTTTTCTCGGCCACGTCCCTTGACCTTGACTGTATCGATCTTGGGGCAGACCGCCATGAAGGCCGAAAGCGAGGTCTTCCCCATAACGCCCGGCCCCAGGATACCTACCACTCTGGAATCGCGACGCGCCAGATGGCGCGCGCCCACCCCCGGCACCGCACCCGTCCTGTAGGCGGAGAGCAGGTTGGCCGACATGAAGGCGAGCGGCGCGCCGCTGTCAGCGTCGTTGAGCACGAACGTGAGGATGGAGCGCGGCAGTCCCTTGGTGCGGTTCTCGATGTTGGAGCCGTACCACTTCATACCCGCGGTGCGGAAACGCCCGCCCAGATAGGCCGGCATGGCCATGAAGCGACGGTCGGCCGTCGGTTTGGGCATGTCGGGAAAGGGCGAGTTCTCGGGAAACAGAACAATCGCGCCGTGCGAATTATTGTTTGCGCCCGCCATGCGATAATCGCCGTGATACAAAAGCCGGAACATCTCCTCCATCGTGTCGACGCAGGCCGCCATGTCGGTGACGCCGGCGCGGATCATGTCGGGTTCGGAGAGGTAGATGAAGTCGATTTTCTGGGAGATCATTTCAATTGGCATCTTTCGCAACGATGGAACGAAGGGTGCCGGTGCAGACGATGTAGGTAAATTGCAGAGATGGATGAAGCCTTTGCAAAATCGGCCAATGCGAGGGCTTTTCGTTCAAGCCAGAGCGCCAGCTGCCTGCGTAGGCCCGTTTCGGCTGTGCCAGACGTGGCAGGGCGGAGCAGCCTCGCAAATGTCTCGGGTCCGCTGTGAAAGCAAAGCGAATGGCTGTTGCAAACTGATGGATTTTACAAAAAACTACAAACTTGCTAAAGAAAATTATTGCAAATGCGTGGGAACGTTCTTGTGGTCGATGCCGATTATCCACATCGCACGAGCTCGACGAAGGGTGGAAGCGCGACAATTCGTTCTCTCTTCCTGGCAGCCCTCTTCAATGCCTTGCCCGGCAGGGAAGTGGAGCTCGATGGGTTGTTGCACGAGCATGGTGTTCTCGGATCGCAGGTGAGCAATCCGTACGAACGGCTTCCGTTGCATCGGTATGTGTCGCTGGTTGAGAGCGCTGCGATGAAGTTTGCGCGCCCCTTCCTTGGGTTGGAGATGGGCGTAAAATTCGGCTTGGCGGACTTGGGACCATTTCACGCGCTTCTGACCTCATCGGGAGATTTGCGCGACGCGCTGGCTACCTTCTCCCGCTTCCAGAGCCGCTGGCAAACACAGACGCTCTTCTCCGTGGAGCGGTTGGCGGATGCGACGAGCTACAGCTACCGGATAGACGATCCCGCCATCTGGCCCCGCCGCCAGGATGCGGAATTCACCATTGCTGGATTGATGACGCTGGTTAAGCAGCTCACGACTGCGAAGTGGTCGCCCGTCGAGGTTCATTTCGAGCACTCCGTGGCCAACCGGGAGAAGCACCTCCGCAATTTCTTCCGGGCGCCGGTGCTGGGCAGCCAGCCCTCCAACAGACTCGTCATCCTGAACGAGGACCTGGACAGGCCATTCTCCCGATCCGATCGTTCCGGGGACGACAGGCTGAAGACCATTCTGGAAACGCACCTGCTCCACCTGATGCCGCCCGATCCCGTCATCCGCAAGAGCGTGGCGAAGCGAACGGCGGAAATCATTGCGCGGCGTCTTGGACAGTCTTCGATCGACTGCAACGTCGTTGCCTCGGACCTCAAGATGTCCGTGCGCTCCCTGCGCCGACGGTTGGTGGAAGAGGGCACATCGTTCCGGCGCGTGCTTCAGGAAACGAGGCAGGCAAGAGCGGAGGCGATGCTCGAGGACACCGAAGTGCCGCTGGCGGCTGCCGCAAAGGTTCTCGGTTATTCCGACACCGCGACGTTCTCGCGGGCTTTCAAGCAATGGACCGGTGCCGCGCCTCGGCACTACGGCAGGAAGGAATTGTAGGCGGGCGCTTCGTCCGGCCCGCATGGGTTTTTCGGCTCTCACCTTGTCGCCGGGATACCGTCGATGAGCTTCTCGGGCCACACCGATCATATTCGCCGGCCGTGAATGCTCGCGGCCAGGCATCCGAGGCGGCGATGACGGTCGTCGGTCCCATTTTCTTGGCTACCAGTGCCGCCTCGGCCTGAGGCTCCGCGCTGATCGCTGCACCTAGCTAGCTTGCGAACCGCCCCTTTATGCGACCGCGGCGCCGTCCCCTGACATGGATGATTCGATCAGTTCGGACGTCTTTCGATAGTGGGCGGCCAGCAGTTCGGCGGCTTCGTCACTGCGTCGCGCGAGGGTCGCGTCCATGATCTCGCGATGCTCCCTGGGGATGTCGCGGCTGGTGGCCGGGTTCTCTCCAGTAAGTGTGGGAAGCCGATAGCGCTGAGTTTCGGTATAAAGTTGGTTCGCCAAGTCGATCAGCCTGCGCGAGCCGCAATAGGCAATGAGCGCGTGGTGAAATTCCTTGTGACGGCTTTCGAGGGCCGCCACGTCGTCGCTGCTCAACTCTCCGGCGCGTCGTTCCATTCTGCGCACCTGAAGGTCGAGCGCGTGAAATGTGGACACGATCGCGGCTTCCCAGTCGTCGTCGCCGTTTCTGATCGAGCGTTTGAGAGCCTCGCACTCGATCAGTATGCGTGTTTCCGTGGCGTCCCACATCTCTTCGATAGAAACGGGGGCAACCGAAAACCCGCGTAGCGCCGCTGTGACTACCAGACGCTCCATCTGAAGGCGGTTGAGCGCTTCCCTCAGCGGCGAGAAGCTCAGGCCGTAGCGCTGCTTAAGCAGTTCCAGGCGCAATGGCTGTCCGGGCGTGAAGACGTTGTGCACAATGTCCTCCCGTAGTCGGCGATAGGCCACCTCGGCGAGCGTCTCTGCTCCGTTCTGGGCGGCCGAGATTGTGCCGCTCTTCGGTTGACCCACATTTCCTGTGCGCACCTTGAGTGTCTCCTAATGGCTTCCTCGAATTGATTTACATCAGATCGGCGGTAATCGCAAAGACGTATTGCTTTCGAAAATATCGCATGTCATATAACATCCATCCACACGCAGGAGGGTTTTATGACAAAGGCAAGGGAGAACTACCGCGAGGATGTTGCCGGGCGCGCGAATGTCGAGGACACCCCTGAACTCCTGGCGTACTACAGCGACCTGGAGCGTCTCGATGCGGGCGCTCTCTGGACCGTCGCCAACAAGATCGAGCCATGGCAACCGAAGTCCTCCTCGGTTCCTGTCCTATGGCGGTACCAGGACCTCCGAACCCACGTACTGCGCTCTGTCGACCTCGTCACGCCTGAAAAGGCTGGCCGCCGTGTGATCTACCTGAACAACCCGGGTCGCCAAGATGTAGCGGCAGCCGTCGGCTGGCTTTATTCGGGGCTCCAGGTGATGCATCCGGGCGAGGTCGCGTCCGCGCACCGGCATTCGGCCTCGGCGCTCCGCTTCATAATGGAAGGCTCCGGCGCCTACACCGTCGTCGATGGCCACAAGATGACACTCAATGCCAATGACTTCGTGCTGACGCCGAACGGTACCTGGCACGAGCACGGCGTGGAGGAAAACGGCAGGCCCTGCATCTGGCAGGACGGTCTCGATATTCCGCTGGTCAATGCGCTCGAAGCCAATTTCTACGAAGTGCATCCGGATCTGCGGCAGGCGGTCGGCTACGCAGTCGACGATATGACCAAGACCTGGGGCAATCCGGGCCTGACACCGGGAGGCGGAGCCTGGGACAAGGGTTACTCCCCGCTCTTCAAGTACGAGTGGGGGCGCACCTACGAGGCGCTGAAGCGCTACGCCGATGCGACCGAGGGTTCGCCCTATGACGGCGTCCTGATGGAGTATATCAACCCGGTCAATTCCGGACCCGTCATGCAGACCATTGGCGCCAGCATGCAAATGTTGAGGCCGGGCGAGAAGACGAAGGCACACCGTCACACCGGCAGCTATCTCTACCAGGTGGCCAAGGGCAAGGGTTACTCGATCATCGGCGGCAAGCGCTTTGACTGGCAGGAACGCGACATTTTCTGCGTGCCCTCCTGGGCCTGGCATGAGCACGCCAACCTGTCCGAGACAGACGATGCCTGCCTTTTCTGTTTCAACGACCTTCCGGTAATGCGCTCGCTCGGTCTCTACCGGGAAGAGGCGCTGGCCGACAATGGTGGTCACCAACCACAAGACTGATCAAGGACACATCTGAATGCGACTGGTTACCTACAGGGCCTCGGTCGAGGCGCCCGCGCGACTTGGCGTCATCGAGGGTGAGAGCGTTATCGACGTGGAAGCGCTCGGCATCGCCATTGGCAAGGACTTTCCCGCCTCCATGCTGGAGCTGATCGATCTCGGCCCGGACGGTTTTGCGGCATTGGAGCGGCTTCTGGACGAAGCGCGCGGAGCATGGCCGGTGCGTACTACCGTGCCGCTCGCCAATGTGCGCTTGCTGGCCCCCATCCCGCGGCCGCGCAAGAACATTTTTGGCATCGGGCTCAACTATGTGGAGCATGTGGAAGAATCGAGCCGCACGCTCGACACCTCAAAGGATCTGCCCAAGGAGCCGGTCATCTTCAGCAAGCCGCCCATGGCGGTGATCGGGCCGGATGATGCCATCGAGCACAACGCCTCGATCACGCAGCAACTCGACTGGGAAGTGGAACTCGCCGCCATCATCGGGCGCAAGGCCACAAAGGTCAGCGAAGAAGATGCTCTGTCCTACGTGTTCGGCTACAGCGTGATGATCGATATCAGTGCGCGCGACAATCGCCGCGCCGGCCAGTGGATCTACTCCAAGGGGCAGGACAGCTTCGCGCCATTCGGCCCCTGCATCGTCACCGCTGACGAGGTCGGGGATCCGCACAATCTGGACCTCTGGCTCACTGTCAATGGTGAGCGCAAGCAGGGATCGAACACTAAGCACATGCTGTTCAAGATCCCGACACTGATCTCCGACATCTCGGCCGCCATCACGCTCGATCCCGGCGACATCATCGCCACCGGCACGCCGGAAGGCGTCGGTGCGGGCCGCGATCCGCAGGAATGGCTTTGGCCTGGCGATGTGGTGGAAGCCTGCGTCGAGGGTATCGGCACGATCCGCCACCCGGTGGTGGCTGTTGGCAATGATTTCTCGCGTCAGCGCAAGGGCGGCTGATCCGGCTTCGCGGGCGCATCCAAGGGAGGAGAATTTGGCGATGGAACTTAAGGGCAAGGCAATGCGGGTCGGTCTTCTGGCCACCGCGCTTGGAACAACCATGGTAGCGCATGCGGCGGCGGAGGCGCTGCGCATCGGCTTCATCACCACCCTGTCGACGCCGGCCGGCTATATTGGCGAGGACATTCGTGACGCCTTCACGCTGGCCATCGGTGAAGACGGTAGACTGGGCAATACCCCTGTGGTGCTCGAAGTCGAGGATGACGGCCTCAAGCCGGCCAACGCCAAGCAGTCGGCCGACCGGCTGGTGCAGTCGGGCGTCAAACTCTTCACCGGAGTGAACTTTTCCAATGTGCTCGCGGCTGTGCAGCCTACGGTCATGAAGTCCGGCGGCTTCTATGTCAGCGTCAATCCTGGCCCGTCCGTCTTCGCCGGCGCCAAGTGCAATCCGAACTATTTTGTCGCCTCCTACCAGAACGACGCCTTCCACGAGGCGGCGGGCTTGGCGGCCAACAAACTCGGTTACGAGAAAGTCGTAATCCTTGCGCCCAACTATCAGGCAGGACGCGACGCGCTGAACGGCTTCAAGCGCACCTATGAGGGCGAGGTGGTGGAGGAGATCTACACCAAGCTCAACCAGACCGACTTCTCCGTTGAACTGGCGCGCATCCGTTCGGCCGCGCCCGATGCCATCTACCAGTTCCATCCCGGCGGTGCAGGCATCAACTTCGCCAAGCAATATGACAATGCCGGCCTCAAGGAGAGCGTGCCTATGCTGGTCCCGGCCTTCTCGCTGGACGCTCAGATGGTCAAGGCGACCGGGGATGCGGCTGAGGGTGTCTACGCCTCGGCACTCTGGACAACGGAGTTCGACAACGACGCGTCGCGCGATTTCGTCAAGCGTTTCGAGGAAGCCTATGGCCGCACGCCCACCATGTATGCCGAGCAGGCCTATGACACCGCCAACCTTATCGCCGCGGCTCTCGATGCGGTCGACGGCGACATAGAGGATGCCGATGCGTTCCGCGCTGAGCTCGCCAAGGCCGATTTCAAGCCGATCCGCGATCCGTTCACCTTCGGTCCGAACCAGCACCCGATCCAGAACTACTATCTGACGCGTTTCGAGAAGAATGCCGATGGCGAAATCGTCCAGACAGTGGTGGAGCGCATCGCCGAGAACCACCAGGACGCCTACGCGAAGGATTGTAAGATGGACTGACGGACGCAGCATGACAGGTCCGGAGATCACGCGATCTTCGGCTTGCGCCGATGAGCGACCGGGAGCGTCGGGCGTGAATTGGACAAAGCGTTTGCGTTCCGCCTCGAAACAATCGGAGCGAATTGCCCTTCGACACCAGACCGGGAGCATCGGAGCGAGATGATCCTCTTCATCGAACAGTTGCTGAACGGCCTTCAGTACGGGGCGTTTCTCTTCCTGCTCGCCTCTGGCCTGACTCTCGTGTTCGGCATCATGGGCGTGATCAATCTCACCCACGGCACGTTCTACATGATCGGCGCTTATTGCGGCGCGCTCACCGTCGCGTTGACCGGCTCATTTTTCATGGGCCTCCTGGCAGCCATGGCGGGTGCGGGGCTCTACGGCCTGCTCGTGGAAAGCGCCGTCGTGCGATGGCTCTACAATCGCGACCACCTCTACCAGGTGCTGGCGACTCTCGGCCTGATCCTGTTCACCAACGAGGCGGTGACGCTGATCGTTGGCCGCGCGCCGATCTTCATGAACATTCCGGATTTTCTCAGTGGTTCGGTAACCCTCTTTCCGGGCCTCGCCTATCCGCTCATGCGGTTGGCGCTGATCGTCGTCGGCCTCGCCGTGGCCCTGTTCCTCTGGCTGCTCGTCAATCACACGCGCTTCGGCATGCTAGTGCGCGCCGGCGCAGACGACCGGCAGATGGTGGACGCTCTCGGCGTCAATATGCGTTGGCTCTACATGAGCGTGTTTGGCCTCGGCGCGGTGTTGTGCGGCCTTGCCGGCGTCATGGCCGCACCGCTGCTTGCTGTCGAGATCGCCATGGGCGAGCGCATTCTCATCACCACCTTCGTCGTCATCGTCATTGGCGGCGTGGGCTCCATCCGCGGAGCGCTCGTCGGGGCCATGCTGGTCGGCATGGTCGACAGTCTCGGCCGGGCCTACGTGCCGCAGATCCTCACTGCGCTGCTGCCCTACTCGGTGGCCGACACACTGGCTGCCGGCCTCGTTTCGGCGAGCATCTACGTGCTGATGGCGTTCGTTCTTCTCGTTAGGCCCTATGGCCTCTTTCCCGCCCGGAGCTGAGCCGATGTCTAGGTTCAACCGTTTCACGTTGACCGGCCTTGTCATGCTGGCCCTGCTCATCATCGCCCCGGTCGTCATAGCGCAGACCGACTGGTCCGGCGGACTGCCGCTCCTGACCCGCATCGTCATCTATGCGCTGGCCGTGGTGAGCCTCGACCTGATCATTGGCTATGGCGCGCTGGTGAGCTTCGGCCACGCCATGTTCTTCAGCCTTGGCGGCTATGTGGTGGCGGTCCTCCTCCACCACACGAATATGGGCGACACCATCTTCGGCTGGGAAGGCACAAATTCGGCGCTCCTCCTGTGGCCGCTGGCGCTTCTCGCCTGCGCCCTGCTCGGGCTGGTGGTCGGCTATCTGGCGCTCAAAACGCGCGGCGTGCAGTTCATTATGATCACACTCGCCTTCGCGCAGATGGTCTACTTCGTTCTCGTCTCGCTTCAGTATTACGGCGGTGACGACGGGTTGATGATGGACATGCGCAACACCATGCCTAGCATCCAGCTCGACGACCCGTGGGCGTTCTATTACCTGGCGCTGACCCTTCTGGTGGTGTGGGTGCTCTTCTGCCGCCTCATTGTCAACTCGCGTTTCGGCCTGGTTTTTCAGGCGCTCAGGCAGAGCGAGCGGCGCGCCGTCAATCTCGGCGTCAACCCGCTTCCCTTCCGGCTGACCGCCTTCGTTATTTCGGCCGTTGGCACCGGGCTCGCCGGCATATTGTGGGCCAATTATGCCGAGTTCGTCACCCCCGACATGGCCACCTGGGCCAAGTCCGGGGAATTCTTGGCGATCGTCACGCTGGGCGGACTGGGTACGCTGCTCGGTCCCATCGCCGGTGCCGCTGTGTTCATTGGTCTGGAGCAGATCCTGACCATCTGGACGGAGCACTGGATGATCGTCATGGGCCCTATGCTGGTGCTGATCGCACTGTTCGGCCAGCAAGGCATGCTTGGTCGCTACCTTAAGGGAGGGCGCCATGACTGAAGCCGGCGTGAGCGCAGCCGACGTCAGCGTTCTATCGCTTGACCAACTGCACAAGGCGTTCGGTGCGCTGAAGGTGACCGACGACGTGACGCTGGAAGTCCGCAGCGGTGAAATCCATGCGCTGATTGGGCCGAACGGGGCGGGCAAATCCACGCTGATCGCGCAGATTTGTGGTGAGATGCGGTCGGACGCCGGCCGTGTCAGCTTCAAGGGGCGCGACGTCACCGATCTCAGCGCCTTCAAGCGTGCACGGCTCGGGCTCGGGCGTTCGTTCCAGACGACGCAGCTTTGCTTTGAATTCAGTGTGCTCGAGCATGTGATCTTGTCGCTGGACTGCATGGAAGGCGGATCGTTCAACCTGGTCGCCAATCCCCGCAACGACGCCGCGTTGCGCGAGGAGGCAATGCATTGGATCGGCAAGGTCGGCCTGACCGGGCGTGAAAGCCGTCAGGTCGCCAATCTCGCCCATGGCGAAAGGCGGCAGCTGGAACTCGCTGTGTCGCTGGCGCGCAAGCCGCATGTTCTGGTGCTGGACGAGCCCATGGCGGGCATGGGCGCGGAGGAGTCCGCCCGCATGGTGGACCTGCTCGGGGAGCTGAAGGGGGAGTATCCCATGCTTCTGGTCGAGCACGACATGGATGCCGTGTTCACGCTCGCTGACCGGATCAGCGTCCTGGTTTACGGCCGCGTGATTTTCACCGGCACTGTGGACGAAGTGCGTCGGAATCCGGAAGTGCGCAGCGCCTATCTGGGAGACGAAGCATGTTGAAGGTGACGGCTCTCGAAGCAGGATATGGCGTCAGCCAAGTGCTGTTCGGCATGGAGTTCGACGTGCCGCGCGGCTCGGTCACATCGCTCATCGGCCGCAACGGCATGGGCAAGACCACCACCATCCACACCATCCTCGGTATGGTGCGTGCCAGAGGCGGCGATGTCCGCCTCGAAGGCGAAAGCATCACCGCCCTGCAGCCCAATGCCATCGCCCGGCGCGGCATCGGGCTTGTGCCGGAGGGGCGCCGCGTCTTCCCCTCGCTCACGGTGGAGGAGAACCTGGTCGCGACATCCCGGCTAGGCGGTGCGGACGGCTGGACCCTGCAGCGGATCTACGATCTGTTTCCACGCCTGTGCGAACGGCGCGGCCAGTTCGCCGCCACGCTTTCGGGCGGTGAGCAGCAGATGCTGGCCGTTGGTCGGGCGCTTTTGACCAACCCCGCGCTGCTGATCCTCGATGAGGCGACGGAAGGGCTCGCCCCGGTGATCCGCTCCGACATCTGGGCGACCCTGCGCCAGTTGAAGGAACTCGGCCAGTCGATCCTCGTGGTCGACAAGAACCTTAAGGAAATGGCCTCGCTCGTCGACCGGCATCACATCGTCGAAAAGGGCAGGGTGGTTTGGCAGGGCTCGCCGAACGAGCTCTCCGCCAATGAAGACCTCGCGCATCGCTACCTGGGGGTATGAGTATGGATGTCCCATCGCCACTCCATCGGGGCATGGACCGGGCCACACTGGAGCACGAATACAATGCGCGTGAAAGCGTTGCCTCTTTCGATGCGGAATATGCCCGCTATGTGGCCGAAAGCGAGCGCGTCAAACAGAGTCTCGCAGCCGCGCGTGACATCGTCTACGACGTGCGGAGTGGCGAGAGGCTCGATCTTTACAGGGCCGGCGGTAGCAGCCCGGTCTTTCTGTGGATCCACGGCGGTTACTGGCGCGGCGGTTCCAAGGAGGACAACGCCTTTGCCGCCGGCGGCCTGACCGCGCACGGGATCTCGGTCGCGGTGATGAACTACACTCTCGCGCCCGAAGCCGGCATAGACGAAATGGTGCGGCAGGTGCGCAGCGCCGTTGCTTGGCTGAAGCGGAACGGGGCGAAACATGGTCTCGATGCGCACCGGATACATGTTGGCGGCTCGTCCGCTGGCGGTCATCTCGCGGGCATGCTGCTTGCCGGCGGCTGGCTCGAAACGTTCGGCCTGCCGGAGGATACGCTTGGCACTGTTCTGGCCCTGAGCGGGCTACATGAGTTGGAGCCTCTGCAGCACACGCAGGTGAACAGCTGGATGCATTTCGATGCGGCGTCGATTGCCGAGAACTCGCCTATCCGGCTGATCCCCGAAAGAACCGGGGCACGGCTGATCGCCTCCGTTGGCGGGCGGGAAACCGGGGAGTTCATCCGCCAGACGCTGGACTACGCAGCGGCCTGGCAAAGGGCCGGACATGCGACCCAGGTGATCGACATGCCGTCGCACAATCATTTCGACATCGCGCTCAGTCTTTGCGAGCCCGATGGCGCTCTGGTCGAGGCCTTATGCGCCTCGATTGCCCGAGATGCCGAAGGAGAGACGTTCTGAAACCCTTCAAGGCAGCCTTCGCGCAGGCGCCATCCAATCCTGCCGATGTCACGGCTTCGGCGCAGAATTTTGGCGCTACCAGAATGTTCGCCATCATCTGCTGCGCTCAGTCGATCTCGTCACGCCGGAGGCAGGTGTCGGCGGTATCCGGACGCTCAGAAAATCTGATCGTGGCGGTCCAGGCTTTGCCTCGTCACCTTTCCATCCCACCGATCTTTTAAGCGAGGAGTGGCTTATGCTCGACCTGCCGAAATTCAAAGCCGCCGCGGTTCAGGCCGCACCGGTCTTCTTGGATACCAACGCCACCGTTGACAAGGTCTGTGACCTGATCGGTGAGGCAGCCGGCAATGGGGCCGGGCTCGTGGCCTTTCCCGAGGTCTTCGTCGCCGGCTATCCATACTGGAGCTGGGTGATGAACCCGGTAGAGGGCAGCCCCTGGTTCGAGAAGCTGGCGCGTTCGGCTATCGAGATTCCGGGGCCAGAAATTACCAAAATCGCGCAGGCGGCCGCGCGTCACAAGGTCAACGTCGTGATCGGCGTCAACGAGCGCAGTCCCTACGGTATCGGCACAATCTACAACACACTGGTGACGATCGCTGATGACGGGCGCATCCTCGGGCGGCACCGCAAGCTGGTGCCGACCTGGGCCGAAAAGCTCACATGGGCGCCCGGCGATGCTTCGGCTCTTAGAGTGCACGAAACGAGCATTGGCCGACTCGGCGCACTCGCCTGTGGAGAAAATACAAATACACTGGCGCGTTTCGCACTGCTTGCGCAGGGAGAACTGGTCCATGTCGCGAGCTACATCGCACTGCCGGTCGCACCGCCGGACTACGACATGGCGGACGCGATCAAAGTACGCGCCGCAGCCCACAGTTTCGAGGGCAAGGTCTTCACGATCGTCTCGTGTTCGACCATTTCGCAAGAAATTATCGAAGCAGTAAGCGCGTCACATCCTCAGGCGCGCGAGTCGCTGTCACGTAGCAACAGCGCTTTTTCTGGCATCCTCGGACCGGACGGTCGGGTCATCGGAGAGCCACTGATAGACGACGAGGGAATTATCTATGCCGACATCGACCTGTCACGCTGCATCCAGCCACGACAAATGCACGACATCACCGGCCACTACAACCGCTTCGACGTCTTCGATCTGCGCGTGAACCGCAGAGCTCATCAGCCCGCGCACTTTGACGACGCGGACGTGGACGGCAGTTCAGCCATTCCGGATACCGCCGCCGAAACCGTTCAGGAGTCCGAGCAATGAGCGAGTCTCGCACCTACCGCATCGGCCAGATCGTTCCTTCTTCGAATACGACCATGGAGACGGAGATCCCGGCGGTGCTTCGCGCCCGTGAAGCGATCGAACCGGAACGCTTCACCTTCCATTCCAGCCGCATGCGCATGAAGAAGGTAACAAAGGACGAGCTTGCGTCGATGGATGCCGACAGCGACCGTTGCGCGCTGGAGCTTTCCGACGCGCGGGTTGATGTTCTGGGCTACGCCTGCCTGGTTGCGATCATGAGCATGGGCCCGGGTTATCACCGCGTGTCCGAGGAACGGCTGCACGGGAGGACGGTGGAGAATGGTGCTCCTGCACCCGTCGTTACGAGCGCTGGCGCCCTAGTCGATGCTCTGAACGTGCTTGGAGCGAAGAAAATCTCCATTCTCGCGCCATACATGAAGCCGCTGACGCAACTGGTGATCAACTATATCGAGAACGAAGGGATCGAGGTGGTCGACAGCATCTCTCTCGAGATATCTGACAATCTCGAAGTGGGCTGCCAGGATCCGCTTGCGCCGGCCGAGATCACCAAGCGGCTCAAGACCGCCGGCACGGATGCAATCATCGCGTCCGCCTGCGTCCAGATGCCGTCGCTCGCTTCTATCCAGATCATCGAGGACCGTACCGGATTGCCAGTGATCTCCTCGTCGGTAGCGACAACATACATGATGTTGAAGCGGCTCGGTTTGAGCACTGTCGTGCCCGGCTATGGCTCTTTATTTTCTGGGATGTACTAAGTGGCCCGAACCGGATGGCACCCCTCGCCCCCAATTCGTCCAAACACCAAAAGGTGTAGAGAGGTTTTGTCCGGCGCATGGGCATAACGTCCTGCGTTTCGCCGGCGTCTTCCAGGTCGCCCACTATGGCCTCGTCGCTGACCTCTTCGACGCCTTGTCCGAGCCCGAAAAGGCCCTTTGATGCGACAGGAGGTGCTGAAGAGGAAACTGGGTCTCGAAAGAATGGATCAGAAGTCATAATCATAGGCATGTGCCTAAGCACAATCGCCTACACTGCCCGTCCGGGGGTATTTCTCGCCATCGCGGGCGACACGGAACCCGATGTGCCCCGCCGTGGTCGCGGCGGGCGCCATCAACCGCGATGAGGTGCGGTAGCGGCTGCAATAACTGTGGTGGCACAAATGCGAGCCACCGCGGATGGGGCGCAGGTCCGTCCGGTCGCTCTTGCGGTCAGCGCTGGGACGCAGACACCACTCCCAAACATTGCCGGTCATCTGGTAGAGGCCATACGCATTGGGCGCATGGGTCCGAACTGCCGTCGTTCCGAGGTAGCCTTGTGGATTATTCGGCTGCGGAAAAGCACCCGCGAAGCTGGTGCAACGGGGCTCTCCGTCCGGCATGAAATCATCGCCCCACGGATACCGACGTCCCTCGAGGCCGCCGCGGGCGGCGAATTCCCACTCCTCCTCGGTCGGAAGACGCGTGCCGGACCATCGGCAATAGGCCATGGCGTCGTGCCAGCCCACATGTGTGACCGGGTGATCCTCCGGCACCGCCCGCTCCGAACCTGGCCCGTGCGGGCACCGCCAGGACGCTCCCCGGAGCTCCCGCCACCAAGGTGTATGTGGCACTGCCGGGTGATCGTCGGGCGCGGACAAGCAGGCATGGAAGACAAAGGACGAGCCAAACCGCTCGGCGGCGGTAACATAACTGGTCGCCTCGACGAAGGCGCAGAATTCGGCACGGGTCACGGCCGCTGGGGCGATGCTAAACGGGCTGACGCGGGCCGGGCGCACCGGGGCCTCGCCGTCAGCGGCGACGATTTCCGGGCCCTCGTAGCCCATGGCGAAGGTGCCGCCCGGGAGGCTTATGAGCGATGGGGCCGACACCCGCGTTGCGGGCCGTGCGGCAATCGGGTGCGCTCCATCAGACTTCGGTTCCGGCGTGCAGCAGCCCATGGCGCTCAAATCTTGCCGAAAAGGACATCGAGGTGTTCCATCAGCTCGCGCGCTTCCCGGCAGACGATCGCACCTGCTTTGCCGAGCTGTGCGCCGACATCGACCGGGAGCGAGCTGTTGGAGCCTTCTGGAATCTGATTGAGCCTCCCGCCTATCAGCACCGGAATGTCGAGACCAAGCGCCTGTAGCTCTCGGCACAATGTCTCGTAATATTTTAGGGCGATGCCGTTGTATGTGCTGATGGCGATGATATCGGGGCGCAACTCCGCAGCCAGGGCGGCGAGCCGCTCCGGCTCCGTCGAAACGCCACCGTCAAGCGGCACCGCGTCGATGTCGACCGCGATGCGATCAATAAGCATCTTCCCGTGTTCATGCACGTCCGAGGTGGCCACCAGAATGCGTGGCCTGGCTTTGCGGATGCGTTCCAGCTGTTCGGCCGGTATTTCCTTCAGAGCCTCGGCGCTCATCTCCGACAACTCCTTGAGCAGCGAAGCGGGGAACAGCGGTGCCCGCCCGCCCGCTACGCGCTCATCCGCCGGTCCTGCCCCGTAATCGCGCTCGATGGCCCGGGCTCCGAGACGGCGCAGCGAAAGCAGCATCTGGAAAACGCAATCGGTGTTCACGCCACGCTCAGTCAATCCGCCGATCAAATTGGCTTGGAAACGACGTGCGCCCGCCAAAAGCTCGCTCGCCATTCGCTCGACGGCAGCTTTGTCCACCAGCGGCGGGAAACCTTCGGCATGGCGGATCAATGACGCGGCGAACAACTGAGCGTCGATCACTTCATCGATCTCGGGGATGCGCTGGTTCTCGGTCACCGGCACGGCGTTAATCGCATGGCCGGTCGGGCTGGTCATCTGGCCGAGCGCGTCGGTCAGCAGATAGGATGCCAGTCCACTGTAGTTCTCCGCGGGCGTTCCCCGATAGGAGGTGGTGTTTCCGTAGATCACCGTGCCTGGTGCGGCTCCCGCCATTGCCATGGCGCGCTGGAACGACAGGCGTGCAAAGGGGTCCGAGAAATGGTGGCCATAGCAATGGCCTATCGGCGCACCGACGAGCCTCCCGATGATGTCACGTTCGATCAGAATCATACCGAGACAGGATGCCAGATCGGTGAACTGAGCAGCATAACCGTCATCAATGTTGGAATGAACCATCACCGGCACGGGTTGCGCCGCGATCAGGCCGAGCGCGCGCACGGTCTGCTGCGTGGCCTCGATGTCGTCGTCGTGCCCGGGGATGCGGAAGGTGAAATATTGGCCGAGGTTGCCGACTGCGGTGCATCCGGCAGCCAGCGCCGCCTTGGTGTTTTCGAAGGCTGCACCGAAACCGAGGACGAAATCTCCGAAATGCGGGGCGACAGGCGCGGCGTTTGCCAACCGGACAAAATCCTCAGGCCCTTCGAGAATCATCCCGGTACCCCGCGTGGCGTCGCTGCGCTTCTCGCGCAGCACGCCCATCGACCAGTCAAGGCACAGACCGTAGCGGTCGACCGTCACTCTCCTTTTGTCGCAGATCTCCCAGATCTCGGCATAGGCTCGGCAGCTTTTATCGAGATCTCGGTATCCGATCTGGGCGTGCTGCATCACTTTCCGTTCCGCCATCCGGCCGAGCTTGAAATCGTGTTCGCAGTCCGCTCCTACATGAGACAGGAATGCCGAAGGGCCGACGTACCAAGCCTTAGCGGCCGCGGCGCCTTCAGCCAGGAGTTCTGCCCCGCTGGGCAGGTCGCAAAGAGGGAGGAGAGGGTCGGTGCGGTTCATGCGCTCGTCAGGATCTGAGGCATGTCCGAGTGCAGCTGCGGTGGCCAGTGATGGCCGCGTTGGCTCGAGAGGTCGCGGTTGCGCCTGGGGCCGGCTTGCTTGTTCGGCAAGCCGGTCAATTCCCCATTGGTCAGCCACTCGAGATCCGAACTGTAGAATTCGGCGATCAGAAGATCGGTCAGGCGGGCGAGGCTTTCGGCATGTTCCGGCGCGGTGGCGAGATCGCAGGATTCCTGGGGGTCGTTTTCCAGGTCGAAGAGCTGCCGCACATTGCCAACGGGGTAGTAGACCAGCTTGAACCGTTGGTCTCGAACCATTCGGGTCGCGCCGTCGTCGGTTCCGAATTCGCCATAGACCGTACGGCGTGGGGTGTCGTCGAAAAACGACTGTCCGTCGGCCGTGTCGGGCACCGGCAATCCGGCGAGTGAGAGCAATGTCGGCATGACGTCGGCCAGGGTCACCAGGCGGTCGCTCTCCACTCCTGTGCCGAGCGTCGTATCGCAGGGACGAGCGACGAGAATCATCGGAATTGAGGTCGAGCCTCGGTAGAAGAGGCTCTTGGCCCAAAGCCCGTGGTCGCCCAGCATGTCGCCGTGATCGGAGGTGAAGAGGATGATCGTGTTGTCGAGCAGCCTCTCCTCGCGCAGTGTTCCGATCACAAGCCGGAACTGGTGATCGATATGCGTGCACAGTGCATAGAACGCCCTGCGGATCGCAGCGATCTGCAGCGCAGAATATTTTTCGCCCCGCTTGCGCTTGGAGGCAACCGCATATGGCAGGTCCTGCACCTGAGCCCAGTTGTCCGTCAACGGCATATCGATCTCGATATCGCGATACATGTCGAGATAAGCCTGCAGGGGCACGAGCGGCGGGTGCGGATGGCGATAGGAGAGATACCAAAAGGCCGGCCGCTTCGGATCGCGCCGCTTGATCTGGCGGATCATCTGCTGGGTCGCCCAATTGGTGACATGCAGTTCCTCGGGCAGATGCCACGGGCGGTGGACATATCCGTCCGTGCTCATCCCGTGGTCGAACTGCTGGCCGGGATAGCCCTTGTCACCCAGCCATATCTCATAATCATCCATTACCCCGTACTGCGCTCTGCCTTCCTCTTCCAATTGCACATCATCGAATCCGATGCGGTCGCGTTGGGGAAAGACATGCAGTTTGCCGATACCTTGCGTCTGGTATCCTGCGGCGGAAAAGGATGATGCCAGGGTGTCCGCGGGCATGGCGAGCTGGTCATCATACACCCTGTCGCCATGGCGTCGGGGCGATGCCCCGGTCATAAGCGTCCGCCGCGCCGGCACGCAGATCGGGCATTCGCTGTGCGCGTTGATGAACCGGATTCCAATGCGACACAACTCATCGAGTGTCGGCGTCTGGATCGCCGGATGACCCGCGGCTCCAAGCAGATGCCCCGGCCACTGATCGACGGTGACGAGGAGAATGTTCGGACGGTCCGTGCCGCTCATGAATGTTCGCCTCGCTTGAATTGTTCCCGCTCGCGCAGGAAGGCTTCTGTCTTTGCGAATCCGCGCACCATGTGATCGCGGATTTCCTCGATCATCAGATCGATGTCCTCGCCCTGGGCGAATTCGACATATTTGGTGTGGCCCGTGGGCAGCGGCCCACGCCGGCCGTGCGCACGGTGATGGGCCGCCCAGTAGAGCTGGAGCTTGCCGCGCAACCCGTTCCAAACGCCAAGCAGCAGGGAGTGACCGCTGGCCTCGTAGACATGGCTGTGCAACGCAAGTTCGTCCACGATGCTGGATTCGTCGTCACCGCTGGCGATACTGGCAAGCAAGCGGTCGTGACGGGCATTCAACTCGTCGTAGTAAGCCTGGTCGCGCTTGTCCCAGATCTGCCGGAACGCGAAGATCTCCAGTTCGGTACGCAACGAAAAAATCTCGTTGACCTCATTCAGCGACAGATCAACGACATGGGTGCCGGTATATGGAACGGTGACGAGCAGCCCTTCCTTGATCAGGTCCCCCAATGCTTCACGCAGCGGACCGCGGCTGACACCGAAGGTGCGGGCCATTTCCGCTTCCACGATCTGCGAGCCCGGCGCCAGTTTTCCGCTGATGATCGATGTGCGCAATACCTCGACGATCTGTTCCCGAAACGTGCGCCGCGGGATCTGCCCGAAGCCTGTTTTTGGTTCTGCCAATGTCATGGTTCCTCCATGCCCGAAACCCGCTCCCTGGCTCATATATTGGCAGAATTCCACATCCGGTTGATAATTTATTGTTGATTAAATGTTGTCGATGATCGATTGTCAACCATCGGCGATAACGGCTTTGCTCCGTCCCAATCGCTGTCAAGAACGAGACAAAAAAGTAGCCAAGAGGGGAGTCTCATGTTCACGAGACGCAAGATGATTCAGGCGGCCGCCGCCGCTGTTTTCAGCCTTTCCGCCATGTCATCCGCCATTGCGCAGACGGCGCTGGAAACCGTGACGCAGCGCGGCGCGCTGCGGGTTGGCATGGCCGCTGCCGATCCATGGTTCTATAAGGATCCCATTTCGGAAGAATGGGCTGGCGTGGGTGTCCAGATGGGACAGGCCATGGCGGCGGAACTGGGCGTGGAATTTGTGCCGGTCGAAACCACATGGGCGAATTCCGTCGCTGCAATCCAGGCCGGTCAGATCGATCTGATGTTCGTGCTGGATCCGACGGACGAGCGCAAGAAGGCAATCGACTTCCCCGATCACCCGCTATTCTATTATGCCATGGGCGCGCTGATCCAAGACGACATGAAGATTTCCGACTGGCAGGATCTGAATGTCGAGGGCACCACCGTCGGTGTTACGCTGGGCACGACGGTGGACCGGCTGCTGACCGAGACGCTGCCGAACGCCAAGATCGAGCGATTTGCGTCCAATGATGAAGCCATCGCTGCCTTCGCCTCGCGGCGGGTCGATGCGGTGTCGCAGTTCCATCCGGCTCTCATCGTGCAGGTGTCGCGCATCGGGACCGGCAGCGTGGTGCTGCCCAAGCCAATCCATGCGGTGCCTACCTCCGTCGGCTTGCCCAAGGCCGCCGATTCCTCGTTCAAGGATTGGGTCGACGACTTCATCACCAAATCCTACGAAAGCGGGAAAACCACCGAGATTTTCGAGACCTATATCGCAACCAAAGGGATCGATCCCGCCAAGGTGCCCGGCCTGGTGAAAGAGGAGTGGAAATAGACCGCTCTCCGAGGGGCATGGCCTGACAGAAACGGTTTCTCCGGCCGCATCCGCGCGGCGCGGAGAAACCGGCAGCAGGAGGCGGAATGCAGCAATATGAATGGGATTTCGGAGCGGTTCTGGCCTATTGGCCAATGCTGCTGCATGGTCTTTGGGGCACCGTCGCGATCTCGGCGTTGGCGATCCTTTTCGGCATCGTCGGTGGTGGACTGGTGGCGGCGATGCGGATGTCGCGTCACGTGGCGCTGCGCACCATCGGCACGGCATATATCGAGTTCTACCGCAACACTCCCGGCATCGTGCATTTCTTCTGGGTCTATTATGCGTTGCCGGTGATCACCAATGTGAAGCTCGGGCCGCTGGAAGCAGCGGTTGTAGCCCTTGCCACGCAATCCAGCGCCTTCTACGCCGAGGTCTTGCGTGGCGGCATTCAATCGATCGTCCGGGGGCAATGGGAAGGTGCTACGGCTCTTGGAATGTCGCGCGCCGATGCGTTGCGGAGGATCATCGTGCCACAAGCGGCTCGCCGCATGGTGGCACCTTTCGTCGAGCGTTCCTTCGAGATCGTGAAGACCTCATCGCTGGCATCGACCCTTGCCTATGGGGAGCTTCTCTACCAAGGGATGCAGATCGCGTCGATCACCTATCGTCCGCTGGAGACCTATAGCTTGCTGGCGCTGATCTACTTCGCCCTGCTCTATGTGCTCTCCTCACTTGCCAAGATTCTGGAAGACCGGCTGCAGGAGGCGTGAACATGGGATATCAGTTCGATTTCTCCATGGTCGTGAAGATCCTGCCCGTGTTGTGGCGAGGCGTGCTTGTGACGCTTGAGCTCTGGGTCATCTGCCTCGCGGTTGGTCTCGTCCTCGGCTTTTTCGTCTCGCTGGCGCGTATTTCGCCGTTCGCGCCGGTTCGCCTCGCCGGCCGCAGCTTCGTCGAATTGTTTCGAAACATTCCCGCGCTCATCCAGCTCATCTGGTTCTTCTACGCGTTTCCGATCCTCATTGGCGCGCAGCTCACCCCCTTTGTTGCGGCCGCCCTGGGCATCAGCCTGAACACGGCCGCCTTCTCAGCCGAAATCTACCGCTCGGGAATCCAATCGATCGAGCGGGGGCAGTGGGAGGGGGCCATGGCCATCGGAATGAGCAGGGCCGATACGTTTCGCCGTGTAATCCTGCCCCAGGTTTTTCGTCGAATGCTGCCTGCCTTCACGAATCGGGCGGTGGAGGTGGCCAAGGTGACTTCACTGGCCTCCGTGCTCAGCGTGCATGAGCTCATGTACCAAGGGCGCGTCCTGTCCTCGACCTATTACCGTCCGCTCGAGATCCTCACCACAGTCGGTGTCGTCTATCTGGTGATGATTTACCCGATGACCTGGACGTCCTCCGCCCTCGAGCGGCGGATGCGCCGCAAGGCGTGAGGTTCAAGATGACCGACCAGACAGGAGGCGCACCGATGAGCGAGATTGCCCCATCCACGACGGACGCTCCCATCTTGCGCAGTGAGAATCTGCGCAAGTCTTTCGGTCCCATCGAGGTGCTGAAAGGTATCGACCTCGATGTGAAGCGGGGGGACCGCATTGCCATCATCGGTGGATCGGGTTCTGGCAAGAGCACGTTGCTGCGCTGTCTCAATTTCATGGAGCTGCCCACCGGCGGCAAGGTGTTTCTCGAGGGTGAACGCATTGGCACCGTGCGCACTGCGCGGGATGGGTCTCAGTCCGTGACATATTCCGAGCGCGAACTGATGTCGGTGCGCAGGCGCGTCGGCATGGTGTTCCAGCAGTTCAACCTGTTTCCTCATATGAGCTCCATCGAGAACGTGATGGAGGGGCTGGTCACGGTCATGCGTCGTCCGAAATCCGAGGCTCGGGCACGCGCCGCGCATGAGCTGGAGCGCGTCGGCTTGAGCGACAAGCTCGACGTCTATCCAGGGCGTCTGTCGGGCGGGCAGCAACAACGCGTTGCCATCGCCCGGGCGCTGGCGATGGACCCCGAGGTTCTGCTTTTTGACGAGCCGACCTCCTCGCTCGATCCCGAACTGGTCGGCGAAGTGCTGCGTACGATCCTGACCCTGGCTGAGGACGGGCGCACAATGCTGCTGGTGACCCATGAACTCGGTTTCGCGTACCGGTTTGCGACCCACGTCATCTATCTCTACGACGGAGTGGTGCACGAGACCGGCACTGGCGAGCAAATCTTTCGCAATCCGCAAAAGGAGAAGACGCGTGCCTTCATCGCGCGATCTTCGGAATTCTCACTTTAACAAGATGTTCGGCCCGAGGGTGCTCAATGATACCTGCTTCCAGTGCTCAGTCCTTTGACGGTGATCCTCGCAATGACAATGCTCTCGTCTATGTGAATGGCGCGTTCGTTCACCGAGACAAGGCAACCGTTTCGGTTTTCGATGCTGGCTTCGTGTTGGGGGATGGCGTCTGGGAGGGATTGCGCCTGGTCAACGGCAAGCTGCTTTCCGTTGATCAGCACATGGATCGTCTGTTCGAAGGAGCGCGGGCAATCTCCATGGACATCGGGATGACCCGTGCCGAAGTGGTGCAAGCGGTGATGGACACCTGTGCCACAAACGGCTTTACGGACAACACCCACATCCGCCTGATGATCACGCGCGGCCGCAAGACGACACCAAACCAGGATCCACGCTTCATGGCATCCGGTGCGACGGTGGTGATCGTGGCGGAGTTGAAGAAACCGCGCGCCGAGTTCGCGGAGAAGGGCTTGTCACTCTTCACTTCGACCTTCCGCTGCTCCACGCCCGATGTCTTCGATCTGCGATGGAATTCGCATAGCCGGCTGAACCTGATCCAGGCGCTGATCCAGGCGATCGCGGCCGGCGCGGACGAAGCGCTGATGCTGGACCAACGCGGCATGGTAGCGAGCTGCAATTCCACCAACTTCTTCATCGTCCGCAAGGGGGAGCTCTGGACGTCGCCGGGTCTATATTCCTTCAACGGCATCACGCGCGGCCATGTCTTTGACCTTTGGAACGAGAGGATCGGCGTGGGACACATGAAGGACTTCACCCTGACCCAAGCTTATTCGGCGGACGAGGCGTTCGTCACAGGAACGTTGGGCGGCATCACACCGGTCTCCAGGATCGACGGCCGTGCTATCGGTGATGGCAAGCCTGGAGCAATGACAATGCGCATCGCCAAGATCTACTGGGACTGGGTTCGGGATATTTGTATCTGATCCCTCGGCTCGGTTCCGCCGGTTGATCAATCTGGAGGCGGCGAAAAGCCCGGTCGGCATCAATTCGACGGCGAAGCCGCGCCCCCGCATCAGATCGCCGATCGCCGGCGCGGCGCCATAGCACCAGCCGCAAAGCGGATCGAAGAGATAGGAGGCGCGGATTTTCCCCAAATCAGTATCCGACAGTGAATCTCTGGCGGATGTGGCGGGGCTTCTCGTTCTCGTCCGCCGTGGCGGTGGCATAGTCCTCGAAGGAAATGCTGCAGGAACAGGTCGCGCGCCGCGCACGCCTCAGGTCAGCTGTGCCTTGAACGCCTCCAGCAACTGGTGCTTCAGGATCTTGCCGGTGGAGGCGGCCGGGAGCTGGGTGGTCAGGATGATGTGCGAAGGGCGCTTGTAGCTGGTCAGCCGCGCCGCGACGAAGGCCTTCATCTCCTCCAGATCGATCGCGCTGGGGTCGACACACTGGACGAAGGCGAGCACTTCCTCGTTGCCGCCCTCCACGCGGCGGCCGATGACGGCGCATTGCACCACCATCGGGTGATCGTTGAAGGCGGCCTCCACCTCCGGCGGATAGACGTTGAAGCCGGAGCGGATGATCAGCTCCTTGGCGCGGCCGACGATGTGCAGATTGCCGTCTTCGTCGATCCGGCCGAGATCGCCGGTCCTCAGAAACCCGTCGGCACCGATCGCCCGCGCCGTCTCCTGCGGGTTGCGGAAATAGCCGGCCATCACATGGGGCCCCCGGGTGAGAACCTCGCCGACGCCGGGCTCGCTGCCGAGGCTGGTGTCGAGGCGCACCTCGACCCCGGGCAGGGGCTTGCCGACGCTGGTGTCCGGCGAGCCGATGGGATTCCTCGTGCTGCTGACGCCGGCCGTCGTTTCGGTCATGCCGTAGCCGTTCTGCAGGGCGAGGCCATAGAACGCCTCCGCCTTGCGCTTCCAGGCCGGATCGAGCGGAGCGGCGCCCGAGGAGACGTAGCGCAGCTCCGACCCCGTCAGCTTGTCCTCGCCGAGGCTCGCCACATGCTGCATCAGCAGGGCATGCATCTGCGGCACGGCCGGCAGCATGGTTACGTCCTCCCTGAGCGCCGCCAGCAGCCTGTCGGCGCGGAAGCGCGGCGCGAGCCGTATTGCGGCTCCCGCCGTCGCTCCGGCCATCAGCATGGAAGCGAGGCCGAAGACATGGGTCATCGGCAGCGCACCGTAGATGACGTCTCCCGGCCGCATGCCCCTGAGCGTTGCCGAGGCTTGCCCGGCAAAGGTCAGGTTGCCCTGGGTCAGCTCCACGCCTTTCGGATCGCCGGTGGTCCCGGTCGTATAGAGCAGCACGACGACATCCGCGGCGGGGGGAATGTCCACGGCCGGCGGGGCATCGCCCTTGATCGAAACATGGCCGAATCCGCCCGCGACGGGCGTTGCTCCTGCCGCGGCCGCATGGGCCTTCGCCTCGGCGGAGACATCCGTGGTCCACACCGTCAGCCGAGGCAGGGCATGGCCGGCGATCCGCGCCAGCTCGGGCGCGCTCATGCGCGCGTTGACGGGCACGGCAATGGCGCCGGCAAGGCTCGCCCCGAAGACGAAGGCGGCAGCCGCGACGCTGTTTTCAGCGACGATCATCACCCGGTCGCCGGGTGCGATATGCGCTCCGGAAAGCACCGCGGCGGCCTCGCGCACCGCACCGGCATAGTCAAGCCACGAGAACCGGCACCCGTCGTGATCGATCAGCGCCAGATCGGCGCCGAATCTTTCCGCTGCCGAAAACACCAGGTCGTGGATCAGCGTGTTCGTCATGCCCGGACTGCTCCCCTGAGAAAACCCGTTGCTCTTGTTCATATGCCCGGCTCCTGTCTCTCGGGGCCGGGCAGGCGGTCCGCCGGTACCCGCTTGAAGACGCCCTGAGCCGTGGCGAGCACGGCGCCCTGGTCGTCGGTCACCAGCCCTTCGATGAAGAGAAGCGACCTGCCGCCGCCGGTGATCCGGCCGCTGGCGGTGATGCGGGTTCCGGCCCGCGCCGGAGCGAGGAACTGGGTGGTGAGCGAAATCGTCAGAAACGGCCGCCGCCCGGTGGGGTCGACGCTCAGGCTCGCGGTCGCGCCCATGCAATTGTCGAGAAGGACCGTGAAGAGGCCGCCGTGCAGAACGCCGTGCCGGTTGGTATGCCGCTCGTCGATGTCGAGCCAGCACCGGGCCGAGCCGCTGTCGCCGCCGACGTCGAGCACATAGCCGATGAGGCGCTGGGCGCCGGTCTCGCCGACGATCAGTCCGGCTCTCTTCGCCGCGTCGTCGTTCATGCCACGGCCAGCGAAATGAAGCGTTCCAGATGATACAGGCCGTCGCCGAAACGATGGTCGGTCATCGTCAGGCGCTTGGCGAGATGACCGAGCTCGTATTCCATGGTCATGCCGATACCGCCATGCATCTGGATGCTTTCCTCGACCACGAGGGCACAGACGCGGGAGATCAGGTTCTTGGTCGCCGCCACATGAACATCGCGCTCTGTCTCGGGGCCGTCGAGATGGCCGGCGAGATTGATCAGCGCAGAGCGGGCCTGCTCGATCTCCGTCAGCATGTCGGCCATGCGGTGCTGCAACGCCTGAAACTTGCCGATCGGCTGGCCGAACTGCTTGCGTGTTTTCAGATAATCCGTCGTCAGCACGCGGATCCGGTCCATCAGGCCGACCGCCTCGGCGCAGATCGCCGTGGTGGCGCGGGCATGGGCGTGGACGAGGGCGGGATAGGCAGCGCCTTCCGCGCCGATCAGCGCGTCGGCCGCCACCGCGACGTTCCTCAAGTCGAGCTCGGCGCCGCGCCCGCCGCCGGAGAGCGGATAGTCGCGCAGCGCCAGACCGGACGCGGCGGGGTCGACCAGGAAGAGGCAGATGCCGTCGGCGTCGTTCGCGCCGCCGGCCATGCGGGCGCTGACGAGGAGGAGATCGGCCGCCGGGGCGTTGACCACCACCGACTTGCGGCCGTTGAGTACATAGGTGTCGCCGGAGCGTTCGGCGCGGGTCGTCACGCGCGAGAGATCGTAGCGGCTTGCCGGCTCCGCGTGGGCGAGCGCAAGCTGCAGCTCGCCGCCGATCACCTGTTCGACAAGGCCCTGGCGGGCATCGCCGCCGAGCTCCATGAGCAGCCCGCCGGCCAGAACGCCGGTGTCGAGCAGCGGCTCGATGGCGCCGGCGCGGCCCATTTCCTCGAAAACGGCGGCGATGTCGAAACCGCTGCCGCCGTAGCCGCCCCGGGCTTCCGGGAAGAGGGCGCCGATCACGCCCAGCTCGGCAAGGCCGGCCCAGGTCTCGCGGTCGAATCCGGCCGTGCTGCTCTCCGCCGCCTCACGGCGCGCGGGGGTGACGGAGTTGGACAGGAAGCGGCGCAGCGCGTCCTGCATCATGCGGCGTTCTTCGGTCGGTTCGAAATTCATGAGAGTCCCAGGATTGTCTTGCTGATGATCGAGCGCTGGATCTCGCTGGATCCGCCGAAGATCGAGAGCTTGCGGTTGTTGAAATAGGCGGCCGTCGCCGGCATCGCATAATCCGGCCCGACCGGCTCGCCGTTCCAGCCCTCCTCGAGCGCTTCGGAGACGAAGGGCATGGCATAGGGACCGACGGCGATGCGCGTCAGCGCGTTGATCTCCTGGCGGATCTGCGTGCCCTTGATCTTCAGCATCGAGCTTTCCGCTCCCGGCGCCTGACCGCTGGCGGTCCCCGACAGGACGCGCAGATTGGTTGTCGCCATGGCCATCAGGTCGATGGAGACGCGGGCGATGCGCGCTGCGAAATGCGGGTTCTCGATCAGCGGTCGGCCGTTGTGCAGCTCGGAGCGCGCGACGCGCTTGAGCTGTTCCAAACCCGCCTGGGCGAAGCCGACGCCGGCGATGTTGGTGCGCTCGTGGGTCAGAAGATACTTGGCGTAAGTCCAGCCCTTGTTCTCCTCGCCGACGAGATTTTCCACCGGCACACGCACATTGTCGAAAAAGACCTCGTTCACCTCCGGCTCGCCGTCGATGAGCACGATCGGGCGCACGGTGACGCCCGGGCTCTTCATGTCGACCAGCAGGAAGGAAATCCCCTCCTGCGGCTTCGGCGTGCTGGAGGTCCGCACCAGGCAGAAGATCATGTTGGCGTGCTGGCCGAGGGTCGTCCAGGTCTTCTGGCCGTTGACGACGTAATGGTCGCCGTCCCTGACGGCAGAGGTCTTTATCGAGGCGAGATCGGAGCCGGCACCCGGTTCGGAATAGCCCTGGCACCACCAGTCGGCGCCGGTGAGAATGCGCGGCAGGTACTGGTCCTTCTGCTCCTTCGAGCCGAATTGCTGCAGCACCGGGCCGAGCATGGCGATGCCGAAGGGCACGATGCGCGGCGCGTGCGCCTTCGTCATCTCCTCCTCGAAGATGTGCCGCTCCACCGCGCTCCAGCCGGCGCCGCCATAGGCCGTCGGCCAGTTGCCGGCGAGCCAGCCGCGCTCGTTCAGAATGGCGTGCCATTCCTCGTGGTCGGCCTTGGTCAGGGTGCGGCCCAGCCGAACCTTCTCCGCCAGCCGTCGCGGCAGCCGGGCCTCCAGAAAGGAGCGGACTTCACTGCGGAATTCCTCTTCCGCCGGCGTGAAGTTCAGATCCATCACGTTTCTCCTCAGAATATCTCGAACAGGCCGGCCGCGCCCTGGCCGCCGCCGATGCACATGGTGACGATGCCGAGCTTCGCGCGCCGCCGACGGCCCTCGATCAGGAGGTGGCCGGTCATGCGCGCGCCGGTCATGCCGAAGGGATGGCCAAGGGAAATCGAGCCGCCATTGACATTGCACTTGGCCGGATCGATGCCGAGCCGGTCGCGGCAATAGAGCGCCTGGCTGGCGAAGGCCTCGTTCAGTTCCCAAAGGTCGATGTCGTCCACCGAAAGCCCCTGGCGTTGCAGCAGGCGCGGCACGGCCAGAACCGGCCCGATGCCCATCTCATCCGGCTCGCAGCCGGCGACCGCATAGGCCCGGAAGGCGCCGAGCGGTTCGAGACCGCGCTTCTCGGCCTCCCGCTCGCTCATCAGAACGAGGGCGGCGGCACCGTCGCTGAGCTGCGACGCGTTGCCGGCCGTTATGAATTCGCCGTCGCCGCGCACGGGCTTGAGGCCCCGCAGCCCCTCGAGCGTGGTCGAGGGACGGTTGCATTCGTCCTTGCTGAAAAGGGTCTCGACCTTCGAAACCGCACCGGTCTCCTTGTCGGTGACGGCCATGGTGACGCGGACCGGTTCGATCTCGTCGTCGAAGAGACCGTTCTCCTGGGCTCTTGCCGTGCGCTGCTGGCTTTCCAGGGAGAGCTCGTCCTGCGCCTCGCGGCTGACGCCATAGCGGCGCGCGACGATGTCGGCTGTCTCTATCATGCTCATATAGAGTTCGGGCTTGTGCGCCTCGATCCAGTCGTTCCTGGCGGAGCGCACCGGCGGCTGGACGAGTGAGATGCTCTCCACGCCGCCGGCGATGACTGCATCGGCGCCTTCATGGGCCACCAGATGGCCGCCCATGGCGATCGCCTGCAGGCCGGAGGCGCAGAAGCGGTTCACCGTCGTGCCGGCGATGCCGACGGGCAGTCCGGCGCGGATGACGGCCTGGCGGGCGATGTTGCCGCCGGTGACATATTCGGGATAGCCGCAGCCGAAGATGCAGTCCTCGATCCGCTCCGGCTCGATCCCGGCGCGGGCGATGGCATGCCTGACCACATGGCCTGCCATGTCGGCGCCGTGCGTGAGGTTCAGCGCGCCGCGTTGGGCCTTGCCGATCGGGGTTCGGGCGACCGAAACAATCACGGCCCGGTTCACGCGGCATCCTTTTCGTTGAAGCTCTCGTCGGCGCTGATCCGTTCGGCGGGGGCCTGTTGTGACCTCACGTTCGCCGGCGGATTGCCGACGGCGGCATCGCCATTGCGGGCGTGGCGCAGAATCCCGGTCATTCTCGTCCCCTTGTTTCTTCCAACACTCTGCCACATGGCTGGTAATTTCAATATGCGAAAGTGAATTCCATCATGCGGAAATATTGCGACCCTTACAGCTCGCCGCCCGCGCGTCCCGGACTTTGCCCCATGATCCGCTCCAGCTCCCGCACGGTGCTCCTGAGTTTTGGCCCGACCTCATTGATCATGCGCTCCATGGTGAGGTCCTGTGGCGTCGCGCCGCAGGTGAAGACGACGGGCTCGCTGAGGTCGCGGGCGTGGAACGGGACGGCGACCGCCTGCACGGTGCGGGCGAAGTAAATGGCGGGATCGGCGATGACGAAGCCGCGCGACATCAGCTGACCGTTCGCCTCGCGGCGGATCTCCGTCGCCCGCTGCCGCGTGATCGTCTCCTCGCCCGTCTCGGCGAGCAGCCGGTCGAACCCCTCCTCGGACAGGCTGGCGAGTAGCGCGTGCCCGGAGGAGGTGTTGGCGACCGGCAGCCGGTGACCGACCTCCAGCCAGATCGAGGCCACCGTGCGCGGCCGCCAGGTCTTGACCAGCATGATCTTGTCCTGATCCCGCACCGCCAGCAGCGTCAGCGTGCCGGTCTCGTCGGCGAGGCGCTGCATCAGCCCCTCGGAAAGATCGACGAAGGAAATCGCGCCGCTGGCGATGTTGCCGAGCGCCAGCAGCGCCGGGCCCGGCCGATAGCGGTCATGCCGGCGGGTATGGCTGAGATAGCCGAGCGCCTGCAGGGTGAAGGTCAGCCGCGAAACCGTCGACTTCGGCAAACCGGTTCGCTCCGCAATCTCCGCGTTTCCAAGTCCGTTGTCGGAAACGCGGAAGGCGCGCAGCACACTGAGCCCCCTTGCCAAGGTGGTGGCGAAGCGCCGGTCGGTTTCGAAGTCACTCATCCAGTTGCCCCCGTTCACGCGAATCCCCGTAAATTAGCGCATTGTCGTTGGAATGAGGGTGGAAATCACCGGAAAGGCGATGAGCAGCAGCAGCACGACGAAATCCAGCATCAGGAAGCGCAGCACGCCGCTGAAGATCTTGTCGATTGCCACCTCCTTGCCGACCACATTGCCGATGACGAAGACGTTCAGCCCGACCGGTGGCGTGATCAGGCCGATCTCCAGGAGCTTGATCACCACGACGCCGAACCAGATCAGGTCGAAGCCGTAACCCTCCACCAGCGGGATCATCAGCGGCAGGGTCAGCACCATGATGCCGATCGGATCGAGGAACATGCCGAGCAGCAGATAGACCGCCGCGATGGCCGCCAGCAGCAGCACCGGCGACAGGTTCGCAGCAGTAATGGTTTCTCCGATGGACGCCGCCACACCGGTCAACGCCACGAAGGCGACGAAGATCTTCGCCGCCGCCGCGATGATGAAGATGCTCGCCGACTGCAGCGCCGTTTCGCGCAGGCTGTCGATCAGGCCACGGACGCTCAGCTTCTTCTGGGCAAAGCCGATGATCGTGGCGGCGCTGACGCAGACGGCGGCCGCCTCCGTTGCCGTGAAGATGCCGCCATAGATGCCGCCGATGATGATGGCAAAGAGCGCGATCGCCGGCCAGGCCTTGAGTGCCGCCCGCCGCCGGTCCCCCCTGGCGATCTTGCCGGCATAGGGGGGCGCCGCGGCGGGATCGCGCCGCACCCAGAGGAAGATCACGGCCAGGAAGCCGGCGAGCGTCAGCAGCCCCGGCAGGATGCCGGCAAGGAACAGCTTGCTGATCGAGGTTTCGGTGAAGATGCCGTAGATGATGAAAAGCACCGACGGGGGAATGAGCGAACCGAGCGTGCCGCCTGCCGCCACCGAGGCGGTCGCCAGACGCTTGTCGTAGCCCATGCGCAGCATTTCCGGCGAGCAGATCCGGCCCATGGTCGAGGCGCAGGCGATCGACGAGCCGGTGATCGCGGAAAAGCCGCCACAGCCGAGCACCGAGGCCATGGCGACGCCGCCCGGCACCCTCACCAGCCACACCCGCGCTGCATCGTAGATCCGCGTGGTGATCTCCGAGCGATAGGCGATATGGCCGAGCGCGACGAAGAGCGGGATCATCGACAGGTCGTAGGAATGGATCAGGTCGAAGAAATTCGAGAAGACGAGGGAGGTGGTCGGATTGATCGCCCGGTCCGGGTTGAAGCTGCCGGTCCGGAAGGCGAACATTACGAAACTGCCGGCGGTGGCGACCGAGGCCAGCGCGAAGGCGATCGGCACGCGCAGGGCGAGCAGGCCGAGGACGGCGGCAAAGGCGCTGAGGCCGACGACGGTGCCATCCATCAGCGCTCTCCCTGCCTTCCGGAGGAATGCACGAGATCGGCGAGGTTTTCTCCGCGGCTCAGCCGGACCGTGTCATTGATGACGAGCAGCAGCAGGCGCAGCCAGCAGAAGGACAGTCCCGTCAGGAAGATCACGCGGCCGGGCCATTTCGGCAGCGAGAGCTGGCCGAAGAAGAAGGCGCCGTTCGTCAGCGTGTGCGCCGCCTCGCGCCAGCCGGCGTAGAGCAGCGGCGCCAGCGCCAGCAGCCCGACGACGCTGCCGAAGACGATCAGCACCCCCTGCGCGCGCGGCGACAGCATGTTGGCGACGAACTCCACGCCGATGTGGCTTCTGGCCGCCGTCGCCGTGGCGAGCGGCAGGACGATCGCTGCCACCATGAGCTCGCCCACCATCACGACCGTGTCCGGAACGCCGGAATTGAAGCCGGCTCGCAGCACCACGCTCGCGGTGATCAGCAGGCAGAGCCCGGCTATCGCGCAGATGGACAGGTCCAGCAGCAGTCGCTCGATACGTCGTAACATCGCGGAACTCTCGGCAAACAAGTGTCGATCGCGGAAGGAAAGCGTCCCGGCCGGCGTGTTGCCGGGACGAAGGCGCCATCAGGCGCCTCGGACGGGATCGGCTACGCGCTCAGTTGCGCTGCCAGGGATATCCCTTTTCCGCCTTCTCCTTCTCGTATTTCGCGAGAAGGTCCTTGTACTGGCTGAGCAGCGCCTCGCCGTCGAGGCCGGCTGCTGTGGCCCGTTCCACCCACTCGGCGACATATTTCTCGCCGGCGGCAACCAGCTTGTCGCGCTCGCCGGCGGGCAGGGAAATGACCTCCACGCCCGCATCCTTCATCTTGCCGATGGCGGCTTCGTTGTCGGTGTTGATCAGCTCGCCGAGCTTGTCCGCCATGGCAACGCCCGCTTCCGCCAGAGCGGTCTTGGTGGCCTCGTCCTGCGCGTCAAAGCTGTCCTTGTTCATGAAGAGGCCGAGACCGCCGACCTGTCCCCAGTTGAGCAGGGTGTAGCTGGTCATGACCTCCTGCTGCTTGAGCGCCGCGACGGCATAGGAATAACCCTGCGAACAATCGATGAGGCCGGTGTCGAGGCCCTGATAGGCGTCGTAGATCGACATGTTGACCATGTTGGCGCCCAGATCGGCGAAGGTGTCACCATAGGCCCCGACACCGCGGACCTTCAGGCCGGAAATATCCCCGACCGATTTGATCGCCTTGCCCTTGCAGCCGATGTTGACCTGCGAGGTGGTGAAGGTGCCGATATAGACGAGATTCTTCGAGCCGAGATCCGCCTGGATGGCGGGCGCGGTGCGCATCAGTTCATCCGTCGCCCGCATGCCGACCCAGGCATCCTCGTTGAGGAGAGGCAGGTCGGCGATGTTGTAGGAAAGCATCTCCTGCGGGAAATAGACGGCGATGATCGTGCCGATATCGGCAACGCCGTCGGCGACGCCCTGGACCGCGCCGCTCGCCTTGAAGAGCGCGCCGCCCCACTGGACGTCGATCTTCACCTCGCCATTGGAGCGTTTCGAGACCTCCTCGACGAAATGTTCCAGCGACTTGGCGCGCGCGCCACGGTTCGGCCCGGCCTCGCCGAGGATCAAGGTCGTTTCGGCCATGGCCATGCCGGCCGAAAGGCACAGTGCGAGTGCTGCGGTTGCTGTAAGAAGCTTGCTCATAGGGCCTCCCTCCCTGAAATTCCATTATGCGGAATTATATGCTGCAGAATGGAATTCTAAAGGGGCTTGGCCGCGCTGGCAATCCCCGCGACCAAGTTTTCCTGCAGAAGGCTTCCCAACCAGAGGCCGCCAACGGTTGGGCGTGGCATTCTACATGTCGTTCAGAGTTGATGGGGCGCCCCTTCTCCCCGCGTGCGGGGAGAAGGGGGGCCTTGACCTTTGCGCAC
>NZ_JANKOF010000049.1 GCF_024655565.1 Nitratireductor sp. ZSWI3 | reverse complement strand
AGCAAAGCCCGAGCCATTGCCGGATTTGTGCTCGACGACGCGACGGCCGAGGTCGTTCGTGACGCCGATATAGATCGTGCCGCGCTTCTGGCTCGCCGTCATGTACACGTAGCCGGTCATGCCGGGAGCTTAATCCCGCCGGCGACAGGCGCAAATACACGACTTCGCGCCTGCTCAGAACTTCTCCAGGTCCTGATGGCGGGCGATGATCTCTCGCACGGTCTGCGAGGAGGACCGCATGACGATGGTGTGGGTGGAGATCTGCTCGCGGCCGAACTTGACGCCCGAGAGCAGATTGCCGTCCGTGACGCCGGTGGCGGCAAACAGCACGTCGCCCTTTGCCATCTCGTCCATGCGATAGACCTTGCCGGGATCGGAAATGCCCATCTTGGCGGCCCGCGCGATCTTTTCCTCGGTGTTGAGCTGCAGACGGCCCTGCATCTGGCCGCCGATGCAGCGCAGCGCCGCGGCGGCGAGCACGCCTTCCGGGGCGCCGCCGATGCCGAGATAGATGTCGATGCCCGTTTCGTCCGGATCGGTCGTGTGGATCACGCCGGCCACGTCGCCGTCGCCGATCAGCCGGATGGCGGCACCGGTGCCGCGCACTTCCTCGATCAGGCGGGCATGGCGCGGACGGTCGAGAATGCAGGCCGTGATCTCGTTGACCGGAACGCCCTTCGCCTTGGCGAGCGCCTCGATATTCTCCACCGCCGGCGCGTCGAGATCGACGATGCCTTCCGGATAACCGGGCCCGACGGCGATCTTCTCCATGTAGACGTCCGGCGCGTAAAGCAGGCTGCCGCGCTCGGCGATGGCGATGACCGCCAACGAGTTGGGCAGGTTCTTGGCGCAGATGGTCGTGCCTTCGAGCGGATCGAGCGCGATATCGACCTCCGGCCCTTCGCCGACACCGACCTCCTCGCCGATATAGAGCATCGGCGCCTCGTCGCGCTCGCCCTCGCCGATCACCACCGTGCCGCGAATGGGCAGACGGTTCAGCTCCGAGCGCATGGCATCCACGGCGACCTGATCGGCGGCCTTCTCGTCGCCCCGGCCCCGCAGCCTGGCGGCAGCCACCGCGGCGCGCTCCGTCACACGAACGAGCTCCAGCGTGAGAATGCGATCGAGACCGGCCTGGGGGACTTTCAACATGAATAAATTCCTGATCTTTCGCCCGCTCCCCATGAGCGGCCGGCTTCTTGTGGCAAAGAGCGCGCGGCACGGCAAGGCCCTCGCCGCACCGTCAAGAACATGAATCGATTGAATATATGTGACAAAGAGAGCGAATAGGGAGTAGCGAATAGGGAATAGGGGTAATCGGCCGTTTTTACCCTACTCGCTATTCCCCATTCGCTTCCTTCATGCCGCCCGCTCGATGCGGATGACCTGCGGCTTGTCGACCAGGTGCCCGTCCTGCATGACGCCGTCGACGGCCTTGCGCACGGCGGCCTCGGTGGTTTCGTGGGTGACGAGGATGACGTTCTTCTGGTCCTCCGGCAGCCCGCCATCGGCATGCTGGACGATGGATTCCAGCGAAATGTCGTTGTTGGCCATGCGCTTGGCGATGGCCGCGAAGACGCCGGCCCGGTCGTGCACCGTCATGCGGATGAAATAGCCGCCGGCATGGGCCCGCATGCGCGCCCTCTTGTAGGGAACCAGCTTCTTGGCCGGCCGGCCGAACACCGGCCCGTGCTGGAAGCCCGGGCGGCTCTTGGCGATGTCGGCGATGTCGCCGATCACGGCTGAAGCCGTCGCATTGCCTCCGGCACCAGGCCCCGACAGCAGGAGCTCGCCCAGAATGTCCGTCTCGATCGCCACCGCGTTGGTCACCCCGTGCACCTGCGCGATGACCGACTGGGTGGGCACCATGGTCGGGTGCACGCGCTGCTCGATGCCGCTCTCGGTGCGCTGGGCAACGCCGAGCAGCTTGATGCGGTAGCCGAGCTCGCTCGCGGCGCGGATGTCGGCCTGGGTGATGTTGGAGATGCCTTCCAGGTAGATGTCGTCGGCCGAGATGCGGCAGCCAAAGGCAAGGCTCGTCAGGATCGACAGCTTGTGTGCCGTGTCATGCCCCTCGATGTCGAAGGTCGGGTCGGCTTCGGCATAGCCGAGCCGCTGGGCCTCCCTCAGGCAATCCTCGAAGGACAGGCCCTCCGCCTCCATGCGGGTGAGGATGTAGTTGGCCGTGCCGTTCATGATGCCGAAGACCCGGCTGACCGTGTTGCCGGCGAGCGATTCGCGCATCGTCTTGATAACCGGGATGCCGCCGGCGACGGCGGCCTCGTAATTGAGGAGCACGCCCTTCTCCTCGGCGATCGCCGCCAGTTCGACGCCGTGTTTCGACAAAAGCGCCTTGTTGGCCGTCACCACGTGGCGCCCCGCCTGCAGCGCCGCCTTCACCGCGTCGAAGGCCGCACCGCTGTCGCCGCCGATCAGCTCGACGAAAACGTCGATTCCCGCCGTGCGCGCCAGATCGACCGGATCGTCGAACCAGTGCGCATTGCCGATGTCAATGCCGCGGTCGCGGTTGCGGTCGCGTGCCGAGACGGCCGTCAGGGCGATCGCGCGTCCGCATTGCCGGGTCAGTTCCGCTTCCTTCTCCGTCATGCAGCGCACGACGGACGCTCCAACGGTTCCAAGACCCGCAATTCCAATACGCAACGCTTCGGCCATGTCGCGCCGTGCTCCTTCTCGTATGCTTTTTTGGGTTGAACCGCTCAGCGCCGAGCGCCGAGCGGGATGACGTTGTCGGTGTTTTGCGGCGCCGATGCGAGGAAGCGCTTGATGTTGCGCGCCGCCTGGCGGATGCGGTGTTCGTTCTCGACCAGCGCGATGCGCACGTGATCGTCGCCGAACTCGCCGAAACCGATGCCCGGCGCAACGGCGACATCCGCCTTTTCCACCAGGAGCTTGGAGAATTCGAGCGAGCCGAGCGACCGGTAGGCCTCCGGGATCGGCGCCCAGGCGAACATCGTGGCCGGCGGCGGCGGCACCTGCCAGCCGGCACGGGCGAAGGATTCGACGAGCACGTCGCGGCGGCGGTGATAGACCGACCGGACCTCCTCGATCTCGGCACCGTCTGAATTGAGCGCCGCCGCGGCCGCCACCTGGATCGGCGTGAAGGCACCGTAGTCGAGATAGGATTTGACCCGCGACAGGGCGGCGATCAGCCTTTCGTTGCCGACCGCGAACCCCATGCGCCAGCCCGGCATGGAGAAGGTCTTCGACATGGAGGTGAACTCGACCGTGACATCCATGGCTCCCGGCACCTCGAGCACCGAGGGCGGCGGATTGCCATCGAAATAGATCTCCGAATAGGCAAGGTCCGACAGGATGATCAGATCGTTCTTGCGCGCAAAGGCCACGACGTCCTTGTAGAAGTCGAGCGTCGCGGTGAAGGCGGTCGGGTTTGCCGGATAGTTGAGGATCAGCGCCAGCGGCTTCGGCGTCGAATAGCGCACCGAGCGCTCGAGGGCCGGAATGAAATCGTCGTTCGGCTCGGCCTGGATGGCGCGGATGACGCCGCCCGACATGATGAAGCCGAAGGCGTGGATCGGATAGGTCGGATTGGGGCACAGCACCACATCGCCCGGCGCGGTGATGGCCTGCGCCATGTTGGCAAAGCCCTCCTTCGAGCCGAGGGTGGCGACGACCTGCGTCTCCGGATCGAGCTTCACGCCGAATCGACGCGCATAATAGGCGGCCTGGGCGCGGCGCAGGCCGGGAATGCCGCGCGAGGAGGAATAGCGGTGCGTGCGCGGATCGCGCACCACGTCGCACAATTTGTCGACGATGGCCTGCGGCGTCGGCAGGTCGGGATTGCCCATGCCGAGATCGATGATGTCGGCGCCCCGCGACCGGGCGCTCGCCTTCAGGCGATTGACCTGCTCGAAGACATAGGGCGGAAGCCGGCGGATTTTATGGAATTCTTCCATAGGGGTTCCTCAACACGCATGCGCACCGCGCGCCCGGCTCTCATATACCCAAACCCCCGACCGGTCGAGAGCGATGAGGGACGCACGGCTACTCGCCCTTCTCGAGCTCCTCGAGCCGCTGCTGGGCATGCGTCCTGGCCAGGCGCCTCAGCCGCTCGGCCTCGTTTTCCGCATTGGCCGCCGAGGGGCCGGCATTGACCCGGCTGCGCGTCGCCGCCAGGTCGCGGGTGAGCGCCGCCTTCTCCGCATCGCTGATCGGCGTGGCGGCGCTGGCCGGCGGCACGTTGAGGTTGGGATATTCGCCGGTGACGATCGGCCCGGGCGCCGCCGCCTGGGCGGCGGTGGGCGCGGCATCCTCCAGGCTGGGCGAGACGCAGCCGGTCAGCGCGACGGCTGCCAGCCCCCATACTGCCCCCCAGGCCGCCGCGACGTGAAAAATCCTGTCTTGAGGTTTGAATTTCATATTCTCTTCCGATTCAAGCCGCTACCATGCATCATGGTGGTCGGGGGGAGCCTCCCGGCAGACTATGTTAACAGCGCGTCGGTTGAAAGACGCGTGTAGGGTCAGAATCTATGAATATGACCCTAGAATGCGGGCGTAAATCATGGCTCAGGAAAAGCAACTGAACGGAAAAGAGGGACACGCCGGCGCCTCGATCGACCAGTACCTGGCGAAGGATCCCGAACGCCTTGCCCGCAACCTCGCCCGCGCTCTCGAAGAGCTCGGCAAGGCAGCCGCCGCCTGGACACAGGCGCGCGAACAAGGAGAGGCGAGCGACGTCACCGCGGCGCCGCTGGCCGACATGGTGCGCACCTTCTCGCGCGTCAGCGAATACTGGCTGGGCGACCCCACCCGGGCGCTAGAGGCGCAGACGCGGCTCTTCGCCGAATTCATGGGCATATGGGCGAACGCCATCCGCCGCATGAGCGAGGACACGGCGGTCGACTACGCCGCCCCGCCGAGCTCGGACCGGCGCTTCCAGGATCCCGAATGGGGACGCAACGCCTTCTTCAGCTTCTTGAAGCAGGCCTATGTCGTCACCTCGCGCTGGGCGCTCGACCTGGTCGAGGGCGCCGACAGCCTGGACGAGGCGACACGGCAAAAGGCGCGCTTCTATGTGGAGCAGGTGAGCCAGGCTCTGTCGCCGTCGAACTTTCTACTGACCAATCCGGAGCTGTTCCGGGAAACCATGGCCAGCGACGGCGAGAACCTGGTGCGCGGCATGCGCATGCTCGCCGAGGACATCGCCGCCGGCAAGGGCGATGTGAAGCTGCGCCAGTCGGATGCCTCGAAGTTCCGGATCGGCGAGAACATCGCCACAACGCCCGGCAAGGTGATCGCCCGCAGCCGGCTGGTGGAGGTGCTGCAATACGAGCCGGCAACGCAGGAGGTGCTCAAGCGGCCGCTGCTCGTCGTGCCGCCCTGGATCAACAAGTTCTACATCCTCGACCTCAACCCGAAGCGGTCGTTCGTTCGCTGGGCGGTCGAACAGGGCCACACGGTCTTCGTCGTCTCCTGGGTGAACCCCGACGAACGCCACGGCACGCTCGACTGGGCCGACTACATCGACGAAGGCATAAGGTTCGCCCTCGACGCGGTCGAGAAGGCGACCGGCGAGAAGGAGGTCAACGCCATGGGCTACTGCGTCGGCGGCACCCTCCTGGCGGCCGCCCTCGCCCTGTTCGCCGCCGAGGGCGATACCCGCATCGCCTCGGCCACCCTGCTCACCACGCAGGTCGACTTCACCCATGCGGGCGATCTCAAGGTGTTCGTCGACGAGGAGCAGGTCGCGGCCCTCGACAAGGCGATGCGCGGCAAGGGCTATCTCGACGCCAACCGCATGGCGACCGCCTTCAACATGCTGCGCGCCGGCGATCTGATCTGGCCCTATGTCGTCAACAACTACCTGCGCGGCCAGGCGCCCCTGCCCTTCGACCTGCTCTACTGGAACTCCGATTCGACCCGGCTCGGGGCGGCCAACCACTCCTACTATCTGCGCAACTGCTATCTGGAGAACAACCTGTCGCACGGGCGCGCCGTGCTGGGCGACAGGACGATCCACCTCGAGGACGTGAAGATCCCGATCTTCAACCTGGCGACCCGGGAGGATCACATCGCTCCCGCCAAGTCGGTGTTCCTCGGCAGCCGCTTCTTCGGCGGACCGGTGGAGTTCGTGCTGGCCGGCTCCGGGCACATCGCCGGTGTCATCAACCCGCCGGCGATGCACAAATACCAGTACTGGACCGGCACCCGGCCCGAGGGGCTGCTGGAAAACTGGCTCGCCGGCGCCAAGGAGGGCGAAGGCTCCTGGTGGCCCTATTGGCATGCATGGATCGAGAAGCAGGACGGCCGCCGCGTCAAGGCGCGCAAACCGGGCGGAAGGAGGAAGACCTTGGGCGAGGCGCCGGGCGAATATGTGCGCATGCGCTCCTGAAGGCACGGGGGCCGGCGCCGGCGGTTTTCTTGACAAACCGAAGTCATGAAGAATAACAAGTATCAAACATGTTCTTGCCTCATTCCCTACCTACCGGCATAGTCTGGTATCCCGTGGGAATAGATCGTTTTATCGATTCGCAGATGTGCGGGAACTTTGGAGTTTTCAGAGTCCGGTATTCGCAGCTTATTCGAAAACATCTGACTGAGGGGGTTTACTGTTGGTTTTCCGGCATCGTGGCGCAGGTCGCCCGAGGGAAGGACGGTCTTATGGTCGTGGCGGCATAGCCGCGGCGTTCCTGTCGCTCCTCCTCGCCTCCTGCTCCACCGCGACCGATCCGGTCGCGCAGCTCGGCCTTGCGCCGACCGACATGGATGCGGCGAGCCTGCAGATGACGGAGGACGGCGGCACGCTCGCGGCAGCCTCCGGCGAAGCGACCGTCCCCGCCCCGACGACGCGTCCTGAACAGGCAGCAGCCGGGGACCCCGAAAACGATGAAGCCGCCAGCACCGCGGCCGCCGAGACGCAGCCCCCGGAACCTGCCTCTTCGAACGAAGAGGCAACGACGACGGCAAGTGCCGAGGAAAAGCCGGCCGCCGAGCAGCCGACCGAGGCAGCCACGGCGGCGACGGATGCCGCTCCTGACGCGACGGAGACCGCCGAAGACGCCAGCGCGAAGAAGCGGGACTTCCTGTCCGCCTTCTTCTCCGCCCGCCAGCCGAACGCTGCCGCCGCGGCCGAGAAGATCACCAAGCCGGCCGCCACCGAAGAGAAGCCCAAGGTGGTGCTTGCCGCCGCCACGGCGGATGCCAAGCCCGTTCGGGCCGCCCTTGCCACCGGCGACGCGTTGCCCGGTGTGCGCCAGGGCGAGAGCCTGTTCGAATTCTCGCGCAAGTCCGGCACCGGCGATGCCGACGTGGACCTCTACGAGGATGAGCCCGAAGGCTATCAGGTGGCTTCCGCCGCCGGGCTTGCGCGGCTCGCGCCCAACGGTCTGCTGAAGCAGCGCGAGAGCGTCGACACGGCATGCCTCAAGCCGGCGCTCGTCAGCGTGCTGAAAAAGATCGAGCGTCACTACGGCAAGCAGATCATCGTCACCTCCGGCTATCGCAGCCCGAGCTACAATCAGCGGGTGCGCGGCGCCCGCAACTCCCTGCACATGTATTGCGCGGCCGCCGACATCCAGATTCCCGGCATCAGCAAATGGGAACTGGCGCGATACGCACGGTCGATGGCCGGGCGCGGTGGCGTGGGCACTTATTGCCACACCAATTCCGTCCACGTCGACGTCGGTCCCGAGCGCGACTGGAACTGGCGCTGCCGCCGCCGCAAATAATTGCCAAAAAACGTATCAAACCATCACAAGATGGGTTGCCGGTCGCCGCGAAGCTCACTATAAGGCGGCTCGTCTTGAGCGCGCCCATCGTCTAGCGGTCTAGGACGCCGCCCTTTCACGGCGGAAACAGGGGTTCGATTCCCCTTGGGCGTACCAAGAAGATCAAGCACTTTCGCAGAGATCGGCAAAATCGCCGAATAAACATCGGCGAATGTCGGTGAATTTTGCAGAATGGGTGCGTCAATACCGCGCCGACACAATGACCATGCTTCGGACCATGCCCGGCGACTTGGATATCGATCGTCATGGCGCGAGTTGAAGCTCGTCGCCATGACCGAGGCGACCGCTATTCGCTGGTATCCGTCTGATTTGTACCACCGGACGGTCTGGTCGAGCCGGTCTCAATCTCCACATCGGGCGCCTCAGGCGCTTGAACGTTGACATCCGGTGCGGGTGTCTCGACGTTCACGTCGGGACTATCCATTGTGACACTTGCCGGACCAGAGTCAGAGCCGAACCATTCTCCGCCAAAGACGAACAGCACAATCGCGACGACCGCAACCACGGCAACTATCGCAGCGATCATCCCTCCGCCGCCTCCGCCGCCACCAGTGACTATCGTTTCACGTTCACGTTCAGGCATGGCAGATACTCCTTTCGAAGTTCTTCTGCCTGAATAACGTGAAAGCAAAAATTGAGTTCCGCTCCATCCGCGTTTGACCCTGCGAGACAAGCTGCGTAAGCCATTCCCCTACGAGACGGCCCCGCCCTCGCCGGATGCAGAAAATGGTGGGGCTCGCACCTTGGAGACAGCGCGCGCCGCAGGCCCCGGCAAGACATGGCGCTGAACTGAAGGCGGGACAGGATGGCGCGTGCCGGAAATGCATTCGAAGCGATCCTCGGTTTTGCCGCGGGGCATGCGCGCCTGTTCCTCATCGCCGGCCTGGCGGTGGGTGTCGCCATGCCCGGCGCCGCACAGGCGGCCAAGCCCTTTATCGCCGAGATGATCGCCGCCCTGCTGTTCCTCTCCGCCCTGCGCGTCGGGCCGAAACAGCTCATCGGCGCGGTGCGCGATTTCAGGCACGCGCTGACCGCCTGCATCGCATTCCAGCTCGTCCTGCCGCTCCTGCTCACGCTCGCTTTCCTTCTCGCCGGCTGGAACGGCCCGCTGGCGACCGCGCTGGTGCTGATGGCGGCGGCGGCGCCGATCTCCGGCAGTCCGCACCTGGCGATCATGACGGGCAACGACCCCGCGCCGGTCCTGCGCGTCATGACGATGGGAACCGCGCTCCTGCCGCTGACGGTGATTCCCGTCTTCTGGCTGACGCCGGCGCTCGGCGAACCGGCGGTCATCCTGTCGGCCGCCGCGCGGCTGCTGACGGTCATCGCCGTCGCCGTGCTCGCCGCCTTCGCCCTTCGCCGGTTCGTCCTCAAATCCCCCGGCCCCGCGACCATACGGTCGCTGGACGGCATTTCCGCCATCGTGATGGGCGTGGTGGTGATCGGCCTGATGTCGGCCGTGGGCGAAACCCTGTGGACCGATCCCGGGCGGGTGGCGCTCAACCTCGGCGTCGCCTTTGCGGCCAACTTCGCCCTGCAGCTGGCTGTGACCACCGTGCTCGAAGGTCGCGGCGACCGCGCCGTCGCAGCGCCGCTCGGCATCGCTGCCGGCAACCGCAACATCGGCCTGTTCCTGACCGCCCTGCCGGCCGCCGTCACTGACCCGCTGCTGCTCTTCATCGGCTGCTACCAAATTCCCATATATCTGACGCCACTCATCCTCGGCCGGTTCTATCGCAAACGGGCGCCGGCCGCCGTCCCGCACCGCTCCGCCAGTTGATTCGCCGCCTCAGGAATGCAGCCGCAACCGACTGAAAAGACTCACGCAACACGAGAGCCCGCATGCAGTTTTCCGAACCGCTGATCGAAGCCCGACTGATCCGCCGTTACAAGCGCTTCCTGGCCGACGTCGTGCTGGCGGACGGCAGCCACATCACCGTGTCCGTGCCCAACACCGGCTCGATGCTCGGCCTGACGCAGACCGGCTCGCGGGTCTATCTGTCGCGCTCCGACGACCCCAAGCGCAAATATGCCCACCGGCTGGAGATCGTCGAAGCGGACGACACGCTGGTCGGCATCAACACCGGTCTGCCCAACCGCCTCGCCGAGGAGGCGATCGGCGCCGGCCTCGTCGCGGACCTGGCCGATTACGCGACCATCAGGCGCGAGCAGCGCTACGGCGAACGCTCGCGCATCGACATGCTGCTGGAGCATCCCGGGCGGCCTTCGGCCTATGTGGAGGTGAAGAACGTCCACTTCATGCGCCAGGCCGGGCTGGCGGAATTCCCGGACACGGTAACGGCGCGCGGCACCCGGCATCTGGAGGAACTGGCAAGGATGTGCGCTGCCGGCCACCGGGCGATCATGATCTACCTCGTCCAGCGAAGCGACTGCGACCGCTTCCGCCTGTGCGATGATCTGGACCCCACTTATGAGGCAGCCTTTCGCCGCGCCCGCGACGCGGGGGTTGAAGCCTGCGCCGTCAAATGCCACATCAGCCCGACGGCGATCGTGCCGCACAGCGCGATAGACATTGTCGCCTGAAACCAGCAAGATCACGCATCGCTCCACAACGACACGCTAGACGACTGAAACGATGGTCACCTATCTCGACGCCGACACCGCCCCGCTGCGCAACACCGGACAGATTCGCCTCTACGACGAAGCCGCCTTCGAAGGGATGCGCAAGGCCTGCAACCTTACGGCACGCTGCCTCGACGAACTGGCCGCGATGGTCGCGCCGGGCGTGACGACCGCGGCGCTCGACCGTTTCGTCTTCGAGTTCGGCATGGACCACGGCGCAATCCCGGCGACGCTGAACTATCGCGGTTACACCAAGTCCTCCTGCACCTCGATCAACCACGTCGTCTGCCACGGCATTCCCGACCAGAAGCCGTTGCGCGAAGGCGATATCGTCAACATCGACGTGACCTACATCCTCGACGGCTGGCACGGCGATTCGAGCCGCATGTATCCCGTCGGGACCATCAAGCGGGCCGCCGAGCGGCTTCTCGAAGTGACCCACGAATGCCTGATGCTCGGCATCGCCGCGGTCAAGCCGGGCGCTCGCACCGGGGCGATCGGTGCGGCGATCCAGAGCTATGCTGAGGGAGAGCGCTGCTCCGTCGTGCGCGATTTCTGCGGCCATGGCGTCGGACGCCTGTTCCACGACGCGCCCAACATCCTGCATTACGGCAGTTCCAACGAGGGCGTGGAAATGCGCCCCGGCATGATCTTCACCATCGAGCCGATGATCAATCTGGGAAAGCCGCATGTGAAGGTCCTGTCGGACGGCTGGACCGCCGTCACGCGTGACCGCTCGCTCTCGGCACAATATGAGCACACGGTGGGCGTGACGGAGAGCGGCTGCGAAATCTTCACCCTCTCGCCGACAGGGCTCGACCGGCCGGGCTTGCCCGCATAATATTTTCCCTGCGGCATCGCGCCGCCGGTCGGATGGCCGGGGCCGTTGCGGGGTATGCAATTGCTCATCGCGCCTGCAAGAATCCCTTGCAGTCTTTGCGCGATGCAGCGGGGGGAACGGCTGCAAGGCCGTCCAGGGCGGGCGGACGACATGGACAAGAACGACGAGGACAGGGACGAGCGCGGCTTTTTCGGTGAGGCGCCATCGGTTCCGGAGCGGGAAAGCAGGGAAAAACCGCATTATCACGGCCACAGGGATCGCCTGCGGCAGCGTTTCGCGGAGGCCGGCGCTGCAGCGCTCTCCGATTACGAGCTCCTGGAACTCTTCCTGTTCCGCGCTATACCCCGCGCCGACACGAAGGAGCCCGCCAAGACGCTCATCAAGCGCTTCGGTTCGCTCGCCGAGGTTCTGGGCGCGCCGGAACACCTGTTGAGCGAAGTGAAGGGGATCGGCGACGCGGCCGCGCGCGACCTCAAGCTTGTGGCTGCCCTCGCCCAGCGCATGCTCAAGAGCGGGCTGCATGGGCGCCAGATCCTGTCCTCGTGGTCGCAGGTGATCGACTACTGCCACGCCGCGATGGCCTTCGAGACACGCGAGCAGTTCCGCATTCTCTTTCTCGACAAGAAGAACCAGCTCATCGCCGACGAGGTGCAGCAGACCGGAACGGTGGACCACACTCCGGTCTATCCACGCGAGATCGTGCGACGGGCCCTGGAGCTCTCGGCGAGCGCCGTCATCCTGGTGCACAACCACCCCTCGGGCGACCCAACGCCTTCGCGGGCCGACATCGAGATGACCAAGACCATCGTCGAGACCGCGACGCCGCTCGGCATCACGGTCCATGATCACATCATCGTCGGCAAGAGCGGCCATGTGAGCTTCAAGGGCCTGCAGCTCTTCTGAGCCTTGTCGGGATTCCCGGCAACGAGACACATGGCGCTATGGAAATGAAAAAGGCCGCCAGATGGGCGGCCTTTTGACTCCTGTCATGAGGAAGCAGCGGCTTACGCGCCCTCTTCCTTCTTCTTGGCGGCGGCCTTCTTCGGCGCCGCCTTCTTCTTGGCTGCGGCCTTCTCGGCCTTTGCCGGCTTCTCCGCTGCCTCGTCCTCGTCGTCGGCCATCAGTTCGTCGCGCGACACCTTCTGGTCGTCGACCGAGATCTCCCCGAGCAGATGGTCGATGACCTTCTCCTCGAACAGCGGTGCACGGATGTTGGCCATGGCCTGCGGGTTCTGGCGGTAGAACTCGTAGATCTCCTGCTGCTGGTGGGGCGGGTAGCGGCGGATCGATTCGATCAGCCCGCGCTGCATCTCCTCGTCGCTCACCTGCACGCCGGCCTTCTCGCCGATCTCGGAGAGCACGAGGCCGAGACGGACACGGCGCTCGGCGAGACGCTGATACTCTTCGCGCGCCTCCTCCTCGGTCGTCTCCTCATCCTCGAAGCTGCGGCCGGCGCTCTCGAGGTCGCGGGTGACCTGGCCCCAGATGTTGTTGAACTCCGCCTCGACCAGACGCGAGGGCGCCTCGAACTTATAGGCTTCGTCGAGTGCGTCGAGGATCTGGCGCTTCGCCTTCTGGCGGGTCACCTGGCCGAACTGGTTCTCAAGCTGGCCGCGCACGATCTCGCGCAGCTTCTCGGCCGATTCGAGGCCGAGCATCTTGGCGGTCTCGTCGTTGATCTCCAGCTCGTTGGGCTTGGAGACTTCCTTGACCTTGATGTCGAACGCGGCTTCCTTGCCGGCCAGATGCTCGGCGGCATACTCCTCGGGGAACGTGACCTTGATGGTCGTCTCGTCGCCGGCCTTCAGACCGACGAGTTGCTCCTCGAAGCCGGCGATGAACTGGTTGAGGCCTATCACCACTTCGGAATCCTCGGCGGCGCCGCCGGCGAAGGCTTCGCCGTCGATCTTGCCGAGATAGTCGATCTTGACCTTGTCGCCCTCTGCCGCCTTGCCCTTCTTCACCTCGTAGGTGCGGGCGGAGTCGGCAACGCGCTTGACCTGCTCCTCGACCTCGTCGTCCGGCACGTCGTAGACCTGGCGCGTGATCTTGATGTCGGAGAAGGCCTTCAGCTCGATCGGCGGAATGACCTCGTAGGACATGGAGAATTCGAAGTCGGCGTCGCCGGCCAGAACCTTCTCGGCTTCCTTCTCGTCCTCGGTCATCGAGATTTCCGGCTGCATGGCCGGCTTCTCGCCGCGCTCCGAAAGAAGCTTCTGCGTGTCGGAAAGGATCTCATTGACCACTTCGGCCATGAACGACTTGCCGTAGACCCGGCGCAGATGCTGGACCGGCACCTTGCCCGGCCGGAAGCCCTTGAGGTTCACCTTGCCCTTGGCATCGTCGAGACGCTGCGCGAGGCGCGCCTCCATGTCCTTCGCCGGGACGGTGACCTTCAGTTCGCGCTTGAGCCCTGAATTAAGAGTCTCGGTTACCTGCATCCATCAAACCTTTGTATTCGCTTGCATCGCCGCTTTCACGGCGCCCAACGCTCACCTGTCGGGGAATTCGTGCCGGGAATTGGCCCTTCTGGTGCGGGTGGAGGGACTTGAACCCCCACGGCTTGCGCCACAGGAACCTAAATCCTGCGTGTCTACCAATTCCACCACACCCGCCTCGAGAAACCGGAGAAATGCCTCAAGCTTCCGAAAGCGCGGGGTTCTATATCACCTGCACCCACTCTATCAAAGAGAAATTGGCAAATTTCAGGGCTTTTTTGCTGCCTGCGGGCGGGAGTGGCCGGCACGGCCGGCGCACGGCATTCCCGCTCCCCGCCGAGGGGCTGTGCTCCGCCCGCAAGCCGGCTTGATCGGCTCGCCATGCTGCAGCCGCAAAAAGGTCATGTTGCATTGCACAAAACGCAATGCTGGCATGCAACATTGGCACTTCAAAGCACCCCGCGATGAGACTATCTCCTCGTCGCAAGACGAATTCACGATTTAACGAAGCGAGCACTGACATGAACATCATCCGCAACTACCGCAACTGGCGCCGTTACCGTCAGACGGTCACCGAGCTGAGCCGCCTGTCCAACCGCGAGCTGAACGATCTCGGCATCTCGCGCGGCGACATCCCCTTCGTGGCGCGCAAGTCGCTCTAAGGTTTCAGGAATTCCGCGAGGATTACCTCCTCCCAATTCTCGCGGATACGGTCGGCATCCTCCTCCTCCCAATTGCCGACCAACTCAAATGACACCCGCCGAACCTCCTCCCTCGGCGGGTGTCGTTTCCCCGGTGAAGCAGCCTCAAGGCGCATCCCGGACATGAGTTTCAGAGTTTCCGTCGGGATTACCTCCTCCCAATCCCGACGGAGAGGACCGGCATCCTCCTCCTCCCAAAGTGCCGGTCACCCAAAACGACACCCGCCGAACCTCCTCCCTCGGCGGGTGTTGTTTTCCAGCGGTGGCTTCCTACATGGAGTGCTGTCGCGAGACAGATTTGAGAGTTTCGTCAGGATTACCTCCTCCCGATCCTGACGGAGAAGACCGGCAACCTCCTCCTCCCAAAGTGCCGGTCACCCAAAACGACACCCGCCGAACCTCCTCCCTCGGCGGGTGTTGTTTTTTTTGCCTTTCCACACCCGCCCGCGTGCCCGGAATGGGTGCCCTCGTCGGCAGGCGAGACGTTGCATTCCAACCCGCCGCGGCCTATGTCCCTTGCCATGAAACCGATCCACATCATTGGCGGCGGGCTCGCCGGTTCCGAGGCCGCCTGGCAGGCGGCCGAAGCCGGCGTGCCGGTCGTCCTGCACGAGATGCGCCCCGTGCGCGGCACCGACGCGCACAAGACGGACGGGCTGGCGGAGCTCGTCTGCTCCAACTCCTTCCGCTCCGACGACGCCGAGACGAACGCCGTCGGCGTTCTGCATGCCGAGATGCGGCTTGCCGCTTCGCTGATCATGCGCGCCGGCGATGCCAACCAGGTGCCGGCCGGCGGAGCGCTCGCCGTCGACCGCGAAGGCTTTTCGCAAGCGGTGACCGAGGCCCTCGAGGCGCACCCCCTGATCGCCATCGAGCGCGGCGAGATCACCGGCCTGCCGCCCGAGGACTGGGACCAGACGATCATCGCCACGGGCCCGCTGACGGCGCCGTCGCTGGCGGAGGCCATCTCGGCAGCCACCGGCTCGCAATCGCTCGCCTTCTTCGACGCCATCGCCCCCATCGTCCATTTCGACACGATCAACCTCGACGTGGCGTGGTTCCAGTCGCGCTACGACAAGGTCGGCCCCGGCGGCACGGGCAAGGACTACATCAACTGCCCGATGAACAAACCCGAGTACGAGGCCTTCATCCAGGCCCTGCTCGACGGCGACAAGACCGAGTTCAAGGAATGGGAGGGCACGCCCTATTTCGACGGTTGCCTGCCGATCGAGGTGATGGCCGAACGCGGGCCCGAGACGCTGCGCCACGGACCGATGAAGCCGATGGGGCTCACCAACGCGCACAAGCCGGACGAGAAGCCCTACGCCGTCGTCCAGCTCCGCCAGGACAACGCGCTCGGCACGCTCTACAACATGGTCGGCTTTCAGACGAAGCTGAAATACGGCGCACAGACGGCCATCTTCCGCATGATCCCGGGCCTCGAGAACGCTGAATTCGCGCGGCTCGGCGGCCTGCACCGCAACACCTATCTGAACTCGCCGGCCCTGCTCGACGGCACGTTGCAGCTCAAGGCTCGCCCCGGCCTGCGCTTTGCCGGCCAGATCACCGGTTGCGAGGGCTATGTGGAGAGCGCCGCGATGGGGCTTGTCGCCGGCCGCTTCGCCGCCGCCGCGCGCCTTGGCCACCCCCTCGCCCCGCCGCCGGCGACCACCGCCTTCGGCGCTCTGCTCAACCACATCACCGGCGGCCACCTCCTCTCCGACGACGAGCCGGGCAAGCGGTCCTTCCAGCCGATGAACGTCAATTTCGGCCTGTTCCCGCCCATCGAAGCGCCGAAGCAGGAAGGAAAGCGCCTGCGCGGCAAGGAGAAGACGCTGGCCAAGAAGCGGGCGATGAGCGCCCGCGCCCTGGCCGACTGCAAGCGCTGGCTTGCCGGAGAGGCCGTGGGCATCGCCGCCGAATGAGGCGCATGATCGGCGCCGCGGAACCTGCCGTCACCAGTCCGCGCGGCGCAGAAGAAGCGCGCCGGAGACCGTCTTCAGGCGCGGTTCCTGGTTCATGTCCGCATAGAGATAGTAAGGCACCACGAGGACGGCGCGGCCTTCCGCCTCCAGCCTCAGGACCCCGCCTTTCCCGCCATTGCCGACGGAATAGGACCTGATCATCTCTTCGGAGATCGGGAAGGCAACCGCCGACTCGTCGCCGATACCGATCTCGAAGGCATCGTTCCCGAGCGCCAGCGTCAGATTACGGCCATCGTCAAGTGCGACCATCACGGGTTGCCTGCCCGCCGCATTTAGCTGCACCCCTTGGATGCCCAGATCGAAGCCCGAGAACGCAAATGCATTCGGCTGCTGGGCATTGAACAGGACGATCCTGTCGGCCGATACCGGGGTCAGGTCGGGATCGAGGCCCCAGGCGCGTGCAATGTCGTGATAGGTGTCCTTTGCGCCCCCACGCTCGATCCCGTCGGGCCGCACCCTGTCGAACGCCTGCCGTCCGGACAGGAAGCGCAATGCATCGAGAGCCTGCCGCTTCCTCTCCTCGTCGACGGGCTGCTCCTTCATCAGCGCCAGGAAACGCTGTGACTGGCTGACGATCGCCCTTTGCTCGGCCCCCTGCGGACCGAAGCTCGCAAACAGCAGCGCCGCGACCGGCAGCCCGGCGATCAGCCGCGTGTCGCCGCGCAGGCGCGGAAAGAGCTGCGCCAGCACCAGCACCGCTGTCACCGCCGCGAACAGGCCGAGGAGAAAGCGCTCGGGCGTGATGCCGTAGGCGGCAACGCGCAGCGTCAAAGCGTAGAAGAGCAGCGCCAGCGGCACGGGAAGCAGCAGCGGCCACAGCCGCATGAAGAGCCGCGTCGGTGCCCTCGCCCTATCGAGGAAGGGCCGGCACAGGATCAGCGTGCCGAAGATGCAGGAGCCGTAGGTGAGCACCAGCCAGCCGATCTGGCCCTGCGGCACGCTCTGCGTGACGACGATCTTGAGCGCGTAGAAGTGCAGGATGATCGCATAGACGAGCAGCAGCGGCGCGGCAGCGAAATCGCCGAGCGCCCGCATGCCGCGGTTCATGAAACCGGCCTCCAGATCGCCCGGCGTCGTGTCGAATTCGCGCGGCGTCTGCCCCAGGCCGAAGAGCGGCGCCACGAACAGGCCGATCGATATCCAGGTATGCTGGTAAAGGTCGTCCGGCACAGGAATGCCGAACAGATAGGTCAGGCTTGCCAGGATCGCCGAGATGCCGCCACCGAACAGCAGCAGGGCTGCCACCGAGAGCGCCGCCGCGAAGACGAGCCGGGCGCCGAACATCCAGAAGGAGCCGCTGCCGCCGCGCCCGATGAAGGGAGCGACAGGCACCAGGCCGGCGAGCGCGGCCAGGAAAGCCCATTCGATGGTGTGGCTGCCGCCCGACGGCCACATGATCGCGAAAGCGGCGATCCCCGCCCCCAGCGCAAGCGCCAGCCGCAGCCACGGAGCGCCGCGCCTGGCTTCGACGAAAAGAGTGGCTGCGTAGGAGGCGAGCGCCGCCGCGATCAAGGCAAGGACGAGCTCCTCCTGGCGGGATCGGCTCAGGAATTCGGGCGGGAACGGATCGAGATTCGCCACCAGCAGATTGGCATCGAGAGCGGCGAGGACGAGAAAGAGCGCGGTGAGCGGGAAACGCTGCAGGGCGTCGGCGGCGGCGGCGATCATCTCCCCGAGCGCCGTGCGCCAGCCCGACGGTTCGATCCCCTGTTGCATCGGTGAAGCCAAGGTCCTGCTCCTTCAAGATCGAGCGGCCATCGCCGCAGGCACTGCGAACCGGGCGTGAATGTGGCGCCGGCTCAGCCGTCAATTCCAGCCGCGCATGGCCCGGTTGAACATCAGCCAATGTTTGCGCCATTGGGGGATGGTCAGGCTTTTGTCTAGCGCCTTCGCCTCCTTGCCGGTGATGCGATCGAGATAGGCGCGCGCCAGCCCCGCCGGCAGGAAAGCCGGGCGCAGCGCGGCCGGCAGGCCCCTCGCCCCCTCCTCGAAACGGCTGGCATGATCGCGCCCCAGCGCCACCATCGCCGCCACCGCGCGCGCCGCACCCTCCTCACCCACCAGGAGTGCCTCGCGGCTTGTGCCGGCAGCCTGCAGAAGATCGGCCGGCACATAGCACTGGCCGCGCCGGCGGTGGATGGGCAAGAGCCGCAGCAGGCCGGCGATCGCCTGCGCGCAACCGGCATGCCCGGCAAGCTCCGCCATGCGCATGGCCGCCGGCGCATCCAGCACCAGCCCGGCCATCTGGATGAGAGCCGAAGCAGTCTCCCCGCAATACCCTTCAAGGTCGTTGCGGCTCGGCATCGGGTCGTCGTAGAGATCGAATTCGCGCGCGTCGATGAGGTCGAGCAACGGCTGCACCGGCAGCCGGAACGCACGGACCGCCTCCAGCAAGGCGACCGCGATCGGCGCGCCCTCGATGGTTTCGGAGGCTGCCCCGGCGGTCAGCACGTCGCGCCAGAACTGCAGCCGCACGGCACCCGGCAGCGGCTCGCTGACCCGGTCGCGGATACCCGCAAGCTCGGCATTGAAGGCATAAAGGGCAAACAGCGCCGCGCGCTTGTCCTGCGGCGCGTAGAGGACCGAGATATAGCGATCCGCGTCCGCCTCGCGCACCACCGACATCGCGTAATGCGGATCGCTTTCCATATCAGTCGACGGCGATCAGCGCCGCAGCCACGCTGCGGTCTTCCGCCAGAAGCACGTTGTAGGTGCGCACGGCCGCCCCGGTCGACATGGTCTCCACCGCGACCCCGGCCTCCCGAAGCCGCTTGCGCAGGGGCGCCGGCATCGGAAGAAGCGAGGGGCCGGTGCCGACCAGCAGGATGTCGAAGGAGCCTGCCTCGTCGAGCACCCTTGCGAAATCGCCCTCGCCCAAGCCGTCGAACGCCGTCGCATCCCAGCCGTGAATGCCTGACGGCAGGCACAGGATAGAGCCGCGATGCGACATGTCGGCAAAGCGGAAGCCGCCATTGCCATAGGCATCGATGGGCGCGCGGCCGGGAAAGTGGGCCGCGCGGATCTGCAGGCCGGCCGCCATCACTTGGCCGGCAATTGCCCGGCGTTCTCCCCGCCGGTCTCGTCCTCGCCGGTCGTGTCCGCCTGCGTGCCGGTGGCGCGCATGCGGAACAGGATCAGCAGGGGGCCGGCGATGAAGATCGACGAGTAGGTGCCGATCACGACGCCGAAGATCATCGCCGCGGTGAAGGAGCGGATGACCTCGCCGCCGAAGATGAACAGCGCGGCGAGCGCCAGCAGCGTCGTCAGCGAGGTCATCGTCGTGCGCGACAGCGTCTGGTTCATCGACAGATCGAGCAGTTGCGGCAGCGGCATCTTCTTGAAGCGCCGCAGGTTCTCGCGCACGCGGTCATACACCACCACCGTGTCGTTGAGCGAATAGCCGACGATGGTCAGGATGGCCGCAATGCTGGTCAGGTTGAACTCGATCCCCGTGATGACGAAGAACCCGACCGTCATGATCACGTCGTGCAGCGTGGCGAGGATGGCGCCGACGGCGAATTGCCACTCGAAGCGCAGCCAGATGTAGATGAGGATCGCCAGCAGCGAGACCAGAACGGCGATCGTGCCGGCCCGCGCCAACTCGCTGGAAACGGTCGGTCCGACCACCTCGACACGACGGAAGTCGTATGCCTCCTCAAGCTCGCCGCGCACCTTGGTGATGGCGGACTGCTCGGCGTTCTCGCCGCCGTCCTGTGCCTGGATGCGGATCAGCACCTCGCGCGGATCGCCGAACTCCTGCACCTGCACCTCGCCCAGATTGAGGCCGGACAGGCGTGCCCGGATGTCGGCCAGATCCGCCGGCCCCTGGCGCGACTGCACCTCGATCGAGGAACCGCCGCGGAAATCGATGCCATAGTTCATGTTCAACGTCATGAACAGGACCACCGCCGCGATGGAGGCAAGGGCGGACAGGGTGAAGGTGATGCGGCGCAGCTTCATGAAGCCGATGCGCGTCTCGTCCGGCACCAGCTTGATGGGCGCGCGCGGCAGGTTCTTCGGTCGGCGGCGGCGCACCCAGTCGGCGACGATCCAGCGGGTCAGCGTATAGGCGGTGAAGACCGTGGTCGCGATGCCGATGGCGAGCGTGACGGCAAAGCCGCGCACGGGCCCGGATCCCAGGTAGAAGAGGATGATGGCGGCGATCAGCGTCGTCACATTGGCGTCGATGATGGTCGCCAGCGCCTTGGAGAAACCCGTGTCGACCGCCTGCACCAGGGAGCGGCCGCCGGCCCTCTCCTCGCGGATGCGCTCGAAGATCAGGACGCTGGAATCGACCGCCATGCCGATGGTCAGCACGATGCCGGCGATGCCGGGCAAGGTCAGCGTGGCGCCGAGCGCCGACAGGATGGCGATGATCATCGTCACATTGGCGGCGAGCGCCACGACGGCGAACACGCCGAGCAGGCCATAGGCGGCGACCATGAAGGCGATGACGAGCGCGGCGCCGATCAGCGAGGCGACCTTGCCCGCATCGATCGAGTCCTGCCCGAGGCCGGGACCCACGGTGCGTTCCTCGATCACCGTCAGCGTCGCCGGCAGAGCGCCGGCGCGCAGCAGGACGGCAAGGTCGTTGGCGCTCTGGACGCTGAAACTTCCCGAGATCTGCCCGGTGCCGCCGAGGATCGGCTCGCGGATCTGCGGCGCCGAGATCACCTGGTCGTCGAGAATGATGGCGAACAGCCGGCCGACATTCTGCTGGGTCGCCTGGCCGAAGCGCGTGGCACCCTTGGTGTCGAAACGGAAGCTGACGACCGGCTCGTTGGTGCGCTGGTCGAAGGTGGCCTGGGCGTCGACCAGGTTCTCGCCCGAGACGATGACGCGGTCCTCGATGAGATAGGGAACCGGCGGATCGTCGGTCGAATACATCACGGTGGTGCCGATCGGCGGGCGCCCGTTGATCGCCTCCTGCACCGGAACCGACTGGTCGACCATCTGGAAGGTCAGCTTGGCCGTCTGGCCGAGAATGTCCTTCAGGCGCTGCGGATCCTCAAGGCCCGGCACCTGCACCAGGATGCGGTCGTCGCCCTGGCGCTGGATGACGGGCTCCGTCGTGCCGAGTTCGTTGACGCGGCGGCTGACCACCTCGATCGACTGCGACAGCGCAGCCGAAACGCGGTAATTGATGCCTTCCTCGGTGAGCGTGAAGCGCAGCAGGCCCGGCTCAGGCTCGGTCAGCTCCAGCTCGGTGACCGAGCCGCCGCTGAACAGGCCCGAGGCGATCGGCTGCGTCAGCTCGCGCAGGGCCTCCCTGGCGGCCTCGACCTGCGCGGTGTCGCGGACACGCACCTGCACGCTCCGGCCGGAACCGGTGAGCCCCGTATAGCCGATCCTCTTGTCGCGCAGGAGCCGCCGGATATCGTCGCGCGTGGCGACGATGCGCTCGTCGACCAGCTCCTTCTTCTCGATCTGCAGCAGGATGTGCGAGCCGCCCTGCAGGTCGAGGCCCAGCGTCATCGGCCGCGAGGGCGCCCAGCTCGGCATGGAGGAAAGGTAGGAAGCCGGAATGATGTTCGGCGCCGCATAGGCGACGCCGAGCGCCACGGCCAGCCAGATGAGGATCGTTTGCCAGCGCGAGAAATGTAGCATGGGGCCTCGTCGGTTGGGGTCGGGCCGACGAACGGCCCGTCCCGCAATCACGTCATATTACGGTTATTTCTTGGCGGAGGTGTTGTCCGCCACCGGTTCGCCCTTCACGCGCACATCGGCGAGCATGGAGCGAACGGCCGTCACCTTGTTGCCGCCGCCGAGGTCAATCTCGATTTCCGTGTCGTTGATCACCTTGGTGACCTTGCCGACCAGACCGCCGCCTGTGACCACCGTATCGCCACGGCGGACGGCAGAGAGCATCTCCGTGCGCTTCTTCATCTGCTGGCGCTGCGGCCGGATGATGAGGAAGTACATGATCACGAAAATCAGCACGAACGGCAGGATGCTGACAAAAATATCGGGCGTCGCGCCGCCGCCAACCTGGGCGTATGCCGGGGTTATGAACATCACAAACTCCTGAAATGCGCCGGCGGGCCGGCTCGTCACAAATGTGGCCGGAATATAGACTTTCGCCCCTTCATTGCAACCATTCGCGGGCGTGTTGCACCGCACTTCGCACACCGTACCGCTTTGCATCGCCGGCGGCTTGCAAATCGACGGGCTGTGTGACAGAACCGTACCGTACGGTACGCAATACCGCTATGGCATTTTGCAATCAGGTGGACTCACCCGACCTCCGCATAAATGCGGAAAACAATGAGATTGAGCGCCGAACGGACGCATGGCGCTGCAGTCAAAGACCGAGGACGTATCATGCCCGACAAAAGCATCGAAGCGCTGTCCGAAAAGCTCGACCGCCTGATCGCCGCCGTGGAGCGCCTGACGCCTGTGAGCCCCCCTCCTCCGGCCTTCGATGCGGCCGATTGCTTCGTCTGGCAGGCCGAGAGCGGGGTCCTGCAGCCGGTGGCAAGGGTCAACCGCGTCGAGCTCGCGCTGATCCGCGGCGTCGACCGGGTGCGCGACATCCTGGCCGACAACACCGACCGCTTCGCGCGCGCTCTGCCGGCCAACAACGTGCTCCTGTGGGGCGCGCGCGGCATGGGCAAGTCCTCTCTGGTGAAGGCCGTCCACGCCGACGTGAACCGCAGGGCCGGCAAGGACGGGCAGCCGCTGAAGCTGGTCGAGATCCATCGCGAGGACATCGAGACCCTGCCCCGTCTCATGGCGCTTCTCAAGCCGGCGCCGTTCCATTTCGTCCTCTTCTGCGACGATCTGTCCTTCGATCACGACGACACGTCCTATAAGTCGCTGAAGGCGGCGCTCGACGGCGGCGTCGAGGGCCGGCCGGAAAACGTCATTCTCTACGCCACCTCCAACCGCCGCCATCTCCTGCCGCGCGACATGATCGAAAACGAGCGTTCGACGGCGATCAACCCGTCCGAGGCCGTTGAGGAGAAGGTGTCGCTGTCGGACCGTTTCGGCCTCTGGCTCGGCTTCCACAAATGTTCGCAGGACGACTATCTGGCGATGATCGACGGCTATGTGCATCACTACGGCCTCGTCATGGAGGCCGATGCGCTCAAGGCCGATGCCCTGGAATGGGCGACGACGCGCGGCAGCCGTTCGGGCCGCGTCGCCTGGCAATACATCCAGGATCTCGCCGGCCGGCTCGGCCAGCGGCTGGACGACTGACCCGATGCACAGCTTCAGAGACGCTGCAGGCAAAATAAAGAACCCGCCCCGAAGGGCGGGTTAAAGGGGCGGTCCGACCGGAGGTCTGGCGGGCCGCTTCTCTTTTTCGTTATTCGAAACCCTATTCGAGATAGCCGGTCGGATTGACCGGCGTGGCGTCCTTGCGCACCTCGAAGTGCAGCTTCGGGCTGTCCGCATTGCCGCTCATGCCGGACAGGGCGATCTCTTGCCCGCGCTTGACCTTGTCGCCGCGCTTGACGCGCAACGCGCTGGCGTGACCATAGACCGTCACCATGCCGTCGTCGTGACGCACCAGCACCGTGTTGCCGAACTCCTTCAGCCCGTCGCCGGCATAGATCACCACGCCGTTCTCCGCCGATTTGACCGGCGTTCCGGCAGGTACCGCGATGTCGATGCCGTCGTTGCGTGCCGAACCGGCGGCGCTGCCGAACTCGGAAACGATCCGCCCGCGCACCGGCCAGCGCAGCTTGCCGATGCCCGTCGAATCGGGCGCCACGGCGCTGTTGTCGCTGGCGACGGCGGCGACCTGCGTTCCACCGCTGGAAGGGGCCTGCGCCGTCGCGGCGGCGGGTTCGGGCGCACGCGTGGTGGCGCTCGTCGTCGTCGTGTCGACCCGCTTCGGCGCCGCGGCCACCTGGACCGGCTGGCTGACCTGGCCCGCCGGAATGACGAGTTTCTGGCCGACCTGGAGGTATCCGTCGCCGAGGCTGTTGGCCGCCTTGATGTTGGCCGCGCTGACGCCGGTCTTGCGGGCGATGCCGTAGAGCGTGTCGCCGGACACGACGGTGTAGCTGCCACCCGCGCCGACCTGGCCCGCATTGGTGTTGCTCGCCGCCGTGTTGGTTTCGGCCGGAGCCGGCCGCGAACGCGGCTTGGGCGTCTGCGGCAGCACGGCGAGGCGCTCCTGCTGCTGGGGCTGCGGCGCCGGCGCCTTGGGGGCCGTTTCGCGCGCTGCCGTCTGCGTCTGACCGCCGGAAGACGAAGCGGGTGCCGGACGCGAATACACATAGGTTGGGATGACGATCTGCTGGCCGGCCTTCAGCTCGGCGGCGCTGCTCATGCCGTTGGCGCTGAGGATCGCCGAGACCGGCACGCTGAAGCGGCGCGACAGATTGTAGGCCGTCTCCCCTTCCTGAACGGTGATGACGGTTCCCCTCTGCTTCTGCTGCGCCACCGAGCCGGTGGAGCTTTGGTCGAGAGGAGGACGCTGCACCGCCGCCGGAGCGGCAGCGCTGCTGGTGGGGGCGGCGATCGGCTGGCGCTGGATCGGCGCGGCGGAGGCCGCCGGCGTCGACGCCAGGGGTTGCTGCGTTCCATAGGTGCCCGGCGCCGGCAGCGGCTGCGGCTGGACGCCGCCGACCAGGCCGCCCGGCCGCACTGCCTGCCGGTTGACCGATCCCGTATAGGTGGTGTCGAGACCGCCCGACTGATAGCCCGTGTCGCCCGGATAGGGCTGGCTCGCCGGCGCCATCGCGACCGCGCGGTTGGTGGAACGCCCGTTGGCGAAATCGCTGGCCTTGAAGCGGGAGACATCGGAACTGCAGCCCGCCGCCACGCCGCCGACAAGGATGACCGCCGCCCCGCGCACCAGCGCGCGCTCGAATTTCCGTGTGATGCAACGCATGTGACTACCCGCGTACCCGATACCTGAACACGGACAATTAGATCGCGTTAATGTTACTCAGCGGTTAAGAGCCGACCGGAAATTGTTGGAATCCCTGTCGCATGCCCCAGGGGCGCGGGGAAAAGCGGTCTCACCCGACTGCAGAATGCCGCGGCGAAACCACCGCTCAGATCGCCTCGGCAACGCCCTTCGTCAGCGGCTGCAGGCGCACGGAGGCAAGATCCACCCGCTCGAATCGGCTGCCGACCTTGGTGAGCTTCACCATGGTCTGCACCTCCTCGCCGGGACCGATCGGCGCGATCATGATGCCGCCGGTCGCCAGCTGGTCGACGAAGCGGCGCGGAAGTTCGTCGAAGGCCGCCCACACCACGATGCGATCGAACGGACCGTCCGCGGCGGCACCTTCGAGGCCGTCGGCCTGCCGGGCGACGGCGTTGGAAAGGCCCAGATGCTCCCAGCGCGACTGCGCCTGCGCGCAAAGCGTCTTGTAACGGTCGAGCGTCAGCACGCGGCCGGCGAGCCGCGCGATCACCGCCGCGGTGAAGCCCGAGCCGACGCCCACTTCCAGCACCCGGTGCCCGGCGGACAGTTCCAGCGCCTCGATCACCTGCGCCTGCAGATCGCACCCTTCGATGCTCTCGCCGCAGGCGATCGGCAACATGCGTTCGGACCAGGCGAGGCTGCGCCACTCGGGCGGGACGAAGTCGCCGCGCGGCGTCGCCTCCATCGCCGCGAACAATTCCTTGCTGACGAGCCCGCGTGCACGCATGCGCAGCATGAACGCGGCGAAGCCCTCGCGCTCCTGCTCGCTGCCCGTCATGCGAGCGCCTTGGTCAGCCGGTCGCGCACCTCGTGCGCGGTGAGGTCGAGATGCAGCGGCGTCACCGAGACATAGCCGTCGCGGATGGCGGCCTGGTCGCTGCCGGCGCGAATGTCGGGCTGCTTGCGCCCGAAACGCAGCCAGTAATAAGGAAAATTGCGCCCGTCGTGGCGCTCTTCCACCCACAGGCCATGGACCAGCTTGCCCTGCACGGTCACGCGCGTCCCCTTGGCCTCTTCCGGCGCGCAGTTGGGAAAGTTGATGTTGAGGAACACGCCTTCCGGCAGCGCGGTCTCGAGCAGCCTCTTCAATAAGGGCGGAGCGAGCGCTTCGGCCGTCGCATAGGGAACGTAGCGGCCCTCGTCGGACACGTCGTAGGCCTGGCTCAAGGCGATCGAGCGGATGCCGAGCAGCGTCCCCTCCATGGCGCCGGCCACCGTGCCAGAATAGGTCACGTCGTCGGCGATGTTGGTGCCGTTGTTGACGCCCGACAGGATCAGATCCGGCGGCGTGTCCATGACCCGCCGCACGCCCATGATCACGCAATCCGTCGGCGTGCCGCGCAGCGCGAAGTGGCGATCGTCGATCTTGCGCATCCGCAACGGCTCGGAGAGCGACAGGGAATGGGCGAAACCGGACTGGTCGGTTTCGGGCGCCACCACCCAGACGTCGTCAGAAAGCGTCCGGGCGATCCGCTCGAGCGCCGCCAGCCCCTCCGCATGGATGCCGTCGTCGTTCGTCAAGAGAATGCGCAATGTCTTGTCCTTCAACCGTCTCGTTCAATCAAATCGCCATCCGGCATCGCCGCCGGGAGAGCGGGGGCGAGCCCCCCTATCCGCCGATCTTCTCCGCGCCTCCCATATAAGGACGCAGCACATCCGGCACGGTGATGCTGCCGTCCTCGTTCTGATAATTCTCCATGACCGCGATCAGTGCCCGGCCGACGGCCGTGCCGGAGCCGTTCAGCGTGTGTACGAAACGCGGCTGCTTCTCGCCGGCGACCCGGTAGCGCGCATTCATGCGCCGGCCCTGGAAATCGCCGCAGACCGAGCAGGACGAGATCTCCCGATAGGCGTTCTGCCCCGGCAGCCAGACCTCGATGTCGTAGGTCTTGCGCGCGCCAAACCCCATGTCGCCGGTGCACAGCACCACGGTGCGGAACGGCAGGTCGAGCTTCTTCAGAACCGTCTCGGCGCACTCGGTCATGCGCTCGTGTTCGGCGATGGAGGTCTCGGCATCGGTAATCGACACGAGCTCCACCTTGTAGAACTGATGCTGGCGCAGCATGCCGCGCGTGTCGCGCCCGGCCGATCCCGCCTCCGAGCGGAAGCACGGCGTGAGCGCGGTGAAGCGCAGCGGCAGCTTCTCGCCATCGAGTATTTCCTCGCGCACGAGATTGGTGAGCGAGACCTCGGCGGTTGGGATCAGCCAATGCCGCTCAAATGGATCTAAAGCAGCTTGCTCTCCAGCCTGCTGAACCAAATCGGCTACAAAGGAGGAAGTAGCCAACCATTTGTTGATCTCAACAATAGATGTGCCACTCTCAACCTTCTGCGTTATTCCTCGTGCAAGCTCCATTCCACCAAGCTTAACGAAGTGACTTGCGAATCGTTCGCCAACAGAAGCAGGACGAAGTGTCTGGAACAAATCCTCCTCAAACTTCGGCAACTGCCCGGTGCCGAACATGGCATCGTCGCGCACCAGCAGCGGCGGCTGCACTTCCGTGTAGCCGTGCTCGGTGGTGTGCAGGTCGAGCATGAACTGGCCGAGCGCGCGCTCCAGCCGGGCGAGCCCGCCCGAAAGCACCGTGAAGCGGGCGCCGGAGAGCTTTGCGGCGCGCTCGAAATCCATCATCCCGAGCGCTTCGCCGATCTCGAAATGCTCCTTCGACCAGTTGGCGCGGCTCGGCCGCCCGACCTTGCGCAATTCGACATTGTCGTTCTCGTCGGCGCCGACGGGCACGTCGTCGAGCGGGATGTTGGGAAGGCGCGCCAGCGCGTCGCGCAATTCAGCGTCGAGCCGCCGCTCCTCGGCCTCGCCGTCCTGAACGAAGCCCTTCAGCGCCGCCACCTCGGCTTTCAGCTTCTCGGCCAGATCCTTGTCGCCGGAGGCCATCGCCTTGCCGATCTCCCTGGAGGCGGCGTTGCGGCGCTCCTGCGCCTCCTGCAGCCCGGTGAGATGCTGGCGGCGCGCCTCGTCGAGCGCCAGGAGCTTTTGGCTTTCAGGATCCGCGCCGCGCTTTTCCAGCGCCGCGTCAAGCGCCTGGCTGTTCTCGCGAATCCATTTGATGTCGAGCATGGCAGGTTTCCAATCGCGGAGAGATTGCGAACAACCGCCCGACAGCGACAGGAATTGCCTTCAGCCTAGGCGGTCGGCTGGTCCGCTTCGTCGGCGTCGCGCGCAGCCTCTTCCTCGCGGCGTTTGCGCTCCACCATGCGGGCGGCCCAGATGGCAATCTCGTAGAGAAGGATGGTGGGAAGCGCAAGACCGATCTGGCTGACCGGATCCGGCGGCGTGAGGATGGCGGCGGCGATGAAGGCAGCGACGATCGCATATTTGCGCTTGTCGGCGAGCCCCTGCGAGGTGAGCAGCCCCACCCGCGCCATCAGCGTCGTCACCACCGGCAGCTGGAAGACGAGGCCGAAGGACAGGATCAGCGTCATGATCAGGCCGAGATACTCGGAGACCTTCGGCAGCAGCGAGATCTGCACCGCATTGTCCGGCCCCACCTGCTGCATCGACAGGAAGAACCACATCACCATCGGCGTGAAGAAGAAGTAGACGAGCGCCGCGCCCATCAGGAACAGGATCGGCGAGGCGATCAGGAACGGCAGGAAGGCGCGCCGCTCGTTCCGGTAGAGCCCCGGCGCGACGAATTTGTAGACCTGCATGGCGATCATCGGGAAGGCCAGCACCAGGCCGCCGAACATGGCGAGCTTGATCTGCGTGAAGAAGAACTCCTGCGGCGCGGTGTAGATCAGGTCGACCTTGCTCGCGTCGAGCCCCGCCCATTGCGTCGCCCACTGGAAGGGGATCACCAGGAGATTGAAGATCTGCTTGGCGAAGAAGAAGCAGACCAGGAAGGCGACGAAGAACCCGCCGATCGCCCACATCAAACGCGAGCGCAGCTCGATCAGGTGATCGATCAGGGGCGCCGAGGACTGGTCGATGTCGTCTTTGTCGTCGGCGCTCACGATGCGGCTCCGCTGCTCTTCTTGCCGGCCGGCCGCGCGGCACCGCCCTTGGCGGCCGGAGTCTTCACTGAGCTGCTCTTGGCCGGCGGCGCCTTCCGCTTGGCCGGCGCCTTCGCCTTGGCGGCGGGCTTGGCCGCCTCGGCCGGCGTCTCGCCCGGCATCTGCGTCGCCCCACCCTTCACGGGTGCCGCCGCGTGCGTCTCGCTCGTGGCAGGCTCACCGCCCTTGGCCGCATCCGGCTTCATCGCCGCGTCGAGCCCGGCGCGGATCTCCTGCCCGACCTTCTCGATCGGGTTGAGGTGTTTCTTGATCTCGTTGCGCGGGTCGAGCTTGCGTGCGTCGTCCACCAGGCTCTTCACATCGTCGAGCTCGGCTTCCTTCAGCGCTTCGTCGAACTGCTTGCGAAAATCGCCCGCCATGGCGCGCAGCTTCGAGGTCGTGCGCCCGAAGCTGCGCAGCATGCGCGGCAGGTCCTTCGGCCCGACCACGACGATCAGGACGATGGCGATCACCAGCATTTCTGGCCAGCCGATGTCAAACATGGGTCACCGAATGAGGGACAAGGAACGCGGCAAACCGTGCGGGAACGGATCAGCCGGCCTTCTTCTTGTTCGACTTGGTCGTGCTGTTGACCGGCTCGTCGGACTTGTGCTCGACGGTCTTTGCCGCCGCATCCTCGTCGTCGTCCGACATGCCCTTCTTGAAGCTCTTGATGCCCTTGGCCATGTCGCCCATCAACTCGGGGATCTTGCCGCGCCCGAACAGGAGCAGCACGACGACGAGCACGATAAGCCAGTGCCAGATTGAAAAGGAACCCATTGGTCAGTCTCTTTTGCCAGTTGCCATTGAGAAGTGATTTATGCGCTTTCGCCCGATGTTTCAAACGCCCGATGCTTCAAATCAGCGTCGCGCGAACACCAGCACGTCCGACGGCACGATGTCGATCCAGATATCCCTCACCCTCGGCGCCAGATGGCCACAGCGCACCCGCGCCCGGACATGCCTGTCCGCGCCGGGAACCGCAAGCTCTAAATGCTCCACCACGCCGAGAAAGCGACGCGAGACGACACGGGCGGGAATGGCGCCGGCCTGCTGGTTGACCAGGAAGCCGGAAAGGCGCACGGCGACGGTCACCTCCTGCCCGTCGGCAAGCCCGCGCGCCGCGAAGCGGCCGAGCGGCGTTTCCACCGCCCCGCCCGACACTTTTCCGGGAAATTCGTTGAGCTCGGAGAAGAAGCCGGCGACGAACAGATCGGCCGGGCTCTGGTAAAGATCCTCGGCCGTTCCCGCCTGCACCAGCCGCCCGTCCTTCAAAAGGGCGATGCGGTCGCCCATGCGCATCGCCTCCTCGGCATCATGCGTGACGACGATCGCCGTCGCCCGGCTCTGCCGCAGGATGTCGAGCGTCTCGGCGCGCACGGTGTCCTTGAGCCGTGAATCGAGCCCCGAGAAGGGCTCGTCCATCAAGAGCACCGCCGGACGCGGAGCGAGCGCCCGCGCCAGCGCCACGCGCTGCTGCTCGCCGCCCGACAGAACATGCGGATAGGCGCCCGCATATGCCTCGAGCCCGACCCGCTCCAGCGCGATCATCGCCTCGTGTCGCGCCTCCTGCGGCGACAGCGCCGTGAGGCCGAAGCGGACATTGTCGAGGATCGTCAGATGGGGAAAGAGCGCGAAATCCTGGAAGACGAGGCCGATCGAGCGCTGCTCGGGCGGCAGGAAGACGCCGGGACCGGCGATCACCCGGTCGTTGAGGAGCACCCGCCCGGCGCGCTGCGTCTCGATGCCGGCGGCGATCCGCAGCAGGGTCGTCTTGCCGGACCCGGACGGGCCGAGCAGGCACAGCACCTCGCCCGGCTCGGCAGCCAGCGACACGCCGCGCAGCGTTTCGGCACCGGAAGCATAGCTGTGGCCGATGTCCTCGAAGGACAAGCGCGCTGCGAAGCTGACGCCGGCCGTCACCCGTGCCGAACTCTGCTTCTGACCGTTCATTCACCGATTTCCCTGGATGGATCGCGGACGCTCCGCGTGGCCACGGTCTCGTCAATCATCCTGGGCGAGCGGTGTCAACAGACCGAGTTCCTCCAGATCGATATCCGTCAGCGGATCCTCGTCCTCCGTCAGGACATCGGGATCGGTCATCGGCTGCGGCACGGCGAAGTTGGAGGGCATGCGCGGCGACAGGAGCCCGGCTCCCTTCAACTCCTCGATGCCCGGCAGATCGCGCAGCTCCTCAAGGCCGAAATGGTCGAGAAACTCGGTGCTTGTGCCGTAGGTGACGGGGCGTCCGGGCGTGCGGCGACGGCCGCGCATCTTCACCCAGCCGGTTTCCAGCAGGATGTCGAGCGTGCCCTTGGAGGTCTCCACGCCGCGGATTTCCTCGATCTCGGCCCGCGTGACGGGCTGGTGATAGGCGACCACGGCCAGCATTTCGAGGGCCGCCCGCGACAATTTGCGCTGCTGGACGGCATGGCGGTTCATCAGGAAGGACAGGTCGCTCGCCGTCCGGAAAGCCCAGCAATCGGCGATCCGGACGAGGTTGACGCCGCGCATTTCGTAATCGGAGCGCAGCGCCTCCATGGTTTCGCCCACGTCGACGCCGTCGGGCAGCCGCGCGGCAAGGGCCTTCTCGGACACCGGCTCGGCGCTGGCGAAGACGATCGCCTCGGCCATCCGCTTCACCTCGTCGAGCGAAAGACGCCCGGTCGGCACAGGTGCCGCCTTGATGCCTTCGTCGCCCTCGCCGTTGACGAAGGAAATCACGTTGCCGCCTTCACTCATCCGCCGCCTCGAACAGATTGGCCGGCACCGCCTTGCCCTTGCGCATGTAGATGGGGGCGAAAGCCTCCTGCTGGCGGATCTCGAGCGCCCCCTCGCGCACCAGCTCCAGCGAGGCTGCGAAGGAGCTGGCGATCGCCGTCGCCCGTTCCTCGCCGCTCGTCATGTAGCGGATGAGAAACTGGTCAAGCACCGTCCAGTCGCCAAACTCGCCGATCATGCGCACCAGGATCTCGCGCGCCTGTTTCAGCGACCACACGCCGCGCTTGGCGATGCGCACATTGGTGACGGCGCGCCGCTGCCGCTGCGCCGCATAGGCGGTGAGGAGATCGTAGAGCGAGGCGCTGAAGGCGCTCTGCTTGGCCACGATGATCGGCTCCGGCATGCCACGCGCGAAAACGTCGCGCCCCAGCCGGTTGCGGTTGACGAGCCGCGCCGCCGCATCGCGCATCGCCTCGAGCCGCTTCAGGCGGAACTGCAGAAGGGCCGCCATCTCCTCGCCCGACGGTTCCTGGTCCTCGCTCTTCTTAGGGATCAGCAGGCGCGACTTGAGATAGGCGAGCCAGGCGGCCATGACGAGATAGTCGGCGGCAAGCTCGAGCCGCATCTCGCGCACCCGCTCGATGAAGGCGATGTATTGCTCGGCCAAGGCGAGAACCGAGATGCGCGCCAGATCCACCTTCTGGGTGCGCGCCAGATGCAGGAGTAGATCGAGCGGCCCTTCGAAACCGGCGACGTCGACCGTCAGCGCGGGTTCGGAAACACCACGCTCTTCCTGGGCGCCCTCATCCCACAGCTTGTCCATGGGAATGGGCTTGACGGTCTTTTTCTCGACGTTCTGGGCCAAGCCTCACCAACCCTTGTCATCAGGCGACGGCCTCGAAGCATCGCGCGAACTCCGCGCGTGCCACCGTCTCCTCCATATCATCTCGTGGCGCCAGCAGCGACAATGCGCGCCGCGCCCGTTCCAGGCTCTTGCCCGACAATTCGGGCGCCTTTTCGGCCACCGCCTGCATTTCCGGCATGATACCATGACAGTGAAGGACGAGATCGCACCCCGCCGCAAGGATTGCTTCGGCGCGGGAGGCGAAATCCCCAGAAAGTGCGTGCATCGACACGTCGTCGCTCATCAGAAGACCGTCGAAGCCGATCTCCCCGCGAATGATCTTGCCGATCACGGTCGGCGAGGTCGTTGCCGGCCGGTCCGGGTCGATCGCCCGATAGACGATGTGCGCCGTCATCGCCATCGGCAGGTCGCGCAGCGCCTTGAAGGGCACGAAATCATGCGCCCTGAGCTCATCGAGCGTGGCCGACACTTCCGGCAGCGCCTTGTGGCTGTCGGCGAAGGCCCGGCCATGCCCAGGCATGTGCTTCATGACGGGCAGCACGCCGCCCGCCATGAGGCCGTCGCTCGCCGCCCGGCCGAGCTCGATCACCACCTCGGGATCCTTCGCATAGGCGCGGTTGCCGATCACGTCGTGCGCGCCGGCCACCGGCGCGTCGAGCACCGGCAGGCAATCGGCCGTAATCCCGTAGCGCGCCAGATCCATCGCGTGCAGGCGCGACATCAACCAGGCTGCCCTCAGCCCCGCTTCCCGGTCGCGCGCATAGATCGCGCCAAGCTCGGCAGCATTCGGGTAATCGGGCGCCATGGGCGGGCGCAGCCGCTGCACCCTGCCCCCCTCCTGATCGATGAACACAGGCGCATCCGCCCGTCCGACGCTGTCGCGCATCGACGCGACGAGGTCACAGAGCTGCGCCGGCTCGGCGACGTTGCGCGCAAAGAGGATGAAGCCCCAGGGGCGCTCGTCCCGGTAGAAGGCGATTTCATCCGCCGTCAGGCGTGTGCCGGCGGCGCCGAGGATCATTGCTTTTGATTCGTTCATGAAACGAGGATACCTCCCTCGATCGGCACCGGAAAGCACCCAAACGAAAGCCGCCGCGGAGGGCGGCGGCTTCACAGGACCCGGTCCGGAAGGTTATTTCGAGACGAAACAGCTCCCGCCGGCCGCCTTGAGCTGCGAGCAGAGCCTGATGGCGTCGTCCTTCGAGCTCGACGGCACACGCACCCGGTAATAGGTGCCCTTGCCGGCGATCTCGGCCTTGACGATGTTCACGCCCTTGCCGGTCAAGAGGTTACCGTAGCGCTGCGCCATGTCCTGATAGGACTTCTGCGCGCTCTCCACGGTCGGCTGCGAGGATATCTGCACCGACCAGCCATCCGCCGCCGCGCTGGGGGCGACCGGCGCCGGAGCGGCCGGCTGCTGGGCGACGGGCGCTGGCGCCTGGACGGGAGCGGAGGC
>NZ_JANKOF010000048.1 GCF_024655565.1 Nitratireductor sp. ZSWI3 | reverse complement strand
TCCTCGGGCTCCGACCCGAGGATCCATGCCGGAACGGCGCACAGGCATAATGTCGCGTACCGTGGTCGTCCGAATGGACGCACGGCGCTGTAGAATGCCGAAAGCCGGCCTTAACGGTTTGATGAGACAGTTCCGCCATCGGACACGGGCAGGTTGGGAAATGGCTGGATCTGGTTTGAACGGCGCCGCCGCGGCGCATGGTGCGCGCTATTCCTCCGCGCAGATCGCGCTTCACTGGATCGTCGTCGCGGGGATCGTTTCCCAGTGGCTGACGTCCGGGGCGATCCAGCGGACCCACAACCCGCTCCTTCCGCCGAGCTCCACCGACCTGCTGCTGCATTCGCTGCACAATTATGGCGGCATCACCATCGGCGTTCTGATGGTGCTGCGGGTCCTGCTGCGCCTGCTGCGCCCCGTGCCGCCCGCCGACGGGCTGCCGGCCTGGCAGAAGCGCGCCTCGGCGATCGTGCAATGGGGGCTCTACGCCTCGCTGTTCGCGCAGGCCGGCACCGGCTTCACCGCCTCCTATCTGTGGGCGGGAGCAGCGCCGATCCACGGGCTGCTCTGGAACGTCACGCTGACGCTCGCCTTCCTGCACATCGCCGCGGCGATCGTCCACCTGTGCAAGGGGGATGGGATTTTCAGGCGCATGGTGCCCGCCACGCGCCAGACGCTTCAGCCAAAAGGTAAAAGGCGCTAGTGGTCTGACCGAAACAGATGGTACTCATCTGTTTCGGCAAGTCAGCCCACAAGCTGTTGATCTGGTGGGGCGATTTTCCCCAACAGATGAGTACCATCTGTTGGGATCGCACCACTAGATATCCAGGTTGGCGACCGACAGGGCGTTTTCCTGGATGAACTCGCGGCGCGGCTCCACCTCGTCGCCCATCAGGCGCGAGAACAGGGAATCGGCATCCGTCGCATCCGGGACCTTGACCTGCAGCAGCGAACGCGCCTCCGGATCGAGGGTCGTCTCCCAGAGCTGCTCGGCATTCATTTCACCCAGGCCCTTGTAACGCTGCATGGTGAGACCCTTGCGGCCGGTGGCAAAGACGGCATCGAGCAGCGCCATCGGACCGGAGATGACCTCCGACCTGTCCTTGCGGCGCAGGACCGGCGGCTTGGCGTAAACCTCCTGCAGGCGGGCGGCGTAACGGTCGATGGCGCGCGCATCGGCCGAGCCGACAAGACCTGCGTCGAGCACGATCACCTCACGGACGCCGCGTACGGTGCGTTCGAACAGGTAGCCGCCCGCGCCGTCGTTGGACGGGTTCACCCGCCCTTCCCAGCCGCGCTCGGTTTCCTCGGCGATGATGTCGAGACGGCGCGCCACATAAGCGGCGGCTTCCGCCGCGCGGCCGGGGTCGGCGAGCACCGCCGCATTCAGCGCGCCGGCGATCGCCGCCTGCTCGACCACGGCGCGGTTGTAGCGCGTGTGCAGGCCGTTGATCAGCGAGCGCACCGCGCGCGCATCCTCGATCGCCGCCTTCAGGTCCTGGCCGCCACGCACCTCGCCGGTCGATAGCTCCAGCGTCGCTTCCTCCAGGCCCGTATCGATGAGGAATTCCTCGAAGGCCGCCTCGTCCTTGATGTACTGCACGGACTTGCCGCGCGTGACCTTGTAGAGCGGCGGCTGCGCGATATAGAGGTGCCCGCGCTCGATCAGCTCCGGCATCTGCCGGAAGAAGAACGTCAGCAGCAGCGTGCGGATATGGGCGCCGTCGACGTCGGCGTCCGTCATGATGATGATCTTGTGATAGCGCAGCTTCTCGAGATTGAACTCGTCCTTGCCGATGCCGGTGCCGAGCGCTGTGATCAGCGTGCCGATCATGTCCGACGACAGCATGCGGTCGAAGCGGGCGCGTTCGACGTTCAGGATCTTGCCGCGCAGCGGCAGGATCGCCTGGTTCTTGCGCGAGCGGCCGGATTTCGCCGATCCGCCCGCCGAGTCGCCCTCGACGATGAACAGTTCGGATTTCGCCGGGTCGCGCTCCTGGCAGTCGGCAAGCTTGCCCGGCAGCGAGGTGATGTCGAGCACGCCCTTGCGCCGCGTCAGCTCACGCGCCTTGCGCGCGGCCTCACGCGCCGCAGCCGCTTCGACGACCTTGCCAACCAGCGTCTTGGCCTCCCCCGGGTGCTCTTCGAGCCAGCTTCCGAGCGCCTCGTTCACCAGGCTTTCCACCACCGGCCGCACTTCCGAGGAGACCAGCTTGTCCTTGGTCTGCGAGGAGAATTTCGGATCCGGCACCTTCACGGAGAGCACCGCGGTCAGGCCTTCGCGGCAGTCGTCGCCGGTCAGCGAGACCTTTTCCTTCTTGGTCAGGCCCGAGCTTTCGGCGTAGCCGGTCACCTGGCGCGTCAGCGCGCCGCGGAAGCCGGCCATATGGGTGCCGCCGTCGCGCTGCGGGATGTTGTTGGTGAAGGCGAGCACGTTCTCGTGGTAGGAATCGTTCCACCACATGGCCACCTCGACGGCGATGCCGTCGCGCTCGTTGCGAATGGCGATCGGGCTATCGATCAGCGGCTTCTTGGCGCGATCGAGATATTTGACGAATTCCTCCAGACCGCCCTCGTACAGCAGCTCCTGCTGCTTCAGGTCGGCGTGGCGCCTGTCGGTCAACACGATGCGCACCCCCGAATTCAGGAAGGCGAGCTCGCGCAGACGATGCTCCAGTGTGTTGTAGTCGAACTCCACCATGGTGAAGGTCTCGGGCGAGGGCAGGAAGGTGACCTCCGTGCCAGTCTCCTCACCCGCCTCGCCGGTGACGGCGAGCGGCGCGTCGGCGACGCCGTGGGTGAAGCTCATCTCGTGGATCTTGCCCTTGCGGCGGATCTTCAGCTTGAGCCAGATCGACAGCGCGTTGACGACCGAGACGCCGACGCCGTGCAGACCGCCCGACACCTTGTAGGAATTCTGGTCGAACTTACCGCCGGCATGGAGCTGCGTCATAATGACCTCGGCGGCCGACACGCCTTCGCCCGAGTGCACATCGGTCGGAATGCCGCGGCCATTGTCGGTCACGGTGCAGGAGCCGTCGGGATTGAGCGTCACGGTGACCAGCGTCGCGTGGCCCGCCAGCGCCTCGTCGATGGCGTTGTCCACCACCTCGTAGACCATGTGATGCAGACCCGACCCATCGTCGGTATCGCCGATATACATGCCGGGCCGCTTGCGGACGGCATCCAGGCCCTTCAAAACCTTGATCGATTCCGCGCCGTATTCGGCCGGTTCGCCGGGAAGAGTTTCGGGCGTGTCGCTCATCAAAATCTTTCGTTCAGGAAGCGCCCGGGACGCGGTCCCGGAACGGCAGAAACATACACCGCGAATCAGGCGGCGCGCACTCGTCAAGATATAGGCGTTTCAGGCACTTTTTCCAAGTTTTGCGCCGTTTCGCGGTTGGGGATGAAATCCCTCCCTCACGGCTCTTTGCCTTTGCCGCGAAACCGATTATGAAGCCCCTACACAATCGGAGACCGAGGCATATGGCCACCATCAGCCAGAAACCAAAGCTCATCACCATTTTCGGCGGCTCCGGCTTCATCGGCCGCCATCTGGTGCAGGCCTTGACGAAGCGCGGACACCGGGTGCGCGTCGGGTGCCGCAACCCCAATCTGGCGATGCATCTGCAGCCGCTGGGCAATGTCGGGCAGGTGCACGCGGTGCAGGCCAACCTGCGCAACCGCGCCTCCGTGGACCGGGCCGTGGAAGGCGCCGACCATGTCATCAACCTGGTCGGCATTCTCCATGAATCGGGCCGCCAGACCTTCGACGCGGTGCAGAATTTCGGCGCCCGTGCGGTGGCCGAGGCCGCCCGCGCCGCCGGCGCCAGGCTGACGCAGGGTTCCGCCATCGGCGCCGATCTCAATTCACCGTCCGACTATGCCCGCACCAAGGCGCTGGGCGAGCAGGCCGCTCTCGAAACGGTGAAGGATGCGGTGATCATCCGCCCCTCCATCGTCTTCGGACCGGAAGACCAGTTCTTCAACCGCTTCGCGAACATGGCGCGGTTTTCGCCTTTCCTGCCGCTGATCGGCGGCGGCGCGACAAGGTTTCAGCCCGTCTATGTGGCCGATGTGGCGGAAGCTTACGCGCGCTCGGTCGACGGCGATCTGAAGGCGGGCGAGATCTACGAGCTCGGCGGCCCCGAAGTGCTCACCTTCCGCGAATGCATGGAGGAGATGCTGGAGACGACCTGCCGCAAGCGCTGGCTCGTTTCCGTCCCGTGGTCGGTGGCGCGGCTTCAGGGGCGCATTCTCGGCATGCTCCCGGGCCGGTTGCTGACGCTCGACCAGGTCAAGCTCCTGGAGGTCGACAACGTCGTCTCGGAAGCGGCCATCAACGACAAGCGTACCCTGCCGGGTCTCGGCATCGCCCAGCATTCGCTGGCGGCGATCCTGCCGACCTATCTGTGGCGCTACCGTCCGGCAGGCCAGTTCACCCGCAAGCAGCTTCTTTAGGTCCGCCCGTGAGCGGATGGGATACGCTTCTGCCTGAAGCGCTCGGCGCGTGGCCGACGCTCATCCTCGTCGTCGCCAGCTTCTTCACCTCGGCCCTGACCGCCGTCTTCGGCGTCGGCGGCGGGGTGGCCATGCTGGCGCTGCTCGGCCTTTTCATTCCCGTCGCGGCACTCATTCCCGTGCATGGCGCGGTGCAGCTCGGCTCCAACACCGGCCGCGCCTGGCATCAGCGGGCATACATCCGCTCCTCCATCGCGGCACCCTTCATTGCCGGCAGCCTCTTGGGCATCGCCGCCGGCGCCTATTTCGTCGTGCAGCTGCCCGATGCCCTGTTGAAGCTGGTGCTCGGGGTGTTCGTCGTCACGGTGACCTGGACGAAGATCCCCGGCGCCGCGCAGCTGAGCCACGCCGGGCTTGCGGCCGGCAGCGCGGTGCTCGCGCTGGCAACGATGTTTGTCGGCGCGACGGGTCCGCTGTTCGCGGCGTTCTTCGGGCAGGTTATCCCCGATGACCGCAAGGCGCTGATCGCCACCCAGGCGGCCGGCATGACGCTGCACCATACGCTGAAGGTGATCGCTTTCGCCGTTGCCGGCTTCGCCTTCTGGCGCTGGCTGCCCTTCGTCGCCGTGATGATCGTCTCGGGCTATCTGGGAACCATCTACGGCAGCAAGCTGCTTGAAAAGATGCCGGAGGCCGCCTTCCGGCGCTGGTTCAAGATCGGCCTGACCCTCCTGGCGCTCGACCTGATCAGACGCGGGCTCGCAGGCATGGTCTGACGCCGAGGCCGCCGCCTCAGCGCGGCGGCGTGCCGTTCTCCGCCAGAACCGACCCGATCAGATAAAGCGAGCCGCAGATCAGGATGCGCGGCGGCGGCTCGGTGCCATCGCGCCCGCGGTCAAGCGTGTCGCGCAGAAGCTTCAAGGCATTGGCCACCGAATGCACCGGCTCGGCCGACAAGCCGGCCTCCATGGCCCTGGCCGCAAGTTCGGCGTTCGGCACGCCGGCATCGCTCGCTTCCACAGGCACGGTGTAGACATGACGCGCCATGCCTTCGAAGGCGCGGAAATATCCCGTCTGGTCCTTCGTGTTGATCATGCCGGCGATCAGGAACAGCGGACGCGGCGAGCGGTCCTCCTCGCCGGCCAGCGCTTCGGCGATCGCTTCTCCGGCGCCGGGATTGTGCCCTCCGTCGAGCCATACCTCGGCGCCCTCCGGCGCGAGATCGGCGAGCGGGCCCGGCGGAAGGCGCTGCAGGCGCCCCGGCCAGACCACCTTTTCCATGGCGGCTTCGGCCGTGCGCAGGCTGACCGGGAAGCCGGCGGCCTTGACGGCAGCGATGGCAGCCGCGGCGTTGGCGATCTGGTGGCGGCCCGCCAGCCTCGGAAGCGGCAGGTCGAACAGGCCGTCATTGTCCTGATAGATCATCCGGCCGTTTTCCTCGAAGGCCAGAAAGTCCTCGCCGTAGATCAAGACCGGGCAGTCGAGCCGCTCGGCCGTATCGACAAGCATCTCGCGCGCCGCGTCGAATTCCTGCTGGCCGATGACCACCGGGCAGCCGCGCTTGATGATGCCGGCCTTCTCCGCGGCGATCAGCTCCACCCGGTCTCCGAGGTAGGCTTCGTGATCGAGGGAAATCGGCATGATCAGGCTTGCGGCCGGCCGCTCGATGACGTTGGTCGCATCGAACCGTCCGCCGAGCCCGACCTCGACGATGGCGGCATCGGCGGGATCCTCCGAGAAGAGGACGAACATGACCGCCGTCAGAATCTCGAAAACGGTGATCGGCTCGCCGCCATTGGCCGCGGCGACACGCGCGACCGCATCGGCAAGGACCGCATCCTCGACCAGCCTGCCGCCGCCTTCCTCGCCGATGCGATAGCGCTCGTGCCAGTTCACCAGATGCGGCGAGGTGTGGACATGGACGATGCGGCCGGCGGCTTCCAGCGCGGCCCGCGCAAAGGCGGTCGCCGACCCCTTGCCGTTGGTGCCCGCCACATGGATGACCGGCGGCAGCTTGCGGTGCGGATTGCCGAGCTGATCGAGCAGCCGCGTGATGCGATCGAGCGAAAGATCGAATCCCTTCGGGTGAAGAGACAGAAGTCTCTCGATCTCGCGCTCGGCGGAAAGAATGGTCATGGCCGTGTCACCTGATGAGACGCGGTCCGGAGGTCCGGACGCCTATGCTTCCGGTTGCTCGGCGGCCGGCCCTTCGGCCACCGGGGCAGGCAACGCCTCTGCTTTCGCCTCCGACGCAACAACGGCCTCTTCCACCTTCTCCTTCAACAGGATCTTGACGAGCCGGGCGACCGTCTCCCTCATCTCGAGCCGCGAGACGACCATGTCGACCATGCCGTGCTCCTTGAGGTACTCGGCACGCTGGAAGCCCTCCGGCAGCTTTTCGCGGATGGTCTGCTCGATGACGCGAGGCCCGGCGAAGCCGATCAGCGCGCCCGGCTCCGCGATGTGCACGTCGCCCAGCATCGCATAGGAGGCGGTGACGCCGCCCGTGGTCGGGTTGGTCAGCACGACGATGTAGGGAAGGCCGGCCTCCTTCAGCCGGTCGAGCGCCACGGTGGTGCGCGGCAACTGCATCAGCGAGAGGATACCTTCCTGCATGCGCGCGCCGCCGGAAGCGGCGAACAGCACCAGCGGGAGCTTGCGCTCGACCGCCGTCTCGAAGCCGCGGATGATCGCCTCGCCGGCGGCCATGCCCAGCGAACCGCCCATGAAGGCGAAATCCTGAACCGTGGCGACGAGTTCCAGCCCCTCGATCCGGCCGATGCCGTTGAGGACGGCGTCCTCCATATTGGTCTTCGCCTTGGCGTCGCGCAGGCGGTCCGTGTAACGGCGCTCGTCGCGGAATTTCAGCGGGTCTACAGCCGCCTTCGGGCTTTCGAGCGTCTCGTATTCACCGCCGTCGAAGAAGGACCTCAGGCGCTCGCGCGCCGAGATCTTCATATGATGGCCGGACGAGGGGATGACCCACAGATTGTCTTCCAGATCCTTGTGAAAGACCATCTCGCCGGTCTCCGGATCCTTGATCCAGAGATTTTCCGGCATCTCGCGACGGCCAAGCATCGAATTGATCTTCGGCCGGACGTAGCTGGTGATCCAGTTCATTGTTTATGCCTTCTGCTCTACTGGATGAAGGATGGGCCGATTATCAGGCAACAGCAAGGCGCGCTTCGCGCACGCCATCCGCCAGGCCGCGCACCAGCGTGGCGACGGCCTCGGCGGGATCGGCCACCTTCTCACCCTTTGCGTCGTAACACTGGGCGATGGCCGCGACGATGGCGGTGCCCACCACCACGCCATCCGCCGCCTCGCCGATCGCCTTTGCCTGGCGTGCGGTCTTCACGCCGAACCCGACGCAGACCGGCAGGTCGGTGTGCGCCTTGATGCGGGCGACGGCGCCGGCGACCTTGCTCGTGTCCGGCAGCGCCGAGCCGGTGACGCCCGTCATCGACACGTAATAGACAAAGCCCGACGTGTTGGTGAGCACGGTCGGCAGGCGCTTCTCGTCCGTGGTCGGCGTGGCCAGGCGAATGAAGTTGATGCCGGCCCGCAGAGCCGGAACGCAGAGCTCGCTGTCCATTTCCGGCGGCAGGTCGACGATGATGAGACCGTCGATGCCGGCCTCCTTCGCATCCCTCAGGAAGCGCTCGACCCCGTAGATGTAGATCGGGTTGTAATACCCCATCATGACGATCGGCGTGTCGTCGTCGCCGGTGCGGAAGTCGCGCGCCATCTGCAGAGTCTTCGAAAGGGTCTGTCCGCCCTTGAGGGCCCGCAGCCCGGCCGCCTGGATCGCGGGACCGTCAGCCATCGGATCGGAGAACGGCATGCCGAGCTCGATCACGTCGCTGCCGGCTTCCGGCAGGGCCTTCATGATCGACAGCGCCGTATCGTAATCCGGGTCCCCACCCATGAAATAGGTCACGAGTGCCGGCCGGTTTTCTTCCTTCAGCCGGGCGAAGCGGCGGTCGATGCGGGTGGTCATGATGATCCTTTGTCCTCGTTCATCCAGTGCGGCGCCCCACGCCGTCCTGCATTCAGGCGATTGCAACGGCCCTAGTGATCTGGTGCGGCGAAGCTTCTGCGCCGGTCATCCTTCGGCGTGCTCGCGAATCTCGATCGTCACCGCGAAAGCGTAGAAGCCGTCGCGGGCGATCCGGCTCTTCGCCTCGTTGGGATCGAAGGCGATGCGCGGTTCGCCATCATCGGCGACATAGGTCAGGAATGAGAGATTCTGGCTCTTTCGAATGCCGATCGGGTTTTCCCGGTCATCGTCCTGGCGGATGGCCACATAGTGGTGCTGGTTTTGCTTGGAACGATAGATTTCGAACATGTTTCAGATCTCCATGCCGAGCATCTTGCCGACCGTGTGGACGTCCTTGTCGCCCCGGCCCGAAAAGTTGACGATCATGATCTGGTCACGGCCCATGGTGGGCGCGAGCTTGATCGCGTGGGCGATCGCATGCGCCGACTCCAGCGCCGGAATGATGCCCTCGATGCGGGTCGTCAGCTGGAACGCTTCCAGCGCCTCCTGATCGAGGATGGGCGAATAGGTCACGCGGCCGGAATCCTTCAGCCAGCTGTGCTCGGGTCCGACACCCGGATAGTCGAGTCCGGCCGAGATCGAGTGACCGTCGAGGATCTGTCCGTCCTCGTTCTGCAGGAGATAGGTGCGGTTGCCGTGCAGCACGCCCGGCTGGCCGGCGGTCATCGAGGCGCAATGCTCCACCCCGTCGAGCCCGTGGCCGCCCGCTTCCACCCCGTGGATCGCCACCTGACGGTCGTCGAGGAACGGATGGAACAGGCCGATGGCGTTCGAGCCGCCGCCGACCGCGGCGACGATCGCATCGGGCAGCCGGCCCTCGAGCTCGAGAATCTGCGCCCGCGCCTCGGTGCCGATCACCGACTGCAGGTCGCGCACCATCTCCGGATAGGGATGCGGACCGGCGGCGGTGCCGATCAGATAATAGGTGTCCTCGACATTCGTCACCCAGTCGCGCAGCGCCTCGTTCATGGCGTCCTTCAAGGTGCCGTGACCGGCCGAGACCGGCTTCACCTCCGCACCCAGCAGATGCATGCGGAACACGTTGGGCTTCTGCCGCTCGACATCGGTGGCGCCCATATAGACCACGCAGGGCAGGCCGAAACGCGCCGCCACCGTGGCCGAGGCCACACCGTGCTGGCCGGCGCCGGTCTCGGCGATGATGCGGGTCTTGCCCATGCGCCTGGCGAGCAGGATTTGGCCGAGGCAATTGTTGATCTTGTGCGAACCGGTGTGGTTCAGGTCCTCGCGTTTGAAATAGATCTTGGCTCCGCCGAGATGCTCGGTGAGGCGCTCGGCGAAATAAAGCGGCGAGGGGCGGCCCGTATAGTGTTTGCCCAGATGATCCAGCTCGGCGCGGAAGGCCGGGTCCTGCTTGGCCGCGTTCCAGTGCTGCTCCAGGTCGAGGATGAGCGGCATGAGCGTCTCGGCGACAAACCGTCCGCCGAATATGCCGAACATGCCGGCCTCGTCGGGGCCACGGCGGAAGGAGTTGGGCTCGGCCGGTTTGTTCAAGGTGCTCTCCTCATCTCAGAGCGGTATCATCGGCAAACGCGGCGCGCGCGGCATCGAAGAACTCGCGTATCAATTCCGGGTTCTTTTCGCCCGGTGCGCTTTCCACACCCGACGAAACATCGATGCCCTGCGGCGACACGACACGCAGCGCAGCGCCGATATTGGCCGCGTTGAGGCCTCCCGAAAGCATGTAATTAACGTCACCGTCAAGAGCGGCAAGCACCCGCCAGTCAAAGGGCACGCCGTTGCCGCCGGGAAGCTCCGCCCCCTTGGGCGGCTTGGCGTCGAAGAGGAACCGGTCGGCGATCCCGCGATAAGGGGCAATTCCCTCGAGATCCGCCGCCTCACGGATGGAGAAGGCCTTCATCACCGGCAGCCGATAGCGCGCCTTGACGGCGGCGACCCGCTCAGGGCTTTCGCTTCCATGGAGCTGCAGCATGTCCGGGGCCATCGCCTCGACTATGGCATCGAGCGCCTCGTCATCGGCGTCCACGCTGACCGCCACGGCCCGTGCGCGGCCAAGCGCCGCCTTGCGCAGCGCGCCGGCCGCTTGCGGGCTCACGTTGCGCGGGCTTTTCTCGAAGAAAATGAAGCCCACATGGCTCGCCCCGCCGTCAAGCGCGGCGGCAACCGCTTCCGGCGTCTTGAGGCCGCAGATCTTGATGTCGAGTGTCATAGGGGGGAAGTGCCACGAAACGGCTACGGAGTCGAGTGAAGATACCCCTGGAGCGGAGCCTTCACGCGGCACTCACTCGAAGCCGATCGCCTGCAGGGCGTTGCCGTTTCGCTTCAGCCAGTCCTTGCAGCGGTCGGTCTCCGGGCAGAGCTCCTTGCAGAGCTTCCAGAACCGCGCCCCGTGGTTCATCTCCTTCAGATGCGCCACTTCATGGGCCACCAGATAGTCGATGACAGGGGGCGGAGCCATCATGATGCGCCAGGAGAAGGACAGGACGCCATCCGAGGTGCACGAGCCCCAGCGGCTCTTGGTATCGCGAAAGCGGATCGCGCGGGCGCGCCTGCCGAGCGCCACCGAGTGCTTGGCGACGAGGGCCTCGATGTCGCGCTTGGCTTCCCGTTTCAGAAAATCGGCGACGCGGCGGGGCAGGTGCCTGCGGTCGCCGGGCACGACCAGAACCGGCTCGCCGTCCTGCAGCCTGGCTTCGGCGGCACCCCGACCGGCGGCGTCGTGGACGATCCGGTGAGGCGTGCCGCGCACGGGGATCCGGATGCCCGGCCGCACCAGGGGCTTCTCGGGAAGCTTGCGCAAGCGCTCCTCGAGCCAGCCGGCATGCCGGTCGAGAAAATCGTCCACTTGGCGCGAGCGCGAAAGGCCCGGCGGCACCGTGACCCGAAGCCCCTTGCCGCCCGGCTCGATCCGCAGCGTCAGCCGCTTGGCCCGGCTGTTCTCCACGACGCGGAGCGGCAGCTCGCGGCCGGCCACACGATGGACGCGCTCGGCCGGCGCGGCAGCGACATTGAGCCCGATCATCTTGAGTAATCCGAACGTCATGAAAGCAAAACTAGATGATTCGCAAAAACCTGTCGCATCGGGCCGAAAATCGGAATCGGTTTTCGGAAAGCACGATGCACAGATTCAAAGACTTACAGCGTCCTTTGCGCGTCCGAACCACGCACGGCGCTGTAAGGCGAAAAAGAAAGCGGCACCTCGAGGAGATGCCGCTTTCGTCATTTTATCCGCTATGCCGACGATCAATCCTCGTCCTTCGTATCCGGCACGGACTTGCCGCGTCCGGATTTGCGGCCCTTGTTGCGCTCGTTCATGAAGCGATCGAACTCTTCCTGATCCTTGGCGCGGCGCAGCTCGCGCATGTACTCGTCGAAATCGTCACGCATCTCGTCGAGCTTGCGGCGCTCCTCGGCAAGTCGCTCCAGCTCCTTTTCGCGCCAGTCGTCGAAGGCGACGTTGCCGGTATACGAATGCCGATGCGCACCGCGGCGGCAGCCGGTGAAGAAATGGTCCGTCTTGCGGTTGACGTCGCGCTTGAAGTCTCCCAGCCGGTCACCCCACAGAATATAGGCGAGCATGGCGAGGCCGAGCGGCCAGAACACCATGAAGCCCACCACCATCAGGGCAATCGTCGCAGGCGTCCAAGCGGGACGGATAAGTGCAGAGTTGGTCATGGTCACCCGTTCCTTTGTTTGAGCGTGCAACCCCCGGGCAGTTGCATGAATTCGAGATGGGAAGGTCTTTTCGCCGTTTCAAGAAGAACGTAAACCAGATTCGGACAATCCCCTGAATCGCAACATGTTTTTTCGCAATCTCGGCGCTCTTTGGCAACGCGGGGGCTAAACGGTCCGGGCGATCAGACCTTCCAGCGTGCGCAGCATGAGGGCGATGTCCTGCGGGCGCGACAACCGGTGGTCGCCGTCGCTGATCAGCGACAGGGTCACGTCGTCGGCCGGCAGGTGCTCGGTCAGCCGCATCGCATGCGCGTAGGGCACGTCGGGGTCCGCCTTGCCCTGCAGGATGTGGACCGGGCAGTGCGTATCGATGATGCCGTCGAGCACCCGGTTCCGCCGGCCGTCGTCGAACAGGGCTTTCGTATAGATGTAGGGCTCGTCGGAATATTCGGACGGCTCTTCCATATATCCTTTCTCTTCCAGTTCGCGCCGGTGGGCGTCGCCGAGTTGCGGTTCGACGAGCTCCATTGTGAAGTCGGGCGCTGGGGCAATCAGCAACAGGCCGGCCAGGCGCCACCCTTCGCCGGCCTTGTGCAGCTCCTGCACCATGCGCAGCGCGATCCAGGCCCCCATGGAAGACCCGACGAGGATCTGCGGGCCGGCGCTGAACGCGCGGAAAACCGCCAGGCTCTCGGCCAGCCAGCGCGAGATCGTTCCGTCCATGAAGGCCCCGCCCGATTCGCCATGGCCGGAATAATCGTGCCGGAGAAAGGCGTGGCCGCTGTCGGCGGCCCAGGCGTCGAGGGCCTCGGCCTTGGTTCCGAGCATGTCCGAACGGTAGCCGCCAAGCCAGACGACGCCCGGCGTGCGGCCCGCGCGCTGGCGATAAGCGATCGCCGCGTCGCCGACATCGAGGAAGCTGGGCGGGATGCTGGACATGGTCTCTTTCCTCTCGGTTTGCCGATCTGCAATATATGCCGAACGCGCGGCGTGATTCTTTTGCCCTTATATGCTATTGACACTTCGCCTGCCGAGACGACATACGCCTCGGCTCGGCGGCTTTGCCGCAAAACCGATGGTTCAACAACTCGAGGAGACAACGACCATTCGCAGACCATTCAAAGCGCAGCCTCAGGTCAAGGAAGGCCCGCGCGCAAACCGCGACATCCGGGTTCCCCGGGTGCAACTGATTGACGATGACGGCACCAATCGCGGCGTGGTATCCATCGAGGAGGCTCTGGCAGCCGCTGAGGACGCCGGTCTCGACCTCGTTGAAATCGCTCCAAATTCCGAACCGCCCGTCTGCAAGATCACCGATCTTGGCAAGATGAAGTATCAGAGCCAGAAGAAGGCCGCTGAAGCACGCAAGAAGCAGAAGACCATCGAGATCAAGGAGATCAAGATGCGTCCGAACATCGACACCCACGACTATGAGGTGAAGATGAAGGCCGTGCGGCGCTTCTTCGAGGAGGGCGACAAGGTGAAGCTCACCCTGCGCTTCCGCGGCCGCGAAATGGCACATATGGAACTCGGCATGCAGCTTTTGAACCGCGTGCGCGAGGAGGTGGAACCGATTGCCAAGGTCGAAGCCGAACCGAAGCTCGAAGGCCGTCAGATGATGATGGTTCTGGCGCCGCGCACGTGACATAGCGCCTCCGGGCGCCTCCGGTGCGCCCGCCCGGGCGCACGCATCCCCAGCAACCACCCTGCAAGGCTCAAGCCCGTCGCCAGGTTGCGAATTGCCGGACGCCGGCGGTTCACAACCTGGCGAAGGCGCGCCCTGCCACACCGCCCCCAAAAGCGCCGCAATCGCGCTCTACCGGCGATGCAACACGGTCGGTCGGGGTTTCTTCCACATGCGGATTTACAGGATCGCTCTGGGGCAGTTTCAGCGGCTGCGCATCGCCAGTTTCTGGCTCATCGCGGCGATCCTCGGATCGTTCCTGCTGTTCATCCACTCCGGATGGGAACATCCCAATCCGGGGTCCTACGACATCGAAGAGCTCATCGAGCTTTCCGGGCTTGGCCTCATCGGCATCGCCATTCTCGGGCGGCTGTGGTGCACGCTTTACATCGGCGGACGGAAATCCAGCGAGCTGGTGCAGGACGGGCCGTACTCGATGACCCGCAACCCGCTCTATTTCTTCTCCACCGTCGGCGCGGTCGGCGTCGGCGCGCAGACCGGCAGCATCGTCATCGCCCTGATTTGCGGCTTCCTGACGGCGCTGATCCTCAGCCTCACGCTGCAGCGCGAGGCGATCTTCCTGCGCGAGCGTTTCGGCGCCAGCTTCAACGCCTATGCCGAACGGGTCCCGGCGTTCTTCCCCGACCCGAGGCTGTTCAGCGACCCGCAGACCCTGTCGATCCTGCCGCAGCGCCTCTACCGGACCCTTCTCGACGGACTCGTCTTCTTTCTGGCCATGCCGACCTTCGAGTTGATCGAGCATCTGCAGGACCGGGCGCTGCTGCCGATCCTCCTGCGCATGTATTGACGGCGGCAGCGGCCGCCCACGTCGCGCAAAACAACAGTTGCGCGGAAGCCGGCGCGCCGCTATAAGGCCGCTTTCCCGAACCGGCCGGCAGGGCATGCCGAGGCGGTTCTTAATGCTGACAGGGTTCAGATTGCGCGTGGGCCGGCAATGCCGGACAACGCGACCGCGTGACGGCCGATCGGGCGTGCAGGCGGAGGCGGGAAGCGGCGCGACCCGCACTGGACCGAATGAACGGAGAAGCAAAATGCCCAAGATGAAGACGAAGTCTTCGGTCAAGAAGCGGTTCAAGGTGACCGCGACCGGCAAGGTGAAGGTCGCCGCCGCCGGCAAGCGGCACGGCATGATCAAGCGTTCCAACAAGTTCATCCGCGATGCGCGGGGCACGATGGTTCTTTCCGATCCTGACACCAAGATCGTGAAGAAATTCATGCCCTACAGCTTCTGATCGGCAGAACGGAACAGACTTAAGGAGATCATGCCATGGCACGCGTGAAGAGGGGCGTTACCGCCCACGCCAAGCACAAGAAGGTCATGAAAGCCGCCAAGGGCTTCTACGGCCGCCGCAAAAACACCATCCGCATCGCCAAGCAGGCGGTCGAGAAATCCCTGCAGTATGCCTATCGCGATCGCAAGAACCGCAAGCGCAATTTCCGTGCGCTGTGGATCCAGCGCATCAACGCTGCTGCCCGTGAGCACGGCCTGACCTATGGCCGCCTGATCGACGGTCTGAACAAGGCCGGCATCGAGATCGACCGCAAGGTGCTGGCCGACATGGCCGTGCACGAGCCGCAGGCTTTCGCCGCCCTCGTCGGCAAGGCGAAGGAAGCGCTCGTGTATCTGAAAGACACGACGCCGAACGCTTTTGAAAGCGCTGTCGCCTAAGACCAGCGCTTCCCAAGCTTTCGAAAACTGCTATTTGGGAAACCCGCGCTGGCAGGGCCGGCGCGGGTTTTTTCATGGACGCGCATCCGGCCAACATCGCGGAGAAATTCGGGAAAATCGATGAGCGAACTCGACGAACTGGAAAAGGCCATCGCAGGCCAGATCGCCGCAGCGGCGGACGAGCAGGAGATCGAAGCCGTCCGCATTGCCGCCTTGGGCAAGAAGGGCTCGGTCTCCGAGCGGCTGAAGACGCTGGGCACGATGACGCCCGACGAGCGCCAGGTCATGGGGCCGGCCATCAACGGGCTGAAGGCGCGCATCAGCGAGGCACTGACGGCACGGCGCGCCGAGCTGCGCGACGCGGCGATCAACGCCCGTCTGGAGCGCGAGACGGTGGACGTGACCCTGCCGGTGCGGCGCCCGCCCGCCGAGCGAGGCCGCATCCATCCGATCAGCCAGGTGGTCGACGAGATCACCGCGATCTTCGCCGATATGGGCTTCTCGATCGCCGAGGGCCCGGACATCGAAACGGACTATTATAATTTCACCGCGCTGAATTTTCCCGAAGGCCACCCGGCGCGCGAGATGCACGACACGTTCTTCTTTCCGGCGGACGAGACGGGCGAGCGCAAGCTTTTGCGCACGCACACCTCGCCGGTGCAGATCCACACGATGGAGAAGCAGAAGCCGCCGATCCGCATCGTCATTCCCGGCAAGACCTACCGGCAGGATTCGGATGCCACCCATTCGCCGATGTTCCATCAGCTCGAAGGGCTGGTGATCGACAAGACGGCGAACGTGGCCAACATGAAGTGGGTGCTGCAGGAGTTCTGCAAGGCGTTCTTCGAGGTTCCGCATCTCAACATGCGTTTCCGCCCCTCCTTCTTTCCGTTCACAGAGCCGAGCCTCGAGGTCGACATCCAGTGCGACCGGTCGCAGCCGGGCGAAGTGCGTTTCGGCGAAGGCAACGACTGGATGGAGATCCTCGGCTGCGGGATGGTGCACCCGAACGTGCTGTGCAATTGCGGGCTCGATCCCGACGAATACCAGGGATTTGCCTGGGGCATGGGCATCGACCGCATCGCCACGCTGAAATACGGCATGCCTGACCTGCGCGACTATTTCGACGCCGACGTGCGCTGGCTGGAGCACTACGGCTTCCGCCCGCTCGACCTGCCGACGCTGTTCGGCGGTCTCAGCGCGTAAGGAGGAAGATCGATGAAATTCACCCTCTCCTGGCTCAAGGATCATCTTGAGACCGAAGCGACGCTCGACGAGATCGTCGAGACGCTCACCATGATCGGCCTCGAGGTCGAGGACGTGGACGACAAGGCGGCGCTGAAGCCCTTCGTCATCGCCAAAGTGCTGACGGCGGAGCAGCATCCCGATGCCGACCGCCTGCGCGTGCTCTCGGTCGACACGGGCGCCGGCCAACCGGTGCAGGTGGTCTGCGGGGCGCCCAACGCCCGCGCCGGCCTGATCGGCGCCTTCGCAGCGCCCGGCACCTATGTGCCCGGCATCGACGCGACGCTGTCGGTGGGCAAGATCCGCGGCGTGGAAAGCCACGGCATGATGTGCTCCGAGCGCGAGCTGCAGATGTCCGACGAGCACGACGGCATCATCGATCTGCCCGAGGATGCGCCCGTGGGAGCCTCCTTCGCCGGCTGGGCGAAGCTCGACGATCCTGTGATCGAGATCGGCCTGACGCCGAACCGGCCGGACTGCACCAGCGTCTACGGGATCGCCCGCGACCTTGCGGCCGCCGGCCTCGGCAAGCTCAAGGACGATCCGATCGTCCCGGTTCCCGGAAAGGGCGATTGCCCTGTCGAGGTCACCATCGAGGCGCCGGAGCTTTGCCCGGGCTTCGGCCTGCGCATCGTGCGCGGCGTGAAGAACGGCCCGTCGCCCAAATGGCTGCAGCAGCGGCTGACGGCGATCGGCCTCAGGCCGATCAATGCGCTGGTGGACATCACCAACTACGTGACCTTTGATCGCGGCCGCCCGCTGCACGTGTTCGACGCAGCCAAGGTGAAGGGCGATCTCACCATTCGCCGCGCCAGGGACGGAGAGACGGTTCTGGCGCTCGATGAGCGGGAATACACGCTGACCCCGGAAATGTGCGTCATCGCCGACGAGGACGGCGTCGAATCCATCGCCGGCGTGATGGGCGGCGAACATTCCGGCTGCGACGAGAACACCACCGACGTGCTGATCGAATCGGCGCTCTGGGATGCGATGAACATCGCGCGGACCGGACGCGACCTCGGCATCATCACCGACGCGCGCTATCGTTTCGAGCGCGGCGTCGATCCCGAGATGATGGTGCCCGGCCTGGAGCTGGCCGCGCGGCTCGTTCTCGAGCTGTGCGGCGGCGAAGCGAGCGGGAACCGCATCGTCGGCTACCGCGGCTACACGCCACGCACCATCAGCTTCCCCACCGCCGAGGTGAAGCGCCTGACCGGCCTCGACGTGCCGGCGCAGGAAAGCATCGCCATCCTTGGCCGGCTTGGCTTCGCCTCGACCGGCAGCGGCGAGACGGTGGAGGTTTCCGTACCCTCCTGGCGGCCGGACATCGACGGCAAGGCGGATCTCGTCGAAGAGGTGATGCGCATTCACGGCGTCAACGAGATCGCGCCGGCGCCGCTTCCCTCGCATGGGGCCGTGAACGGGCCGATCCTCACCGTGCTGCAGAACCGCACGCGTTCGGCGCGCCGGGCCCTTGCCGTCAGGGGCATGATGGAGGCGGTCACCTGGACCTTCATCGACGAGAGCCAGGCGAATCTGTTCGGCGGCGGCGACGCGAAGCTGAAGCTCTCCAATCCGATCGCCGCGTCCATGTCGGACATGCGGCCTTCGCTGCTGCCGGGGCTGATCGCCGCCGCGCAGCGCAACGCCGCACGCGGCTTTGCCGACGTGGCGCTGTTCGAGGTGTCGAGCACCTATGAGAGCGACGCCTATGAGGGGCAGCGGCGCGTTGCCGGCGGCATCCGCCGCGGCACGGCGGGGATGGACGGCGCGGGGCGCCACTGGTCGGGCAACAGCGCGCCGGTCGACGTGTTCGATGCCAAGGCCGACGCCATCGCCGTGCTGGAGGCCTGCGGCGCGCCGGTCGACAAGCTCCAGATCGTCGCAGGAGGGCCGGAGTGGTACCATCCCGGCCGTTCCGGCACGATCCGGCTCGGACCGAAGATCGTGCTCGCAACCTTCGGAGAATTGCATCCGCGCACGCTGGAGGCCCTCGATGCCGACGGGCCGATCTGCGGCTTCGAGGTCTTCATCGACGCCATCCCCGAGCCGAAGGCCAAGGCGACGCGCACCAAGCCGCGTCTCGATCTGTCGCCGTTCCAGCTGGTGCGGCGCGACTTCGCTTTCGTCGTCGACCGGACGGTGGAGGCGGCCAGCATCGAGCGCGCCGCCTCGGCCGCGGACAAGAAACTGATCACCGGCGTGCGCGTGTTCGACGTGTTCGAAGGCGCTTCGCTCGGTGAAGGCAGGAAGTCCGTCGCGATCGAGGTGTCGATCCAGCCGCGGGAGAAGACCCTGACGGACGAGGATCTCGAGGCGCTCGCCGGCCGCATCGTCGACAATGTCGGCAAGCAGACCGGCGGGACATTGCGCGGCTAGGCAGGAGACGGGCTGAACGAGGGCGGCGGCGGATTTCCGCCGCCCGCCCCGGCAAGCGGGCCTACCCGGCTTTTCATCCATCGCCGATACGCAGATTCAAGGACGCTGTAGTCGTCTGACCCAAACGGATGGGTCCCCATCTGTCAGGATCGCACCACTCGGGTGCGCCCGGAAACACAGGAGAAGCGCATGTTCCGCTGGGGAATTCTTTCCACCGCCAAGATCGGCCGCGAGCAGGTCATCCCGCAGATCCAGGATGCCGAGAATGGCGTGGTGACGGCGATCGCCAGTCGGGACGAGGCGAAAGCGCGCGCGCTCGCCGCGCGTTTCGGGATCCCTCACGTCTTTTCCTCATACGAGGCTCTGGTGAACTCCCCGGAGGTGGACGCGGTCTACATCCCGCTGCCGACATCCGACCATGTCGCCTGGGCGATAAGGGCGGCAGACGCGGGCAAGCATGTGCTGGTCGAAAAGCCGCTCGCATTGAACGCCAGGGACATCGCCCGCGTGATCGAGGCCCGGGACCGGAACAATGTCGTGGTCTCGGAAGCGTTCATGGTGACCTATCACCCGCAATGGCTGAAGGTGCGCTCCCTGATCGGCGAAGGGGCGATCGGCCGCCTGCGCCACGTGCAGGGCGCGTTCTGCTATCACAACATCGATCCTGCCAACATGCGCAACAAGCCGGAGCTGGGCGGCGGCGGGCTGCCGGATATCGGTGTCTACCCGATCGTGACGACCCGCTTCGCCAGCGGCATGGAGCCGCACCGGGTGCAGGCGGCAGTGGAGCGGGACCCGGTGTTCGGAACCGACATCTATGCCAGCGTGAAGGCCGACTTCGGCAGCTTCGAACTCACATTCTACGTGGCGACGCAGATGGCGCTGCGCCAATCGATGGTTTTCCATGGAGAAAGCGGGTTCATCGAGGTGGAAGCCCCCTTCAACCCGCCCAATTACGGCGATGCGCGTGTGGTGGTGCACGACGCCAGCCACTCCGTCGCATCGGTCTACCGTTTCGCCGGTGCACGGCAATATCGCCTGCAGGCCGAGGCCATCGCCCGGGCGGCGCGCGGCGAGGACGCCGCGATCTTCCCGCTTGAGGATTCGGTCAGGAACCAGAGGCTGATCGACGCGATCTACCGCGCTTCGGAGCACGAGGGCTGGGAGAACGTCTAGATATTCTCCTTTTTGAGGTTGCCTGGCTGCAAAAGGCTTCGGCCGTGCGGCACGCCTGCCGCCTTTCCGGGAGCGCCTCGCCGTCGAAGAACACATGCCGCCCGACGCGCCCCAGGGACCTGAGCCGAAGCGCCCAAGGCGGCCTGGCATAATCGGCATGGTAGTGCATCGCATCGCCGGCCACGGACGCGGCCTCGAGCCAGGCTTGCGACCGGCTGGCGCCGGACAAGACGGACCTTGCCAGCGCCAAAGCGGCGGTCCAGGCAGCCGGGTCATCGGGCACCAGCTCGGCCTTCGTGCAGGCAAAGGAGAACTGGCAGCGACCGGCCCAGCGCGCGTTGTGGAAGACGACGCCGCAAACGGTTTGCGGATACCGGGGTGATCGGACCCGGTTCAGCACCACCAGGGCGACGGCGTGCCTGCCCGTCTCCGTTTCGCCGCGCGCTTCGTGATAGAGGGCCAGCGCCAGGCAGACACTCTCATAGCTCCGCAGAATACCGGTGCCCGCCGCGCGCCACGAGGGTGTCGAGGCGGGCGGTTGAGCCAGCGATGCCGTGACCAGGCCCCCGAGCAACAATGCCCGAAACAGTGCGGTTTCTCCCCGCCCACAGCGCCGTGCGTCCATCCGGACGCATAAAGGACGCTGCAAGTCTTTGATCTGCCGTCTCCCCATGGGAGCGGCGGAGAGGCCCCATACCGACAGGCTGTCGCACAACGCGCCGTGGTTCAAATCACCATTGACTTATGTTTTCTGCAAATCCCGCTTGTGCAGGGGCAACCGCCCTGGGCCGATGACCCAAATCCCGTCTTGCGTATGAAAAGCCTCATTCTTATATACGCCTCGATGCCGTTCGGCGTGTTTCTGTCAGGAACCGTGCCACGGCAAATTCGTGTAAACAGGGGCTGTCATCGGGAACGCCGACATGGGTCCTGACAGTCTGCTTAGCGGAGAGAAGACATGGCAAAAGTTATCGGTATCGACCTCGGAACGACGAACTCCTGCGTTGCCGTTATGGACGGCAAGGACGCCAAGGTGATCGAGAATGCCGAAGGCGCGCGTACCACGCCGTCGATCGTGGCTTTCACGGATTCCGACGAGCGGCTGGTTGGCCAACCGGCGAAGCGCCAGGCAGTGACCAACCCGGAAAACACCCTTTTTGCGATCAAGCGCCTGATCGGCCGACGCTATGACGACCCGGTGACGGAGAAGGACAAGAAGCTTGTCCCCTACAAGATCGTCAAGGGCGACAATGGCGACGCCTGGGTCGAGGCCGGCGGCAAGAAGCAGTCGCCCAGCCAGATCTCGGCGATGATCCTGCAGAAGATGAAGGAAACGGCGGAAGCCTATCTCGGCGAAAAGGTCGAGAAGGCCGTCATCACCGTTCCGGCCTATTTCAACGACGCGCAGCGCCAGGCGACCAAGGATGCCGGCAAGATCGCCGGTCTGGAAGTGCTGCGCATCATCAACGAGCCGACCGCGGCGGCACTCGCCTACGGCCTCGACAAGAAGGACGGCAAGACCATCGCCGTCTACGATCTGGGCGGCGGCACGTTCGATATCTCCATCCTGGAGATCGGCGACGGCGTCTTCGAGGTCAAGTCGACCAACGGCGACACCTTCCTCGGCGGTGAAGACTTCGACATGCGCCTGGTCGAATACCTGGCGTCCGAGTTCAAGAAGGAACAGGGCATCGACCTGCAGCAGGACAAGCTTGCCTTGCAGCGCCTGAAAGAGGCTGCCGAGAAAGCGAAGATCGAATTGTCCTCGTCCTCGCAGACGGAAATCAACCTGCCCTTCATCACGGCCGACCAGTCGGGCCCGAAGCATCTGACCATGAAGCTGACGCGGGCCAAGTTCGAGAGCCTGGTCGATGATCTGGTGGCGCGCACGGTCGAGCCCTGCAAGGCGGCGCTCAAGGATGCCGGCCTGAAGGCCGGAGAGATCGACGAGGTCGTTCTGGTCGGCGGCATGACCCGCATGCCCAAGGTGCAGGAGACGGTGAAGACCTTCTTCGGCAAGGACCCGCACAAGGGCGTCAACCCGGATGAGGTGGTGGCCATGGGCGCCGCCATCCAGGCCGGCGTTCTGCAGGGCGACGTGAAGGACGTGCTGCTGCTCGACGTCACGCCGCTGTCGCTGGGCATCGAGACGCTGGGCGGCGTGTTCACCCGCCTGATCGACCGCAACACGACGATCCCGACCAAGAAGAGCCAGGTCTTCTCGACCGCCGAGGACAACCAGAGCGCGGTGACCATCAACGTGTTCCAGGGTGAGCGCGAGATGGCGGCCGACAACAAGAGCCTCGGCCGCTTCGACCTCACCGGCATTCCGCCCGCACCGCGCGGCGTGCCGCAGATCGAGGTGACCTTCGACATCGACGCCAACGGCATCGTCAACGTCTCGGCCAAGGACAAGGGCACCGGCAAGGAGCAGCAGATCCGCATCCAGGCTTCCGGCGGCCTTTCGGACGAAGACATCGAGAAGATGGTCAAGGACGCCGAGGCGAATGCCGACGCCGACAAGAAGCGGCGCGAGGCTGTCGAGGCCAAGAACCAGGCCGAGGCGCTGATCCACTCGACCGAGAAGTCGCTCAAGGACTATGGGGACAAGGTCTCCGACGATGAGCGCAAGGCGATCGAAGACGCCGTCACGGCTCTGAAGACCGCTCTCGAGGGCGACGACGCCGAGGACATCAAGGCCAAGACCACGGCGCTTGCCGAGGCATCCATGAAGCTCGGCCAGGCCATGTACGAGGCCAGCCAGGCGGAGGCCGCCGAGAACGACGCCCAAGCCGATGCGAAGGCCGCGGGTGACGACGTGGTCGACGCGGACTTCGAGGAGATCGACGAGGACGACAAGAAGTCGGCCTGACCGGTCAGCCACAGCGACAAGCAAAGCCCGGGCCCCCGCGACCCGGGCTTTGCTTTCATCGCTTCTTAAGCCTCCCCCGGTAGCGTGGCCGCCAAACCAACGAGCGGAAGGCTGGGGGGCCGTGACCCGTTATCGACTGTTCGAGATCTGGCGCCTCGTGGCGGCGCTGCTGATCATGCTTTACCATTTCGGGCATTTCGCACCGGAGGCGAGCCTCTGGGTGAAGGACGAATTGTCGGTCCTGCGCCCGTTGCTGGACATGTTCTTCATCATGTCAGGCTTCCTGATCTTCGACCGGTATGGCGAGGAGGTGCGCGACGCGCGCAGCTATCTCGTCTATCTCGGCAAGCGGCTGGCGCGGCTCTATCCGCTGCATCTCGCCACGCTGTCCTATTTCGTCCTGGTCGGGCTTGCCGTCCATTTCGGCCTTTTGCGCAGCGGCGGCGAACCGCAGCTCTTTCAGTGGGATACGCTTCCCGCGCAGATTCTGCTGATCCAGGCCTGGGGCGTGCAGGACACGCTGACCTTCAACTTCGTCTCCTGGTCGCTGTCGGCCGAGTGGTTCGCCTATCTCCTGCTGCCCTTGATCATCCTCGCCCACCGCATCGGCGGGCGATTCGGCCTCGCGGTCCTGCTGCTTCTGTCCTATGCGGCGCTGGAAGCCATGGTGCGAACCGGCGTCATGCCGTTCGAAAGCTGGGTGCAGGCCGATACATGGGGCGCTTACCGCACCTTCGCGGATTTCGTCCTCGGCGCCTTTCTGGCGACCCTGGTGAAAAGCTCGCCCTGGCGGATCGCCTCGCGCACATCGGCATGGCTGGCGATCCTCCTGGCCTGCGCGACGATGGTGCTGCGGCTCGACATCTATGTGACGCTGGCCCTTCTCGGCGCGGCCGTCTTCCTCGGCGGGCTGGTCGAGCGCAACGATCCCGACCGCTACACTTATCCCGCCTTCCTGCGTCCGGCGGCCGCCGTTTCCTTCGGCATCTATCTCTGGCATCCGGTGACGGAGAGCCTGCTGCTTTCCTTCGTGTGGAACCAGTACATCGCCTCCCCGTCGAGCGCCGTGTTCTTCGCCTACACGGGTTTTGTGATGCTGGTGACGGTGTTCGTCGCGATTGCTTCCCTGCGCTTGTTCGAATCCGTCCTGGCCGGCACCATCCTGAAAGCGCTGGGCCTCACCCGGGCGGCGCGCTCCTCCGGCAGCGCCGCACCGATCTGAGCTCTGCCGCAACAAGCCGAAAAGATGCGTTTGCGGGCCAAGCTGCAACTGGCAATCTGCCGCAAACTATGGCATTCGCTCTCTCGAATACCTAAATAGCGCACACTGATCGGGGACGGTGCGTGCTCCAATAAGACCATGCAGGACTCATTTATGAAGGCAGATTTTTACGAGACGCTCAGCGTGTCGAGAAACGCCGACGAAAAAGAACTGAAAAGCGCGTTTCGCAAGCTTGCCATGCGGTATCATCCCGACCGCAATCCAGGCGACGACGAGGCCGAGCACAAGTTCAAGGAAATCAACGAGGCCTATGAGACGCTGCGCGATCCGCAGAAGCGCGCGGCCTATGATCAGTTCGGCCATGCCGCGTTCGAGAATGGCGGCATGGGTGGGCGTGGCGGCTTCGGCGGCGGCGGGTTCGCCGATATCTTCGAGGACATCTTCGGAGACATGATGGGCGGCGGCCGGCAGCGCCGCAGCGGCCGGCAGCACGGCGCGGACCTGCGCTTCAACATGGAGATCACCCTCGAAGAGGCGTTTACCGGCAAGACGGGCCAGATCCGCGTGCCGACGGCCGTCGCCTGCGACGAGTGCTCCGGTTCCGGCGCCAAGCCCGGCACAACACCGACCAGTTGCCCGATGTGCCACGGTTCGGGACGCGTGCGCGCCGCTCAGGGCTTCTTCTCGATCGAGCGGACCTGCCCGCAGTGCCAGGGGCGGGGTGAAACGATCTCCGATCCCTGTCCGAAATGCTCTGGCCAGGGACGCGTCGCCGAAGAGCGTTCCCTTTCGGTCAACATCCCGGCCGGCATCGAGGACGGCACCCGTATTCGGCTTGCCGGCGAGGGCGAAGCGGGCCTTCGCGGCGGCCCGTCCGGCGATCTCTACATCTTCCTTTCCGTCAAGCCGCATGAGTTCTTCCAGCGCGACGGCGCGGATCTTTATTGCAAGGTGCCCATCTCGATGACGACGGCGGCCCTTGGCGGCTCCTTCGAGGTGGCGACGCTGGATGGAACGCAGACCCGCGTGAAGGTGCCGGAAGGCACACAGAACGGCCGTCAGTTCCGCCTCAAGGGCAAGGGCATGCCGGTGCTGCGCCAGCCGCAGATCGGTGATCTCTACATCCAGGTGGCGGTGGAGACACCGCAGAACCTGACCCGCAAGCAACGCGAGCTTCTGGAGGAGTTCGAACGCATCTCCTCCAAGGAGAACAGCCCGCAATCGGCCGGCTTCTTCTCCCGCATGAAGGATTTCTTCGAATCCTTCGGCGAATAGGCGAAGCGTGATAAGAAGGGGCTCCGGGGGCTGTTTGTGGGGGAATTGCAAACGGCGGACGGATCCTGCCCGCCTGCTCGTTTGGCGCATTTGAGATTTGCGAAGGAGGAACCGGGAAGATGAGCAGCAAGGGTTTGGATGTGCGCAAGGCGATCACGGACCGCTTCGGTGACGAATTGCGCTTCTTCCGAGGTTGGATCGACCAGCCCAAGGCCGTCGGCTCCATCATCCCGACCAGCAGCATCACGGCGCGGCGCATGGCTTCCGTCATCGACACGCGGTCGGGACTGCCCGTGCTGGAGGTGGGGCCCGGCACAGGCGTCATCACCAAGGCCATCCTGGCGCACGGCGTCAAACCCGAAAACCTCTACGCGGTCGAATATTCGGCCGATTTCGTGAAGCATCTGCGCGCGTGCTATCCCGGCGTGAACGTGATCGAGGGCGACGCCTTCGATCTGGACGGCACCCTGGGCGAGGGCGCGCCGGAGCTTTTCGACAGCGTCATTTCAGGCGTTCCGCTGCTCAACTTCCCGGTGGCGGCCCGCGTCGGCTATCTGGAAAGCCTGTTGCGGCGCATTCCCGAAGGGCGCCCCGTGGTGCAGCTCACCTACGGTCCGAAATCGCCGATCCCGCCCGGGCGCGGCGACTACACCGTCGAACATTTCGATTTCATCATCCGCAACATTCCCCCGACACGGCTCTGGGTCTATCGCCGCGCCAAGCACTGAGCGAGGAGACAGGACACGCCGTCGTCGAGCACCTGCCGTGGGCGCCGAAGGCTCGCCGGGCAGCGCAGCACGCCGTCCTTCCGCCTGCCGAGCCGATCCGACGCGCAAGGCATTGATCAATGCCGGCATTGCTTATACCCCTCTTTGCAACATGAGGAGCTTGCCTGATGACCCCCAGAATCCTGGTCTTTGCCGGATCGATCCGCACCGGCGCCTACAGCGGACAGACCGCCGATGCGGCTATGAAGGAGCTGGCGCAGCAGGGGGCCGAGGTGACCCGCATCTCGCTGGCGGATTACCCGCTGCCGATCATGGACCAGGATCTGGAGAAGGAAAAAGGCGTTCCGGAAAACGCCTACCGGCTCGGCCGGCTGATCGCCGCCCATGACGGCGTGCTGATCTGCAGCCCGGAATACAACGCCTCGATCCCGCCATTGCTCAAGAACACGATCGACTGGATCAGCCGCCTGTCCAAGGACGAGGGCAAGCCCCTGCGCCCGTGGGTCGGCAAGGTGGTGGGCCTCTGCTCCTCCTCCGACGGCAATTTCGCCGGCATACGCGGGCTCTATCATCTGCGCGCGGTTCTCATGAACTGCCGTGCGGAGATCGTCACGCCGCAATGTTCGGTGCCGCGTGCCCAGGAGGCTTTCGACGCGGATGGAAACTTCAAGGAAGAGCGCCTGCGGGGCATGATGGAAGGCGTCTGCCGCGCGGTGATCGAACGGGCGAAACTGCTGTCCATGCGGGTGGAGGCATGACCATGGCGGACACGATACGCGACCGGCTGATCGTCGGGCTCGACGTGCCGACGCTGACCGATGCCGACCGGATCGTGGCGGCTCTCGGTGATACGGTCTCGTTCTACAAGATCGGCCATCAGCTCGCCTTTGCCGGCGGGCTGAGCTTCGCCCGCGAGCTCGCCGGCGCAGGCAAGAAGATCTTTCTCGACATGAAGCTTCTCGACATCGACAACACGGTGGCGAAGGGTGTCGAAAACATCGCCCGCATGGGCATGACCATGCTCACCATCCACGCCTATCCGAAGGCGATGCGCGCGGCGGTGAAGGCCGCCGAGGGCTCCGGCCTGACCCTGCTTGGCGTGACGGTGCTGACCTCGATGGACGACACCGACCTGAAGGAGGCCGGTTATGCCTGCGGCGCGCGGGAGCTCGTGGTGATGCGCGCCCGCCAGGCGCGCGACGCCGGCATGGGCGGCATCGTCTGCGCCTCGACCGAGGTTGCGGAGGTGCGCGCGCTGGCGGGGCCGGAGATGGCTCTGGTGACGCCGGGCATCCGCCCGGCCGGTGCCGACCATGGCGACCAGAAGCGCGTGATGACCCCTGGGGAAGCGATCCGCGCCGGCAGCACGCATCTGGTGGTGGCCAGGCCGATCATTGCGGCGGACGATCCGAAGGCAGCGGCACTCGCCATCCTCAACGAGATGGCGGCGGCCGGATAGCCAAAGGCCGCCGGAAGCATGGAAAGAAGGAGGGAAGGATGCCCAAGGGATACTGGATCGCTCATGTCGATGTGCGCGACCCCGAGCGCTACAAGGATTATGTAGCGACGGCAAAGCCCGCTTTCGAGCGCTATGGCGCGCGGTTTCTGGCGCGCGGCGGCAATTGGGAAAGCTTCGAGGGCATCGGCCGCGCCCGCAACGTGGTGATCGAGTTTCCCTCGCTGGAGGCCGCGCGGGAATGCTACAATTCGCCCGAATACCAGGCGGCGAAAGCGATCCGCGCGACCGTCGCCGAAGCCGATATGCTGATCGTCGAGGGTATCGCGGATTGATCACCCGTCCCTGCCCGACGGGAGCCCGTGCGCCCTTCCGGACGCACAAGGACGCGCAATCTTCTTATCTTTCCGCACTCATGCGGACGTCCGGTGTTTCCGCCTGACCGCCTGATGCCATACGCCATTCGCTCATACCGGACGGGAGATGCCGCCGCCCTGGCGGCCGTTGAAGCGCGCGCCGCGCAGCTCTTTGCCGCGCATGGGCATGCCTCGATTGCAGCCACCCCGGCGATGGAGCCCGCGGCCTTCGACCGCCTGGCGCGCGCCAACCGGACCTTCGTCGTCGAACACCGCAGCAAAGGGCCGGTCGGCTTTGCGATTGCCGGCCCTGTCGGCGCTTTCCTGCATCTCAAGGAACTCTCCGTCGATCCGGCGCACGGGCGGCGCGGCCTCGGAGCCGCCCTGCTTGCCGCGGCCATCGCGGAGAGCCGCGCGCTGCGTTTTGCCGGCGTCTCCCTCAGCACCTTCCGCGACGTTCCCTTCAATGCGCCATTCTATGCCCGCCATGGCTTTGTCGAGCTGACGGTCGAACAGGCTCCCGACGCGCTGAAACAGCGATTCCATGCGGAGATTCCCTTGGGGATCGATGCCGAAACGCGGGTTTTGATGCTGCGTCGCAACAGACAAACGCCGGCATCGAAGCCAAAAAGCTCATAAGAAACAACTTCTTGCATCGCTCGGCACAGTGCCGACGATACGGGATGTCGCCCTTCTATTGCAACGCAGCAAAAGTCGTTTAGTCTGGTGGCCGAAGAATGACCAAGGCTTTGCCGCCGCGCTTCCGGCCCGCCATGCGGCGCAAGCCTGAGCGAGGGTCGGTCCAGGAAAATCAGGCGATGTATTATCAGCTCTATGAATTCAACCATGCGGCCTTACAGCCGGCACGGGCCTATGCCGATGCCGTGCGGCTTTTTTACAGCAATCCGTTGAACCCTTTCGCGCAGACGTTTTTCGGCCGCTCGCTGGCGGCCGCCGCAGAACTCTTCGAACGCAGCACGCGCCGCTACACCAAGCCGGAGTTCGGCCTAACCGAGACCAGCGTCAATGGTGTGCGCGTCGCGGTGCGCGAGCAGATCGTCTGGTCGCAGCCCTTTTGCGATGTGATCCATTTCAAGCGCGACCTGCCTGCGGCGGCCCGGCGCGGCCCGAAGATCCTGATGGTCGCCCCGATGTCCGGCCACTATGCCACCCTTTTGCGCGGCACGGTGGAAACGATGCTGCCCTACGCGGACGTCTACATCACCGACTGGGCGGATGCCCGCACGGTTCCGCTGTCCGATGGCTCTTTCGATCTCGACAGCTATATCGACTACATCATCGAGATCCTTCAGCATCTCGGCCCGGACACGCATGTGATGGCGGTCTGCCAGCCTTCCGTGCCGGTTCTCGCGGCGGTCGCGCTGATGGAAGCGCGCGGCGACGATGCGGTGCCGGCCAGCATGACGCTGATGGGCGGCCCGATCGACACACGCCAGAACCCCACCGCCGTCAACAAGCTGGCGGAAGAGAAAGGCATAGAGTGGTTCCGCGAGAACGCCGTGATGCCGGTGCCGTGGCCCAACCCGGGCTTCATGCGTGTGGTCTATCCCGGCTTCCTGCAGCTTTCCGGCTTCATGAGCATGAATCTCGACCGCCACATCACCGCCCACAAGGACTTCTTCATGCATCTGGTGAAGAACGACGGCGACTCGGCCGAGAAGCATCGCGACTTCTACGACGAATATCTGGCCGTGATGGACCTGACCGGCGAGTTCTATCTGCAGACGGTCGAGACCGTGTTCATCCGCCACGACCTGCCGAAAGGGCAGATGAAGCACCGGGGCGAGCCGGTCGACCCGGCGGCGATCCGCCGTGTCGCGCTGCTGACGGTGGAAGGCGAGAACGACGATATCTCCGGCGTCGGGCAGACCAGGGCGGCCCACGATTTGTGCGTGAACATCCCCGCCGAGATGCGCCACCATTATCTGCAGCCCACCGTCGGCCATTACGGCGTCTTCAACGGGTCGCGTTTCCGCTCCGAGATCGCACCGCGCATCCTGGACTTCATGCGCAGCAATCCCGGCAGGAAGGCCGGGGCGGCGGCGCCCGCCGCGACGGCACCCTCGGCTCCGGCCACCGCCGAGGCCGCACCGGCCGCACCAGTCGCACCAGCCACCGGCCAGACAGCATCGAAGCCGGTCGCCGCCAGCCCGAAGCCCGCCCGCACCCCGCCCAAGGGGAGGCCGACCGGGAAAGCGCCGACGGTGCGGCGGGGCGGGCGCAAGCCGGCCTGATCCCCGGGAGCAGCGTCCAACCCTTGCATTTCAGCAACAGCCAGCCGTGAAACTCCTCCTTTTGCGGTAGGCACGGTAACCATCTTGATAAGTTTGCCGGCGTGGCAATTGACAGCGGCCCACTCCCTTTCTTAACGTTTCATTAACGATAGAAAGAAGCGGGGAGTGGCATGATGGCTGCTTGGCGGGGTGTCTTCCGCAACCGGGGATTATTGTGCCTATGGATGGCGATTGTCTGGAGCGCGGTACCCGCGTCTGCGGACAATCTGATGACGATCGGCGGGCTGACGTCCCAGCCGATCGGCCATTACGAGTTCTGCAAGGCCAATCCCGGCGAATGCTCGGTGCGCATACGCGATACCGGGCCCGAGAGAATGACCAAGGCGCTCTGGGAAAAGCTCGTTTCCGTCAACAGCACGATCAACCGCGCCATCAAGCCGATGAACGACATCGACATCTATGGCCAGGAGGAGGTGTGGACGTTTCCCTCAACCGGTGTCGGCGATTGCGAAGACTATGTTCTTGAAAAGCGACGCGCCCTCAGCCGCAGCGGGGTGTCCCTTTCCAATCTCCTGATTACCGTCGTGCGCAAGCCGGACGGCGAAGGGCATGCGGTGCTGACCGTCAGGACCGATCGCGGCGACTTCGTGCTCGACAATCTGACCGATGCCGTGAAGCTGTGGACCGCCACGAACTACCGCTATCTCAAGCGGCAGGCGAGCAACAACACCGGCCACTGGGTGAGCCTGCGCGCCGACAACGCTCCCGTGGTCGGTGCGGTCAGCCAGTAGCGGAGCGCTCCGCAATCGGCCCGTTCCGGGCAGCGGAATGCTGCGCAGATGTTTGCCGAGGTCGTCATGCCCTTTGGCGGCAAGCATGCGCCGACACCATCGCCGTGCACGGCGTCCTGATCTGCTCGGCGCATCAGGGGAGCAGCTTACCTTCTCGTCCTTCGGTGGCCGCTTCTCCGCCACCTTCTTCACGATCCAGTCAAAGGCTTCCTCTGACTGGTCGGTCTCCAGTTCGCAGGCGGCCTCGCGGAACTTGTCTAGTTGCTTTTTTGATTTCTCATCGGTCATAATGCGACCCTATCATGCCCCACACCTATTTAGCATTTATCGATGAGTCCGGCGATGACGGCCTGAACAAACCATTTCGAGACGTAGGCAATGCAGGCGGCTCATCAAAATGGCTGGTCATTTCCGCCTGTCTTTTTCGCAAGACGCATACTCTCGACGCAGTACGTTGGCGCGATGAGATTTGCGCCAAGATGCCGGAGCGGAAATCCCGTATCCTTCACTTCGCGAAGCTTAGTCACGGCCAGAAGCTTGCAACTGTGCAAACCATCGCGACAAAGCCCTTACGTGCGATAAGCGTATTAGCTGCAAAAGAGCCCATTCCAGAAGGAGTCTACACCGACAAGAACCAGCTCTACTTCTATATGACACGTTATCTAATTGAGCGCCTTTCCTGGCTCTGCCGGGATCACCGGCCCAATGCCCCCGAAGGAGACGGGCGGGTAGCAATTACGTTCTCTCGACGTGGTGGAATGCAGTATGACGAATTCCAATCATATCTTGAGCGCCTAAAAGCCGACGAGTCAGGTGAAGTCCGAATCCATTGGCCGGTTATCGACATTGATGCCGTTACAGCTTCGGACCATAGTCGAAGCGCTAGCCTGCAATTAGCCGACGCCATTGCTTCAGCTTTTGCGGCGGGTTTTGAACCGGACCGCTACGGAAATTGCGAACCGCGATACGCGGAGACGCTGAAACCCATCACATACAATCGGAAGAAGAATTATCTAAGCTATGGCGTAAAACTAGTGCCGACGCATGACGATTGCGGGCTGAATTCACAGCAGCAGAAAATGCTTGAAGTCTGGAAATAGATCGGCAGCCCCCCGGCCCATAATTGCGATCTCTCGCCTGCAAGTCTTGCGACTGCTTTGGGTTGTTCCGGCGCATGGCTGCCTAAGCACCATATAGCATTGTTCTGGTTCCGTTTCAACGTGTTTCACAAAAAAATGCTGTCGAATCAAATTGTTGCAGTGATGCCCTCGTGAAACACACTGTGAAACAGCTAACTCATTGAAAGAATCCGCATTTTTCTCACCCTCATCGAGGCTGCCGAAAACGCCAGAAAGGAAATGAGAGTTGGACCGGCTTGCGACGGCAACTTGCCTTCGCCTCAATTAGCTCTCCAAATGCGGTGCGCCAGAAACCACGCCTTCTTGTAAATGACTTCAAGAACGCGATGAAGCTGATGAGCGCTGATGCCCTTCTTGCTGGAGCACATCAGATGAACCGCCTGCAGCCACTTGTGAAGCGGTAGGTGGCTTTCCTCGAATCCGTGCACCGGCCACGCGGTAGGAGATCGCCTCTGCCAGATGGATGCGTCCGACCTTCTCCGCCTCGTCCAGATCCGCCAGTGTCCGCGCCACCTTCAGCACGCGGTGATAGGCGCGCGCGGAGAAGCCGAGCTTTTCGCTCGCATCGCGGATCAGCGTGATGCCGTCCGCATCGAGGGCGACGATCTCCTCGATCATCGCCGCCGAGCAGGCGGCGTTCGTCGTCCAGCCGGGCAGGCCCGCCGCCGCATAGCGTTGCTGCTGCAGGGAGCGGGCACGCGCGACACGCGCGGCAACGGTCGCGCTCGGTTCCGTGCGGCCGACGCCGATCAGGTCCCCGGCCGTGACAGCGGGAACATCGATCCGCAGGTCGATGCGATCGAGCAGCGGCCCCGAAATGCGCGCCTGGTAATCGGCCTGGCAGCGCGGCCCTCGGGAACACCGATGGCCCGGCTCGCCGGCCATTCCGCAGCGACAGGGGTTCATTGCGGCGATAAGCTGGATGCGCGCCGGGTAGCTCACCCGGTGGTTGGCACGGGCGATGACGCATTCGGCCGTCTCCAACGGCTGTCGCAGGGAATCGAGAACCTGCGGCGTGAATTCCGGCAGCTCGTCCAGGAACAGCACGCCGTGGTGGGCGAGCGAAGCTTCCCCGGGCCGGGCCCTCAGCCCTCCGCCGACGATCGCCGCCATGGAGGCCGAATGGTGCGGCGCGCGGAACGGCCTGCGGTCCGTCAGCCTGCCATCGGCCAGCTCGCCGGCGATGGAGGCGATCATCGAGACTTCCAGCAGTTCCTTCGGCGCGAGCGGCGGCAGAATGGACGGCAGGCGTTGCGCCAGCATCGATTTGCCGGCACCGGGCGGGCCGATCATCAGCAGATTGTGGCCGCCTGCGGCCGCCACCTCCAAGGCACGTTTGGCCGTTTCCTGCCCCTTGATCTCGGCCAGATCCGGCCACTGGCCGGGCGGCGGCCCCATCGCCGGCTCCGGCCGGCTCATCACCTGCGTGCCGCGGAAATGATTGGCGAGCGCGATCAGGCTGCGCGGCGCCAGAATGTCGATCTCGGCGCTGGCCCAGGCCGCCTCGGAACCGCAGGCATGCGGGCAGATCAGGCCCTTTCCCATGGCATTGGCCCCGATCGCCGCCGGCAAAACGCCGTTGACGGCGGCAATGGTCCCGTCGAGCGAGAGTTCACCGAGCACCACATAGCCGGCGAGCGCATCGCCGGGGACCGCTCCCAGCGCCGCCATCAGGCCAAGCGCGATCGGCAGATCATAGTGGCTGCCCTCCTTGGGCAGATCGGCGGGAGCCAGATTGACCGTCACCTTCTTGGGCGGCATCGACAGACCGGAGGCATGAAGCGCCGCCTGCACGCGCTCGCGGCTCTCGGCCACCGCCTTGTCGGCAAGGCCGACGATCTGCATGCCCATCTTGCCAGGCGCTATCATGATCTGGACGTCGACCGGAACGGCCTCGATCCCCTGGAATGCAATCGTACGCACACGCGAAACCATATCGCTTCCCCCTGCCGCGCCTCGTCCGCGCGATCTTTCATCCCCTGAACCCGCGCGCCTGCACCCCTGACACGAGTTGCATCACGAAATACAACCGCATTGAAGCAGTTTTGATCGATCAGATCAAGAACATTTCGGGAACAATCGGACGCTCGGGTTGCGCGCAGGTTGTGGCGGGTTGCAACGCCGGAACAAAAGAAGACGCCCGGCCGTGATCGG
>NZ_JANKOF010000047.1 GCF_024655565.1 Nitratireductor sp. ZSWI3 | reverse complement strand
CCCTTCGGGCCACCTTCTCCCCGCGGGCGGGGAGAAGGGGAAGCCGGCCGCAACGTTGGCGCCTCCCTCTCCCCGTTCACGGGGAGAGGGTAAGGGTGAGGGGCAGTGCAACGGCGACAGAATCCGCAGGATGATCCCATGACAGCCACCCACGATTCCACCAACGAACCGCTTCTGCGCGTACGCTCCGTCTCGAAATTCTACGGCAATCGCATCGGCTGCGAAGACATCTCCTTCGACCTGTGGCCCGGCGAGGTGCTGGCGGTGGTCGGCGAGTCGGGTTCCGGCAAGACGACGTTGCTCAACTGCCTGTCGACCCGGCTGATGCCGACCTCCGGCACCGTCTCCTACCGCATGCGCGACGGCGCCTTCCACGATCTCTACCGGATGAGCGAGGCCGAGCGGCGCTTCCTCATGCGCACCGACTGGGGCTTCGTGCACCAGAACCCGGCCGACGGGCTGCGCATGACGGTGTCGGCCGGGGCCAATGTCGGCGAGCGGCTGATGGCCGTCGGCGAGCGCCATTACGGCCGCATCCGCGCCGCGGCGACCGACTGGCTCGGCCGTGTCGAGATCGCCGAGGACCGCGTCGACGATCAGCCGCGGGCTTTTTCCGGCGGCATGCGCCAGCGCCTGCAGATCGCCCGCAACCTCGTCACCCAGCCGCGCCTCGTCTTCATGGACGAGCCGACGGGCGGGCTCGACGTCTCGGTGCAGGCGCGCCTCCTCGACCTGCTGCGCGGCCTGGTCCACGAGCTTGGGCTGTCGGCCATCGTCGTCACCCACGATCTCGCCGTGGCACGCCTCCTGTCGCACCGCATGATCGTCATGAAGGACGGCCACGTGGTTGAAAGCGGACTGACCGACCGGGTGCTCGACGATCCGCAGGCGCCTTACACGCAGCTTCTCGTCTCCTCCATCCTCCAGGTGTGACCATGGCAACGCCCCTCGTCGTCTCCGAAGTCTGCAAGAGCTTCACCATGCATCTTCAGGGCGGCATACGCCTGCCGGTGGTGAACGATGTCGCCTTCTCGCTCGCCGCCGGCGAATGCGCCGTGCTGGGCGGGCCGTCCGGCGCCGGCAAGAGCTCGATCCTCAAGATGATCTATGGCAGCTATGCCGTCGACAGCGGCCAGATCATCGTCAGCCATGGCGGTAATCTGGTGAACCTTGCCGCCGCTGATCCGCGCACCGTCATCGCCGTGCGGCGCGATACGATCGGCTATGTCAGCCAGTTCCTCAGAGCCGTGCCGCGGGTGTCGGCGCGCGACGTGGTCGCCGAGCCGCTGATCGCGCGCGGCGAGGATCTTGCCGGCGCGCGCGGCAAGGCGCAGACGCTGCTCGCCCGCCTCAACCTGCCCGAACGGCTCTGGGCATTGCCGCCGGCCACCTTCTCCGGCGGCGAGCAGCAGCGCGTCAACATCGCGCGCGGCTTCATCACCGACCACCCGGTCCTGCTGCTCGACGAGCCCACCGCCTCCCTCGACAGGGCCAATCGCGAGATCGTCATCGCCATGATCGCCGAGAAGAAGGCCGCCGGCGTCGCCCTTCTCGGCATCTTCCACGATCAGGACGTACGCGAGACGGTCGCCGACCGCATCATCGATGTGACGCGGTTCGCGCCCGAAAGGCAGGCCGCATGAAGCAGCTCTCCGAAAAGCCCTCCATCCACCCGACGGCCGAAGTGTCCGGCTCCACGCTCGGCCGCTACACCGAGATCGCCGAGCGCTGCCGCATCCACGAAACCGTGCTCGGCGACTATTCCTACATCATGCAGGACGGCGGGGTCTGGTGTGCGGAGATCGGCAAGTTCTCCAACATCGCCGCTGCCGTGCGCATCAACGCCACCAACCATCCGACCTGGCGGCCGACGCTGCACCATTTCACCTACAGGTCCTGCGACTACTGGCCGGACGCCGGGGACGACGAGGACTTCTTCGACTGGCGGCACGTCAACAAGGTGCGGGTCGGCCACGACACCTGGCTCGGCCACGGCTCGACGCTGCTTCCCGGCGTCACCGTCGGCGACGGTGCGGTGATCGGCGCGGGAGCGGTGGTCTCGAAGGACGTCGCGCCCTACACCATTGTCGGCGGCGTGCCCGCCAGGCCGATCCGCGAGCGCTTCGACAGGCGCACGGCAGAGCGCTATCAGGCGCTCGCCTGGTGGGACTGGGATCACCAGCGCCTGCGCGCGGCGCTCGACGATTTCCGTGCGCTGGCGGCCGAGGCATTCCTCGAGAAATACGAGGCATAAGACCGCGCCATCACGCCGCAGTTTTCCCTGAACATCGTTGTCATGTTTTTATTGACAGGCGGGAGAACAATCGGTTTCATTGCGCCTGCATCCACGGGATGCGTCCACAGATGCCTGGGCCTTTACCCCATTCGATCACCGGACGCCTCGTCGCCAGCCTTCTGCCACGCGACATGCCGATTTTCTGGCGGGCAGGGATAAGGCTCTTGACGGACAAGCTTCCAGTTCGATGGTTTTCGGCTCAGGTCGGGGCGCGTGCCCGTTCCGACCGGAGAGACCGACGCGCCATGCTTGTCTGCCAGTGCAACCTGATCACCCAGAAGGAGATCGAGGAGACGATCGTCTCGCTTCTCGACGAAGATGCATGGCAGCTCATCGTCCCCGCGAAGGTTTACCATACGCTATCGAAACGTGGTCGCTGTTGCGGCTGCTTCCCAAATGTGGTGGAAACGATCATCCGGGTAACCGAAGAGTACCACCACCGTCACAGCGGCTCCGAAGGCGCCGAGATCGTGACCTACCTTGATCAGGTTCGCGCCTTGCGCGAGCGGTACGGGAGCAGAATGCATGAAAGGCGACAAAAAGGTCATCGAGCGGCTTAACGAAGCGCTCTTTCTCGAACTTGGCGCGGTCAACCAGTACTGGCTGCACTATCGCCTGCTCGAGGATTGGGGATACACCAAGCTGGCCGCCAAGGAGCGCGCCGAATCCATCGAGGAAATGCATCACGCGGACAAGCTGGTCGAGCGCATCATCTTCCTCGAAGGGCATCCCAACCTGCAGTCCGTCGGTCCGCTGAAGATCGGCCAGAACGTCAAGGAAGTGCTGGAGGCGGATTTGGCCGGCGAATATGACGCCCGCGATTCCTACAAGAAGTCGCGCGACGTCTGCCACGGCGCTGGCGACTACGTCTCCATGAAGCTCTTCGAGGAGCTCCTGGCGGACGAGGAAGGCCACATCGACTTCCTCGAGACCCAGCTCGAGCTTCTCGACAAGATCGGCGAAGCCAAATACGGCCAGCTCAACGCCGGCTCCGCCGACGAGGCGGAATAGCGCGACGCATCCCGACCTCATCCCGGAGTCCCGAGGCCCTCCGGGATGAAAATCCTCAAACGGAATCGCTCACCGCGCTCCAGGCGATTGCACGGCGCAGAACGGCCTGGAAGCGCTCGCCGGCCTCCTGCAACGCGCCGGAATTGTCGATCACCGTGGCGTCCGCGACCGCCAGTTCCTTCGCATCGGCCCGCTCCAGCCGCTCCAGAACCTCTGTGCGCGTTTCGCGGCCGCGCCGCGACAGGCGATCGGCCAGAACATCGCGTTCGGCGGTGATCACGACCGCGATCACGTTGCCGTAGCGCTCGCGCAGCGCGGGGATGACGGAGCGCGAGACATTCGCCACCGCCACGTGTCCCTCGCGCACCGCAGCATCGACGCTTCCCGGCAGTGCGTATTTCAAGCCGTTCGCTTCCCAGCTGACGGCGAAGCGTCCTTCGGCCTTCGCCTTCTCGAACGCGGCATCCGTCAGGCAATCGTGATCCTCGCCCGCCCCGTCCTTCGCCCGCGTGATCGTGCGGCGCACGAACACGACGTCGCTGTCGGCCGGCCCCAGCCGCTGCCGTGCATACTCCATCACGGAATCCTTGCCGGCACCGGAGGGACCGGCCACAGCAATGAAGACGCCATGACGGATCGGGAAATCCTGTTCCTCGATGACCCGCTCAAGCGTCGCGGAAGCCCTCATGCCACCCGCGTCCCTTCGCGCCAGACGGACCGGACGATTGGCACATGCTCGTCGACCCGGACACGGATCAGGTCGGCGCGCCGACCGGCCTCGATGATCCCGCGGTCGCCGAGGCCGACGGCCTCGGCGGGATTCTTCGACACCATGGCAACCGCCTGAGGCAGCGAGATGTGATCCACCGTCTCGCCGAGCGCAAAGGCGGCCTGCACGAGGCTGAAGGGAATGTAGTCGGACGACAGGATGTCGAGCGTGCCGCCCTCCGCCAGGCTGCGCGCCGACACGTTGCCGGAATGCGAGCCGCCGCGCACCACGTTGGGCGCCCCCATCAGCACCTGCATGCCCGCCTCGCGCGAGGCCTTCGCGGCCTCGGCGGTGGTCGGGAACTCGGCGACGCGCACGCCCTGGATCGCCGCCTCGTCCACGTGTTCCAGCGTTGCATCGTCGTGGCTCGCCAGCACGATGCCGCGCGCACCGCACATCTGCGCGATGGCCTCGCGGTTGACGGCGGAGTGGGTGCGCGACTGCTCCATGCGCCGCTCGCAGAAGGCGCGGAACTGCTCCTCGCTCATACCGGTCTTGCCGCGGTAGTACATCTCATAGGTCTCGATACGGGTGAACTGGCGCTGGCCCGGCGAATGGTCCATCAGCGAGGCGAGCTTCACCCGGCCGTCGCCCTTGAAGAGCTCGAAGCCTTCGAGGCAATCGGGCGCCGAAACCTCGCAGCGCAGGTGCAGGAAGTGGTCGGCGCGCAGCCGCCCCGCCTCCAGGCTGCTCTCGATCGCATTGCCGAGGTCACGCATCTCGCGCGCTTCCAGGTCGCTGTCCTCGTCGAGGCCAATGCGCAGCGCGTCGAACACGGTGGTGATGCCGGATGCGGCGATCTGCGCGTCATGGGCAAGCACCGCGGCGATCGGGTTCCAGCGTACCTTGGGGCGCGGTGCGTAGTGGCGTTCGAGATGGTCGGTGTGCAACTCGACAAGGCCGGGCAGCAGGTAGTCGCCCCCAAGGTCCTCGCCGACCGTTCCGGCGCCCGCGGAAATCTCGGCGATCCGTCCGTCGCGGACCACCACGCTGCCCTCGACGATCTCGTCGGGCAGGACGATGCGGGCATTTCTCAGGATCAGTTCACTGCTCATTCTCAGGCGGTCTTTCTTGTCTTGGTCCAGCCGAGTTCGTGGAAGGATCTCACCTGGAAAGGTGCGCCCGGCTCGGGCTCCACGAACAGGGCAAGCGATCCGATCTCCAAAGGTTCCGACAGGAGCGGGCCGAAAAACGCCTCGATGGCGCGCTCCATCCGCGCCGCTTCGTTCTGCGGCACGCGGCCGGTCAGGGTCATGTGGAACCGGAATTCCTCGAAAACGTAAGGATAGCCCCATTTGTGGAGATTTTTGAGTTGCGCCGGGGAAAGGCTCTGTGGATTGCGCCGCTCGATCTCCTCGGCGCTCAGCGGCGCGCGGAAAGGCTCGAATTCCCTGACGATCTCGCCGGCCAGGGCATCGAGGTCCGCCGAGCGCTCTTCCGGCACCAGGGCATAGAAGCCATCCAGGCGGCGCAGCACGGCGCGCGGCACCAGTACAGGCTCCCTTTGCTCGCAGAAGCTGGCGAGCGCCGCGATCAGCCCCTGCTCCGTCTGGCCTCCGGTGAGTTGGAACGGCGCCTTCAGCGTCGCATGGAAACCGTAACGGCGCGCCGCGGCCGTGTGGAAGGAAATCTCCGCGGCCGTGAACGGACCGGCCTCGACGGGCGTGGTCTGCTCGCCGGTAAAGGCGTCGCGGCCCAGCCAGCGCGCGGCTGCCCGCGTCAGCGGGTCGTTCTGTTCCGGTGTGAAGTAAATCGCATAACGCATGATTTTTTCCTCGCCGATCGCGACGCAATAGGCGATTTGCATGACAGAAAAACGAATCCCTCTGGCAGGGCAGGAAAAATTAGCAGCGAAATGCCTTCGCGTCATCGGCGCGGACGCGCGAGACGATTGATCCAGGCGCGGTACGGTCCCTGGCTCCTGTGAGATCAGGCGCGCCGCGGCGTCCCGATCAGCCTTTGCCGCAGCAGCGTGGAGATGTTGTCGAAGACGAAGACGACGAGCAGGATCAGGATCACCATATAGGCGACGTTCTCCCAGTCCTGGTTGGTGCGCATCGCCTCCCACAGCTTGAGGCCGATGCCGCCGGCGCCCACCGCGCCGATGATCGTCGCCGAGCGGGTGTTCGATTCCCAGAAATAGAGCGACTGGCTCAGGAACACCGGCAGCACCTGCGGAACGACGCCGTAGCGCTGCACCGCGGATGGGGAAGCGCCCACCGAGCGGACGCCCTCGCGCTGCTTGTCGTCGATGTTCTCCAGCGCTTCCGAATAGAGCTTGCCGAACGTGCCGGTGTCGGTGAAGAAAATCGCCGAGACGCCGGCCAGCGGCCCCGGCCCGAAGGCGCGGGTGAAGAACAGCGCCCAGATCAGCATGTCGACCGAGCGCAGGAAATCGAAGAAGCGCTTCAGCACATGGTTGACGAGCCTGTTGGGCATGATGTTGCGCGCCGCGGCGAAGGCGAGCGGGAAGGCGAGCAGCGAGGCGAGCACCGTGCCGGCAAAGGCCATGACGATGGTCTGCAGAAGCTTCAGCCAGACATCGCCGTGCTGCCATTCGGAGTTGTTCAGGATGTTGTCCCAGGCGAGCGCCAGGTTGGAACGGGCCGGATCGATGCGCTCTCCCGAGACGATCAGGCCGAGCACCTCTGAAGCCGGCTTTCCCCAGAACGGCGAGCGCGTGTCGAAGACGAAGTTCTCCCAGCCGAGGAACCGTCGGCGCACCTTCACCTCGTCGTCCTCGATCTCGGCACGCCCGGCAAAGCCGAAGCGGGCGATCACCTTGGCGCCCGGTTGGCGCTGGCTCGCCCATTCGGGCAAGGGGCCGCGCGCGGTCACCGCTTCCCTCCGGTCGATGTCTAGGACCAGGGTCTCGCCGCCATGCGTCACCGTCACCAGCCCCGGCTCGATGCGGATGTGCGTCTCGCCGCCGTACGAGACCTCGGCGGTGACCACGGCCTCCTCGCGAACCGTCCCCGATTGCGCGTCCGGGACGGGATCCGCTGCGGATGGGCCGCTTGGGGCCGGTCCGTCCATCGATCCGAGGAAGCTGTCCTGTTCCTTCGGCGCCGGTGCTACCTCGAGCGATCCCAGGAAACCGGCATCGCTCGTCGCGCCGGCGCCCTGCGTGACACCGCCCCCGGCCCCGAGCTTGCGGTCGACCATCGCCGTTTGCGTCACGACCCAGTCCGGCTTCGGATCGTCGCCGAGAGGCGAGAAGCGCGGATAGGAAATCTCCAGGGTTCCCTCGCCATACTTGATGTTGGGGCGCACCTCATAGGAGACCCAGTCGGCGAGATAGCTGCCGGCGATCTCCCAGTTGCCCCCCGCAAGCACCTGGCCTACCGCGAACAGCCACCAGGCGAAGACGAGATAAAGGCACACGCCGGCCAGGATCAGCAGTCCGCGCAGGCGCTCGATCAGCGGGCGGTTGAAGACCACCGCGTGGCGCGCCACCAGGGCATTTGCCTCGGCTTCGGTCATGGTCATGCTCCCCGGCCGAATTCGAAGGCCTGCTTGCCGACGATGCGCGTCCGCAGCCAGGCCGAAAACTGGTCGACGGCGACGATGGTGCAGAACAGCAGGAGCACGATCGCCAGCGTCTTGGCCTCGTGGGTGCGGCTGATCGACAGACGCAGCGCCTCGCCGATGCCGCCGCCGCCCACCGCGCCGATGATGGTCGAGGCGCGCACGTTGATCTCCAGCCGCAGCAGCGCATAGCTCAGAAAGTTCGGCATCACCTGCGGCACGATGGCGAACCACACACGCTCGACCCAATTGGCGCCGGCCGCGCGCAGGCCCTCTTCGGCCTTCATGTCGGCGTTCTCCACCACCTCGAAGAACATCTTGCCGAGCGCGCCGATGGTGTGGATCGACACGGCGATGATGGCCGGCACGGCACCGAGCGTGAGCACGGCCAGGAAGAAGCCGGCGATGACGATCTCGGGGAAGGCGCGCAGCACTTCCATGAAGCGGCGCACGAAGAAGCGCAGCCAGCGCCGCGTCGTCAGGTTCGAGGCGGCCAGGAAGCACAGCACGAAGCCGAGGCCGAAGCCGACCAGCGTCGAGACCAGCGCGATGTTGATGGTCTCCAGCATCTTGTAGAAATATTCGGGCAGGTAGAGCGTTTCGGTGAAATAGACGCGGCCGTCCGGGTAGTTGTATTTCAGGCTGCCATCATCATAGGGCGAGGGCAGGTCGAACAGTGCACGCCAGATCTCCCAGCCGTCGCGCGGGATCAACTGGCCGATGAAATCGAACAAGTAGGGCAGCCGGTCGAAGAACTTGCCGGCGTTCGAATCGTTGGCGAACCACAGGGAGCCGCCCATCGCCAGAAGCATGAAGGCGAGACCGCCGATCGTGTACAAACGCCGCCGCCCGGCCAACTCGCGCCAGTGGCGCTCCACGGTCTGGCCGGCCTCGGAAAGAAGCGGTGGATGGGTCGTTGCTGTCATGAGGCGCGCCCGTGCGACAACGCCGCCGGCGTGAGCCGGCGGCGCGTCTGGTAAATGCTGAAATCAGGAGCCGATCTTGGAGCGACGGGCGTCGATGATCGGCTCGTAGAAGGCCGGCGTCACCTCGGTGTAGCCCTTGTAATCGCCGCCCTGGATCGCCGAGAAGCACTCCGGATCCTTCTGCGGCATCTCCATCATGTATTTCTTGAAGGCCTGCTTCATGTCGCCGTCCATGGAGGTGCGCACGACGATCGGGCCGTTCGGGATCAGCGGCGACTTCCACAGTTCCACGAGGTCGTCCATGTCGAGGATGCCCTTCTCGACCATCTTGTGGAGGTTGCCCGAGGTGTAGCCGTCGGAGAATTCGCCGACGCCGGAGGCCCAGGTGGTGCCGGCATCGAATGTGCCCTTCACCACTTCGAGAACCAGATTCTCATGGCCGCCGCCGAAGCCGGTCGATCCGAAGAACTGCTCCACCGGGGCGCCGATGGCCTTCGGCAGCGTCACGACCGGCACCAGATATCCGGAGGTGGAATCCGCGTCGGCGAAGCCGAGCTTCTTGCCCTTCATATCTTCCAGCTTGGCCAAGCCGGAGTCCTTGCGCGCCACCATCACCGAATGGTAGCCGGTCGACCCGTCGGTCTGCACCGTGGTGAGGATCGGCTCGACGGCATTGGCGTCTTCCAGATAGATCTTCGCATAGCCCGAAGCGCCAAGCTCGGCATAATCGAGCGTGCCGCCGAGCAGGCCCTGGATCACGCCGTCGTAATCGGCGGCGGGGAACAGCTTGACTTCCTCGACGCCGATGGCCTTCGGCAGCGTCTCGGCAACACAATCGAACTTGCGCAGACGGTCGGCCTCGTTTTCACCGCCCAGAATGCCGACGCGGAACACTTTCAGGTCTTCGGCCTGCGCGGCGCCGACCATCAACGCGGTGAGCGCGACGGCGCCCATAAGAGCTTTCTTCAACATGACGTCTCTCCTGTTTTTGCCGGCCCCCGCCGGCGGGTTCTGCACATGGCTGGGCCCGTTACGCGGGCAAGACGATCCCTGGCATTAGACGGCGGCCAGCGCCGGCACCGCCTGGCCGGAAGATGCCCTGACGGGCCTCGACGGCGTGGAGATGCTGGTCGAGGTGATGGCCTCGGACAGTTCGGTGCCGTCCGCGCCGCCATAGATGACGCGCACCGCCTCGCGGGTCAGCGCCGCGGGCGGACCGTCGAAGACGACCGCGCCCTTGGCCATGCCGATGATGCGCGTGCAGTAGCTGCGCGCCGTGTCGAGCGTGTGCAGGTTGGTGATGACGGTGATGCCCTCGCGGGCGTTGATGTCGGCCAGCGAATCCATCACCACCTTGGCGTTCAGCGGATCGAGCGAGGCGATCGGCTCGTCGGCGAGGATCATCTGCGGCTCCTGCATCAGGGCGCGGGCGATCGCCACACGCTGCTGCTGGCCGCCCGACAGGGTGCCGGCGCGCTGCAGCGCCGTCTGGGCGATGTCGAGCCGCTCGAGCGCGGCGATGGCGCGGATGCGCTCCGCGCGGCTGAACATGTTCATCAGGTTGAGCACCGTCGAGCGGTGGTTGAGCCGCCCGAGCAGAACGTTGGTCAGCACGTCGAGACGCGGCACCAGGTTGAACTGCTGGAAGATCATCGCGCAGTCGCGCTGCCAGCGGCGCAGCGCCGCCCCCTTCAGCGAGGACACTTCCCGTCCCTGAAAGGAGATCGAGCCTTCGGAAGGGTCGATCAGGCGGTTGATCATGCGCAACAGGGTCGACTTGCCGGCGCCGGAGCGGCCGATCACGCCGACCATCTGACCCTGTTCGATTTCCAACGTCACGTCCCGCACGGCCGTGTTCGACCCGAAACGTCGGGTGACTTGATGGATTTCCAGCATCTGGCTTCCCCGTTCAGCGCCTTCCGGCTCTCCCAGTGGTCGATCCCAACGGATCGACAGCTTGTGGACTGACTTGTCGAAACCGACGGGTACCGTCTGCTTCGGTCAGACCACCGGGCTTTGCGCCCTTCTCGCCAAATCGCTAACGGGTGCGGATGAAACTCGGATGTCGATCAGATGACGGTTTTCTGACAGTGCACAGGAATGGACGCCGGCGGCGCGTCAGGACGCCGCCGCGCGCGGGCTGGCGATGCGCCTTTCGAGTTCCTCCAGGCGCCGGGCAAAGCCGAGATTGGCCGGCTGCAGCGCCAGAACCTGGCAGAGCATGTCGCGCGCCGTCGCCAGTTCGCCGTCGCGGATGTGGCGGTTGGCCCGGTGATAGAGGAAGTTGACCCGCTCGACCGGCGAGAAGCCGGCACCGAACCGCGCGTGGAGGCGATCGGCCCAGGCGGGATGACGCGCAATCGCCGTGATGGCGATCTGGTAGGGGCGCATCGGCGCGTCCACCCGCACCTCGCGCGCCAGCCGGCGCAGGCCCGCAAGGTCGTCCGCTCGGCACGCTTCGATCAGCGACACGCCGCGCGCCGTTCCGGCAAAGGCACGGACGGTGCCGTGCCCGGTCATCGGCACGCGCAGGAGGCGGGTTTCGGCCTGCAGCGCCGCAATCTTCTCGGCATGCCGGCGGTCGACGGCGTGAAAAGGGTCGTGGAAGACATAGGCCCGCCCCGCCGCGTGGTCTGGCGCGATGCCCATATTGGCGTTGAGGACGGGCGAGAAATGGCGTGCGAAACGGCCATCGAAGGGGACGGCGGCCGGGTCGATGGAAAACTGCGGGCAGAAGGCGATGGAGATGCTGGCGCCCAGGCGACGGCGATAGCGCAACGCCGCGTAACCGCCCTGGGAGTGGCCGTAGAGGATGCGTTCCGGCGCCTGCCGCAGGACCGGTGCCGCCGCGGCGACCGCCTTCACAACGCTCTCGGCGGGGAACCAGTTGGGCCGCCGGCTGACGAAGCCGAGCGCGGCGATGTCCAGCTTGTCACAGAAGCGCAGCCCCCAGAAGCGACTGCCGTTCGCGCTCATCTCCATCTCGTTGAAGGTCACGAGAAGATAAGGAGACGATCCCGGCCGATGGATCAGCTCCAGGTTTTCGTCGGCATAAAGGATCACGCGGAGGCTCCGTACAGCAATATTTCAGAAAATATACTTCAAATTTCAAAGTATACTTTCTTTCCTCAGGTCATCGCCGGAGTATTGCAAGCTTCTCGCCCGATTCCAACACCATGAACTGCCGGCTATCCGCAGAGCCGCGCCTGCGCCGCCGCATACTCGCCGGCAAGCCGCTCCACCAGCGCGGCGACATCGGTGATCTCCGTCACCGCGCCGATGCCCTGCCCGCTGCCCCAGATGTCGCGCCACGCCTTGGCGTCGGCGGAGCCGAAATTCATCTTCGAGGGATCCGATGCGGGAAGATTGTCGGGATCCATCCCGGCATTGACGATGGAGCCCTTGAGATAGTTGCCGTGCACGCCGGTGAACAGGTTCGAATAGACGATGTCGGCGGCGCGCGAATTGACGATCATCTCCTTGTAGCCCTCCGGCGCGCGCGCCTCACGGGTGGCGATGAAGGGCGAACCGATATAGGCGAGGTCGGCGCCCATCGCCCTTGCCGCCAGGATGGCGCCGCCATTGGCGATGGCGCCCGACAGGAGCAGCGGGCCATCGAACCACTGGCGGATCTCCTGCACCAGCGCGAATGGCGAGAGCGTGCCGGCGTGGCCGCCGGCGCCGGCGGCGACCGCGATCAGCCCGTCGGCCCCTTTGTCGATCGCCTTGCGCGCATGGCGATCGTGGATGATGTCGTGCAGCACGATGCCGCCATAGGAATGGACCGCCTGGTTGACTTCCTCGACCGCCCCCAGCGAGGTGATGACGATCGGCACCTTGTATTTCACGCAGATCCCCAGATCATGCTCCAGCCGGTCGTTGGAGCGGTGCACGATCTGGTTGACGGCAAAGGGAGCGGCCGGCCGCTGCGGATGCTGCGCATCGTGCGCGGCAAGGTCCTCGGTGATCTCCGCAAGCCACTCGTCGAGCTGCTCCTTGGGCCGCGCGTTGAGCGCCGGGAAGGACCCGACCACGCCGGCCTTGCATTGGGCGGCGACCAGCGGCGGGTGCGAGATGATGAAGAGCGGTGCCGCCACGACGGGCAAGCGCAACGTTTCGAAAACTCCCGGAAGCGCCATCGACGGCCTTTCTCTAAATTGACGTGTTCGTAAACGTCAAAGCTTCTACAGCAAAAGCATTGCCGAGGAAAACCTCCCCGGGCAATTTTGCCGCCGGTTCACCGGCCTCAGCGAGCGTCCGGGCGATCGCCGGCACGGTCCTGTTCACAGCTTGTTATCACCGTTGATTGCATCATCACCAGCGGTTAACCATGGAACGAGGTCATGCGTAGAGAAAGCGGCACGCCTTGGACGCGATAGAAAAAGCCATAAGACAAGCGTTCGAGAAGGGCGATGCCCGCGATCGGGCGTTCCGCGAAAAGGTCTATCGGTCCGCCTTCTCGGCGCTGGAGCGCACGCTTTCGGCACGCACCGAGATGGCCGAGGACGCCAAGCGCGTCCGGCGCGAGCGGCTGCAGGCCAAGATCACCGAGATCGAAACGGAGTTCATGCCGGCCAGGCAGGCCGCTGCACCCGTCCCCCAGGCAGAGCCGCGGCCCGCCCCCGCGCCGATGCCTCCCCTCAGCAGAAGAGCCGCGCCGACTGTTGCCGCCGACCTCTCCCCCCACCTCGAGCCGGAGGACCGGCGTACCGCCCCGCGCAGACCCTCGGCCCGCGAAAACGCCCGGCGCATCCGGGCCGCGCTGCCCCGGAAGCGTCGGCCCTTTGCCATGCTGTTCCTCGTCGCCACGCTGGTCGCCTTCTTCGGCATCGGCGCGTGGTGGAGCATCACCAGCGGGCTGTTCCTGTCCAGCGAACAGCGCGACACCAGCGTCCCCAATCCTCCGTTGAGGCTGGAAGAGGAAGACTATGCCGGCGATGCGCCGAGCGGCAGCCGCCCGACCGGCAACTGGATCACCGTTTTCTCGCCGACCGATCCGACGACCGTCGCCGCCCCCGGCAACGCCAGCGCCGATGTGATGCAGGAGGAGGGCGGCGCCCTGATCCGCATCAGCAGCGACGCCGACACGGCAATCGTCTTCGATGTCGGACAGGGCGTCCTCGAAACGCTGGCCGGCAAGCGCGCCATGTTCAGCGTCGATGCCCGCGCCCAGGACGGCGAGGAGACGCAGATCTCCATCTCCTGCCATTTCGGCTCGCTGGGCGGCTGCGGCCGGACGCGCTACGTGGTCGGCGCCACGCGCTCCGATTATCTGTTTGAGGTGGATCTGCCCGAGGGAAATCCCGGCAGCGGCGGCACCATCGCCATCGTGCCCGACATCGACGGCCAGCGCCGCGCGCTCGACATCTTCGGCATCCGCGCCGCGGTGGCGACCCGCTAACCTTCGCGAAGGGCTTTTCATTCTTTGCTGAAGCGTCGGGCGGCCTTCGCCCCCTCTGGCTTCCTGAGCTTGTCGAACGGGGCGGCCACCTTCCCCTCAAGGGGCGCCGCAGTACCCCCACCCCTTGCCCCTCCCCTCAAGGGGGAGGGGGATGATCGAGCGCACACCCGGCTTCCCTCCCCCTTGAGGGGTCGGCCGCTTCAGCCAAAGCCGGAACCGCTAAGCGTCGAGAAGGGCCGTCAGCGCTTCGATGTGATCGGCCTCGGCGGCGGGCTTGTCCCAGCGCAGCCGGGCGATGCGGGGAAAGCGCATCGCGATGCCCGATTTGTGCCGCGTCGACCGGTTCAGCCCCTCGAACGCCACCTCCAGCACCAAACCGTGGCCGGGCTCTGCCCGCACGGAGCGGACCGGCCCGAAACGCTCGACCGTGTTGTCGCGTACATATTTGTCGATCAGCTTCAGTTCCTCGTCGGTGAAGCCGAAATAGGCCTTGCCGACCGGAACGAGCTGGAGGTCGTCCTCGGGGCCCGCCCAGACACCGAACGTGTAGTCGGAATAGTAGCTCGACCGCTTGCCGTGTCCGCGCTGCGCATACATCAGCACCGCGTCGACCGTGAAGGGATCGCGTTTCCACTTGAACCAGGGCCCTTTCGGCCGGCCCGGCAGATAGGCGGCGTCGCAGCGCTTCAGCATCACGCCCTCGATGATCGGGTGCGGCGGGTTGCTGCGTTTATGCTCCAGCTCCGCCCAATCGCCGAAATCCACCAGCGGCGACAGATCGAAGCGTTGCGGATCGAGCGTCGGCAAAAGGTCCTCCAGCAGGGCCCGCCGCTCGGCAAAGGGGCGCGGGCGCATATCCTGCTCGCCTCGCTGCAGGAGATCGTAGCAGCGCATGAAGACGGGATAATCGGCCAGCATCTTCTTCGACACCGTCTTGCGGTTCAGCCGCTGCTGCAGATCGGAAAAGCTCCCGGTCCTCAAGCGTGGGTCGCCGACCAGCAATTCGCCATCGAGCGCCAACTGCCCACTGAGCGTCTCCATCAGGTCCGGAAAGGCGCCGGAGATCTCGTCGCCGGTGCGCGAATAGAGTCGCCTCACGCCGCCCTCGCAGACGGCCTGGACGCGGATGCCGTCCCATTTCCACTCGGCCGCGTAGTCGGCCGGGTCCAGCTTTTCGAGATCGCCCTCGCCGACAGGGTGGGCCAGCATGACCGGGCGGAACTGGCCCTGAGCCGCGCTCTGCGGCTTTCCGGCACGCCCTTCGAGCCAGGCAAAGAGCGCCTCATAGGGCGCTTCAAGACCATGCCACAGCTCTTCGATCTCGCCGACATCCTTGCCGCCCATCGCCGCCAGCGCCTGCTTGGCGAGTCGGGCCGAAACGCCGATGCGCAGGCCGCCGGTGGCGAGCTTGATCAGCGCGAACCGCGCCGAGGGGTCGAGCCGGTCGAGGAGATCGGCGATCACCGCCGGCGCATCGGAACGGCTGACCCGGCTCAGCGTGTTCACCACCTCGCCGAGCGCCGGCGCCTCGGCGCTCGCATCGTCCGGCGCCGGCCATACCAGCGAAATCGTCTCCGCCAGGTCGCCCACGTAATCGTAGGAATAGGCGAACAGCACCTCGTCCATCCGCTCAGTGACCAGCGCCCGCAGCATCGCCGGCTTGACCGCCGGAAAGTCGAGCCCGCCGGTGAGCGCGGCCAGCGCATACCCCCGGTCGGGGTCGGGCACCGAACGGAAATAATCGGCCAGGAGCCGCAGCTTGCCGTTGCGCGCCGGCGTCAGCACGAGACGGTCGAGGATATCCGCGAAACGCCGCATCAATCGGCCTCGTCTTCATAGCCGACGAGATTGAGCGGCCTGGCGGCGATGCCGTGCAGCTCGCACCAGCGCACCAGGGCCTCTTCCCGCCCATGCGTCACCCACACCTCGCCCGCCCCGGTCTCGCGGATCGTCGCCGTCAGCTCGTTCCAGTCCGCGTGGTCGGACAGGATCAGCGGCAGCTCGACGCCGCGCTGCCTGGCACGCTGGCGGATGCGCATCCAGCCCGAGGCGAAGGCGCTGAGCGGATCGGCGAAGCGGCGCGTCCACCGGTCGCCCAGAACGGAGGGTGGGGCGACGATGATCTGGCCGGCGCCGCGCGTTGCCGTTTCCTCCTCGACGGTCGCCGGCTCGAGCCTGCCGAGCTTGATGCCCTGCCCCTGGTAGTATCGGCTGATCCGCGCCAGCGCACCGTGGATCAGGATCGGTTCGTCATGCCCGATGGAGCGCATCAGGCTGATGACGCGCTGTGCCTTGCCCAGCGAATAGGCGCCGACGATGTGCGCCCGCTCGGGGAACTGCCGGAGCGATGCCGCGAGCCGTTCGGCTTCCACCTCGGGCGCCGGATGCACGAAGACCGGCAGGCCGAACGTCGCCTCGGTGATGAAGACGTCGCAGCGTACCGGCTCGAACGGCGTGCAGGTGGCATCGAGGTGCCGCTTGTAATCGCCCGAGGCGACGATGCGCAGGCCGTTCGCCTCCACCGCGATCTGGGCCGAGCCGAGCACGTGGCCGGCTGGATGAAAGGACACGCGCACATCGCCAATGTCGAGCCCTTCCCCATAGGCGGCGACCTGCCGGCTTTCGGCAAAATCCGCCCCGTAGCGCAGCCGCATGATGTCGAGCGTTTCCCGGGTCGCCAGGACGGTGCGGTGGCCGGCGCGCGCGTGGTCCGCATGGCCGTGCGTGATCAGCGCCCGATCCACCGGGCGCACCGGGTCGATGAAGAAGTCGCCAAGGGGGCAATAGAGCCCTTCGGGACACGGGTGGAGCAGATCCTGTGGCCTCATGACCCTGGAGGATAGGCTTTTTTTCCGCCCGCGAAAGACGCGCTTGTCAGGAGTGTTGTTCTCGCGCATAAGCGCTCGCCGCCCACCCACGGGGCGGTTCCGGACCATGCTCCATGACCCCGCTTTCGTTTTCCTCCGGCAATCTTCTGGCCGATCGCCGGGCCGACTATGCCTCGATGCTGCGTGAGGCGGGCGACTTCAAGGCCGCCGCCGCATTGATGGGCGAGGCGCTGGCGCTTGCTCCCTCCTGGTCTGCAGGCCATTTCCGCCACGGCGAGATGCTGGTGGAGGCGGGTGAGACCGCCGCGGCAATCGACGCCTGGCGCACGGTGCTTCGCCTCGACCCAAGCGACCGGCTTGGGGCTACACTGAAACTGGAGCTCCATGGCGCGCTCGAAGGCATGGAGGCGGTTCCCTCGGCCTTCGTCGAGACGCTGTTCGACCAATATGCCGGCACCTTCGACGAAGCGCTGGTGGACAAGCTCGCCTACCGCGTGCCGGAGCTTCTCTCCGACGCCATCGCCGGACAGGGGCGTCCCGGCTTCGCGCACGCCATCGATCTTGGTTGCGGTACGGGACTGATGGGCGAGCGGGTGCGCGGCACAGTGAGCTTTCTGGAAGGTCTCGACATCTCGTCGGAGATGCTGAAACGTGCCGAGGCCAAGCGCATCTACGACCGGCTGGCTCGCGCTGACCTGATGACGCTCGCAGCCCTGCCGCACCAGGTCGACCTCGTCACGGCTGCAGATGTGCTCATATATCTGGGTGCTCTTGACCGGCTGTTTGCCGTGGTGGCAGCGGCCCTCGCACCGGGCGCGCTCTTCGCGTTCTCGACGGAGCATCACTCAGGACCGGAGGCGATGGTTCTGAGATCCTCGCAGCGCTATGCTCACTCCGAAGCACACCTCCGCGCCAGCCTGTCGGCCGTCGGCTTCGACGTCTCCTCACTCGAACGGGCGACGATCCGCATGGATCGCGGCGAGCCGATGGAGGGATTGATCGTCGTCGCCGTCCGACGGGGGGTTGAGACGGGCTTGGCGCCGGCCGCTGTCCTTGCCCCAGGCGTCAGATCTCAGTCATCAATGTAAGTATTAAGTAATTATATATAATATTTATAAGTAATTACAATTATAAAATAAAAATTTTGTATGTTTTTCGATTATGATAAAATGTATTTTAATAAGGAGTACTAAAGTGAAAAAGATCGCGCGTAATATATTTTCGGCATCCATAGCAACGCTTCTTATCGTTCAGCACGCGCATGCCCGACGGTTCCTGTGCACGTCGAGGCTCTCCAATGTGGCCACTGTGATTGAAGCGCTGCCCCCCTCGGACGCGCACATGCGAATGTTCCGGGTGCTGCTCCGATACGGCGTCGAGGACAGCCCGCTGACGTTTACGGGAATCAGGTGCCAGCTTGACTGGTTCGGAACTGATCACGGCCGACAATAGGCCGAGGTCCCTCTTGGCGACCCATCCGTTCTGGTTTAGTTCTGATCCATCTTGGAACACCGGACCCGCCCCACCGGCTTTGGAGCCGCGCCCTATCTGCCTGCGCCCTTCGGCGAGTGGTTCGCCAAGCGCGGATGGCAGCCGCGCGCCCATCAGCTCGAACTCTTGGCCCGCACGCAGGCCGGGCGTTCTGCGCTGCTGATCGCTCCGACGGGCGCGGGCAAGACGCTCGCCGGCTTCCTGCCGTCGCTCACTGATCTCGCCGAGCAGCGGAAACCCAGGCCGGGCGAAGCCTGGCGCGGCGTCCACACGCTCTACATCTCGCCGCTCAAGGCGCTGGCCGTCGACATCCACCGCAACCTCGACTTACCCGTCGCCGAAATGGGTCTGTCGATCTCCATCGAGACCCGCACCGGAGACACACCCGCCCACAAGCGCCAAAGGCAGAAACACGCCCCGCCCGACATCCTGCTGACCACGCCCGAGCAGCTCGCCCTGCTCATCGCCTCGCCGGATGCCGAGCGCTTCTTCAGCGATCTGCGCTTCGTCGTGCTCGACGAATTGCACTCGCTGGTCATCTCCAAGCGCGGGCATCTTCTGTCGCTCGGGCTCGCCCGCCTGCGCCGCATGCGGCCTGCCCTTCAGGCGATCGGCCTGTCGGCCACGGTCGCCGAGCCGGACGAACTGCGCCGCTGGCTCGTGCCGCAGGATCCGCCCGGCGCGCTGTCCGACATCGTCACCGTGACGGGCGGGGCGAAACCCGACATCACAATCCTTGAAACGGACGAGCGGGTGCCCTGGGCCGGCCATTCGGCGCTCTACGCCATCCCGAAGATCTACGCGGCGATCCGCGCCCACCGCACGACCCTGCTCTTCGTCAACACGCGCAGCCAGGCCGAGCTTCTGTTCCGCGAGCTGTGGCGCGCCAATGACGACAACCTGCCCATCGCCCTCCATCACGGCTCGCTCGACGTCGGCCAGCGCCGCAAGGTGGAGAAGGCGATGGAGACCAACAGCCTGCGGGCCATCGTCGCCACCTCGACGCTCGATCTCGGCATAGACTGGGGCGATGTCGACCTCGTCATCCATGTCGGCGCGCCGAAGGGGGCAAGCCGCCTCGCTCAGCGCATCGGCCGCTCCAACCACCGCATGGACGAGCCGAGCCGGGCGATCCTGGTGCCGGCCAACCGTTTCGAGGTGATGGAGTGCCGCGCCGCCCTCGAAGCCAACTATCTGGGCGCCCAGGACACGCCGCCGCTGGTCGACGGAGCGCTCGACGTTCTCGCCCAGCACGTGCTGGGCTCGGCTTGCGCGGCACCGTTCGACGCGGATGTCCTGTATGGCGAGATCATTAGTGCCGCCCCCTATGCCGGCCTCGACCGGCCGACCTTCGACCGCATCGTCGATTTCGTCGCCACCGGCGGCTATGCGCTGAAGAGCTACGAGCGCTACGCGCGCATCCGCAGGACCGCCGACGGCCTGTGGCGGGTCTCGCATCCGCGGGTCGCCCAGCAATACCGCCTCAATGTCGGCACCATCGTCGAATCGCCGATGCTCAACATCCGCATGGTGCGGCGCGGGCGCGGCGGCGTCTCGCGCGGCGGCCCGGTGCTCGGCAAGGTCGAGGAGTATTTCCTCGAAACGCTGGCGCCCGGCGACACCTTCCTCTTTTCCGGCCGGGTGCTGCGCTTCGAGGGCATTCGCGAGAACGAGTGCTACGTCTCCGCAGGCGGCGGCGACGATGCCAAGGTCCCCTATTATGCCGGCGGCAAGTTCCCGCTGTCGACCTATCTGGCGGGCGAGGTGCGCGCCATGCTGGCCGATCCGAAACGCTGGCAGGCCCTGCCTCAGCAGGTCGCCGAATGGCTGTCGATCCAGCGCGACAAGTCGCTACTGCCGCGGCGCCAGGACCTGCTGGTCGAGACATTTCCGCGCGGCAACCGCCACTACATGGTGCTCTATCCGTTCGAAGGCCGCCTTGCGCACCAGACGCTCGGCATGCTCCTGACGCGCCGCCTGGAGCGCGCCGGCACCCATCCGCTGGGCTTCGTCGCCAACGACTACGCCATCGCCGTGTGGGGCCTCAACGACATGGGCGCGATGCTGAAGCGCCGGGCGCTGAGCCTGGCCGCCCTGCTCGACGAGGACATGCTCGGCGACGACCTGGAGTCCTGGATCGCCGACAGTTGGCTGCTGAAACGCACCTTCCGCAATTGCGCCCTGATTTCCGGGCTGGTGGAGAAGCGTCATCCAGGTCAGGAAAAGACCGGGCGTCAGGTCACCGTCTCGGCCGACCTCATCTACGACGTGCTGCGCGCGCACGAGCCCGATCACATCCTGTTGCAGGCCACCTGGGCCGATGCCGCACTGGGCCTGCTCGATGTCAGGAGGCTGGGCGAGATGCTGTCGCGCATTCGCGGGCGAATCGTGCATAAATCGCTGGAGCGCATCTCGCCGCTTGCCGTGCCGATCATGCTGGAGATCGGCAAGGAAGCGGTCGCCGGTGATGCCAACGAGGCGTTGCTCGGAGAGGCTTCGCGACTTTCGGGTGAAGAACTGATGCAGGAGGCGATGGACGGATGAACAGCCTTGCGCCGGCGACGGATGCCAGCACCTGCCTGACCATCGAACTCGCCGGCGAGACGGCAGTGTGCGACTGGCGAGGCGTGCTGATGTTCCCGGCGCTCGACCTGCTCGTCGTCTCCGACCTGCATCTGGAAAAGGGGGCCGCCTTTGCCCGGCGCGGCAGCTTTCTGCCGCCCTACGACACGGCCGCGACCCTCAGACGGCTCGGCGCCGTCATCGCCGATCACGATCCCGGCATCGTCATCAGCCTCGGCGACAGTTTTCACGACGGCGACGGCGCGGCTGAAATGCCGGAGACCTTTCGCGACCACCTCGTGACGCTGATGGCCGGGCGCGACTGGCACTGGATCGCCGGCAACCACGATCCCGCACCGCCGCCGGGCCTGCCCGGGCGGACGGCGCAGGAGATCGCCATCGACGGCCTCACCTTCAGGCACGAGCCGGCGCCGGGCGCAGCGCCGGGCGAGATCGCCGGCCACCTGCACCCGGGCGCCCGCATCGTGCGGCGCGGCCGGTCCGTGCGCCGCGCCTGCTTCGCCTCCGACGGCGCCCGCCTCATCATGCCGGCCTTCGGCAGCCTGACCGGAACGCTGAACGTGCTCGACCGCGCCTTCGCCGGCCTCTTCACGCGCGAGCGGCTGACGGCCTACATGCTCGGCCGGCAAGGCATTTACGCCATTGCCGGCAGCTTGCTGCGATAGGCGAGCAGTTCCTCAGTCCTTGCGGAAGACGAGCCGCCCGATCCAGCCGGTGATGATGGCGATCAGCACGGCAGCGATGCCGTAGATCAGCCCGTGCTGTTGCGCGAACTCGTAAAGCCGCTGTTCCATGCCCGCCTTGCGGATGGTGAGTTGCGCCGAGGTCTCGCGCAGGAACATGCCGTTGCGGAACAGGAAGGCGCGGGCGCGATGCGTGCCCACGGCGACGTTCGGCGCCAGCGTCAGCGTGGCGCGGAACAGGCTCTGCGAGAGGAACCGCACGCCGCCGACGCGCACGGAGTAAAGACCGGAAGCCTCCTTGCGCTCGCGCAGCGCCGCCGTGAACTCCTCGATCGTCTTGGGGTCGCCATCGGCGTCCAGCGGTTGCAGATAGAGGTTGGACGGGCCGAGCGCCAACTGGCGATAGCCGGCCGGGTCGGTGATGTCCTGCGGGGCGCGCGTCAGCGCCATGGAGTAGGATTCGGGGACGTCCCTGAAGATCTGGGATTCGGTGTTGATCCACATGCCGAGAACGCGCGTCTTCTTGCGCACCATCACCGGGCGCGCCGGCCCTTCCAGGACGACGATCACGTCGTAGCGGCCCTGCCGGCTTACCAGCGGATCGGCATTGTCGAGCGCGCCGAAGATCGTCAGCTCCGCGCCGGCGAAATCGGAGGTGATGGAAACGCGGTCCGTCGACAGGCCGATCTGGATGTTCTCGGGAATCGCGTTCTGCGCCCGCGCGCCCAGAACCGGTGCGAAGGTCAGAAACGTCGTCGCTGCGATGATCCCCTTCGACGGCATGGCTTCACAGGACTCCTGCTGACAGGGAATAGACGCTGGCCGGGCGGACGAACAGATCGAAGGCAAGGCGCAGCGCGACCGCCAGGACAAGCAACGCCAGGAGGGCCCGCAATTGCTCGCCGCGCAGGCGTTGACCCACGCGGGCGCCGTATTGCGCACCCGCCACGCCGCCGACCATCAGCAGGAAAGCCAGCACCACGTCGACCGTCTGGTTGGCGGTCGAATGGATGATCGTCGTATAGGCGGCAACGAAAATGATCTGAAAAAGCGACGTGCCTATGACGACATTCGTCGGCACCTTGAGCAGGTAGATCAGCGCCGGCACCATGATGAAGCCGCCGCCGACGCCCATGATCGAGGAGAGGAAGCCGATGAAGGCGCCGAGGCCGAGAACCGGGATGACGCTGACGAAAAGCTTTGAGGCCCGAAAGCGCATCTTCAACGGAAGCCGGTGAATCCAGTTGTGCTGCCCCGGCTTCCTGAGCGACACGGCCTGGCCGCTCCGCGCCCGGCGCAAGGCGCCGATACTCTCCGTCAGCATCAGCCCGCCGACCACGCCGAGAAAGGTGACGTAGAGCAGCGAGACGATCAGGTCGAGCTGCCCGAGCCGGCGCAGATAGGCGAAAGCGAGGGCGCCGAGCGTGGCGCCGACGAAACCGCCGGCGAGCAGCACCGTGCCGAGCTTGACGTCGAGCGTCTTGCGCTTGAAATGCACGAGCGCCCCGGAGAAAGACGACGCGATCACCTGGTTGGCGCCGGTCGCAACGGCAATCGCCGGCGGGATGTTGTAGAAGATCAGCAAGGGCGTGATCAGGAATCCGCCACCGACGCCGAACATCCCGGAGAGGAAGCCGACCGCGCCGCCCATGGCAAGCAGCACGAACACGTTCACGGACATTTCGGCGATGGGGAGATAAATACCCACCCGCGGCACCCGAATCATTGCGTGCCTGGCAGCGAACGCGCCAGGCCATATGTGGAAGCATTATGCGTGTCTTCGTTCTGCTCCCTGATGATGGCGAAGTCAAACCATGTCGGGGTCAAATGCAGAAAAGTTTGAACGACTTGCCGCAGAAAACGACAAAACCTGTCGAAGACTGCGACCTAGTGGTGCGATCCTGACAGATGGTACCCATCTGTCAGGACAAATCGCCCCACCAGATCAATAGCTTGTGGGCTGACTTATCGAAACGGATGGGTACCATCCGTTTCGGTCAGACCACTAGGGTCAGGACCTATTAAAATGGCCGCAATGGTCGGCCTGATTTGTGCGGATACGCGAAGCAGGACCGCAGGAAGACTTCACGTCTTTCAAGGTCTTGCGACAAAGTAGCCCGTGCAAATCAGGCCGATCCAAAGGACGCTCGATAGACCGGCGATCTGCCGCGTCAAAGCCCTTGACCGGGGGAAAGACCCCGCTCTGCGGGCTTTTCCTTGCATCTCTTGGTCTATCGAACGCCATTGTGGCCATTTTAATAGGTCCTGACCCTAGCCCTCAATTTACAGCCGCGGCGTCGCCGTTCCGCTTCAGGAGCGCGCGCACGAGCGTCTCGTCCACCTCGCCGCTGGCCGTCATGCCGTTGGCCTTCTGGAACGCCTTGATGGCTGTTTTGGTCCGCTCTCCCATCAGCCCGTCGGGCGTGCCGGCATCGAAGCCTTCCTTGTTGAGAATGCGCTGGATGTTGGCGACGGCCTTCTTCATGTCGATGCCGGCGGTGATCTCCCGGCTCTCCCGCCAGGCATCCGGAATGTCGACGACGTTCGCCGCCGGTTCGACTGCCTTCGCCTTCCACAGCGCCGTCTTGTCCTTGGCCTGCTTGAGCTGTTCGGGCGAAAGCGTCGCTGCAACCTCGTCGCGCTTGCCGGCCGCGTCCTTGTCTCCGGTCATCGCCACGAGCGCGAACCATTTGTAGGCCTCCGTCAGGTCCTGCGGCACGCCCATGCCCTTGGCCGACAGGATGCCGAGGTTGAACTGGCTGTCCTTGATCCCGTGTTCGGCAGCTTCCAGGAACCAGCGGGCGGCCGAGTCGTTGTCGACGGGACCGGCCGCACCCAACGCATGGAGAACACCCAGATTGTGCATGGCGCTGGCATTGCCCTGCTGGGCGGCGAGCTGCAGCCACATCTTGGCCGTGGCCGGGTCGCGCTCGACGCCCGTGCCCTTCTGGTAGAGATCGCCGATGCGGTATTGCGCCGGGGCAAGGCCCGCCTCCGCCGCCTTCTCATACCATTTTCCGGCCTTGGCCATGTCGGGCTTGGTGCCGCGCCCTTCGGCATAGCGGCTGCCGATCTCGAACAGGGCCTTGGGATCGCCGGCAGCGGCCGCCTCGCGCAGCGGCAGCGGACCGGCGTCCATTGGAATGTCGTCGACGGAAGCCTTGGCCGCCACCGGCGTCGCCGGCAGCGCCGCGTCACCGGCAGCCGTGTCCGCCTTATCCAGCCGCTCGACGAATTTTTCCGCAGGCTCCTGCAAAGCGGAGGCGCCGTCCTTCTGCGGCATGGCGGCGAGCGTGTCGACCACGTCGTCCCGGGCATCTTCCGTCTCGTCGTCGAGAACGCGCACGGGGCGATCGGTCATCGGCTTCGCAGCGCCCACCACAGTGTCCTCGACCGGCCGCGCCGGCTGCGGCGCCGGGCTTTTCGCCTCGCCGGCGGCAATCTGCGACGGGATGACCGTCGTTTCGGAGAGATAGGCCTTGCCGAGCTGCAATCCGCCAACCACGACAATGCCGGCTCCCACCGCCATGGCGACGGGCTTGCCGGCGCGCTTGAGGATCCTGCCGAAGCCGAAGCGCCCCGACGATTCGGAGATGGCGTCTTGGCGCTTCTTCAGGATCTCCGCTTCCGCGGCCGCAGCCTGTGCCGCGCGCCGCGCAGCGGCGATGAAATCCGACTTCGCCGCATCGTTGCCGTCGCGCGCCGGTGCCTTCTTCTCGTCGCGCACGCGGCGCATGATGGCGTTGAGGTCGGGCGTACCCGTGCCGGGCTCGAGCGGTTCATGGAGCCGCTCGACGTCGATCTCCAACGTCTCGTCGGTTGCATCCAGCTCCTGCGCCACCTGCTCTTGCGCCACGGTGGCGGGCTTGTCCTTGCGTCCGGCAAGCTTGCGCGACAATCCGCTGAGGAGAGAGGCCTTGCCCGTTCTCGTGTCCGGTTCGTCGCCGTCCTCGTCGAGGGCGGCCCGAGCAGCGGCGGCGGCAGCTTGCGCCGGCGAGCGATAGGGCGGAATGTCGGCGCGTTCTTCCTCGGCGAGCGTCGAGACCTCGTTGCCCGGTTCGATGGAGGGCGCCGACTCGATGGCGATCTTCCGGCCGCTGTCGGCGGGCATCGCCTTCGCCGCGTTCTCGACCGTGCCGAGCCGGTCGACGATCTTCAACAGGGTGTCGTGAATCGCTTCGAAGGTCTTGGTGTTGCGCTCGTCGGATCTGCGCGCCAGCGCTTCCAGCGCCTTCAGCTCCTCCTTGAGATGCGGATCGGCGGCAGTGTGCGGGCTGTCGCCGAGCGCGCCGATGGCCTGCGCGGCGGCCTGCCGGGCTGCTTCGAGAACGGCGGCCTGGTTTTCCTGAACGGAGCGCTCGATGCTCTTGAGGCGCGGGCCGATGTCCTCGAGTTCGGGAACCTCGAGCCCCGGCCGTGAGAGATGCTCCGAAAGGCTCTTCACCTGGATTTCCAGATTGCGGATGACGTCCGGATCGACCGACGAGGCTCCGGCCGACGAAGACTGCAGGCGCCCGGCAATGTCTTCCAGCCGGGCCTCCAGCGCGCCGATCATGGCCGCGTTCGGCGGTTCGCGCAGGCTGCTCTCGAGGCGCGCAGCCAGCGCATTGAAGCGCTCGTCGATGCTCGCCATGATGCCGGCGGCGTCAGGCGGCCCGCCTGCCTGGCCATCCAGGCGCGCCGTGATCTCCTGCAGGCGCTGCTCGAGGTCGTAGACCAGCGAGCGGCCAAATTCGGTCGCGTCGTCGCGACGCTGCTCGATCATCTGCGAGAGGTGGGCGAAGCGATCGTCCATGCCGCGCAGCATCATCTCGGCCGCCTGCGACTGCGGCGCATTGTCGAGCCTGTCGGCGATGTCGGCGATCTGGCCGGCCAGCCGCTCGACCATCTGCTCGGGCAGATCGATGCGGCTGGCGATGTCGTCGACCCTCCTGGAGAGTTCCTCCATCTGAAGGCCGAGGCGGTCGACCGCCTGGTCTCCCGCCCGGTCGGCCAGAACCTCGGCGACCTGATTGGCGAGCGAGGAAATGCGCGCTTCGATCCGCTCGAAGGGCTGGGGGTCGACGCTCGCGACCTGCCCACGCGGCAGGCATGCCGCGATGGCGCGGGAGATCTCGTCGAGCCGCTCGTCGAGGGCGGCGTAAAGTTCGGAATTGGCGGGCGCCTTGCGGCTGACCAGCTTGTCGAGCCCGGCCGCCAGCGTGCGCACGCGCTCATCGAGCGACCGCAGCGAAAGAGAATCCGGCAGGCTGTTGATGGCGCTGCCGATCTCCTCCAGCCGCTGATGCAGCATGTCGAATGCCGGATCCGGGTTGCGCAGACCGGCCGACATGCGGTTCTCGAAGGCGGTCCAGCGGTCGTCGAAGGCATCCCAGCGGCGATCGACGGCACGCAGCGTCTCTTCTCGCGCCAGCGCCGAGATCGAGGATTTGAGCTCCTCCATCTCGAGGCGCAGCATCTTGACGCTCCTGTCGTCGCTGCGCTCGGCGAGCTGCGCGATCGCGTCGGAAAGCCGTTCGAACTCGACCACCAGCTCGCCGCTGAGCGCCGAATTCGGAACGGCCGCCATGATGCCGGCCAGCTCGCGGCGCAGCATGTCGAACTCGCCGCTGATGCCGGTCTGCATGACATCGCGCAAATCCTCGCGCAGCGACTTGAGCTCGCCGGCGATGCCGGTGATCGAGGCAACCTCGCGTTCCTGTCGGCGCGTGTGCTCCAGGGCGCGTGCGGCCTGCTCCAGGGAGGCCTGTGAGGACGAAGCGCGACCGACCGGCTCGGAATGCGGCGCGGTGCGCGAACGGGCGCCGGACACGCTGTCGGAGAGCCGCTGGAAGCGACGCGCGAGCTCGCTTTCCTCCAGATGTCCGGGGCGCGGATTTCTGGCGTGCTCGAGCCGGCTTTCCAGATGGTCGAGCGTTCTGCTGATCTGGTCGAGGGTTTCGTCCGAGCCGGGGCGGCGGCGTCTGCCTGCATTGATGTTATCCAGATAGGAACGCTTGTTGTTCATCGGAACGCCCGCCTCTCCACCGTTTCCGGTTGGCCATAGACATTTCTAGCCACGCAGGCGCACTCGGGTCGCAGACGCTGAACGGCGGCACTGAAACCGGGTAATCACCTACGATCGATGCCCGCGACCTCCCGAAAACCGACGGAGGCGCGACGCACCGATGCGCCCACAATTCGCCCATCATGGTAAACAGCGGGTTAACGATTCTTACCGACGGCGCCGTCGCGATCTCCCGAACCTGCCCTTGGGGAAGCGATCAAATTTCTACAGCTGCCCTTGTAATGCCGCATTGTCGGCCGCATAAGCCCGCCCTTGTGAGCCTGTCCGGCCGCATGAACACCGCCCCTCGGGCAACGTGCGAGCATGCCGGACAAGGAAGCCAGCCCGGTTGCAGACCGGAGTGAGCTATTCGATACGGAACAGTGATCATGATGAACATTGCGATGGCCGCCCAGAAGGCAGCCGAGGAAAATGATTTTCCTGATACGCCGGCGGACTACACGCGCATCGGCGAAATGGCACGCGAATTCGACGTCACCCTGCGTGCGCTGCGCTTCTACGAGGACAAGGGCCTGCTGAGCCCGGAGCGGGTCGGAACCACCCGCCTTTATACCGCCGAGGACAAACGGCGGCTGCAGCAGATCCTGCTCGGGCGCAAGATCGGCTTCTCGTTGAACGACATCAAGGAAGTGCTCGACCTGCACGACCCGCACGGCGCCAATGAGAAGCAGTTCCGGCTGGTGCTGAAGAAATCGGAGCGCCAGATGACCCGCCTCGAACGCCAGCGTCACACGCTCGAAGAAGCGATCGGCGATCTCAAGCAGCTGGTGGCCGACATCACCGAGAGGCTCGCCAGGATCCAGCCCTCCGGCAACGAAGACTGACTGCCTGCGGGGCCGCATCCCCTCATGCCGGCCCGCGCATCCGGTTTTCCGCACGATGAGCCACCTCTTCCGGCTTCGGCCGGCAACCCGACGGCCTTGCCGTTTCGGGCGTTCCTGCACGCGCCGATGTCGGGCGCGCGGGAAATCCGCCCTGCCATATCGTTCCTCCCGGTCATCCAGATGAAGCACGGGCGCTGTAAGGCGCGGAAGCGTTGGTCGGATTATTTTTGACGTTTACGGAAACGTCAAAATTTGCTAAAGCACGCCGACCATCGTGCGATCCGCTCGTGACCGCACTCTTGATCTGAGAGCTGGAGGACCCTCATGCCGACCTATCGGGCGCCCGTGCGCGACACGCTTTTCGTGCTCAATGACGTGCTTGGCTACGGCAATCACGACAATCTGCCGGGCTTTGCCGATGCATCTCCCGATGTCGTCGAGGCGATCCTGCTGGAAGGCGCCAAGCTCGCCGAAAATGTCATGCAGCCGCTCAACCGCACCGGCGACATGGAGGGCTGCGCCCGCCATGAGGACGGGTCGGTAACGACGCCCAAGGGGTTCGGCGAGGCCTATCGGCAATATTGCGAAGGCGGCTGGCTCGGCCTTTCCGCACCGGCCGAATATGGCGGCCAAGGCCTGCCCTACACCGTCCATTCGGCCGTCAGCGAATATCTCGTTTCCGCCAACATGGCGCTGATGATGTATCCCGGCCTGACCCAGGGCGCGGTGGCCGCCATCCTCGCCCACGGAACCGACGAACAGAAGTCGACGTGGCTGCCGAAGATGATCGAGGGCACCTGGACCGGCACCATGAACCTGACCGAGCCCCATTGCGGCACCGATCTCGGCCTCCTGACCACGAGGGCCGTGCCCAATGGTGACGGCAGCTACAGGATCTCCGGCCAGAAGATCTTCATCTCCGCCGGCGAGCACGATCTTGCCGAGAACATCATCCATCTCGTCCTCGCCCGCATCGAGGGCGCGCCGGCCGGCGTGAAGGGCATCTCGCTCTTCATCGTGCCGAAGGTGATGGTCGACGACGCAGGCGCGCTCGGTGCCCGCAACGCCGTCTCCTGCGGCGCCATCGAGGAGAAGATGGGCATTCACGGCAACGCCACCTGCGTCATGAACTACGACGCGGCGACGGGCTATCTGCTCGGCGAGGAGAATGGCGGCCTGAAAGCCATGTTCACCATGATGAACGAGGCGCGCCTCGGTGTCGGCCTGCAGGGCCATGCCGTCGGCGAAGCCGCCTATCAGGGCGCTGTCGAATATGCCCGCGAGCGCCTGCAGGGCCGCTCGCTCTCCGGTCCCAAGGCGCCGGACCAGAAGGCCGATCCGATCATCGTCCACCCGGACATCCGCCGCAAGCTGATGACCATGCGCGCCTTCAACGAGGCCGGGCGGGCGCTCATCCTGATGACCGCGCTCAAATCCGACATCGCTCATCTCTCCGAGGACGAGAAGGATCGCGAGACGGCATCCGACCATCTGGCGCTGATGACGCCGGTGATCAAGGGCGTGCTGACCGACAAGGGCTTCGAGCATGCGGTGATGGCGCAGCAGGTCTTCGGCGGCCACGGCTATATCGAAGAGCATGGCATGAGCCAGTTCGTGCGCGATGCGCGCATCGCCATGATCTACGAGGGTGCGAACGGCATCCAGGCGCTCGATCTGGTGGGCCGCAAGCTGCCGGCCAATGGCGGCCGCGCGGTGCAGGCCTTCTTCAAGGAAGTCGGCGAGTTCTGCGAGGCGCACCGGGTCGACGAGGCGATGGCCCCCTACACCAAGGCGCTCAAGAAAGGCCTGAACGACCTGCAGGCGGCGTCGCTGTGGCTGATGCAGAATGCCATGCAGAAACCGGACAATGCGGGAGCCGCCTCCTATGACTATATGCATCTCATGGGCCTGGTCGCGCTCGGCCTGATGTGGGGCCGCATGATCAAGGCGGCGCAGGACAGGCTTGCCGAGGGTGCGGATGGGGATGCATCCTATTTCGAGGCGAAGATCGTCACCGGCCGCTACTTCATGGAGCGCGTCATGCCGGAGACGGCGGCGCATCTCGCCCGCATCTCCACCGGCGCGGACACGATGATGGCATTGCCGGCGGAAGCGTTTTGATTGGCAGGCAGGGAAGGTCTGTTCTAGCCTGAACAGACTTCCCGCAGGTGCCGACGAGGAGGCGTAAAGGTGGCAGATCCCCAATCGATACTCGGTCTTCCCCGGCCCGGCTGGGCGGGCGAGGACGTCGCGATGCTCTACGACATGGCGAGCCGCTTTCTCTCCGAGGAGATCGCGCCGCGCTACGAGGATTTCGAGAGCGCCGAGATCTTCGACCGCGAGAGCTGGCGGAAGGCCGGCGCGGCCGGCCTCCTGTGCGCTTCGATGCCGGAGGATTACGGCGGCTCGGGAGGCACCTACGCCCATGAGAGCGCCATCGCCGAGGCAATCAGCCATGTCGGCGTCGACGGCTTCGGCATCGCGCTGCACAACGCCATCGTCGCTCCCTACATCCTTCATTACGGGTCGGAGGAGCAGAAGAAGCGCTGGCTGCCGCGCCTTGCGACAGGTGAATTGATCGGCGCCATTGCCATGAGCGAGCCCGGCGCCGGCTCCGACCTGCAAGGCGTCAAGACGCGCGCCGAGCGGGACGGGAACCAGTATCGCCTCAACGGCTCGAAAACCTTCATCACCAACGGCCAGCTCGCCAACCTCATCATCGTCGTTGCCAAGACCGATCCCGCTCAGGGCGCCAAGGGCACATCGCTGATCGTCGTCGAGACCGACGGGCTGGACGGTTTCGAGCGCGGGCGCAACCTCGACAAGATCGGGCTCAAGTCGAACGACACGTCGGAGCTGTTCTTCAACGACGTGCGTGTGCCGACCGCCAACCTCATCGGCCATGAGGAAGGCCAGGGCTTCGTGCAGCTGATGCAGCAATTGCCGCAGGAGCGCCTTCTGATCGGGGCCCAGGCGATCGCCATGATCGAGCGCGCGCTCGCCGTGACCCTCGATTATGTGAAGGAGCGCAAGGCCTTCGGCGCCAAGGTCATCGATTTCCAGAACACCCAGTTCAAGCTCGCCGAGCTGAAGACCGAGGCGACCATCGGCCGCGTCTTCTACAATGACTGCGTGGCGCGCCACATCGCCGGCACCCTCGATACGGCAACCGCCTCGATGGCCAAGTACTGGCTCACCGACCTGCAGTGCAAGGTGGTGGACGAATGCCTGCAACTGCACGGCGGCTATGGCTACATGAACGAATATCCGATCGCGCGCATGTATCGCGATGCCCGCGTGCAGCGCATCTATGGCGGCACCAACGAGATCATGAAGCTGGTGATCGCCAGGAGCCTTTGAACGAAACGCAAGGCCCCGCGTTGGGTCCGCAAAGCAGGGAGACCAAAATGGCTGACGCTTATGTCTACGATGCCGTGCGCACGCCGCGCGGCCGCGGCAAGAAGGACGGCGCGCTGCACGAAGTGCCGGCCGTGCGGCTTGGCGCGAAGGTTCTGGAGGCGCTGCGCGACCGCAACGGCCTCGACACGGCAAAGGTCGACGACATCATCTTCGGCTGCGTCGATCCGGTCGGCGAAGCCGGTGCCGTCATCCCGCGCTCGGCCGCCTTCGAGGCGCGCTACGAGAATGCGGCGCCCGGCATCCAGATCTCGCGCTTCTGCGCATCCGGTCTCGATGCCATCAACCTCGCGGCGGCCAAGATCGCCGGCGGCTCCGACGAGATCGTCATCGCCGGCGGTGTCGAGTCCATGTCGCGCGTCGGCATGGGCATGTCGGGCGGCGCCTGGTTCATGGACCCTTCGGTCGGCCTGCCGGCCTATTTCATGCCGCAGGGCGTTTCGGCCGACCTGATCGCCACCAAATACGGCTTCTCGCGCGACGACGTCGATGCCTATGCGGTCGAGAGCCAGAAGCGGGCCGCGCATGCCTGGGAGAAGGGCTACTTCAAGAACTCGGTGATCCCCGTCGAGGACCAGAACGGGCTCACCATCCTCGACCGTGACGAGCACATGCGTCCCGGCACCGACATGCAGTCGCTCGGCCAGCTCAACCCGTCCTTCGTCATGCCCGGCGAGATGGGCGGCTTCGACGCGGTCGCCGTGCAGCGCTATCCCGAACTCGAAGGGGTGAACCACGTGCATCACGCCGGCAATTCCTCCGGCATCGTCGACGGCGCCGCGGCGGTTCTGCTCGGCTCGCGCAAGGCCGGCAAGGCGATGGGGCTGAAGCCGCGCGCCAGGATCCGCGCCTTCACCAACATCGGCTCCGAGCCGGCGATCATGCTGACGGGTCCGGTCGACGTCACCGAGAAGCTTCTGAAAAAGGCCAAGATGAAGCTTTCCGACATCGATCTGTTCGAGCTCAACGAGGCGTTCGCTTCCGTCGTGCTGCGCTACATCCAGGCCTTCGACATCGACCCGAACAGGATCAACGTCAATGGCGGCGCCATCGCCATGGGCCACCCGCTCGGCGCGACCGGCGCCATGATCTTCGGCACGGTGCTCGACGAACTGGAACGGCGCGATATGAACACCGCGCTCGTCACGCTGTGCATCGGTGCCGGTATGGGCACCGCCACCATCATCGAACGCGTCTGATCCGCCGGAAGAGGACCCGAACCATGACCGACTACAGGAATTTCACCGTCGATGTGGACAAGGACGGCATCGCGCTCGTCACCTGGAACATGCCCGACCGCTCCATGAACGTCTTCACCGAGGAGGTGATGAACGAGCTGGAGGCGATCGTCGATCACGTCGCGGCCACCGAGGCCGTCAAGGGCGCCGTCATCACCTCCGGCAAGGAGACCTTCTCGGGCGGCGCCGACCTGACCATGCTGCAGAAGATGCTCGGCCTCTTCGAGAAGGAAAAGGCCAAGGATCGCAAGAAGGCCGTCAAGCTTCTGTTCGACAACGCCGGCCGCATGGGCTGGCTGTGGCGCAAGCTGGAGACCTCCGGCAAGCCGTGGGTCTCGGCCATCAACGGCACCTGCATGGGCGGCGCCTTCGAACTGTCGCTCGCCTGCCACGGCCGCGTGGTCGCCGACAGCCCGCAGGTCAAGATGGCCCTGCCCGAGGTCAAGGTGGGCATCTTCCCCGGCGCCGGCGGAACCCAGCGCGTGCCGCGCCTTGCCAACCCACAGGAAGCCCTGCAGATGCTGACCACCGGTCAGACCCTTTCGCCGCAGAAGGCGAAGGCGATGGGCCTCGTGCACGAGGTCGTGCCGCCCAAGAAGCTGGTGGAGGCCGCCAGGACGATGATCCTCGACGGGCTGAAACCCGTCCAGCCCTGGGACGAAAAAGGCTTCAGGCTGCCGGGCGGGCCCGTCTATTCGGCGGCAGGCGCCAATCTCTGGCCGCCGGCGATCGCCATCCTGCGCCGCGAGACCTATGGCAACTATCCGGCCGCCACGGCGATCCTCAAATGCGTCTATGAGGGGCTTCTGGTGCCCTTCGACACCGCGCTCACCATCGAGCAGCGCTATTTCACCGAGATCATGCAGACGACCGAAGCGAAGATGATGATCCGCTCGCTGTTCGTCTCGCTGCAGGAGCTCAACAAGGGCGCGCGCCGCCCCGAGGGCGTGCCGGCCAAGAAATTCAAGAAGATCGGCGTCCTGGGCGCGGGCTTCATGGGCGCCGGCATCGCCCATGTGACGGCCAAGGCCGGCATTCCCGTCGTGCTGATCGACCGCGACGTTCCGGCCGCCGAGAAGGGCAAGGCCCATTCGGCCTCGCTCATGGACGGGCTCATCAAGAAGGGCCGCGCAACGACCGAGGAGAAGGAAAAGCTCCTGTCGCTGATCACCGCTTCGGACGACTATGCGGCGCTCGACGGCTGCGATCTGGTGATCGAGGCCGTGTTCGAGGATTCGCAGGTCAAGAAGGGTGTGACGGAGAAGGCCGAGGCGGTGCTGAAGCCGTCCGCCATCTTCGCATCGAACACCTCGACCATTCCGATCTCCAGCCTCGCCAGGAATTCCAAGCGGCCGAAGAACTTCATCGGCATCCACTTCTTCTCGCCCGTCGACAAGATGATGCTGGTCGAGATCATCCTCGGCAAGAAGACCGAGGACAAGGCGCTTGCCGTGGCCATGGACTATGTCCGCGCCATCAAGAAGACGCCCATCGTCGTCAACGACACGCGCGGCTTCTACGTCAATCGCTGTGTGCTGCGCTACATGCAGGAAGCCTTCACCATGCTGATCGAGGGCGTGCCGGCGGCGATGATTGAGAATGCCGCCAAGATGGCCGGCATGCCGGTCGGCCCGCTGGCGCTGACCGACGAGACGGCGATCGACCTGGCGCAGAAGATCATGAAGCAGACGGTCCGCGATCTCGGCCCAAAGGCCGTCGACCCGCGCCATGTGGAGCTCATCGACACGCTGGTCGAGAAGCACGGCCGCCTCGGCCGCAAGAACAGCAAGGGCTTCTACGACTATCCGGAAAAGCCCGCCAAGAAGCATCTGTGGGCCGGCCTGAAAGACCTCTACCCGCAGAAGAAGCCGGAGAAGCTGGACATAGAGGAGATCAAGCAGCGCCTCCTGTCCACCATCGCGCTGGAGGCTGCCCGCGTGATGGAGGACGGCATCGTCACCGACCCGCGCGAGGCGGATGTCGGCTCGATCCTCGCTTTCGGCTTCGCGCCCTATACGGGCGGCGCATTGTCCTACATCGACGGCATGGGGGCGGCGAAATTCGTCGCCATGACGAAGCATCTCGCCAAGAAATACGGCAAGCAGTTCAAGGCGCCGAAGCTTCTGCTCGACATGGCCGAGAGTGGCGAGACCTTCTACGAGCGCTTCGCGCCGAAGCGTGACGTGGAAGCGAAGAAGGCGGCGTGAGGGATAGGCGCCGGCCCCTCACTCTTACCCCCTCCCCGCGTGCGGCAGGGCAATCCC
>NZ_JANKOF010000046.1 GCF_024655565.1 Nitratireductor sp. ZSWI3 | reverse complement strand
CCCCGCATGCGGGGAGAAGGTCCCGGCAGGGGGATGAGGGGCGTGCGCCAACATGTTTGGTTCACCCGTTCGTCCCGCTGTCTCCGCGGTCTTTGGCGCTCGCCCCTCATCCTCACCTTCTCCCCGCATGCGGGGAGAAGGGGCCTTGACCTTTGCGCACGGCCTCCACTCGCGTCACCAGCTCGAAGCTCGGAATTGATGGCGGAAACCGCTGCATGGTTTTCGATCGCCTGCAATGGCCATACGCGATTGCCCTGCCCTTAGCGGGTGAGAGATCGCCGTCGGGCCAAAGGGGGCGAGGGGCGCTGCCTTCTCAGTCTCCCAATCCCTCCAGCTTCAGCTTGATCGCCAGGAAGTCGCGCCAGGCGAGCTTCTTGTGGGCCGGATTGCGCAGGAGATAGGCTGGATGCAGCGTCGGCATGGTCGGGATCTCCAGTCCCGACGGCGTCCTGTGCACCGCCCAGTTGCCGCGCATGCGCATGATCCCGGTCTGCGTGTTGAGGAGCAGCTTGGTCGAGGGATTGCCCAGCGTGACCAGCACCTTCGGCGCCACGAGCTCGATGTGCCGCTCGATGAAGGGGCGGCAGATCTCCGTTTCGAGCGGCGAGGGGTCGCGGTTGCCGGGCGGGCGCCAGGGAATGACGTTGGAGATGTAGGCGCTGCTGCGATCGAGGCCGATCGCCGTCAGCATCCGGTCGAGCAGTTGGCCCGAGCGCCCCACGAAGGGCAGGCCCTGAATGTCCTCGTCGCGTCCGGGAGCCTCGCCGACGAACATGACCGGCGCCGCCGGATTGCCGTCGGCAAAAACCGTGTTCTTCGCCGTCGTCTTCAGGTTGCAGCCGTCGAAGGCCGTGAGCTGCTCGCGCAACGCCTCCAGCGTCTCGGCGCCGCGGGCGATCTCGCGCGCGCGCGCCGCCTGCGCATCGTCGGGCACGACCGCGCTCGGCGCCGCGCGGGGCGAGGCCTGGGCCTTGGCCGCCGGAGCAGGCGTCCGGTCCGCCCCCGGCCGGCTCTCCTTGCGCCTTTCGGCCTCGATCCGCGTTTCCTCGAACCGGTTTGCCGGCGTTTCCGACAGGGGCTCGTCCACGCCGGCATCGGCGTAGAAGGTCAACAGCTCCCTCAGTCCCGCGGAATCCATTCCGATCCTGTCCCTGTCCTGCGGCCTTGGCGCATCGGCCCGAAAATCGGGATCGATTTTCGGAAAGCACGATGCGCAGCTTCAAAAGCTTGCAGCGTCCTTTGCGCATCCGGATGGATGCACGGCGCTGCAATGTCACGGCAGGGCCGCACTGTCACCCTCTTTTGGCTGCGATGCAAGTTCACGAGGACGGAATGCGCGGATCCTGCACCAGATAAAAGATCGGCTGCGGCGTGAGGTCGGTGATGAGCAGGCGGAAGGAGACCGTTTCGCCCGGATCGACCTTTCCCTCCTGGAACAGCAGCCGGTCGTAAGGCTCGAACTTCGTCTCGTAGGCGGCAAAGCCGCTCGATGCCACGTCCGTCCGGCCGATCTCGCGCTGGTTGAAGGAGAGGCCGTCGCCATAGACGCTCGGCAGGCCGAGCTTCTCCTGCAGCTCGAACTCGAATTCGATCCACGCCAGCCCGCTGCCGTTGGCGGTGTTGATTTCCATATGGAGGAACCCTTCGCCGGAGCGTTCGTCGGCGGCATAGCCCGGCACGTCGCCGGTCACGCGGATGACGAGCACCACGGGAGCCGTCGTCTGCAGTTCCTGCGTGAGGATGGCGGGATCGGCCCGCGTGCCCGAGCCGGTCACATTGCGGATGCGGAAGCCGCCGAGCTCGTCGGAGAAGGAATAGGCGCCGGCCTGCCAGCGTCCATCGTCCCCCGGTCCGGCGCCGACGAGCAGCGCAAGAAGCGGCATGACGAAGAGTGACGCGGTCCGGGGCAGGGCGGTTCCTCCCTTCTCGCGCATTCTAGCGCCGATGGGCCGCCTCGGGAAAGCTTATTCGCCGGCGCCGGCTTTCAGCCGCCCCGCTGCCAGTTGGAGACAGCCTCGCTCGGGTAGAGAAGCTGCAGGATGTTGAGAGTGAGGTTGTCGCGGATCATGTAGGCCATGATCGCTTCCGTCGCGACGAGCAGGGCGAGGCTCAGCCAGACGGGCGACAGGCGCGCCACCAGGAAACCGAAGATCGCCGCGAACGTATCGGAGATCGAATTCACGATGCTGTCCCCGTAGTAGCCTTCCGCAAGGGCCGACTGGCGATAGCGGTTGATGACCATCGGCGTGTTTTCCGCCATCTCCCACGCCGCCTCGATGCCGACGGCCAGCGCCAGACGCAGGCCGACAGGCATGCGCGGGGCGATGATCCACAGGAGCATGTAGAAGATCAGGCCGTGAAGGATGTGGGAATATGTGTACCAGTCGGTGAGATGCTGCGAGGTTTCTGGGCCGGACGGATCGGGATAAAGCAGCTTGACGGTGCCGCAATCGCAGATCGCCGGGTGCCCCATCGCCGCCAGGAAGAGAGCCTGGGCGGCAAGGATCGCGGCGATGATCGACAGCGTCAGGAGGACGGGATGGTATCGGTATGTCCTCGTGATCCATGTGTCCTGGATAGCCACGCACTCACCCTTTCTCGCAGGCCGTTGCACCATCATTACAATGATTCGCGACACGGAAGGCCGGTGATCAATCGAAGCCGAAAAGGCTCCTGGCGAGCTTCAGGACGGCTTCCGGACCGATCATGCGGGCCATGAAGACGGTTCCGGCGTAGTAGCCCCAGTGAACCACGTAGGAATAGGCAAAGCCGTTCGGCACCCTCAGGACGAGGTATGGAATGATCAGGCCGAAAGCGCCGGCAACGAGCGAGAACCGGACGACATAGCCGATCGGAACATCGTCGAACGCCAGCAGCAGATGCGTTGCGCCAAAAAGGACCGCGCCATAGATCGAGATGCTGCGCAGGTTGAAGCGGTTCATCGCCATACCCAGAACGAACGCCACGATCAGAAGCTGCTGGAACAGGATTTCGACCGATTTCGGCAGAAAGTACCAGCTTGTCGCAAGCGGCAGTTCCGGCAGGGTGAAATCGTCTCGCAAGGCCTGCGCCGACAGGGGCGGCAGCGCCGGAAGGACGTAAGCCAGAAAGGTCACGGCTGCGAGGAAGGCCAGGGACCAGACAGCGAGGCTGACGAGCCTGTTGCCGAAAGTCCGCCAGCGCGCGAGGCGTGGCCAGCGGGCATATTGCGGCCAGAACAGGATGACCGTGGTGCCGACCCAGAAGAGATAGTAGAGACTGGTGCCGACCGGATTGTCGTTATAGCTCGATGCCTGCCCGAGCGCCGGCAGCAGGAAGTAATAGCCGGCATCGGAAAACACCCATACGGCGGCGATCAGCGCGATGGTGCGGACGAGCGGAGCATGCAGTGTGTCGGCTTGCTGCAACGGGAAACCCATGGCGTCTGTTCGAAAAATGCAGGCGACACCCGCTCGGCGGCGGCAGGTGCCGTGCCTCAATGCAGCCCGCCAGTGCGTGCGGCAATGACATGAGTCAAGAAGGGCGGCATGCTGACCTTCGGGATGTCCGCACCGCGCCCGGTCAGGTCTCGATGCGGTAGTGGGTTGGTCGCCATTCCGATCTTGCGAGATTGATATTGACGTTTACGTTAAAGTAATAAGAATGAAAACGACTGCACCCGTGCGGTTTTCACAGGTTTCGCAGCCAGCATGGATGCGCTATAGCGCCAGGGTCGGGCGCATTGCAGCCGTGAAGCCGTCGAAGAAGGCCGGGGCAGGCGGGGTGCGGGACGAAGAGACAAGCGGAGGGTTGAATGAGCGACACGGAACGCGAAAGCATGGAATTCGATGTGGTGATCGTCGGTGCCGGGCCGGCGGGGCTTGCCGCGTCGATCAGGCTGAAGCAGCTCAACCCAGAGCTTTCCGTGGTCGTTCTGGAAAAGGGCGGCGAGGTCGGCGCGCATATCCTGTCCGGCGCGGTGGTCGACCCGGTGGGCATTGATCGCCTGCTGCCCGATTGGCGCCAGGAGGAGGATCATCCCTTCAAGACACCGGTGACCGAGGACCGTTTCCTGGTGCTCGGTCCGGCAGGCTCCCTTCGTCTGCCCAATTTCCTGATGCCGCCGCTGATGAACAACCACGGCAACTATGCCGTCTCGCTGGGCAATGTCTGCCGCTGGCTGGCCGGCCATGCCGAGGCGCTGGGGGTCGAGATCTATCCCGGCTTTGCCGCGGCGGACGTGCTCTACGACGACGAGGGCGCGGTGATCGGCGTCGTCACCGGCGACATGGGCGTCGAGCGCGACGGATCGCACGGCCCCAACTACCAGCCGGGCATGGCCCTTCTCGGCAAATATGTGCTGATCGGCGAGGGCGTGCGCGGGTCGCTCGCCAAGCAACTGATCGCCAGGTTCCGGCTCGATGAGGGGCGGGAGCCGCAGAAGTTCGGGATCGGCCTCAAGGAGCTCTGGGAGGTCAAGCCGGAGAACCACAAGCAGGGCCTCGTCCAGCACTCCTTCGGCTGGCCGCTCGACATGAAGACCGGCGGCGGCTCCTTCCTCTATCATCTCGAGAACAACCAGGTCGCGGTCGGGTTCGTGGTGCACCTGAATTACAAGAACCCCTTCCTCTCCCCCTTCCACGAGTTCCAGCGCTTCAAGACGCATCCGGCGATCCGCGGCACGTTCGAGGGCGCCAAGCGCATCTCCTACGGCGCGCGCGCCATCACCGAGGGCGGCTGGCAATCCGTGCCGAAGCTCGCCTTTCCGGGCGGGGCGCTGATCGGCTGCTCGGCGGGCTTCGTCAACGTGCCGCGCATCAAGGGCTCCCACAACGCGGTCCTGTCCGGCATGATGGCGGCCGAACATGTGGCCGAAGCGCTTGCCGCGGGCCGCAGCAACGACACGCTCGAAGCCTACGAGGCCGCCTGGCGCTCCTCCGATATCGGCAAGGACCTGAAGAAGGTGCGCAACGTCAAGCCGCTCTGGTCGCGCTTCGGCACCCTGCTCGGCGTCGGCATCGGCGGTTTCGACATGTGGATGAACACGCTGCTCGGCTTCTCGCTGTTCGGCACGATGAAACACGGCAAGACCGACGCCGCCTCGCTGGAGCCGGCCGCCGGATACAAGCCGATCGACTATCCGAAGCCCGACGGTGTGCTCACCTTCGATCGATTGTCCTCGGTGTTCCTGTCCAACACCAATCACGAGGAGGACCAGCCGGTTCACCTTCAGGTCCGCGATCTCGACCTGCAGAAGGCGTCGGAATATGCCGTCTATGCCGGCCCGTCCTCGCGCTATTGTCCAGCCGGCGTCTACGAGTGGGTCGATGCGGACGGCAACGCGCTCACCGACGGCCGGGACGTGGCCGATGCGCGCTTCGTCATCAACGCGCAGAACTGCGTGCACTGCAAGACTTGCGACATCAAGGACCCCAACCAGAACATCAACTGGGTGCCGCCACAGGGTGGCGAGGGGCCCGTCTATACGGGAATGTGACGCCAATTGACCGAAAGACAGTCCGCCGCGATCGACGAGGAAGCGCTGGCCGAAGCCTATGATCGGGCCCTCGCCCTGGAGAAGGCCGGCGATTTCGACGCGGCCGCTCTCGCCTATGCGGACGTGCTGCGCATCGATCCGGAAGATCACGGCGGCGCCGCCGTGAGGCTTGCCAGCATGGGGCGTGGCGAAACGCCGCCCAAGGCGCCGGACGCCTATGTGACGACCCTGTTCGACCAGCATGCGGAGGATTTCGAGACCATCCTCGTCGACCAGCTCGGCTACGGCGTGCCGCTGCTGGTGCGCCAGGCCCTGGCGACGCACGCGCCGGGGCCGTATCCGCGCCTGCTCGATCTCGGTTGCGGCACCGGTCTTTGCGGAGAGACGCTGCGCGACATGGCGGACCACATCACCGGCGTCGACCTCTCCGAATCGATGCTGGAAGTGACCGACGAGAAGGAGGTCTACGACGCGCTCTTCGTCGGCGAGGCCGTGGATTTCCTGCAAAATGCCGACGTCGAGCCGTTCGATCTGGTGACGGCCACCGACGTCCTTCCCTATGTCGGGCATCTGGAGGCCTTCTTCGCGGGCGTTGCCGCGTCGAGCAATCCCGGCGCGGTCTTCGCCTTCTCGAGCGAGACCCTCCCGGACGCGCTGATGGCCGGCCGCCCGTTCATGGTCGGTCCGCATCAGCGCTTTGCCCATGCGGAGGCCTATGTGCGCGAAACGCTCGCCGCCAACGGCTTCTCATGCCTTTGCGTCGAAGCGATCACGGTCCGCCACGAGATGGGCAAGCCCGTGCCCGGGCACCTGGTGGTGGCGCGGCGCAGATAGTTGTTTCCTGTTTCGGCGGCACTGCACGCTACAAGCGCACCTGCATGACCTCCTCCTCATCGTCATGCTGGCGCGGCAGCAGCCCGAATTCGAACAGGACCGGCAGGTGGTCCGAGCCGGCATCCTCCATCCTGCGGACGGAGATCGGCACGATGCCGCCCTTGGTGAAGATGTTGTCGATCGGCAGGCCGGCGATCCGCCGGATGGAGGTGGGGAAGGAGGGGGCGAACCAGGTGGCTCCGATCCCCGCGATAATCCTCATCTGGCCGGCCGCCTCGAGCCGCCGTGCCGTGGCGCTCCATGGCGCGGCGTTGAGGTCGCCCGCCAGGATGGCCGTTTTCCCAAGTTGCCGGACGGCCGGGATGACGCGCTGCACCTGATCCTTCTGTTCGTAGGGCCAGGGCCAGCCGAGATGCAGCGCGGCGACGTCGACGAAGGTTCCGCCGAAATTGACGCTCGCCACGGCCATCGAGCCGCGGTCGTGGCAGGAAGCTGCGGCCGGATGCAGGAACGGCCGGCGTGACAGGATCGCCACCCCGCCGATGCGCGCGGGCGGCGGGCAGATGATGCGGTAGGGGTAGGTTGCTTCGAGGAATTTCAGCTCCTCGACCCACATGCGCGACACCTCGTTGAGCGTCACCACGTCGGGACGGACCTCGCCGATCAGCGAGAACAGCTTTTTCGGGCTGGCGTTGTCATAGCGCAGGTTCATCTGCAGCAGCCGGTAACGCGCCGCCGGAACGTCTGCGGCCGAGGCCGGTGCCGTCTTCATGCCGGGCGCCAGCGTCGAGGCGAGCGCCGCGATGCCGAGGACCACGGCGGCCATGCCGATCCTGCGCCAGCCGTGAAAGAGCAGCAGCGGAACGGCGAGCAAGGCGAGCAGGAAGGCCAGGTGCAGGCGGAAATGCGCCATGGCATCGAAGGCCGGGTGAAGGCGGCCCCAATATCCGGCGACCAGCGGCAGCGACATCAGGGTTACGACAGCCGCCAGGAGCGCTGGCAGCCGGGTGCTGATCGTGCTTTCCTTCATAGCCCCAACGCGGTCACCGTCCACAAGCGTCTCGCCATATCCTGGCTTTCAGGCTATTGGAAGGCGGTTTCGAAGAAGCTTCTGAGCTTGCGCGAATGAAGCCTTTCGGGCGGCATGGCCGCAAGTTTCTCGACCGCCCGCATGCCGATCTTCAGGTGCTGCGATACCTGGCGCTTGTAGAACTCGGTTGCCATGCCCGGCAGCTTCAGCTCTCCATGCAGGGGCTTGTCGGAAACGCACAGCAGCGTGCCGTAGGGAACGCGGAAGCGGAAGCCGTTGGCCGCGATGGTTGCCGATTCCATGTCGAGTGCGATGGCCCGCGACTGCGACAGGCGCTGCACCGGTCCGCGCTGGTCGCGCAGTTCCCAGTTGCGGTTGTCGATGGTTGCGACGGTGCCCGTGCGCATGATGCGCTTGAGATCGTAGCCGGACAGCCCGGTGATCTCCGCCACGGCCTCCTGCAGCGCCACCTGCACCTCGGCAAGCGCCGGCAGGGGCACCCAGACGGGCAGGTCGTCGTCCAGCACATGGTCTTCGCGCACATAGGCGTGCGCCAGCACGTAGTCGCCGAGCGCCTGGGTGTTCCTGAGGCCGGCGCAATGGCCGAGCATGAGCCAGGCGTGCGGTCGCAGGACCGCGATGTGATCGGTGATCGTCTTGGCGTTGGAGGGCCCGACGCCGATATTGACCATGGTGATGCCGCAATGGTCGTTGCGGGTGAGGTGATAGGCCGGCATCTGCGGCAAGCGCGCCAGGGCGGTGCCGTCCGCATTCGTCTCGCCGGCGTGGGTGACGATGTTGCCGGGCTCGACGAAGGAGGTGTAGCCCTTGCCGCCTTCGGCCATCATGTCGCGCGCCAGCGCGCAGAATTCGTCGATGTAGAACTGGTAGTTGGTGAACAGGACGAAGTTCTGGAAATAATCCGGAGCCGTTGCCGTGTAGTGGGCCAGCCGGTGCAGCGAATAGTCGATGCGCTGGGCGGTAAAGGGGGCGAGCGGCATCGGCTCGCCGGGCGGCGCCTCGTAGGTGCCGTTGACGATGTGGTCGTCGGTGGCGTTGAGGTCCGGCACGTCGAACAGGTCGCGCAGCGGTCGCTTCAGGCGGTCGGCGACCGAGCCTTCCACATAGGTGTCCTTCAGGAAGGCGAAGTGCAGCGGGATGGGCGTTTCCGATTCCGACACGGTGACGGGCACGCCGTGATTGCGGATGACGAGGCCGAGCTGATCGATGAGATAAGCGTCGAAGAGATCGGGCCGGGTGATCGTGGTGGCATAGACGCCCGGCGCCGCCACATGGCCGTAGGCCAGGCGCGTGTCGATCTGCGCGTAGGATCCCGTGGCAAGGCTCACTTCCGGATAGAAGGCGCGGTAGCGCCGGTCGCTCGCGCCTTTTGCGGCGACCTGCACGAAGGCGTCGCGCAGGAAGGCGGTGTTGCGCTCGTACAGCGCCCGCAGCGCCGCGACGGCTTCACCGGCGTCCGTGAAGCTCTTTCGGGCGAAAGGCTCCGGAGAGGAGATTTTCTGGATCGGTTGAGGATAGATTCGCTTTTCCATGGCCTTTTATATGGAAATTCTTTTTCTTCTCAAGGCCCGGCCGCCGCACGCGCGGGGCATCAAGGGTGCGGCAGGCGAATTCAGCGCGCCCGCTTGAGGCTCACCATGAGGACGAGGCCAGCGCCACTCGACTTCTCATAATGGCCCTCGATGATGTTTTCATGGCCGGCGCGCACATTTTGCACGGCGATGAGCGGCGAGGCCACCACGGCGGCCAGTGCCAGTCCCTTGGCCAGATGGCCCAGCGCGGAAAACAGCGGCGTCATTCGCGGTGCCCCTTCTCGCTCAACGATGCTGGCCGGCGCAGGCCTGCGACTGCGTCGCGCAGGCGAAGGGCCGGCTCTGCCGCCAGTCGCCGGTCGGCCGGCTCGCCTCGGCCACCAGTATGGCAAGGCCGGCGCCGAACAGGGCGGTGAGCAGGCAGACAACGGTGAAGCGGCGCATCAGCATGGTGGTTATCCCTCATCATGCCGACACAGTGCACCAGGCCGGCTGAACCCGCTCTGAGAGGGGCATTCATCGACCGTTCACGAGCGTTAACGGGCGTCGGCGCCAATGTTGCGTTTGGTGAAGGATCGTTTTGCGGCGTTTTTGTTGCAATTGCATGGATCGTTGCTTACCTGCGTCTTGTCGCCACGATCCTCCCCCGACCGCGTGGCCTGAACTCTTGGAGGCAAGACGCATGACGATCCAGACCATGCCCATCGAACTGCATTACTGGCCGACCCCGAATGGCTGGAAGATCACCATTTATCTCGAGGAAACGGGACTTCCCTATTCCCTGCATTACGTGAACATCGGAAAGGGCGAACAATTCGAGCCGTCCTTCCTGAAGATCGCCCCGAACAACCGCATGCCGGCCATCATCGATCCCGAAGGCCCGGATGGCCGTCCCATTTCCGTGTTCGAATCCGGCGCGATCCTGCAATATCTCGGCCGCAAGACCGGCAGGTTCTATCCGACCGACGAGCGCGCCCGCGTCGAGGTCGACCAGTGGCTGTTCTGGCAGATGGGTGGGCTGGGTCCGATGGCCGGCCAGGCGCATCACTTCCGTCAATACGCGCCGGAGAAGGTGCCCTACGCCATCGAGCGCTACACCAACGAAGTCAACCGCCTTTACGGCGTGATGAACAGGCGCCTCGCCGACCGCGAATTCCTGGCCGGCGACTACTCCATCGCCGACATGGCCAGCGTCGGTTGGGTGAAGCCCTACAAGAACCAGGGCCAGGATTTGGAGGATTTCCCGCATCTCAAGCGCTGGTTCGAGACCATCATGGCACGTCCGGCGGTCATCCGCGCCCTGGAAGTCGGCCAGGAGCATCGCCGCAACATCGCCGAGGACAAGGAAGCACAGAAGGTGCTTTTCGGTCAGCGCGCGCGCTGATTTCGGGCGAAGCGAAAAGCGGGCAGCCATTGCTGCCCGCTCCCACTCCTTCTACGTTTGCGTTCCCGCCGGCCAGCGTATTCGCGGTCAGGTGAAAGCATCCGACCGCAAGGTGCGGCCGAGACAATTCTAAAGACGCGACCAGGTCTGGTTGCGGCAGATCAGCCCGCCCAGCACGCAGCCGCCCATCTTGAGGCTGTCGCCGGTTATGCTTCCCTTGCCCGAATAGGTCTTGTCGTTGTTGGGATCGGTGATCTTGCCGGTGTATTTGCCGCCGCCGGCGGCCTGGAACGTGCCGATCTTCTTGCCGGCGTGTTGACCGGTCTTCAACGTGATGCAGAAGGAGCCGCCGCAGGGGACGATCTGCGCCGTGCTGCCGGCTTCGGTTTTCCAGTTGCCCTCTATGGGGTCGGCCATCGCCGGACCTGCGGCCAAGAGCATGGCCGAGGATGCGGCGATCAGAAACATTCCACGTATCATCTAACCTGTTCCTCCCAAAACATGTCGTGCCCGACAAATTACGCAAACGTAAACGTAAAACAATTTTAGGCGGTCGGCAATTGCCACCGTGCCGGACTCGCTCCGGCGCTCGCAGGCTGCCGGCGCTATCGATCCCCCAAATCGACGCCGTAGATGCGGGCGATGTCGTTGAGCATCAGATTGGCGGCGAGCACGCCGCCGGCAGTGTTCCAGATCGTGTCGTCGACCGCATGCGCCTTGCCGTCCTTCACCGCACCCAGCGTCTGCCACAGCGGATCGGCAAGGACGGTTCGGGCAAGGCCCGTCGCTTCGCCGTCGCCGGGCTCATAGGTGAAATGCACCAGGCGGTCGCCGTCCATGTCGGGGATGCTCTCCTTGCCGACGCGGAGGACAAAGCCGTCAGCCTGTTGCAGGGGTGGCCGGGCGATGCCGATCAGATCGAGCAGATAGCCGGAAAAGCTGTCCTTCTGGTAGATGCGGATCTGGCCCGGCATAAAGCGGAGGACGGACAGGGTCTCGCTTTTCATGGCGCCGAGGGCCTCGGACAGCCGTGACACCCTGGCGTCGAACCGGCGCAGCGCCTCCTCGGCCTGGCCGGACCTTCCGAGGGCTTTCGCATAGAGCTTCAGGTTAACACGCCAGTCGCCCCTCAGCCTTTCGCTGAAAACCGTCGGTGCGATGGACGAAAGCTGCTCGTAGAGGGCTTCGTGCCGTTGCTTGTTGCCGAGGATGATGTCCGGGGCGAGGGAGGCCACCTGTTCGAGGTTGATGGAGCGCTCCTCTCCGAGCGGTTCGCTCTCCCGCAACAAGCCCGCCACATGCGGGTACCAGGGATCGCCTCTGCCGGTGGCCGCACGGCCGTTGGCTGCTCCGGCGGGAGTCACGCCGAGGGCCAGAAGCGCCTCGGCTCCTTCCGTCGTCAGCACCACAACGCGCCGCGGTTCTTCGGGAACGCGGGTCACACCCATTGCGTGTTCGATGTCTCGCGCCTGACCGGCGCCGGCGGCGCCGAGGAGGAAAATCGCCACGATCGCGGGAAAAGGAAAGGATTTCATCAAAATGGCTCGCTGAAAAAATGGATGCCGCCCGATGCGGCGAAGAAAAACGCTGAACGGGCTCTCCTTGAAATACAGAGAGCCCGGAGCCGGACTTACTCGACGCCGTAGATGCGGGCGATGTCGTCGAGCATCAGATTTGCGGCGAGCACGCCGCCGGCAGTGTTCCAGATCGTGTCGTCGACCGCGTGCACCTTGCCGGCCTTCATTGCGCCAAGGGTCGCCCAAAGCGGGTCGCCGAGCACCTCTTCGGCAAGCTTTGTCGCCTCGCCGTCGCCGGGCTCGTAGGTGAAGTAGAACAGGCGGTCGCCGTCCATGTCGGGAATGCTCTCCTTGCCGACCTTGAGGACGAAATCGTCCACATCCTGGTTGGCGGGGCGGGCAAACCCGATCTTGTCGAAGATGAAACCGGAAAAGCTGTCTTTCTGATAGATGCGGATGTGCCCGGGCATGAACCGGATGATCGAGACCTTCTCCTTCTTCGCCTCGCCCAGCGCATCCGCCAGCTTCGCGGCGTGGGCATCGAAATCGGCCAGCACCTTGCGGCCGTCCTCTTCCCTGTTGACGGCTTTCGCCCACAGCTTGAAGTTCTCCCGCCAGTCGCCGCGCAGCCGCTCGGAGATGACGGTCGGCGCGATGGCGGAAAGCTGCTCGTAGATCGCCTCGTGGCGCAGCTTCGTGCCGAGGATCAGGTCGGGCTGCAGCGCCGCGATCAGTTCGAGATTGACCGCGCTTTCCTTGCCCACCGGCTCCACCCCGTCCATTTGCGCGGCAATGTGCGGGTACCATGGATCGCCGGTCCACGAATTCGCCGCTCCCACGGGCTTGAGGCCGAGCGACAGAAGCGCCTCCGTGCCCTCGTTTGTCAGCACGACCACCCGTTGCGGTACATCGGGAACGGTTGTCTTGCCCATGGCATGTTCGATCTCGGCCGCCTTCACGCCGAGCGCCATCACCGATATGAGGGTTGCAAGAACGAAGGATAGGACACGCATCTCGATCTCCTGTGTTGCCGGGTCGCCCGAAATCGGCCGACCAATCGAAAAGCTGTCGCCGGTTGTCAAGTTGAAGTTGACATCAAGGGTCAACTTCTGGAAAGCACGGGACCGGAAAAGAGAGCACGATGCCGCGTTTGTCCTTGAGTTTCGGTCTTTTAGCCCTGATCGCGCTGCTGGCGGCCGCCAGCCTGCATCTCGGCGTCCGCTTCACGCCGACGGGCGATGTGTGGCGCGCGCTGACCGAGGGGGGCGACGACCAGACGGCCTTGATCGTCGCGACGCTGCGTGTGCCGCGCACGCTGATCGCCTTGACGGTCGGCGGCGCATTGGGCCTGTCGGGTCTTCTCCTGCAGACGGCGACGCGCAATCCGCTGGCCGAGCCGGGCCTGCTCGGCATCAATGCCGGGGCCGGCTTCGCCGTCGTCCTGCTGGTCGTGTTCGCCGGCGTCCAGTCGCTGTCGGTGATCGCACTGGCCGCTTGTATTGGGGCGCTCTTATGCGCGGCGCTGGTCTTCGGCCTTGCCCTTTCGGCGGGCGGCATGGCGTCGCCCTCGCATCTGCTTCTGGCCGGCGTCACCATCGCCGCGCTCCTGTCTTCCGGCATCCAGATCGTCATCGTCGCCGACGAGCGCACCATGGAGGAACTGCTGTTCTGGTTGTCCGGTGGTTTCGCCGATCGCGACATGCGGCTTCTGCTGCTCGCCGCCCCGGCAAGCCTTTTGATCGCGCTGGCCGTCTGGCGCATGGCGCCGATGCTCGACGCGCTCCTTGCGGACGACCTCACGGCGCAGTCCCTCGGCGTTCCCGTGTTGAAGGTGCGGTTTGTCGTGCTGGTGGCGGCGGCGCTGCTTGCCGGCATCAGCGTCTCCGTTGCCGGCCCCGTGGCCTTCATCGGCCTCGCCGCGCCCCATCTGGCGCGGCTCGGCGGTGCGCAGGCCCATGGCGCGCTGGTTCCGCTGTCGATTCTGACGGGCAGCGCGCTTGCCCTGGCGGCCGACATCGCTGCCCGCTTCGTCATCCATCCCTCCGAAGCGCCGGTTGGCGTGCTGCTCGCCGCAGTCGGGGTGCCGACCCTGCTCTATCTGCTGCAGCGCAAGCGCCTGGGGGCCGCCGCATGACGGCCGCGTCCGTGACGGGCACACCGCCCCGCCTGTCGCGGGCCGGCAGGCTCGTGCTTCTGGTGCTCCTCCTCGTCGCCCTGGCGCTGCTCGGCATAGGGCTTGGCAGCTCGCGCATGTCGCTCGATCGGGTCCTGCTGGCGCTTGCCGGCGAGGGCGCGCGCAGCGACGGCATCATCGTCTGGTCTCTGCGCATGCCGCGCTTGCTGATGGCTGTTCTGTGCGGTGGTGCGCTGGCGCTGGCCGGCTTCATCCTGCAGCGCGCCACCCGCAACGTTCTCGCCGCGCCCTCGGTGCTGGGCATCGTCGACGGTGGCGCCCTCGGCGTAATGATCTTCCTGTTCCTGTTCAGCAATGAATCGAACGCGCTCACCGTCAGCATTCTGTGGCAGCCGCTGGCGGCTGCCTCCGGCGCTTTGCTCTTTGCCGCTGCCGTGGTTCTGCTGGCGGTCCGCACGGGCGCCCCGCCGCTGCGCATCATTCTCTACGGCGTGGCGCTCGGCGCGCTCGCCAAGGCCGGTGTCACGCTGTTCATGATCGACGGGCCGGTGCATCGGGCGAGCCAGGCGGCGACCTGGCTGGCCGGCTCGGTGCATGAGGCGCGCTGGAGCGACGTGTCGACGCTGGCCGCCGCCCTTGCCGTTCTGGTGCCGCTGGCCTTTCTCGTGATGCGCCGCATGGACCAGCTGCAGCTCGACGAGCAGAGCGCCGCCGCCACCGGCCTGCCGGTGCGGGCGACGCAGCTCGTGCTGTTCGCGCTCGCCACCTGTCTGACGGCGGCGGCCGTTTCCTTCGCCGGCGCCGTCGGCTTCGTCGGTCTGGTGGCGCCGCATGCCGCGCGGCTCGTCATCGGCGGCCGTGCCTTGCCGCAGGCCGTCGGAGCGCTTCTTCTGGGAAGCGCCATGCTGGTGGCGGCCGATCTTGCCGTGCGGATCGCCTTTGCGCCGCTGGAGGTGCCGGCCGGCGCGGTCACGGCGGTCATCGGCGCACCATACTTCCTGTTCATTCTGCTCCGCGCGGGACGTGTCCATGCTTGAAGACGATCGAACGAAACGCCCCGAGATCGAGCTGCGAGACGTCGCGCTGGGCTACGCGAACAGGCTCGTTTTCGAGGCGCTCGATCTTTCCGTGCGCACGGGCCGGCTGACGGCCCTGTGCGGGCCCAATGGCTGCGGCAAATCGACGGCGTTGCGGGCCATGCGTGCGCTTTTGCCCGCGCAGGCCGGCAACGTCCTCCTGAAGGGCCGGTCGGTGGCGGAGTTTTCCGCCAAGGCGCTGGCGCGCGAGATCGCGATGCTGACGCAGAACCCCGCCGCTCCCGACGAGATGACGGTGCATCATCTGGTGTCGCTGGGGCGCTATGCGCACCGCACGGGCTTTTCGTCGGATGCGCGCGCCGACCGGGCGGCCGTTGCCGCCGCGCTCGACAGCACAAACCTTTCGGACCTCGGCGACCGCGCCATCGGCACCCTGTCGGGCGGCCAGCTGCAGCGGGTCTGGATCGCCATGGTCCTGGCCCAGGCCGCTCCCGTCGTCCTGCTCGACGAGCCGACCAATCACCTCGACATCGCGCATGCCCTGGAGGTCCTGTCGCTCGTTCGCCGCCTCGGTGCGCAGGAAGGCAAGACCGTGATCGTGGTGCTGCACGATCTCAACCTGGCGGCCCGCTTTGCCGACGACATCGTCTTCTTTCAGGGCGGGAAGGTCGCCGGGTGCGGGCCGGTGGAGGAGGTGTTCCGCCGGGAACTGATCGAGGAAGTGTTCGGCATCGAATGCCTGGTGCGGCGCGAGGAGGCGGCCGATCGGCCCTATTGCATTCCGCTCGCAGCCTGTCCTGGCCGGCGCGAACGATTGGTCGAGCCTTGAGGCGCCAAGGAACCCACCATCAAGTGGTTCGCGTGGTTAGCCAAATCTTACGCCGCGCCTTAACCGGATTTGCCGCCCAAAAGCTGCGAACCCCGCATCTCTGCGGGTTTCGATGCTTAATGAATTCAAGCATTTACTGAAAATTTGAACTTTGTTTTCCTCCAATTAAGCACAAGATTTAACGGCGATTTCAGGCCCGCCCGCCATTCTCCGAACCATCGAAGAGCAGCCCGGATACAGGGACACAAAAGCTCTCGGGAGAAAAACAGGGATACTGGATTATGGCACGTTACGAGGTTCAGGAGACAGGCGGCACAGCCGGGGCGTCCACCCAGGCCGACGTGCTGCTGCAACTGGGAATGATGTATGCGACCGGCCGCGATTGCGACATCGATCTGGTGACCGCGCACAAATGGCTCAACATCGCCGCCATCAAGGGCTCGGAGCGCGCCGCCGAATTGCGCGCCGAGTTGGCCGGCAGCATGTCGAAGGCCGATCTGGCCAAGGCGCTGCGCGATGCCCGCGAATGGATGACGATGCAGTGATCTGCGGGACGGAGCGGCCCCGCGCGCCAGGGCGCGGCAGCCTCACTCCATCTCTTCGAAACGCACCAGCATCGCCCCGTCGTTGACCTGGGCGCCTTCCGTGGCGATCTCGGCGATCACGCCGTCATGCGGCGCGGTGATCGTGTGCTCCATCTTCATCGCTTCGAGCACGAGGAGCGGCTGCCCCTTCTTGACGGCGTCCTTCGCCGCGGCGCGCACGAGCTTGACCAGACCCGGCATCGGTGCGCTGAGCCGGTCGCCGCCCACCATGTCGCCGGCCAGTTCCAGGGGATCGGGCACCTGGAAGGTGAGGCCGTCGGCCCCTTCGAACACGGTCACATGTCCCGGCCAGCATGCGACGCGCGCGGCCTCGTCGCGCCTGACGATGATCGGCGCCGTGGCCTCGTCCTCGCCGAGCCGGATCGCCAGGCCGCCCTCCGGCGCGGCGGTCACGAAGGCGGTGAGTTTCTCGTTGCCGCGTTGCAGTTCGCGCCGGTGCGCGAGGCTTCCGAAATGCCCGTAGCCGGCGATGGCGGAGAACGGATCAGGCTCGGGCGGCGCCAGATGCACGCCGCTCGTTGCTGCGATCGCCGCGGCCAGATGACGGGGCGCCGGCTGCGCAGGCGCCGTCAAGGCGCCCTGCTTGCGGGCGATCAGGCCCGTCTCGAGATGCCCCGCCGCAAAATCGTCATCGCGCACCAGGCGCGCCAGGAAGCCGAGATTGACGGTCGATCCCGCCACCTCGGTGCTCTCCAGCGCCGCCGCCAGGCCGCTCAGCGCCTCGCCGCGCGTCGCCGCGTGCACGATCACCTTGGCGACCATCGGGTCGTAATAAGGGGAGACGGCATCACCCTCGGCCACGCCCGCATCGACACGCAGGCGCGCCCCGTCCACATGTTCGGGGAATCTGAGATGGTGCAGCGTGCCGGTCGCCGGCAGGAAATCGCGCGTGGCGTCCTCGGCATAGAGCCGGGCTTCCACCGCATGGCCGGACAGGGTGATCTCGTCCTGTGACAGGGGCAGGGGCTCGCCGGCCGCCACCCGCAATTGCCACTCCACCAGGTCGACGCCGGTGATCATCTCCGTTACCGGATGCTCCACCTGCAGCCGCGTGTTCATCTCCATGAACCAGAAACGGTCGGGTCGCAGCCCTTCCGAGGCGTCGACGATGAATTCGATCGTGCCGGCCCCGCTGTAGGAGATGGCCTTTGCTGCCTTCACCGCCGCTTCGGTCATGGCCTCCCGCGTGGCTGCGTCCATGCCGGGGGCGGGGGCCTCCTCGATCACCTTCTGGTGCCGCCGCTGCGCCGAGCAGTCCCGCTCGAACAGGTGTACCGCATTGCCGTGGTTGTCGCCGAACACCTGCACCTCGATGTGGCGGGGCGTTTCGATGTATTTTTCAACGAGGACGCGCTCGTCGCCGAAAGCGGCCTTGGCCTCGCGCTGCGCGGCCGCCAGCGCGTCCGGAAAGGCGTCCGGGTGCGCCACCAGGCGCATGCCCTTGCCGCCGCCGCCGGCCCGCGCCTTGATCAGCACGGGATAGCCGATCTCGTTGGCCTTGGCGGCCAGCGCCACCAGCGCCTGGGTGTCCCCGTGATAGCCCGGCACGACTGGGACGCCGGCCCGTTCCATCAGCCGTTTTGCGGCGTCCTTCAGCCCCATCGCCCGGATCGCCTTGGAGGACGGGCCGATGAAGACCAGACCGGAAGCTTCCACCTTCTCGACGAAATCGGGGTTCTCGGACAGGAACCCGTAGCCCGGATGGATGGCCTCGGCTCCGGTTTCGCGAGCCGCCGCGATGATCCGCTGGCCCAGCAGATAGCTTTCGCCCACTGGTGCCGCGCCGATGCGCACCGCCTGATCCGCCATCCGCACGTGCTGCGCATTCCGGTCGGCGTCCGAATAGACGGCGACGGTCGCGATCCCCATTCGGCGGGCCGTCCGCATCACGCGGATGGCGATTTCACCGCGATTGGCGATCAGGATTTTTCGGAACATGCGCAATCTCCTCCAGGACCGTGTGCCAGTGGCAGTCATATAACCGGTTTTGCGCCGCAATGTCAGGCGTCGATAAGGGCCGCGTGGCTCGCACCGCGTTTTGGAACGAAGGTCGGCTTCGCGCGCTTGGAGGGTTTCCCGTTTTCGGGTCGCTTTGAAATTTATATAGAAAAAACAAATTGTTATGTGTCCTCTGTTTCGGTGTTACCGTAACGATACCCCTCCGAGACTGCTTGCCTCTCCGGCTTCCGCTTATCTGTTGTAGCCGCATCACCGACCGGACGAATGATCCCGGGCGGCCGGTTTTTCTTGAGTGCGCGTGCCCACGGCGTTGAGCGAACTGCGCCCGCAGACTGCGGGGCACAGCAACAGGCGGTGCACGAATGACAGAGCAATGCCCCCGATTTTCGGTTCGACCGGTGGACGCACCGCTTGGTTGCGGGTTCCCCCGATGGTCCGGCGGGGCCTGTTCCGCGCCTTTGCCCGAGCGCACCGCCATGACGAGTCATTGAGCTTCGCTTGCCAACCCAACGCGCCAGAACGTTGCGGAAAATCGGATGGACCGTGGAGGCGAGATGACGGGCCCATCCGTCGAAACCGCCAGCAAAAAACATATTGGATACGTCACGATGAAACGTTCACAAACTAGCCTTCTTGTTGCGACAAGCGCGCTGACCATGGTGCTCGCCAGCCATACGGGCGTCGGCCTCGCAGCCGATCTTAGAGGCGGACTGGAGCCGATCCCGGAGCCTCCGATGGTGATTCCCCAGCCTCCACGGTTGCGCGACGTGATCTTCGGCGGCGAGCCGGTTTTCAAGGCGGGGGATGAAGAGCCCGTCTACAAAGGAGACGAACTCGCGCCGCTTCTCGAAATGGATGGCATGTGCGCAGGCACCGAATGTCCCGCCCTCGTGCGCGGCAAGATGCTGGACAACAGCACTGTCGGTCGTCTGCGCATTGGCGAGAACACCGAACTCGCCCCGCTCGGAGACGTCCCATCGTTCCCGTTCGTCATCTCCGTTGACGGACAGGTCGTCGACGAAAGCGGTGTCGTTCTCAACGAGGGTGTCTTTGGCGTCGATCCCACCTCGCGCCCCGTCGACAAGCAACGCAAGACGGATGTCGATCTGAGCGCCGTCGATATCCAGGTCAAGTTCGACGGTCTGGATCAGGAACCGCTCCTCAACGTTTCCACCGTGCCGATGCGGCGTTCGTATCAGCCGGGCGAGCCCGTGCGGTTCTACGCCACCTCCAACTATCCGGCGTTCATCAGCCGGGCTGAAATCCGCATCTACGACGACATCGCGGCGGCGGGGAAAAGGCCCCTGGCCATCGTGCCGATCAGGGTCAATTCCGAAGCGAACTGGGTGGCGCCGGCCCGGCGCGACGGGCAATACAGCTACGTTCTGAGGGTCTATGACGAGCGCGGCCGGTTCGACGAAACCGTGCCCCTGGCGATCGCCACCACACGCGGCGAGATCACGCGGGATTCGGGAGATGCCGTGGCTCCCGGGCGCGCCGAAGACCGGACGGCCTTCCGCAACATCCCCGTCTATGGCGGCGCGGTCACCGTCTACGGCCGTAACGTGCCGGAGGGATACGAGATCGTCGCCTTCGACGAGCTGGTGCCGCTGGATCCCAACGGCGCCTTCGTGACGCAGCGCATCCTGCCGCCGGGCGAGCATGCGGTGGAGATCGCGGTGGACGGCGCTTCGAAGGGCGGCGGGCTCTATTTCAGCCGCGACATCAACATCCCGACCAACGACTGGTTCTATGTCGCACTGGCCGATTTCACCGTCGGCAAGCGCACGGGGGACGCAGGCATAGAGGAGGTGCGCGCCGGAGAATATGACAGCGTCTGGAACACCGGACGGCTTGCCTTCTACCTGCGCGGCAAGATCAAGGGCAGGTTCCTGCTGACGGCGGCGGCCGACACCGGCGAGGACGAAATCAAGCGCCTCTTCAAGAATCTGGACGGGCGCGACCCGAAGGCGCTGCTGCGGCGGATCGACCCCGACAAATACTACCCCGTCTACGGCGACGATTCGAAATCGGTGGAGGACGCGCCGACCGACGGCAAGTTCTATGTCCGCCTCGAACGTGGAGACAGCCACGTGATGTGGGGCAACTACAAGACCAAGATCTCCGGGACGCGCTTTCTGCAGATGGATCGCGGGCTCTACGGCGGTGATATGGTGCTTCGCTCGCCCGGCAACACCTCGTTCGGCGAGCCCCGCTTCCAGGCAACCGCGTTCGGCGCGCAGCCGGAGACGCTGCCGCAACGGGACCAGTTTCTCGGAACGGGAGGCTCGGCCTATTTCCTGAAGCGGCAGAAGGTGATCGAGGGATCCGAGACGCTGCATGTCGAGTATCGCGATCGGCTGACGGGCCGGGTCATCGAGCGGCGGGCGCTGGTCTATGGCGAGGATTATTCCATCGACTATCTCCAGGGGGTGGTCATCCTCGACAAGCCGCTCTCCCAGGCGACGATAGACCCGGGGCCGGTGCGCGACGGCGCGCTCGGCGGCTACGCGGCCTACATCGTGGCCCAGTACGAATACAAGGCGCGCGCGGATGAGGTGGACGACTATGCGTTCGGCGGGCGGGCCGAGGCCTGGTTGAAGGACAGGGTGCGCATCGGCATCACCGGCATGTCGGACCAGACCGGCGTGGCGGACCACAGGGCCTATGGTGCCGACATCCGGCTGCGCCGCTCCGAAACGACCTTTCTCGATGCCGAGTTCGCCAAGACCAAGGGCCCGGGCTTCGGCCTGTCGAGCTCGACGGATGGCGGCCTGACCATAGCCGACACGCAGACTGCGGGCCGCGCCGGCAAGACCGCGCTCGCCTGGGCCTTGCGCGGCGAAGTGGATCTGAAGGACTTCAGCCGCCTCGGCATCCCCGGCAAGATTGGCGGTTACTACGAAAGCAAGGACGCCGGCTTCTCCACGGTTACGGACCAGATCAGCGTCGCCGAGCGCATCTGGGGCGCTCACGCCGATGTTCCGCTGACCAGCAACATTGATCTCGGCCTGTCCCACGACGGATACAGGAACGAGGGGGGAACCCGCCGAAACGAGACCGAGGTCACGGTGAGCTGGGAGTATGACGCCTATTGGAAGGCATCCTTCGGCGTCGCCTATTCAAAGCTCCACTCGCCATCCTCCATCGCCTCCGGCAAGTCCGGATATGACGGCACGCGCCTCGACGCCGGCGTGCGGGTCGATTATCGCGAGGATGAGAACACCCTCTATTACGGCTTTGCCCAGGCAACGGTCGACAAGAAGGGCAGCGTCAAGGAGAATGATCGCTACGGCGTCGGCGCCGAGATCCGCCTGACCGAGAAGATCGGTGCCCAGGGTGAGGTGTCCTGGGGACCGGCCGGCCTCGGCGGTCTTGCCAGCGTCAGCTACGACCCGACGGCCGAGGACCATTACTATCTCGGCTATCGCCTCGACCCCGACCGGGCGAGCAACGGCACCTACGGCTACGACCTCGTCGGCGTCGACCGCGGCGCCATCGTCGCCGGCGTCAAGAAGCGCATCAGCGATGCCACCTCGGCCTATTCGGAGACGAATTACGATCTCTTCGGTCGTCGTGTGGCACTCGCGCAGACCTACGGCGTGATCTACACGCCGGACCCCTTGTGGACGGTCGATGCGGGCTTCGAGGCCGGTGACGTGGAGGACCGGCGCATCAACGCCGCGACCGGCAAGGAGTATTCCGATTTCGAGCGCTACGCCGGATCGCTCAGCGTCGGCTTCAAGGAGGACGAACTCGGCCTCAGCACCCGCGTGCGCGGCGAGGCGCGGTTCGAACGTTCGGACGACGGCAGCCGCAACAGGAACACCTACCTGATGAGCGCCGGCGTGGCGTGGAAGCACGACGAGAGTGGCCGCATACTGGGCAATGTGGATGCAGTCATCTCGGATGCGGATGCCGGCGCCTATTATGATGGCGATTACATCGAGGCTTCCCTCGGCTATGCCTACAGGCCGGTCGACAACGATCTGCTCAACGCCCTTTTCCGCTACACCTACCTCTACGACCTGCCCGGCAACGACCAGATCAGCAGCTTGTCGCGGGGAACGAACGGGCCGCTGCAGCGCAGCCACATCATGTCCGCGGACCTGACCTACGACCTCCTGCCGTGGCTGTCACTGGGCGGCAAATATGCCATGCGCATGGGCGAGATCCGCCAGCGGACCGCCGGTGGCGCCTTCGGGGCCTGGGAGGAATCCACCGCCCATCTCGGCATCGTGCGCACGGACCTGCACATCGTGAAGAACTGGGATGCGCTGCTGGAGGGCAGGGCGTTCTACCTGCCGGACATCAAGTCGACGGATTACGGTCTGCTGACCGCCGTCTACCGGCATGTCGGCAACAACTTCAAGATCGGCGCCGGGTATAATTTCGGGCGTTTCTCCGACGATTTGCGCGACCTGACGCTGGACGATCGCGGCCCCTTCCTGAACGTGGTCGGCAAATTCTGACATGGCGGGCCGGCATCCCTGGGGAAGGATGCCGGCCGTTCCGCCTGTCTCTTGCGGATCGGCGTTTCCTTGAGGTTTCCCATACCGGGCATTTGTGTTTTCAATAGTGCCCACACTGTTTGAGGAGATCCGGCATGACCTTTACACGGCGTGACAGCTTGCAGCTTGGTCTTTCCGGTCTGGCTGGTATCGGTGCAGCGACATTGATGCCGTTTGCCGGACGGGCCGAGGACAAGGCGGGAGACCGCTACGAGACGGACAACGGCGAGATCGTCATCCATCCCGTTGCCCACGCCTCGTTCGTGATGACCGTTCCAGGCCAGGTGATCTACGTCGATCCTGTCGGCGGGGCGGCGGCCTTCGAAGGGCATCCGGCCCCCGACCTGATCCTGATCACGCATGAGCACGGCGATCATTACGATGCGGATACGCTTGCCGCGCTTGCCGGCGAGGCGACCCGGCTGATCGTAAACCCCGCCGTCTTCGACATGCTGCCCGACGACCTCAAGGCGAAGGCCGCGGCGATCGGCAATGGCGAGAGCACCACCGTCGGCGCGCTGGGGATCGAGGCCGTTCCAGCCTACAACACCACCGAGGATCGGCTGCAATATCATCCCAAGGGGCGCGACAACGGCTATGTCCTGTCGGTCGACGGACGGCGCGTCTACATTGCGGGCGATACGGAAGACATTCCCGAAATGCGCGCCTTGAAGGACATCCACATCGCCTTCGTGCCGATGAACCTGCCCTACACGATGGACATCGACCAGGCGAGTTCCGCCGTCGCCGAGTTCGCACCGACCTTCGTCTATCCCTATCACTATCGGGGCCAGGATCCGCAAGCCTTTGCCGCCAAGGTGGCCGAGGCCGGCGCACAAACGCAGGTGGTGCAGGGCCCCTGGTACGCTTGAACGATGCCCCTTATCCTTCCTTTCTCCCGGGCAGGGGGAGAGGCGGCTTGCGAAGCAAGATGGAGTGGGGGTGATCGGCGCCGTGTTGCCCCGAGTTCGGAGTCTCGACCGCCGATTGCCAGGGGTCGGGGTTTCTTCTATCGATCGGTCGCGTTCAGGATGACGGGGCGGCGGATGAAGGTTTTGGCGATCACTGCACTGGTGCTTTGCGCCATGGCAAGCGGGGCGGCAGGGGGCGACTGGAAGGCGATCGAGAAGGTCGAGACCTACGCCGTGTCCGGCAGCACCGGCATCGATCTTTATCGCTCAATCGGCGAGCACGGGCCGAAGGTCGGGTCCGGCCGGGCCATCGCCTACACGGATTTCAAGCTGACCTGGCAGCGCGACTACCGGCCACGGGCCGGCGGCTGCACGCTCGTTTCGGCAAAGCCGAAGCTGATCATCATCTACCGGTTGCCGAAGCCGCAAGGGGCGCTGCCGCCGGCCACGCAGCGGCTGTGGGACCGCTTCATCGCCGGCGTGAGCGCCCATGAAAAGGTGCATGGCGAGGTCATCACCGACATGGTGAAGAAGATCGAAGCGGTCTCGATCGGCCTTTCGGCCGACGACGATCCGGACTGCCGGAAGGTGCGCCGCAAGCTGCAGGCGGAACTGCCGGCCATCGTCGAGGAGCAGCGCCGCAGAAGCCGCGACTTCGACCGCGAGGAGATGAGCGAAGGCGGCAACGTGCACAGGCTGGTGCTGGCGCTGGTCAACGGTGGGTGAGGGCGGCAAACGGATGAACGGCAACGATGTGTAGTGATTGACGACATATGTAGCTTTAAGCTACATATGGACATGAGGCAGGTTGTTTACAGAAGCGCTGCGGCGAAAGCGCTTAGGCGGATGCTGACCAACACCGCAAGGCGGATCATGGGCAAGATTGAAGCCTATGCCGCCAATCCGGCCTCTCAGGCCAACAATGTAAAAGCCCTGAGGGGACGTGACGGCATAAGGCTGCGCGTTGGCGATTGGCGGGTCATCATGCATGATGGCGAGGTTCTGGACGTGCTGCATATCGGGCCACGCGGCGGCGTTTACGATTGATGGAGACCGGCATGGGCGAGATGGTGACGATCACCCGCGAGGAGTATTTGAAGCTGCTTGAGGCGGCAGAGGATCTGGCCGACATCGAAGCCTATGATCGGGCGAGGCGCGATCCAGGCGCGGCCATTCCGGCGGACAGCGTTCGGCGCATGGTCGACGGAGAAAGCCCGTTGCGGGTGTTTCGCGACCTGCGGGGGCTGACGCAGGTGCAGCTTGCCGAACGCGCGAGTGTGAACAGGGTGCAGATCGCCGATATCGAGGCGGGCCGCAAGACGGGGTCGGTGCAGACGCTACGGAAGCTGGCCAAGGCGCTTGGCGTGGCTATTGATGATTTGGTTTGAAGCCTTCTGCCAACGCGCCCTCACATCCTGAACACGCCGAACTTCGTCTCGCCGATCGGCGCGTTGAGCGCCGCGCCCAGCGATAGCGCCAGCGCCTCGCGGGTCTTTGCCGGGTCGATGATGCCGTCGTCCCACAGCCTTGCCGAAGAGTAGAGCGGGTGGCCCTCGCGCTCGTATTTTTCCAGGATCGGGCGGCGGAATTCGGCTTCCTCTTCTGCGCTCCAGGAGCCGCCGCGCCGCTCGATGCCTTCACGCTTGACGATGGACAGGACGGTCGCCGCCTGCTCGCCGCCCATGACGGAGATGCGCGCGTTCGGCCACATCCAAAGGAAGCGGGGCGAATAGGCGCGGCCGCACATGCCGTAATTGCCGGCGCCGAAGGAGCCGCCGATGATCGCCGTGATCTTGGGGACCTGCGCCGTGGCGACGGCGGTCACCAGCTTGGCGCCGTCGCGGGCGATGCCGCCGGCCTCGTATTTGCGGCCGACCATGAAGCCGGTGATGTTCTGCAGGAAGACCAGCGGAATCTTGCGCTGGCAGCACAGCTCGATGAAATGGGCGCCCTTGAGCGCGCTTTCCGAAAACAGCACGCCATTGTTGGCGATGATGCCGACCGGAATGCCGTAGAGATGGGCGAAGCCCGTCACCAGCGTGGTGCCGTAATTGGCCTTGAACTCGTCGAAGTCGGAGCCGTCGACGATGCGCGCGATGACCTCGCGCACGTCGTAGGGCTGGCGCGTGTCGGAAGGGATGATGCCGTAGATCTCGGCCGGATCGTAGGCGGGCGGAACGGGTTTGCGCAGGTCGAGCGACACCGCCTTCCGTCGATTGAGATTCCTGACGATGCGGCGGACGATGGCGAGCGCATGGTCGTCATTCTGCGCATAATGGTCGGCGACGCCGGATTCGCGCGTGTGCACCTCGGCGCCGCCGAGTTCTTCCGCCGTCACCACCTCGCCGGTGGCGGCCTTCACCAGCGGCGGGCCGCCGAGAAAGATGGTGGCCTGGCCCTTGACCATGATGGTCTCGTCGCTCATCGCCGGCACATAGGCGCCGCCCGCCGTGCACGAGCCCATGACGCAGGCGATCTGCGGGATGCCCCGGGCCGACATGTTGGCCTGGTTGTAGAAGATGCGGCCGAAGTGCTCGCGGTCGGGAAAGACCTCGTCCTGGTTGGGCAGGTTGGCGCCGCCCGAATCGACCAGATAGACGCAAGGCAGGTTGTTCTCCAGCGCGATCTCCTGGGCGCGCAGATGCTTCTTCACCGTCAGCGGGTAATAGGTGCCGCCCTTGACGGTGGCGTCGTTGACCACGACGACGCATTCGCGCCCCTCGATGCGGCCGACGCCGGCGATCATGCCGGCCGAGGCGATGTCGCCGCCATACATGCCGTGGGCCGCGAACTGGCCGATCTCCAGGAAGGGCGCGCCGACATCGAGGAGCTGCGCCAGCCGCTCGCGCGGCAGCAGCTTGCCGCGCTTGACGTGCCGCTCGCGCGCCTCGTCCGGCCCGCCGCGGGCGATGTGGGCGGCCTTGTCGGCCATCTCCGCGACGAGATCCCGCATGCGCGCATCATTGGCCTTGAAGGTTTCGGAGCTGGCGTTGAGCTGCGATTGGATGACGGTCATGGGTCTCTCAGCGGATGAGTTCGATTTTACAGCCGAGGTCGAGCTCGGCCCAGGTACGGTCGGCGGTCAGCGCGGTTGCGTTCTCGCGGATCGCCAGGGCAAGGCAGGCGCGGTCTGCGAAGGAAAGGCCTTGCCGCTTCGTGTCTGGGCGGAGCCTGGCGGCGGCGAGGGCCATGTCCCAGTCGAAAGGAACCAGGTCGATCTGCCGGTATATGATCAGGGATCGTACGGTTTCGAACGGAAATCCCTTCTCGACGCTTCGCATGATGGCCTCGCTGGCGTTGACGGTCGACATCAACATCCCGACCATGCGATCGGCCACGAAATCGGCACCGCGCTCGTCACGAATGACGGCAAGCAAAGCCGAGGCATCAAGGACAAATCGGGTCACGTGCGATGCGTCCCCTTTCGTTCCGTCTCCGCAGCCTCGCGCTCGAGGCGATCATACCGCTCGTCTTCCCGGCGCGCTTCCTCGCGACGCTCCGCAATGAGTTCTTCGACCACATCGACGCCGGGATTCCGTTTCCGCCATTCCCGAGCGACCGCCTGCACGCGCTTGAGCGCAACGTCCGGAGACACGATGCGGAATTCTCCTTCGACGACTTCAGCCGTGACCGTATCGCCAGGTTTCACCATCATGGCGGCACGCATCTCTGCCGGAACGACGATGCGGCCGGCGCTGTCGATCTTCAAGCGTGTGTGAGGGACAGACCGCAACGCATCCACACGGCTCTCGAAAGTCTGCGGTTCCTCGGCGAAACCTCTTGACCTGGGCATGCTCGTCTCCTGGTTGCCATTAAACAAAATACCATTTTTTTGCATAATGGCAAATAACGCCGCTTACGTCACTGGAGGATGGCTACGCCATTTTAAGCATTCTCCCCCATCATCTCGCGGCCGATCAGCCAGCGGCGGATCTCGCTCGTGCCGGCGCCGATCTCGTAGAGCTTTGCATCGCGCAGCAGGCGCCCGGTCGGGAACTCGTTGACATAGCCGTTGCCGCCGAGGAGCTGGATCGCGTCGAGCGCCACCTGCGTGGCCTTCTCGGCCGCATAGAGGATGCAGCCGGCGGCGTCCTTGCGCGTCGTCTCGCCGCGGTCGCAGGCTGCCGCCACGGCATAGACATAGGCGCGGCAGGCATTCATCGTCGTGTACATGTCGGCAAGCTTGCCCTGGACCAGCTGGAAGGCGCCGACCGGCTGGCCGAACTGCCGGCGCTCGCCGACATAGGGCAGTGCCACGTCGAGGCAGGCGGCCATGATGCCGATGGGGCCGGCGGCCAGCACCACGCGCTCGTAGTCGAGGCCCGACATCAGCACGTTGACACCCTTGCCCTCCTCGCCGAGCACGTTGTCGAAGGGCACCTCCACGTCCTCGAACACCAGTTCGCCCGTGTTGGAGCCGCGCATGCCGAGCTTGTCGAGCTTCTGCGCCACGGAAAAGCCTTTCATCGCGCTCTCGATGATGAAAGCGGTGATGCCGCGCGGGCCGGCGTCGGGCTCCGTCCTGGCATAGACCACCAGCGTGCCGGCATCCGGCCCGTTGGTGATCCACATCTTGGCGCCGTTGAGCACGTAGCGGTCGTTGCGCTTTTCGGCGCGCAGCTTCATCGACACCACGTCGGATCCCGCTCCGGTCTCCGACATGGCGAGCGCGCCGACCGTTTCGCCCGAGCACAGCGCCGGCAGGTATTTTTCCTTCTGCGCCGTGCTGCCCCAGCGGCGGATCTGGTTGACGCACAGGTTCGAATGGGCGCCGTAGGAGAGGCCGACCGAGGCGGAGGCTCGGCTGATCTCCTCCATCGCCACCACATGCGCCAGATAGCCGAGACCCGACCCGCCATGCTCGGGATCGACCGTCATGCCGAGCAGGCCGAGCGCCCCCATCTCCCGCCACAGATGGGCCGGAAACGTGTTGCTCGCGTCGATCTCGGCGGCGAGCGGGGCGATCTTCTCCTGCGCGAAGCGGTGCGTCATGGCGCGCAGCGCCTCGATGTCCTCGCCGAGGCCGAAATTCATCGATCCGGAATACATGGGTCTCCTCCCGTTCTATCGCCCTGGCCGCCGGCGTGCGGCCCGCGGAGCGCCTGGCGGTCCACGGTGTCTGCGCAGCCGACGAGGCGCATGGTCATGGTGTGATAGGTAGCGGCCACCTCGTCTTCGGAAAGGCGCTGTTCGGGACGGAACCAGACGATGACGCCGGTGATCATCTGGATGATCGCCATGGCCGTCAGCGCCACGTCCTCCACCTGGAAGTCGCCGCGCGAAGTGCCGGCCTGCAGGATGGCGCGCAGCGCGCCTTCATATTCGGCGCGCATCCGCAGGATGTGGCCGAGCCGCTCGTCCGACAGGCTGCGCAGTTCGAGGTTGCTGACATGGGTGGCATGGCGGCGCGCCAGGTGGAAGCGGATGTGGTTTTCCACGAAGGCGGCGAGTTGGCCCGCCGGGCTCGCTTGAGCGGAGCCTTCGGCGGGCCGGGCTTCCCCCCAGGAAGCGATGAGGCCGTCCATATGGGCGTGCATCAGCGAAAAGAGGAGTTCTTCCTTGGTCGGGAAGTAGCGGTAGAGGGCGGCCGGCTGCACGCCGACCTCGGCGGCGAGCTGCCGCATGGACATGGCCTCGAAGCCGAGCCGCGCAATGAGCCCCACCGCCGCCTCGCGGATCGCCGCCTGCGTCTTCTCCCCGTCCGAACCCGTGGTGCGCGCCATGAAAGCCTCCCTGATGGGAATTAATAAAACGAACGTTCAATTAATTCAAGGGATGAGGAGAGCGGCTTGATGGGGCGGAAGCGGGGACGGAAAGGAGATGGTGAGGTGGAGGAGGGCGTGAGGGACGAGGAGAAGACGAGAAGGGAAAGACGCGATCCTCGGACAGGCTTGCGGTGCGGGCGCTCCGTTCTGCCCGGCAGCTGGATAGGAGAAGCGAGCGTCGAAAGGCTGACGCTCGCATCCGGAGTCGGCTGTGCAATTCGCGATCCGGGACCTTTCTGGATGCCGCCGATCTGTCCTTTTGGCTTTATTCCAAATTTGGCACTAGAGGTCTCTTCAACTCGGTCGGGATGATCTGGAAATAGACCTTGTAGGTTGCGCCACCTTCGTTGAAGAGGGGCTCGTTATTTGCCTTCGGCCAATTGATCTGGAGCTGTGAGTTGGGCGGACGGGCTCCCTCTTTAAAGGACTTATCCAATCGCGGATATCGTATTTCCCCCTCATCTGTTTCAATCTCCTCCGAAGTCCAGTCCTGAAACACTTCCGCAGGTATGATGAAGTCGTGCTCGCCGATAAGATTGTCGCCGAACAAATCGGCGAGAGCATCCGAAGCCCATCCCAAAAAGGCCTTGAAGGGCTTGAAGCCACCGATATCGAAATCGATGAAATCTTGAGCAGCTCCCGAGAAGCCCCCCAACGGCTGCCCTGCCAGCGCCGACGACGCCTGCCGGGCCCCCGCTTCCAGGACCTCGTGAATTTTGTTCTTCAGCTCCTCCGGCTTGCCGTATTCGTGGTCCATGAGGACGACATGTATCCTCAGTCCAGATCCTGGAAATGCAAGTGCATTTTTCGACGGAAGTGCGCGTGACTGGAGGATTGTCTGATCCTTCTTCACATTTTCAATGACCTCCGATCTCCAGGTATCAACCAGGCTGTCTTCGCCGAGACCATTGGGATTGATGTTGTATATTGAAATTATCGCGTAGACTTCATCTCTGGTTGGATCCTCCGTTCCGAAGCAATGCACGCCTTGCAGGAGTATTTCCGCACCGAGCCTTTTGGTCGCCCGCAGAACGAAGAATGTGTCCGGGTCATCGCCGGGATCCGACCTGTCAGCGGTGATGTCCCCGAGCTGGAAGTGCTGGATAAATCCGCCGCCCGGCCTGGCAATCAGCTCCCCGACCGGAGCGCCCAGTTCACCGAAAACCCCGCCGGTGCGGCGGTGGTAGTCCTCAACAGCCTCCGCGGCGTGGTTTTTCAGATATGCCGCATGGGCTTCACGCAACGACGAGACAGCGAATTTGTCCTGCAACAGCTTCAGCGATGGAGGCAATTGGACTTTCTTGGTCAACTCGTTAAGGGAGATCATCACGGTTTCCTCGCATCGTTCCGGCGCTATCGCCTGCAGTTCATTGGAGGGCGACCAGGATGGGGATGAGACCCTTGCCTTGGCCAAGCGGTTGCAACGCCTTGCCGATGATCGCCCCAAGCGCTTGTTCCCGCTTTTCAACTTTCATAGCGTGGCCGGCGGTCGGTGCGGTTGTCAGCAGATCGCCTACCTGGATCGCCGCGACATCGGCGTCGACTTTGCAGTAGACCTTTCCGGCAAGAGCAAGAGGCAGGCTGTTCCCGCCGCGTCTGCCGCTATCGAGCAACAGTCCTGGTTTGTATTCGCCGGCGCCGGAGATCACGCCTGCGGCCCTTCCGTCATATGCCTCCGCGCAAGGGTGGAGGCGCCCGTCCTCTCCGAACACCATGACGGTGCCCGGGTCGATTGCTTCCGACGCTGTTACCTCGAAATTCTCTGCGCAATCCGCCCCGGCCGCACAACAGTCTGCGCAGTCGATCTTGCCGCTGATATGGACGTTGCCTTCGAAGAAGCCGGCGAATGCGGACTTGCTTTCGCCATAGACACCATGGCCCTTTTCGCTGATGCCCGAGACTCCGACGCGATCGGATTTCTTCTCATGAGCCCAGCCCAGGACAATTGCGCCAAAAGGGGATCTCTGAATCGCTTCGATCACCGATTTGTGCTGCTTCATCGCTTCCTGGACGTCGGTTTTTGTGATGTCTTTGAACGTCAGTTTCTTTCCCAAAGCTTGACTAACGGTTTTGATAAAACTCGGATTCCATTTCATGATGGCTCCGACATCTGTATTTCCCAGTGCCTCAGGCATGACCATGTCCTCTTGATTTTTTGAGATTGATAAAGAGAATTTGACGTCGAATGCACTTGATGATGGATATTTGCTTCAGATTGCCTATTCAAAAATACTTTGAGCATCTTTCGCTTGCGTGTCATCATATGAATATATGATGCCGATGGTGCTGTTGGCGCCGGCTCGACCACAGATCAGTGACGCGATTGGCAATCGTGCTTCGCAAATCGGTGTAAGCCGGGAGGGAGCGATGGCGATCTCTGTCGAGAAGTATTCGGAACTGGTTCTGCGCATCTACGAAACAGCGCTCGATGCCTCCTGCTGGGAGCCGACGCTGGAGCAGCTTGCAGAGGAATTCGGCGCTCGAATGGGAGCACTGTTGGTTGCCGAGCCGGGATCGAGCGAGATCAAGACCAAATCGGTGGGCATGGATCCAGCCGCCATCAGCAGCTACAATGACTATTATGGACGATTGGACCCGGTTGCGGCCGCGATCCAGGAGGCTCCGGCAGGCATGGTCATTGCCGCCCAGGAAGTCTTTACGCGCCCGGAACACCTGCAGGCGGAGTTCCAGGCTGATTGGGCGATACCCAATCATATCAGCGACGGTATCTTTGCGCGCCTCACGCGAGATCGCGGCGGCGCCGCTTGGGTATGTTTTGCCGCACCGCGTCGACCGGCGGCTTTCGCAACTCCGGAGCGGCTTCGCTTGATGCGATTCCTTGTGCCGCATCTGCAGCGAACCGTTCGGGTACAAGCGCAGCTAACACAGCTCGGCGAAGCTCGCGACAGGATACTCGAAGCGCTTGAACACGTGCCGCATGGTGTTGTCTTGATGGCGCGCGATGGCCGCGTCCTGTTCGCCAGCTCTGCCGCGATCGGGATATTCGATCGACGCGACGGAATCTTATTTCGCGCACAACAGGTTCAACCTCAGTCGGCCAGGGAAAACGCCATCCTGCAGCGCCTGCTGGGTCTGGCAAGCGGAGGAAGTGGCGGTGTTCGCTCAGGTGGTTGTCTGACGATCAGCCGCCCGTCGGGCCGGCAGCCATTGGTGCTCCATGTCCTGCCCCTGGGCGAAAAGCAGAACGGTTCGGCGGACGCGAACGCAAGCGTGCTGTTGCTGATCATCGATCCCGAACGCCAACCCGATCCGCGACCATCCGTGCTCCGGCAGCTTTACGGCCTTACCGCAGCGGAAACGGCTGTTGCCGCGCGCATCACCCGTGGCGACGGCCTGCAATCCGTTGCCGACGAATTGGCCGTGTCCTTGTCCACGGCGCGCACGCAATTGCAGAAAGTGTTCGAGAAGACGGGTACCCACCGGCAAGCAGAGCTGGTCCGGCTTCTGCTGAACATTGAAGGCGGCCCGCGTTAGTTCGCAGGGCTTTGCCCATCCGTGTCCGTTCGCGCCCTTTCCAAAAACTCGCTAGTCCCGCCGCTGCCGGACGACCATGGGTGCATCTGGCGCTTCAAATGGAGGTTGATCATGCGCCATCACTGTCCCATCTGTTGCGATCCGTGCGGAACATCTGGAAAAGCGGCGCCGCATGCGAATGGCGAATGACAAACGGTGCGGCCTGTGGTCATGCTGGCGGGCAGACATCCCTTTCCGAGACCATCGAATGAGTGCGTTTTCGCTGCTCCTCCTGTCCGTTTCGACGGCCACTTTCGTGGGCGCCGCCAGCGCCGCCAAGACATGGGTGCTCCTGCAGCCCAACTGGCGCTGGCTGGCCCTGACCCTGATCCTCTACACGCTCGGCAACCTGATCATGCTGCGGCTGATCCGCGACGTCGGCATGGCGGTGGCGATCAGCCTGTCGGCCATCATCCAACTCATCGCCATCAACATGGTGGCGTTGGTGGTGTTCGGCGAGAAGGTTTCGGCGGCGCAGGGCGCCGGGCTGGCGCTGGCGATCGTCGCCGTGGCGCTGATCACGCTGTTTCCCTCGCACTGACGAGGCGGGCGGCGGAACCGCCCGGACGGGACAGAAGCGCGTCTGCCGATGCGCTGATGCCAGGGTGGGAAACCGGGAAAACCATCCCTGTACTCCTTGCCGTCGTGCCCGGTTGACACGGGCGGCTCCGCCTTGAGGGGAAACACCGCCCGGCCGCCGATGTTCCCTCACAGCGCCGCGATCAGCGCCTGCGTGGTCGTGACGGTGCAGAACTCGAAGCCGAGGGTGGCGACATGGGCGGCCTGAACCGTCTCGGCAGGCACGGTGCCACCCTTGCCGTCGGGCAGGTCGAAGCAGTCGCAGGCATCGGCCACCAGCACCATCGGCCAGCCCATATTGGCGCCGGTGCGGATCGTGGTCGACACGCACATGTCGGTGGAGATGCCGCACACCACGACCTTTTTCGCGCGGAGACGGCGCAGGCGCAGGTCGAGATCGGTGCCGATGAAGGCGGAATTGACGCTCTTTGCGACGATCTGCTCGCCGGCGAGCGGCTCGAAGCCGGGGCGCAGCGCGTTTCCCGGCTCGCCCGGCCGCAGTGTCGAGCCGGGCTCCACCGAATCGTGCCGCACATGAACGATGGGCCGCCCGGCCGCCCGCCAGGCGGCGAGCAGCGCCCGGCCGTTGCGGTCGAGGTCGGCGTTCCAGCGGCGCGGCCAGGGCGCCCGGTCGAAAGCCTGCTGATAATCCACCGGCAGGAGGACGGCGTCGTCGAGTTGCATCGGGCTTGCCTCCGCTGGCCGGGTCAGGGGGTGACGGGGTTGCGCGCGTCGGCCAGGATACGCCCGCCGATGGCGACGAAGCAGACGCCCGCCGCCCGCTCGATCCAGTGCTGCGCATTGCGGAAGCGGCGGATCACCGGCGCCGACGACATGAACAGGCTGACGATCGTGTACCAGAGAAGCGACGTGGCGAAGACCAGGCCGACCATCAGCGCCATCAGCCACAACGGCGTGCTGTCGGTGACGGCCGTGGCGAAGACGCTGGTGAAGAGCACGATCGCCTTCGGATTGGTCGAGGTGACGAGGAAGCCGAACAAGAGCGGGTTGCCGTGCTGCGGCCGGTCCGCCGCCTCGAGTGACACCGGGGCGGGACGCGCGAGGACGAGCCTGAGGCCGAGATAGATCAGATAGCAGCCGCCGGCGACGCGCACGGCCACGGCGAGCCACTGGTACTCCATCAGCACCGCCGACAGGCCGGCCATGCTGAGCGTCGCATAGAGGCCGAGGCAGGTGGAGACGCCGAGCGTCGTCATGAGGCCGGCCGCCGTGCCGCGCGTCATGGATGAGCGCACCACGGCGATGAAATCCGGGCCGGGCAGCATCAGGGCCGGGATGAAAATGGCGAAGACGCTGGCGAGGACGACTGCGGATCCCATGGCTTCCTCTTTCGTTGACGCGGGAACAGGCGGCCATGGTAGCGCGGCTGCACCGGGCGGCAAGGGCCATCGGCGCTGCGGGCGCGGATTCTCTTGGACCAGTCGCCCGGCTGATGGGTGCATCCGTGCGTGTCAGGCCTTGTCCGCCATGCGGTCGGCAAGGAGGAGAAGGGCGCCGGTGGCGAGCCCGGCGCCGAGCACGAGGAAGGCTGCGGCGCCGCCGGCCTGCCCGAGGGCCGGCGAGGCAAGCGACAGGAGCGCGAGCAGGGCAAGGTTGTTGGCGCTTTCCGACACCGACAGAACGAACCCGCCCTCGGCGCCGGCGCGGGCGGCGAGCAGCGCCGTGCTCGCC
>NZ_JANKOF010000045.1 GCF_024655565.1 Nitratireductor sp. ZSWI3 | reverse complement strand
CGCTTCGGCCGGTCCCAGCACGTCGATCCCCTCGGCGCGCGGCGCGCTGCGGCGCAAGGCCCGCGCGTGGCCTTCGGCCTCCTGCCGGCTCGCCGCGCTGACGATGATGCCGGCAAGCCGTCCGAACGGCGGCAGGCCGGCGCGCTCGCGCTCGGTGATCTCGCGTTCGTAGAAGGCCTCGGCGTCACCGGTCACGATGGCCCGCATCACCGGGTGCTCGGGCTGGTAGGTCTGCAGCAGGCCGAGGCTCTTCTTTCCCGACCGCCCCGCGCGGCCGGTCACTTGCGCGAGGAGCTGGAACGTCCGCTCGGCGGCGCGCGGGTCGCCATTGGCGAGCCCGAGATCGGCATCGACCACACCGACCAGCGTCATGGCGGGGAAGTTGTGCCCCTTGGCCACGAGCTGGGTGCCGATGATGATGTCCGCCTCCCCCTTGGCGACCGCCTCCAGCTCGAGCCGCAGACGCTTCACCCCGCCCAGCATGTCCGACGACAGGACGATCGTGCGGGCTTCGGGGAAATGCCGCTCGACCTCCTCGGCGATGCGCTCGACCCCCGGCCCGCAGGCGACGAGATGGTCGAGCGTGCCGCACTCGGGACAGGCCTCCGGGCGCGGCTCATTATGGCCGCAGTGATGGCAGACGAGCTGGCCGCGAAACCGGTGCTCGACCAGCCAGCTCGAACAGTCCGGACACTGGAAGCGGTGGCCGCAGACACGGCACAGCGTCAGCGGCGCATAGCCGCGCCGGTTGAGGAAGAGCAGCGACTGCTCGCCGCGCTCCAGCGTCTTCCTCATCTCGCCGATCAGCACCGGCGACAGGAAGCCGCCGCGCTCCGGCGGCGCCTTGCGCATGTCGATGGTGGCAAGATCGGGAAGCGCGGCATCGGCGAAGCGTGCCGACAGCACGATGCGCTCGTAGCGCCCCTGATTGGCGTTGACCCGGCTTTCGAGCGACGGCGTGGCGGACGCCAGCACGACGGGAAAACCGCCGATATGACCGCGCACCACGGCCATGTCGCGGGCACTGTAGAAGACGCGGTCCTCCTGCTTGTAGGCCGGGTCGTGCTCCTCGTCGACGACGATCAGGCCGAGCTCCTTGAACGGCAGGAACAGCGCCGAGCGGGCGCCGGCGACGACACGCACCTGCCCCTCGGCCACCTGCCGCCAGACGCGCTCGCGCTTCCTCGGCGCCAGATCGGAGTGCCATTCGCCGGGCTTGGCGCCGAAGCGATCGTGGAAACGGTCCAGGAACGCCTGCGTCAGGGCGATTTCCGGGATGAGGATCAGCACCTGCTTGCCCCGTTTCAGGGCCGCCGCCACAGCCTCGAAATAAACCTCCGTCTTGCCCGAGCCCGTCACGCCGTCGAGCAGGGTGACGCTGAAGGCATCGGCACCGGCCTTCTCGCTGAGTCGCTCGGCCGCCCGCGCCTGATCCGGCGTGAGGTCGGCCTTGGCGAAATCCGGATCCGGCGGCGCCACCACCGGCAGCGGCGGAATGGCGACGGTCTCCAGCACGCCCTGCTCGCGCAGGCCCTCGACGACGCTCGAGGAGACGCCCGCCGCGTGCGCCAGCCCGCTGCGCGTCCAGGCCTGTCCGTCACCCGCCATCTCCAGCACCCGGCCGCGTGCCGCTGTCATGCGGTCCGGGCCCATGCCCGCGACCAGCCTCAGCCCCTCGGTCGGCGGCTCGGGATCGAAGGCGGCCGGCGCACGCAGCAGCATGCGCGCCACCATGCCGGGCGGCGACAGCGTGTAGGCGGCGATCCAATCGACGAGGCGGCGCATCTCCGGTGCGATCGGCGGGCAGTCGAAGACCTCCGAGATCGCCCTCAGCTTCTTCGCCGCCACCTCGCCGCCCGGCCCGTCCCAGACGATGCCCGCCACCTCGCGCGGGCCGAGCGGCACGCGCACGATCGCGCCGGGCTCGGCGCGCGTGCCCTCCGGCACGGCATAGGAGTAGGGCCGGTCTGCCGGCATCGGCACCATGACCGGCACGACGCGATTTGCGGACGAATCTTGTGTCATCGGACGTGACCTTGCCCTGTTCTTGCAGTAGAGCAAAGACCCAACATTATGGATGGGTGCTGTCCCTTCCCCGATCCCGGCCCTCAATCCCAGCCAAGGAGCTTGCCATGAAATTTTTCGTCGACACGGCCGACGTCAACGAGATCCGCGAATTGAGCGACACGGGTCTGCTCGACGGCGTCACCACCAATCCGTCGCTGATCATGAAGGCGGGTCGCGACATCCTTGAAGTCACCAGGGAGATCTGCGGCATCGTCGACGGCCCGGTCTCGGCGGAAGTGACGGCGACCGATTTCGAGGGGATGATGAAGGAAGCCGAGGTGCTTTCGAAGATCGCCGACAACATCTGCATCAAGGTGCCGCTGACCATGGACGGGCTGAAGGCCTGCAAGGCCATCACCTCCTCGGGCCGCCAGGTCAACGTCACCCTGTGCTTCTCGGCCAACCAGGCACTGCTCGCCGCCAAGGCCGGCGCGACCTTCATCTCGCCCTTCATCGGTCGCCTCGACGACCTCGGCCAGGACGGCATGGAGCTGATCGCCGAGATCCGCACCATCTACGACAATTACGACTTCGGCACGGAGATCCTCGCCGCCTCGATCCGCACGGTCAACCACGTCAAGCAGGCCGCGCTCATCGGCGCCGACGTCGCCACCGTGCCGCCGTCGGTCCTGAAGGCGCTGGTGAAGCACCCACTCACCGACAAGGGCCTCGAAGCCTTCCTCGCCGACTGGGCCAAGACCGGCCAGAAGATCGGCTGACGGCACGCAGGAACCGAAGCTTTCCGGGGTGGCGTCATCGTTTGCGCCATCCCGACGGTCTCATCGCGCTTGCCTCTCCGCCGCCTCGCGGTGCCGGCTCTTGACGAAGGGCAGCAGCACCAGGCCGATGACGAACAGCACCAGGATCGGCGTCACGCCGAGCCGCTGGGCCTCCTCGGTCGACAGGCCGAAAGCCTCCGAGGCGAAATATCCCGTGGCGATCGCGATGGCGAAGGGACCGATGAAAGTCGTCGCCTTGCCGGACAGCGCATAGAGGCCGAAGGCCTCCGTCACGCGGTCGCGCGGCACTTGGTCGACGAGGAGCGTGCGCGAGGCGGCCTGGATCGATCCCCCCGCCGCGCCGATCAGGGCGCCGGCGACGAAGAAGGCGATGTCGGGCAGGCTGGTCGCGCCGGAAAGCTTGATGAACAGGATCTCTTCGCGCGTGGTGGAGATGACCAGGAGCGCGCTGAGCGTGAGGACGACGATCGACAGGCCGACGACGTATTTCGGCCCGAAGGCCCGATCCATGCGCCCGCCCAGCCAGGCGCCGAGGGCGCCCGTGACATTGGCGAGGATGCCGAACAGGCCGATCTGCGTGATCGACCAGGACAGGACGCCCGCCGCATAAATGCCCCCGAACGCATAGAGCGCGTTGAGCGCGTCGCGGTAGAACATCGACGACATCAGGAAGCTGAAATAGCTGCGCTCGCCGGGCAGCCGGCGCACTGTGCCGGCAAGTCGGGCAAGCCCCTCGCGGATCGCGCCGGCGGCAGCCTTGCGGCGTGCTGCGTCGGGCGTGAACAGGAACATCGGCAGGACGAACAGCCCGTACCAAAGCGCCGTCAGCGGGCCCGCCGCCCGGTCGCCCTCGCGCAGCGCTGGGTCGAGGCCGAGGATCGGCTTCAGGCCGAGCAGCGTGCGCCCGGTCTCCGGCTGGGCCGCCATGAAGCCGAGCACCAGGACGAGCGAAAAAAGCCCACCCACATAACCGAGGCCCCAGGCCGAGCCGGACAGCCGCCCGAGCTCGGACCGCGGCACGAGGTCGGGCATCATCGCGTTGTTGAAAACGGCTGCGAACTCCATGCCGAACACGGCGAGCGCCACGGCGATCAGGACCAGCCCGGCGTGCCCGGCGCCCGGAAGGGCGAACCAGAGCGAGGCGCAGGCCAGGACGCCGACGAGCGAGAAGACGAAGATCCACGGCTTGCGCGGCCCGGTGGCATCGGCGATGGCGCCAAGCACCGGCGAGGACAGCGCGATGGCGAGCCCGCCAAGGCCGGTGGCAAGGCCCCACAACTCCTGCCCGCGCGCCGCGTCCGGAGCGACGGCGGAGGCGAAATAGGGCGCGAAGACGAAGGTGATGATGAGCGTGTGAAACGGCTGCTGCGCCCAGTCGAACAGCATCCAGCCCCAGATGCCGCGACGGGGCACGGCGACATCCGGGCCGGCCTGTCCGGCGACAGAGGCGTTTTCCCGGTTCATGTCGAGCGCGTCTTGCCCCCCTCTGCCCTGCCGGGCATCTCCCCCTCTAGGGCGGAGATTGGCTGAGATTGCCGGATTTGCCAATCGTGTGGCCCTGCAGAAAAGGTCCAACGTCCGTTCCGGGATGATCGCCCCATCGAGCGCAGGTAATGGCCTATGGTCTTTCCTGCAGGCTCCGCCTGCGACCCCCACCCTCGGTCCCTCCCCTCAAGGGGGAGGGAAGAAAGGTGCAGCGCTTCATCATCCCCCTCCCCCTTGAGGGGAGGGGTAAGGGGTGGGGGTAACCCGTCGCCAGAAGCAAACTTCTCTGCCACAAGCGGGGAGATGTTCGGCAGCGCAAAGAGGGTGCGACAGGGCATCACCTGACCCAAGAAGCCTCACACACTCAGATCGCTCATCAGTCCCGAAGCCACGGTCAGCCGCGAAACGGTGATCTCGCCGCCTTCGACCAATGACTGCAGGCGCTCGCGCACCCGCACCACGTGCTCGCCGCCGCTCTCCACCCATTTGCCGGCGGGATCGTTCGCCTTGCTGTGCTCGCTGAGCGCCGCGATCGCCATGCCGCGCCGCGCCGCGCTGATCATGTCCATCGCCCGGAACAGCGCCAGCCCATCGTAATAATCGGTCGGCACGATCGCGTTGGCCGCTTCCTCGATGCGGCCGATGCGGAACGCTTCCATGATGCCGAAGAAGACCTCCGCCGCCTTGGCAAGATCGGCCTTCGCCTTGTCGGCCACCAGCGCGATGTCCGGCACCATCTCGGCCACCTCGAGGAAGGCGAGCCGCTCGGCCAGCTTCTCCGGCGCCCCGGCCGCGACGAGCTGGCCCGACCGCGTCAGGAGATGCTCGCGGATCACCGCCGGCAGCATCGCCTTCATTCTCGGCTCCAGCGCCGCACGCGCCCTACGCAGGCGCTCGACCCGCTCGCCGAGCGGTGCATGGGCCGTCTCGTTCTTGAGCTGCCAGGAGGTGGCGGAATAGATCAGCCGCCAGACGATCTGGTAGAGCTCGAGCTGCGCCGCCCCGTCGATCCTGTTGTCGAGCGCATCGATGGCGGCGTAGACGGCCGGCAGATCGAAGCCCTCGCGCACCACGGTGAAGGCGGCGACGATGTCGGCCGCCGGACGGCCCGTCACGTCCTGCAGGCGGGTAACGAAGCTCGGGCCGCCGCGATTGATGACGTCGTTGGCGAGCTCGGTCGCGACGATCTCGCGCCTCAGCCGGTGACCACGGATCTCCGCCTCGTATTTTTTCGCCATGCGCTCGGGGAAATAGCCGAGAAGATCGGCTTCCAGATGCGGCTCGTCCGGCACCTTGCTGGCGACGATCTCGTCGAACAGGACGATCTTGGCGTAGGCGAGCAGCACGCCGATCTCGGCGCGTGTCAGCGGCTCGCCGCGGCTTTCGCGATCGGCGAGCTGCTGCGGCCCAGGCAGGAACTCCACCGCCCGGTCGAGCAGGCCGCGCTGCTCGAGCAGCACCATCATGCGTGCCTGGTGCGGCAGTTCGGTCATGCCCCGCCGCTCGACCTGCGAGATGGCGAGCGTCTGCTGGTAATTGTTGGCCAGCACCAGCTTCGCCACCTCCTCGGTCATGTCGGCGAGCAGCCGGTTGCGCGCCGGGCGCTCCAGCGAGCCGCCGCGCATGGCGGCCGCCAGCGCGATCTTGATGTTGACCTCGACGTCGGACGAATTGACACCGCCGGAATTGTCGATGGCATCCGAGTTGCAGCGTCCGCCCTTCAGGCCGAACTCGATGCGGGCGAGCTGGGTGACGCCGAGATTGGCGCCCTCGCCGATGACCTTCGCTCCCACCTCGCGCGCGGTGATGCGGATCGGATCGTTGGCGCGGTCGCCGACCTCCTGGTTCGATTCGGAGCTTGCCCGCACATAGGTGCCGATGCCGCCGAACCACAGGAGATCGACCGGCGCCCTGAGGATCGCCGTCATGATCTCGGTCGGCGAGGCGGTGGTCTCGGCGAGGCCAATGGCATCGGCCGCCGCCCTGCTCAGCGTGATCGACTTTTGCGACCGCGAGACGATCATGCCGCCCTTGGAGAGCTTCGAGGCGTCGTAGTCCTGCCAGCTCGAGCGCGGCAGATCGAACAGCCGCTTGCGCTCGGCATAGGAGATCGCCGGGTCGGGATCCGGATCGATGAAGATGTCGCGATGGTCGAAAGCGGCGATCACCCTGGTCGAGTGCGACAGGAGCATGCCGTTGCCGAACACGTCGCCCGACATGTCGCCGACGCCGACCGCCGTGAAGGGCTCATTCTGGATGTCGCGGTTCATCTCGCGGAAGTGCCGCTTCACCGCCTCCCAGGCGCCGCGGGCGGTGATCCCCATCTTCTTATGATCGTAGCCGGCCGAGCCGCCGGACGCGAAGGCGTCGTCGAGCCAGAAACCATGCACCTGGCTGATCTCGTTGGCCGTGTCGGAAAAGGTCGCCGTGCCCTTGTCGGCGGCGACCACGAAATAGGGGTCGTTGGCATCGTGGCGGATGACCCCCTCGGGCGGCACCACCTTGGCGCCGTCGAGGTCGTCGGTGATCGACAAGAGGCTGGAGACGAAGTTGATGTAGGCCGCCCGGCCTGCCTCGAACACCTCCTGGCGGCTGCCGCCGGCGGGCAGGCGCCGCGGATAGAACCCGCCCTTGGCGCCGACCGGCACGATGACGGCATTCTTCACCTGCTGCGCCTTGACAAGGCCGAGCACTTCGGTGCGGTAGTCCTGCGCCCTGTCAGACCAGCGCAGGCCGCCGCGCGCCACCGGGCCGAAGCGCAGATGCACGCCCTCGACCTCCTGGCCGTAGACGAAGATCTCACGCCAGGGCCTCGGCTGCGGCAGGCCGGTGATCGCCCTCGAATCGAACTTCAGCGCCAGCGACCGCGCCGCGCCCTGCGCCCCCGGCGCATAATGGTTGGTGCGCAGCGTCGATTGGATCAGGTTCAAAAAGCGGCGGATGATGGTGTCGTCGTCGAGATTCGGCACGCGGTCGAGGTCGGTGCCGATCGCGGCGACGACGGCCTCCTCTTCCTTCTCCGCTTCGGGACGACTGGCGGCAGCTGGATCGAAGCGCAGGACGAACAGCGAGAACAGCTTCCGCGCGATGTGCGGGTAGCGGTTCAGCGTGCCGGCGATGAAATCCTGGCTCTGCGGAATGCTCGCCTGCTGGAGATAGCGGCTGTAGGCGCGCAGGATGGCGATCTCGGCGGCGCGCAGCCTGGCCGTCTGCGCCAGCGCGTTGAGGCGGTCGTCGTCCTGCTCGCGCCGCCAGACGGACAGGAACAGCTCCTCGAACAGCGCCCCGTCGTCGGACAGGTCTATCGGCCCGTCGAAGGCATTCTCCAGTTCCATGTCGTGGATGAAGACCTGGGCGGTCTCCTTGTCGTCGCCGTCGCCGACCTCGAAGGTGCGCTCGCTGATGACGCGGAAGCCCATGTTCTCGAGCAGCGGAACGCGTTGCGTCAGCGGCACCGGCGTGCGGTGATGATGGATCTTCAGCACCGCCTGGTGCGGCTCCTGATCCGGGTGCCGGTGGAAGTCGATGGCGATCGGGTTCTCGTCCGAAAGCACCGACATGCGCTCGGCGTCGATGAGCGCCGTCTCGGCCGAAAAGCCGTTGCGGTAGCTCTCGGGGAAAGCCGCGGCGATGCGGGCGAAGCGGGGGTCCGTCCCGGTCGTCTCGACTGCCTCCTGCAGCGCGTCGTCCCAGGTGCGCACGATGTTGCGGATGCCGGCTTCCAGCGTCTCGGTCTCGATGCGCGGCGTCTTTCCGCCGGACCGCCCGATGATGAAATGCACGCGTGCCAGCATGCCTTCGGGGAACGCCGGGTAATAGGCCGACACACGCCCCTTGAAGACGGTCTTCAGATAGGTGCCGATGTCGACGCGCGCCTGCGAATCGTAGCGGTCGCGGGGCACGAAGACGAGCACCGAGACGAACCGGTCGAACTGGTCGACCCGGTAGAGGGCCCGCACCCGCGGGCGCTCGCCGAGCGCCAGGATCGCCTCGGCGTGCTTGCGCAGGATCGGCACGCCGATCTGGAACAGCTCGTCGCGCGGATAGGATTCCAGCACGTTGATCAGCGCCTTGCCGGAATGATCGGTCGGCGCGAAGCCGGATTTGGCGATCACCGCCTCGGCCTTGGAGCGCAGATAGGGGATCTTCATCACCGAGCGCGTGTAGGCGGTCGACGTGAACAGGCCGACGATGCGCAATTCGCCGGTCAGCTTGCCTTCGGCGCTGAAGGTCTTGACGCCGATATAGTCGAGATAGGCGCGCCGGTGGACGACCGACTTGGCGTTCGCCTTGGTGACGATCAGGGGATCGGGGCCGTGCAGGAAGGCGCGGATCTCGGGCGTCGTGGAGACGGCTTCCGTGCCGCGCCTCAGAACCAGCACGTCGGGATCGGCCAGAATGCCGAGCCCCTTCTTGTGCGAGCGCTCCAGCGTGCCGCTCTTCTCGCCGCCCGTGTAGCGGAACTCGCGCATGCCGAGGAAGGTGAAGTTGTCGTCGCGCAGCCATTCGAGGAAGGCGATGGCCTCGGCCACCGCCTCCTGTTCGAGCGGCACCGGTGCGTAGCGCAGCTCGGTGATCTCCTGGTCGAGGCGGGCCAGCATCGGCTTCCAGTCGGTGACCGCGGCGCGCACCTGCTTCAGCATGTGGGCGAGCCGCCCCTCGAGCGCCTTGCACTCCTCGTCTGACAGGCGCGGCAGGTGCACATGGATGACGCTGATCTTGGCAAGGTCCGCCGCAGGCTTCGTCGACGCCGCATCGCCGGCGATTTCCTCGACGCCCTTCCTGCCGTGCCTGACGTAAAGCACCGGGTGCAGGACGAGCGTCGGCTCGCCGGCCGAATCGCTGAGCTCGCCGAGCACGGAATCAAACAGGAACGGCATGTTGTCGTTGACGACGGTGACCGTGGTGACCTGCCGGCCGAACCGTTCGACGCCCGAACTGTTGTTGACCCGCTGCACGCTGTGGCCGGGCTGGTGAGCCTCGACCGCCGCCGTCACCAGCTCGGCGGTCCGGACCAGCGCGGCGTCGTCGTAGGATTGCAGATCTTCGGCAGGCGTCCGCGACAAAATGAGCTGATGCAGGCATTCGACACCTCCCGCCCTGCCCTTCGGCTCGCCTTTTCGAGCGGTTTTGGAGGTCTTTGCCTTGGCTACCATGCCGAAACTTCCCTGTTGGTTGACCAAACTCATCTATCGTATGCAGACGAAAGCTGTTTGACGACCCGTCATCGCTCCGTGCAGGCTGAATACACCGCAAATCCTGTCGAAAGGGTATCTGCACCATGTCGAAGCCTGTCACCGCACTGCATTTTCCTCCCCTGGAGGGCTTGAGCGACAAAACCGAGGCCTATTTTGCAAAATGCCGCGAAAAACTCGGCATGGTGCCGAACGTCCTTCTTGCCTATGCCTTCGACGAGGCCAAGCTCGACGCCTTCTCGCAGATGTACAACGACCTCATGCTCGGCGATTCGGGACTGAGCAAGCTGGAGCGCGAGATGATCGCCGTGGCCGTCTCCAGCGTGAACCAATGCTTCTATTGCCTGACCGCGCATGGCGCGGCCGTGCGCCAGCTTTCCGGCGACCCGGTGCTGGGCGAGATGATGGTGATGAACTACCGTGCGGCCAGGCTCGATCCGCGGCAGAAGGCGATGCTCGACTTCGCGGTGAAGCTGACCGAGGCGCCCGGCAAGATCGAGGAAGCCGACCGCCAGGGGCTGCGCGAGGCCGGTTTCTCGGAGCGCGACATCTGGGACATCGCCGCCGTCGCCGGCTTCTTCAACATGTCGAACCGCCTGGCTGCCGCCGTCGACATGCATCCCAACGAGGAGTACCACGCCATGGCGCGATGAGGGCGGCCGGCCGGCACGCCTCAGCGATACACCTTGATCCGCGTGTCGCGGCCGATCATCGGCAGGAGCCGCGCCATGGCGCGCGGCGACACGGCGATGCATCCCTCGGTCGGCAGGAAGCCCGGCTTGGCGATGTGCAGGAAAATGGCGCTGCCGCGCCCGCGGATCGTCGGCCGCATGTTCCAATCGGTCACCATGCAGACATCGTACAGCACATCGTCACGCCGCATCCGCTCGTGGCTCGCCGGATAAGGCAGCCGCACCGGGCGGTTGTAGTTGCGGTCTGCCGGCGCATCGCACCAGCCGTCGCGCGCACCGATAGGGGTGAGGGTGAGCGGCGACACCGGAGGTCCTGAAGGCGCGTGGTCGGGGCGGAAATAGCCCCACAGCAGCCGCATTCCCGCGGCGGGCGTTGCGCCGTCCCCTTCCCGTTTCGATATGGTCGTGCCGCCGCGCCCGAGCGCGCAGGGGAAGACGAAAGGGCCGGCCGAGACGAGCCCCTGCGTGCGGCATCCGGGGCGGCGGCGCACCTCGATCAGCTTCACCTTTTTGCCGGCTTTGCCCCGCATTCCTCGAACTCCGTGCCTCTTGGCTTATCACCCGCCCTGTGGAACAAATGTTCGCCATGGTCTTTTCGCAGTATCACGTTCCGCATAAAGCTGGATTGGTCAATCCAGCATTTCCATTTGAACCGGCAGGCTTTTTCCTGGATAGTGGACTGAAACATGACGTCACGCACAATTCTCATCGTCGATGACGACGAAGACCTCCGCGCAACGCTGGTCGAGCAACTGGCGCTCTACGAGGAATTCGACATCCTCCAGGAGGCCACCGCCACGAAGGGCATCCAGACGGCGCGCAACGCGATCATCGACATCCTGATCATGGATGTGGGCCTGCCCGACATGGATGGCCGCGAGGCGGTGAAGCTGCTGCGCAAGGGCGGCTACCGCGCGCCGATCATCATGCTGACCGCACAGGACACCGATTCGGACACGATCCTCGGCCTGGAAGCCGGTGCCAACGACTACGTCACCAAGCCGTTCCGCTTTGCGGTGCTTTTGGCGCGAATCCGCGCCCAGCTGCGCCAGCACGAACAGAGCGAGGACGCGACCTTCTCCGTCGGGCCCTACACGTTCAAGCCTTCGCAGAAGCTGCTCATCGACGAGCGCGGCGGCAAGATCCGCCTCACCGAAAAGGAAGCGGCCATCATCAAATATCTCTACCGCGCCGAACAGAAGGTGGTGACCCGCGATGTGCTGCTCGAGGAGGTCTGGGGCTACAATTCCGGAGTGACTACGCACACGCTTGAGACCCACGTCTATCGTCTCCGGCAAAAGATCGAGCGCGATCCTTCCAAAGCCGAAATTCTTGTGACAGAAAGCGGTGGTTACAAGCTCGTTCCCTGAGAGAGCGCCATGAGGGCGCGCGGGGATTTGGGGGAGCGGGTCGGGGACGACGTCAATGGCGCTGGACGATGACATTCGCGTTCTGTCCGGCGTGGGTCTGTTTGAAGGGTTCACGCGGGAGCAGTTGCGCCTCATGGCCTTCGGCGCTGAAAGCATGACGCTTGGCGCCGGACGCGATATCTATGGGGAAGGCGCGACGGCCGACTGCGCCTTCATCATCGCCTCCGGCAGCGTCACCCTGTACACGGAGCGCGACGAGCAGCGCCAGGTGATCGAGCGGCTCGGCCCCGGCGCGATTCTCGGCGAATTGGCCCTGATCACCGAGGGGCGGCGCATGACCAGCGCCATGACGGAGACGGAGACGCGCCTGATCCGCCTCAGCCGGTCGACCTTCCATCGCATCCTCGAAGAGTTCCCCGAGACGGCGATGCACCTGCACAAGCGCATTGCCGCGAACCTCCAGGCGATGATCGCCCGCATGGAGCGCGTCGCCTCGCGGCTGATCGAGTAGAACTGCCGGCCCGTCGATGGTTCCGACGCTGGCACCCGCCCCTCATCCGCCTGCCGGCACCTTCTCCCCGCCAGCGGGGAGAAGGAAGATGGCCGCAACGTCAATGCCTCCCTCTCCCCGCCAGCGGGGAGAGGGTAAGGGTGAGGGGCGGTCATCGACCCCCGTGAATCTAACCGAAATCGAAGCCGGCGAGCACGGGAACGTGGTCGGACGGCCGCTCCCAGCCGCGTGCCTCGCGCAGCACCTCGATGCGGTTCAAGGCCGGTGACAGATTGGGCGACGACCAGATGTGGTCGAGCCGCCGGCCGCGGTCGGAGATGTCCCAGTCGCGCGCCCGATAGCTCCACCAGGTGAAGATCTTCTCTTCCGGCGGGATCTTCTGCCGCATCAGGTCGACCCAGCCGCCCCGATGCCGCAGCCGCTCCAGCCCCTCGGTCTCGACCGGCGTGTGGCTGACGACCTTCAGAAGCTGCTTGTGCGACCAGACGTCCGTCTCGAGCGGCGCGATGTTGAGATCGCCGACGAGCACCGTGCCCGAATCTCCGTCCTCCTGCGCTTCCACGGCATGCATCTCCTCGAGGAAGTCGAGCTTGTGGCGGAATTTCGGGTTGATGTCGGGATCGGGCTCGTCGCCGCCAGCCGGAACGTAGAAATTGTGCAGGAGCACCCGGCGCCCGCCCGCATCGACCGAGACGGAGACGTGCCGGCTGTCGCCCATGCGGCAGAACTCGCGCTTCTCGACAAGCTCCAGCGGCCTCAGCGAGACGGTGGCGACGCCGTGATAGCCCTTCTGGCCGTTGATCGCCATATGCTCGTAACCGAGCTTGCGGAAGGCGGCAGAGGGAAACTGGTCGTCAGGACACTTGGTCTCCTGCAGACAGAGCACATCCGGCCTGTGACGCTCGAGGAACTGCTGCACGATGGGCATGCGCAGCCGCACGGAGTTGATGTTCCAGGTGGCGATGGAGAAGGGCATTGCAAGGTCCGGACTGTGATGGCGCGGCGCAAATTGCCCGCTCGCCGCGCCAATGACAAGCGCCGCGCAGCTCCGCAGCGCCAAAGACCGCGCTGTCCACAGCCCGGCGAAGCGCAGCCGGCCCTTGCTTCAGCGGTTCTTGCGGCTGATCTCGTCGACGCGGCGATAGTCGATCTTGAACACGCTCGGATCGAAGGTGACGCCCTGCCGGACGTTGAAGATCATCACCGTCGTGTCCTTGCCCTGGGCATCGGTGATGGTCCACTGGCGCAGGTCGTAGGACTTCGAATCGAACATCATGGTGATGGTCGCATTGCCGAAGACCGACTTGTCGACGAGCTTGATGGTGGTCAGATCGGTGTCTTCCTTGACCGAGGCCACCTTGTTGCCCGACAGGTCGATGCGCTCGTCGAGAAGCAGCTTCAACGGCGTCTTCGACAGGGGATAAAGATCGGCCGTGTTCAGCTTCTTGTTGAAGATCACCACCGAGCTGCCGTCGGAGGTGACCCGGAAGCCCGAGGGCGCCTCGTAGTCGAAGCGGATCTTGCCCGGCCGCTCGATGTAGAACTTGCCGCCGGTCTGCTCGCCGCGCGGCCCGAACTGGACGAACTCGCCGGTCATGGTGCGCACGCTGGAAAAATGCGAGGCGATGCGCTGCGCACTGTCGGGCGCGGCGGCCGCGGAAGCGGCAGGCACGACGCACAGCGCCAGGAACAGGGCGGCGGCGACCGCCGCCCGACGCCTCAGATAATCGGCTACCCGATGTTTCATTCTACTCGATCTCCACATTCGTCCTCCCGATAGCCGCCCAGTTGGGCTGAAATTGGGCTGTCTGGAGAACCCCCTCGCCCGCCAACGGTTCCACCGCCAGGCGGTCACACCTCGTCCTGCTCGGTCGGCACGAGGATCTCGCGCTTGCCGGCATGGTTGGCCGGGCCGACGATGCCTTCGTCCTCCATGCGCTCGATGATCGAGGCGGCGCGGTTGTAGCCGATGCCGAGGCGGCGCTGGATGTAGCTCGTCGAGGCCTTGCCGTCGCGCAGCACCACCGCCACCGCCTGATCGTAGGGATCGTCCGAATCGCCGAGATTGCCGCCCCCGCCGCTGCCGCCGCCGCTCGGGCCGTCTTCATCCTCTTCATCGTCCTCGGTGACGGCATCAAGGTAGTCCGGCACGCCCTGCACCTTCAGATGCGAGACGATGCCTTCCACCTCGTTGTCGGAGACGAACGGGCCGTGAACGCGCTGGATGCGCCCGCCACCGGCCATGTAGAGCATGTCGCCCATGCCGAGAAGCTGCTCGGCGCCCTGCTCGCCGAGGATCGTCCGGCTGTCGATCTTCGACGTCACCTGGAACGAGATTCGGGTCGGGAAATTGGCCTTGATCGTGCCGGTGATGACGTCGACCGACGGGCGCTGTGTCGCCATGATGACGTGGATGCCGGCGGCGCGCGCCATCTGCGCCAGGCGCTGCACCGCGCCCTCGATGTCCTTGCCGGCGACCATCATCAGGTCGGCCATCTCGTCGATGATGACGACGATGAAGGGCATCGGGTCGAGATCGAGATGCTCGCTCTCGTAGATCGCCTCGCCCGTCTCGCGATCGAAGCCCGTCTGCACCGTGCGGGTGATCGTCTCGCCCTTCTTCCTGGCGGCGACGACGCGCTGGTTGAAGCCCTCGATGTTGCGCACGCCCACCTTGGACATCTTGCGGTAGCGGTCTTCCATCTCCCGCACCGTCCACTTCAGCGCCACGACCGCCTTCTTGGGGTCGGTCACGACCGGGGTGAGCAGATGCGGGATGCCGTCATAGATCGACAGTTCCAGCATCTTCGGATCGATCATGATCAGGCGGCACTGCTCCGGCGTCATGCGGTAGAGCAGCGACAGGATCATCGTGTTGATGGCCACCGACTTGCCCGAACCGGTGGTGCCGGCGACGAGCAGGTGGGGCATCTTGGCGAGGTCGGCGATCACCGCCTCGCCATTGATCGTCTTGCCGAGGCCCAGCGCCAGCTTCGCCTTGCTGGTCTCGAAATCGCGGCTGGCCAGCAGCTCGCGCAGATAGACCGTCTCGCGCGTCGAGTTGGGCAATTCGATGCCGATCGCGTTGCGCCCCGGCACCACGGCGACGCGGGCGGCGATGGCGCTCATCGAACGGGCGATGTCGTCGGCAAGGCCGATGACGCGCGACGACTTGATGCCGGGTGCCGGCTCCAGCTCGTAGAGCGTGACGACCGGGCCCGGCCGCACATGGATGATCTCGCCCTTGACGCCGAAATCCTCGAGCACGCCCTCGAGCAGGCGCGCATTCTGTTCCAGTGCCTCCTTCGACAGCATGGGATCGCGCGCCGATGCCTTGGGCTCGGCGAGCAGATGAAGCTGCGGCAGCTCGAAGACGCCGTTGTCGAGGAAGGAGGGTTGCGCTTCGCGGCGCACCCGCGCCCCTTCCACCGGGCGCGGCGCGGGATTGTCGACGCGCTTTTCCGCCACCGGGCGGGCGGGCTGGACCGGCTCGCCCTGCGCCTGCCGCTGCAGAGCGACATATTCCTGATCGCCCGCCGGGCGGCGCGCCATCACCGGCTCGTCGTCGAAATCGGGCTCGACGCGCGCATCCATGTCGAAATCGTCGAACGGCACGTCGTCATCGTCGCCGGCCGGCGCGTGATAGGCGCGCTCCTCGCGATACGTCCCGCGGCCGCCGAGATTGCGCCGGAAGAAGGCGCACAGCGACAGCCACCAGTGTGCCAGGTAACCGAGGACGACGGAGCCGCCGCTGTCCTCCTCGTCGTCCAGGTCGTCATAGGCGGGCCCGTCGTCGGCTTCCGTCACGAAGGGATCGCCCTCCGGACGCGACAGGACACCGGAACCGAACAGCAGCAGCCAGCCGCCGGGCAGCGAAAGCACCGCGGCGATGAGGAAGCCGAGGAAGCCCCCCGGATAGTTGCCGATGAATTTTGCCGGCAGCGAGAGAAGCATATCGCCAAGCACGCCGCCGAGTCCGCTCGGCAGCGGCCAGGTGGCCGGCGGCGCGAAGGCGCCGACGACCGCCGCCGCCAGGATCGCGCCGACGAACCAGGCGCCGGCCCGCTTCAGCGGACGGTCGAGCTCGCGCCCGAGCAGGAGCAGTGCACCCCAGATCACCGCCGGCACGAGGCCGATCACCGCGGCCAGGCCGTAGAACTGCATGGCCAGATCTGCGAACACCGCGCCCGGGTAGCCCATCGCGTTGGTGACCGGGTTGGCGGTGGCGTGGCTGAAGCTCGGATCCGCCACATTCCACGTGGCAAGGCTCGCCAGTGCGAAGGCGACGAAGGCCAGCAGCGCCACCCCGGCAAGCCGCGCCGCCTGGCGGCGCAGGAAGCCGTGCAGCCCATAGGCGTTGTCACCCGTCGCAAGAAATGCGGAAGACCCGGAACTCATGCGCATAATTCTCCGCTCGCGCGTTGCCGGCGACGCAGGGCCGCCAGGATTGCTTTGCCCGAAACTAGCGAGGGGAAGGTTAAGGCGGCATTAACCATGCCGGGTTGCGGGCCGATTTCTCCGGCCGAGGCGGACAAAAAAAGGCCCGGACGAGCCGGGCCGAAGGAAGGGGTGGGTGCGCGGCTTCCCGCGCACCAGATCGAAAGCTAGCGGGCTGACTTGCCGAAACAGATGGGCACCATCTGTTTCGGTCAGACCACCAGGTCAGGCTCAGGAGTGATAGGCGACTTCGCCGTGCGAGGTCAGGTCGAGGCCCTGGCGCTCGGCTTCTTCCGTCGGACGCAGGCCGACCACGGCGTCGACGACCTTGTAGAGAATGGCCGAGATGATGCCGCACCAGACGATGGTGACGAGAACGGCGACGATCTGAATCCACACCTGCGAGGCGATCGAGAAGTCTTCGCCGCCGGTGCCGCCGAGGCTCGGCGCGGTGAAGATGCCGGTGCCGATGGCGCCGACGATGCCGCCGATGCCGTGCACGCCGAACACGTCGAGCGAATCGTCGTAGCCCATCTTCACCTTCACCACCGCCACGAAGTAGTAGCAGATCGCGCTGGCGATGGCGCCGAGGACGATGGCGCCGACAGGGCCCACCGTGCCGCAGGCCGGTGTCACGGCCACGAGGCCGGCGACGATGCCCGAAGCGGCGCCGAGCATGGAGGCCTTGCCGCGCGTAAAGCTTTCGATCGCAGCCCAGGAGATCGCCGCGCCGGCGGTCGCCACGAAGGTGTTGATCATGGCGAGCGCAGCGCCGCCATTGGCCTCGAGATTCGAGCCGGCGTTGAAGCCGAACCAGCCCACCCACAGGATCGCCGCGCCGACCATGGTCAGCGTCATGGAATGCGGCGCCATGTTGTCGGTGCCGTAGCCGGCACGCTTGCCGACCATCAGCGCGCCGACGAGCGCGGCGATGCCCGCATTGATGTGGACGACCGTGCCGCCGGCGAAATCAAGCGCGCCGAGGTTGAAGAGGTAGCCCGAGCCGTCCCAGACCATATGGGCGATCGGGAAGTAGACGAAGGTGACCCACAGCACCGTGAACAGCATCACCGCCGAGAACTTGATTCGCTCGGCGAAGGCGCCGACGATGAGCGCCGGGGTGATGACGGCGAAGGTCATCTGGAAGCAGATGAAGACATATTCCGGCAGAACCACGCCGTCGGTGAAGGTGGCGGCCGTCGAATCGGCGGTCACCCCGGCCAGGAACAGCTTGCCGAACCCGCCCCAGAAGGGATTGGTGCCGCCGCCGAAGGCGAAGGAATAGCCCCACAGGACCCACACCACCATCACCACGGCGGCGATCATCGTGCACTGCATGAGGACCGAGAGCATGTTCTTGGAGCGGACGAGGCCGCCGTAGAAGAGGGCGAGCCCCGGCATCGTCATGAAGAGGACGAGCAGGCTGGATGTCATCATCCAGGCCGTGTCGCCCTTGTCCATGACCTCTGCCGGCGCGGTTTCCTGAGCGAACGCCGCGGCGGTGCCCAGAGCGCTGAGGGCAAGCATGCCCAGCAAGGCGGTTCGCGCGGACCGCGCGATGTTGGATCGAATGTTCATTGCTTTCTCCTTGGAGTCGAAATGGCTGGCCCCGGTGGCGCGGTCCCGACGGATGGCCCTATCCGTCAGGGCGGATCGCCCCACCAGATCGACAGCTAGAGCGCGTCGGTATCGGTTTCGCCGGTACGGATACGCACCGCCTTGTCGAGCGCGTGGACGAAAATCTTGCCGTCGCCGATCTGCCCGGTGCGGGCAGCCTCGGCGATCGCCTCGACGGTGCGGTCGACCAGATCGTCATCGACAGCGACTTCAATCTTGACCTTGGGGAGGAAGGTCACGGCGTATTCGGCGCCGCGATAAATCTCGGTATGCCCTTTCTGTCGCCCATAGCCCTTCACCTCGGTCACGGTGAGGCCCTGAATGCCGAGGCCCGTCAGCGCTTCGCGCACGGCCTCGAGTTTGAAGGGCTTGACGATCGCCATCACGATTTTCATGGCAGTTCACCTTTGCTCTTGCGGGTTCCCGCGGGTTGCCTGCATCGCCGTTCACCCGCAGGCGGACCGCGACGGCAAAGGAGAATCAAATGCCGTGCCAGTTGCGTCTGACGCTTACCAATTCATTGTAAAACAACGAAAAAATTCGACCACAAATACGCCTCCGGAACGACGCGCCGAAGGCGGATGATCAAAAAATAGGCATTTTTCGAAATTTGCCTATTTGGTGCGCAGGCGCATCAGCCCTTCCTGCGCCACCGAGGCCACCAATGTGCCGTCGAGGCCGTAGATGCTGCCGCGCGAGAAGCCGCGGGCGCCCTGCGCCGAAGGGCTGTCCTGCGTGTAGAGCAGCCAGCCGTCGAGCTTGTGCGGGCGATGGAACCACATGGCGTGGTCGAGGCTGGCCATCTGCACGTCCGGATCGAAGCCGGAGCGGCCATGGGCGAAGGTCGCGGTGTCGAGCAGGGTCATGTCGGAGAGATAGGCAAGCACCGCCGCCTGCAGCGCGCGGTCGTCCGGCACCGGGCCCGTGGTGCGGATCCAGACGTCCTGGCACGGCGGCAGCTTGTCGCGGCTCGTGTAGTGCTCGATCATCACCGGGCGCACCTCGATCGGCCGCTCGCGCGCCCAGTAGCGGCGGATGTTCTCCGGCACGCGGTCGCCGAACTCCTGCAGAAACTCGCGCTGCGTGCGCAGCGTCTCGGGCGGCGTGACGTCCCGCGGCATCGGGATCTGGTGATCGAGGCCCGACTCATCCTTCTGGAAGGAGGCCGACAGGGAGAAGATCGCGTGGCCGTGCTGGATGGCCACCACGCGCCGCGTGGTGAAGCTGCCGCCGTCGCGGATGCGGTCGACCTCGTAGATGATCGGCACGACCGGATCGCCCGGCCGCCGAACACGCGCTGCCAGGCAGACTGCGGGCTGCGACCACGAAACAGGTTGTGTTCGAGCTGCTCAAGATCGAGTATGGCAAGAAGGTCTTGCATGGCCGACGACATAAATTGGTCCCTTCCGGCATCTACGATAACGGTGCTGTCGGGTTTCCAAGACCAAGGCACGGCCCGAGTCAAGGCGCCTCCGGCGGGCCCGGCAAGGCAGAATTTGTGGTGATGAATGGAGCAGGCGCAATGGCCAAGAGCAAGGGCACGACGGAAAATTCATCGCGCACATTGGACATCCTGATCGCCGGTGCAGGCTATGTCGGTCTCGCCACCGCCGTTTCGATCTGCCGCGCGCAGCCGAACCTGAAGGTCGCCCTCGTCGACGCGGCCCCGCAGGATGCCTGGCAGCGCGACGGCCGCGCTTCGGCGATCGCCGCAGCCGCCTGCCGGATGCTCAAGCGGCTTGACTGCTGGCACGAGATCGAGCCCGAAGCGCAGCCGATCACCGAGATGATCATCACCGATTCGCGCACCGCCGATCCCGTCCGGCCGGTCTTCCTCACCTTCGGCGGCGAGGCGCAGGAGGGCGAACCTTTCGCCCACATGGTGATGAACCGCCATCTGAACGGGGCGCTGCGCGCCCGCGCCGCCGAATGCGGCATCGAGATCATCGAGGGCGTCGCCGTCGAAGGCTTCTTCAACACGGGCGGCCATGTGGAGGCACGGCTCTCCGACGGCACCGCCTGCCGCGCGCGGTTGCTGGTCGCCGCCGACGGCGTGCGCTCGCGCCTGCGCGACATGGCCGGCATCAAGACGGTGCATTGGGATTACGGCCAGTCGGGCATCGTCTGCACCGTCGCCCATGAGCGCCCGCACCACGGCCGCGCGGAAGAGCATTTCCTGCCCGCCGGCCCCTTCGCCACGCTGCCGCTCAAGGGCAACCGCTCCTCGATCGTGTGGACCGAGCGCACGGCAGATGCCGAGCGCCTGGTCAGGGAAAACGACCTCGTCTTCGAACAGGAGCTGGAGCTGCGCTTCGGCCTGAAGCTCGGCGAGATCCGCGTCGAAGGCCCGCGTCGCGCCTGGCCGCTCGGGCTCACGCTGGCCCGCGACTTCGTCAAGCCGCGCTTCGCGCTGGCGGGCGATGCCGCGCATGGCATCCATCCGATCGCCGGCCAGGGCCTCAATCTCGGCTTCAAGGATGCGGCGGCGCTCGCCGAGGTGGTCGTCGAGGCGGAGCGGCTCGGCGAGGACATCGGCGCGCTCGACGTGCTGCAGCGCTACGAGCGCTGGCGCCGCTTCGACACGCTGCAGATGGGCGCCACGACGGATGTCCTGAACCGCCTCTTTTCCAACGACATCGCGCCCGTGCGGGCGCTGCGCGATTTCGGCCTCGGCCTGGTTGAACGGATGCCTGGCCTCAAGCGTTACTTCATCCAGCAGGCCGCCGGTCTCGCCGCCGGCACGCCGCGCCTGCTCCGTGGCGAGGCCATCTAGTCTGGCCTTCGCCATTCAACGCTCTATTTCCAAGAGGAGAAGACCATGGCAATGAAACGGCATGCGGACGTCACCTGGAAGGGATCGCTGGTCGAGGGCTCCGGCAGCCTCGACACGCAGAGCGGCGCGCTGAAAGACCTGCCGCTGGGCTTCAAGGCCCGCTTCGAGGACGAGACCGGCAAGACCGGCACCAATCCCGAAGAGCTGATCGCCGGCGCGCATGCCGGTTGTTTCGCCATGCAGCTCTCGCACATGCTGGCGGGCAACGGCACGCCGGCCGACAAGCTGGATGTGCGTGCGGACGTCACCCTGCAGCCCGCCGAGGGCGGTGGCTTCGAGATCGTCAAGAGCGCCCTGACGCTGGTCGGCAAGGTGCCAGGCCTCGACGAGGACAAATTTCTCGAGATCGCCGGCAAGGCAAAGGCATCCTGTCCCGTTTCGAAGGCGCTTGGCGCCATAGAGGTGACGCTGGACGCCCGATACGGCTGACGACAGATTTGCGATGAAATCCGTCGGCCGGCGCAATGGAAGGTCGTTCGATGGGCACACTTCGCAATCAAAAAACCGGCGATGCAGCTAAAATTTCCTTACGAAACAAGTCGTTCGGGAGGAATGACATGCTGCAGACCCACGCTCCGCGGAGCCTCAAAACGCCGGTCGGCAAATCCACGCTGGCGATCACCGACATCACCGCAGAGGCATCCAGGCTGGACGCGTTCGACGATCACGAGCGCGTCTGGCACGGCCGCGACGAGAAGCGCGGCCTCAACGCCATCGTCGCCATCCACGACACCACGCTCGGCCCGGGCCTCGGCGGCACGCGCGTATGGCCGCACGAGACCTTCGAGGCGGCGCTGACCGATGTGCTGCGCCTGTCGCGCGGCATGACCTTCAAATCGGCAGTCGCCGGCATGGATTTCGGCGGCGGCAAGGCGCTGATCATCGCCGATCCGAAGACCGACAAGACGCCGGCCCTGCTGGAGGCCTATGCCGAGATGCTGGCGGCGCTCGAGGGCCAGTTCTTCACCGGCGAGGATGTCGGCTTCACCGTGGCCGACGCCGATTTCCTGCGCGCCCGCACGCCCAATGTCACCGGCACCACGGTGGGCGGCAGCGGCAATCCCTCGCCGGTCACCGCGCATGGCGTCTTCCTCGGCCTGAAGGCCGCTTTGAAGCACCGCGGCGTTGGCAGGCTCGATGGCGTGCATGTCGCCGTGCAGGGCCTTGGCTCGGTCGGCTGGACGCTTTGCGAAAAGCTGCACGCCGAGGGGGCGCGGCTCACCGTGGCCGACATCGACGCGGCACGCACCCGGAAGGCGGGCGAAACGTTCGGCGCCGAGCCGGTCGCAACGGACGCCATCCTGGCCGTGCCGGCGCAGGTCTTCGCTCCCTGTGCCCTGGGCGGCGTCCTGTCGGCGACGTCGATCCCCTCGCTCGGCGCCCGGATCGTCGCCGGCGCCGCCAACAACCAGCTCGCCCGCCACGAGGATGCGCGGCTGCTGATGCAGCGCGGCGTGCTCTATGCGCCGGATTACGTCATCAATGCCGGGGGGCTGATCAACGTGGCTGCGGAACTTGCCCCAGGCGGCTACGACCGCGAGGCGACCATGGCCAAGGTGGCGGAGATCCCCGAAACGCTGCGCGACATCTTCGAGCGGGCCGAGGCGCAGGACCGGCCGACCAACGACATCGCCGCCGAAATCGCCTACGAGCGCATCAACGCGGCCCGCAAACGGCATTAGTGGCTCTAACCGGCCGACTTGAACTCGACCTCGGGATTCTCGCGCAGACGCTCGACCGCGTGTTCCTGAAGGCGGGCGGCGACGTCGGCCGGCTCGCCCGACAGCAGCTCCTGGTGGTCGATCGGCTTGCCGATGACCATGCTGATCGCCCGTCCCTTCTTGTTCAGAAGCTCATGGAACAGCGTCATGTCGCGCAGCTCGCTCGAATAGCGCGACAGGAGATAGAAAAGGCCGGAGTTGCGCGCCGTGATGTTGACCGGCACGACCGGCACCTCATAGCGCCGCGCCAGCGCCACCACCGAGGGCTGCCACGGCCGCTCGGTCAACTTGTCCTTGTTCCAGTAGGCGATGCGCCCGGAGGGGAAGAGGACGATCGCCTTGCGGGCGGCAAAAGCCTTGGCCGTCATCTCCAGCGTGTCGCGGCTCTTGGCGTGCGATTTTTCCGCCGGGCGCCACTCCACCGGGATGATCAGGTCGCGGAAGCGGGGATTGACCCGCAACGCATCGCGATTGGCGAAGATAGCGAGATCCGTCCGCAGCTCACGCATCAGATCGAACACCGCGATGCCGTCGGCAATGCCCGTCGGATGCGTGGGCGCCAGGATGAAGCCGCCGCTGCGCGGGATGTTCTCCACGCCGGTCGCCGAAACATCCAGCGACAGGAGCTTGCTGATGTAGCTCAACGAATCCCAGCCCGACAATTCGGCGATCTCGTCGGCCATCGACACGGCCTGCCGGTAGTGAAAGAAGCGATAGAGAAAGGGCTGGGCCAGCGGCCACAACGCATTCTGCGACAAATGGGTGGTGCGCTCGGCGATCAGCTGATCGACCACGTGCTCATTGCCCGGCGCATGGAGATCGCGCCCGAGAACCCGGTTTCCCAGCACCGCTGCGACGGAGGTCAGCGTCGTGTGAAGATCCATGGGTGAAGCGCTCCCTGAAGCATCCCGGTCCCTCGCAGAACCGCCATTCTGCCCCATCCTCTCATCCAGCCAGACCCGCTCGAAGCAACAGAATCGGCCCGCATCGAAGATCATGCCACACGGCTGTTTCACCGAACACTGTGACGACGCAATGACACGCCGGCGCAATAAGAACGGATGCCTGTGCTTCCCGCAAAAATTGCGCCTGTCATGATATTACGACTGTCCGCCGATCCGCGCCAAGTCCTGGCCCAAAGCAAGACGCAACAATTCGGCCAGTTCGCGGGCTGCACGATCCTCCGCGTCGCGGACCGCACGCAAGGCGGCGAACTCCTGACGCGGCACATCATAGGCCGAGGTGACCTGACGCCGCCCCGTGGCGACCGGCTGCGCGGTCTGGCCGTCCTTGATCGTGTAAGAGGCGATCATCGTCAACGTGCCGGCGGTCGGCTCGTTGTCGGTACCGACCTGGATCTGCGCGGCGGCCGAGGTGGAGCGCGTCACCGACAGGTCGAGCGTGTAGCGCGCGTTGGCCGGCTGGCCTGCGCCGCCGTTGAGCAGGAAGATCAGATGATTGCGCACCTCTTGGGCATAGCGCGTGTCGACCGGCGAGACGGCGATCGACGACAGCGCCGGGGCAGCCGCCACGCTGCCGGGAGCGACGTCCGGCGTGGCGAGCAGGGGGCGCACCGTGCAGCCCGAGGCAACGGCGAACGCCAGCGCCAGACCTGTCAAAAGCGAGACACGAGACGTCGGGTTCAAGGGTACCCCCTGTTTGCAATCCGGATCGGATGGAGCCTGCAGCGAATCAGGCGACCACGTTGACGATGCGCTGCGGCACGACGATGACCTTGCGCGGCGGTGCGCCGTTCAGGATCTTCTGCACGAAATCGAGCTTCAGCACCGCATCTTCGACGGCAGATTGGTCTGCGTCGCGGGCAATTGTCAAATCGCCGCGCTTCTTGCCGTTGATCTGCACGGGAAGCACGATCTCGTTGTCGACAACCAAAGCGGGATCGTAATCCGGCCAGGCGCCGGCGGCCACCAGATCCTCGCCGCCCATGGCCGCCCAGCACTCCTCGGCCAGATGCGGCATGAAGGGCGCGACCAGGCGGATCAGGATCTCGACCGCCTCGCGGGCCGCCTTGCGGCTAACCTCGTCGGCTCCGGCGCCGAGGGCTGCGACCGGCTCCTGCAGATCGTTGACGAGTTCGTGGATGCGGGCGATGGCGCGGTTGAAGGCGAGGCGCTCGATGTCTTCGCCGACCGCCTTCAGCGCCTTGTGGGCAGCCTTGGAGATCGCCATGGCGGCGCCGTCGCCGGCGGCCTGCGGGGCGGCATCGCGAATGTGCGGCGCGGCATCGCAGACGAGCCGCCAGACGCGCTGGACAAAGCGGTGCGCGCCGGCCGCCCCGTCATCCGTCCACTCCACGTCGCGCTCGGGCGGCGAATCCGACAGCATGAACCAGCGGGCGGTGTCGGCGCCGAAGGAGTGGGTGATGTCCTCGGGGCTCACCGTGTTCTTCTTCGACTTCGACATCTTCTCGAGCGAGCCGATGGCGACCGGCTCGCCCGTCGCGATCTCGACCGCGGTCCGCGCCTCGCCCGAACCGTCGAGCCGCACCTCGGTCGGCGCCAGCCAGCGTCCGTCGGCGGCACGATAGGTCTCGTGCACCACCATGCCCTGCGTGAACAGGCCCTTGAACGGCTCGGCGAGCGCCAGATGGCCGGTGTCGCGCATGGCGCGGATGAAGAAGCGCGAATAGAGCAGATGCAGGATCGCGTGCTCGATGCCGCCGATATACTGGTCGACCGGCAGCCATTCATTGGCGGCTTTCGGGTCCGTCGGATCGTTCTCCCACGGCGCGGTGAAGCGCGCGAAATACCACGACGAATCGACGAACGTGTCCATCGTGTCCGTCTCGCGGCGCGCCTCGGCCCCGCAGTTCGGGCATTTGACGTGCTTCCAGGTCGGATGCCGGTCGAGCGGGTTGCCCGGCCGGTCGAAGTCGACGTCGTCCGGCAGCCTGACCGGCAGGTCCGCCTTCGGCACCGGCACCACGCCGCACGCCGTGCAATGGATCATCGGGATCGGGCAGCCCCAGTAGCGCTGCCGCGAGACGCCCCAGTCGCGCAGGCGGAAATTCACCTTGCGCTCGCCGACCGGGCGGTTGCCCATGGTTTGCGTCGAAAGGCGCCTTGCCACCTCCTCGAACGCCTCCTTCGGCCTCATGCCGTCGAGGAAGCGCGAATTGATCATCACGCCGTCGTCCACATAGGCCTCCTCGGTGATCTGGAAGGTCGCGGCGTCCGCGCCTTCCGGCATCACCACCGGTGTCACCGGCAAGCCGTATTTGTTGGCGAAATCGAGGTCGCGCTGGTCGCCGGAGGGGCAGCCGAAGATGGCGCCCGTGCCATAGTCCATCAGCACGAAATTGGCCACGTAGACGGGCAGCGTCCAGTCCGGATCGAAAGGATGGCGGACGCGAACGCCGGTGTCGAAGCCCTTCTTCTCCGCCGTCTCCAGCGCCGCCGCCGATGTGCCCATGCGCCGGCACTCCTCGCAGAAGGCGGCAAGCTCGGCGTTTTCGGCGGCGAGCTTCTTGGCCAGCGGATGGTCGGCGGCGATCGCCATGAAGGAGGCGCCGAAAAGCGTGTCGGGGCGGGTCGTATAGACCTCGAGCTCGCTCTCGCCCTCGGGGGCCGTCTCTTCGACGAGCGCCCAGCGGACTGCCATGCCTTCCGAGCGGCCGATCCAGTTGCGCTGCATCAGGCGCACCTTCTCCGGCCACTGGTCGAGGCCGTCGATGGCGTCGAGCAGGTCCTGCGCGTAGTCGGTGATCCTGAAGAACCACTGCGCCAGCTCGCGCTGCTCGACCACGGCGCCCGAGCGCCAGCCGCGCCCGTCGATCACCTGCTCGTTGGCGAGCACCGTCTGGTCGACCGGATCCCAGTTGACCTTCGAGGTCTTGCGGCTCACCAGCCCCTTCTTGAAGAAATCGACGAACAGCATCTGCTGGCGGTGGTAATAATCCACGTCGCAGGTGGCGAACTCGCGGCTCCAGTCGAGCGACAGGCCGAACGTCTTCAACTGGTCGCGCATCACGGCAATGTTCTGGTAGGTCCATTCCTTGGGATGGACCTTGTTCTGCATCGCCGCGTTTTCCGCCGGCATGCCGAAGGCGTCCCAGCCCATCGGATGCAGCACGTTGTAGCCCTTGGCCCGCTTGTAGCGCGCCACCACGTCGCCCATCGTGTAGTTGCGCGTGTGGCCGATATGGATGCGTCCCGACGGATAGGGGAACATCTCGAGCACGTAGTATTTCGGCCGCCCGTCGTCGTTGCGGGCTTCGAACAGCTTGGCTTCGTCCCAGGCCTTCTGCCATCGAGGTTCACAGACGCGGGGATTGTAACGTTCGGTTGCCATGGGCGGATTTTCACAAGATAAGAAGCGGAAACTTTGACGGCGGACCTTCACCATGGTTTCGCCGAAGCGTCAACTCCTACAGCGCCGTGCCAGGGCCATAAGCGAGGAAACAGCGAGCATCATGAGCAAGGCCGTCGAGAATCTGCGCGCGGTGAGGGAAAAGATCGCCGGCGCCGAGCGTGCAGCGGGCCGTCCCGAGGGCGCGGTGACGCTGGTCGCCGTGTCGAAGACCTTCGACGCCGAGGCGATCCGCCCGGTGATCGAGGCCGGCCAGCGCATCTTCGGCGAAAACCGCGTCCAGGAAGCACAGGGCAAGTGGCCGGCGCTGAAGAAGGATTTCCCCGACCTCGAGCTGCGGCTCATCGGCCCGCTTCAGTCCAACAAGGCGGCGGATGCCGTGGCGCTGTTCGACGTCATCGAGACGGTCGATCGCGAGAAGATCGCCCGCGCGCTGGCCGCCGAGATGAAGAAGCAGGGCAGGACCCCGCGGCTCTATGTCCAGGTCAATACCGGGCTTGAGGAGCAGAAGGCCGGCATCGACCCGCGCCAGGCCGTCGCCTTCGTCAGGCATTGCATCGAGGAATACGGCCTCGCCATCGAAGGCCTGATGTGCATCCCCCCGGCCGACGAGAATCCGGGTCCGCACTTCGCGCTTCTGGAGAAGCTGGCGCGCGAGGCCGGCGTCGAAAGATACTCCATGGGCATGTCGGGCGATTACGAGACGGCGGTTGCCTTCGGCGCCACCAGCGTGCGCGTCGGATCGGCGATCTTCGGCGCGCGCTAGAGCATTTATACGGAAAAACAAAGAGATAGAACGGGACACCGTTTCCTTGAAACGGTGAACCGGTCTAAACGCACCGCAACGGCTGCTGCACGGGCCGGTCTCAACCGAGGTCGATCTTCTCCACCAGAAAATCCAGAAAGGCCCTGACCCGCGCCGGCAGGAACTTGCCCTGGCCCACATAGACCGCGTGCACGGCCTCCGTGTCGCCGGGATTGTGGTCCTCCAGCAGCGCGACGAGCCTGCCCGCCTCGATGTCCGGTCCCACATGCCAGCGGGCATGGCGGGCGATGCCGGCACCGGCGAGCGCCATTAGGCGCATCGTCTCGCCGTCGCTGATCAGTGACCGGCCGGTGGGCGGCACGGTGACTGTCTGCCCGTCCCGGCCGCTGAAAGGCCAGCCCTCATAGATGCGCGAGAAGCAGAAGCCGAGCAGGTTGTGGCGCTCGAGGTCGCTCGGCGTTCGTGGCCGCCCATGCGCCTCCAGATAGCCGGGGGAAGCCACCACCGCCATGCGCGTCTCGCCGAGCTTGCGGGCGATCAGGCTGGAATTGGCCAGCGGCCCCGCCCGGATGGCGAGATCGGCGCGTTCCTCGATGAGATCGACCACCTGGTCGGTGAGCACGAGGTCGACCGCGACCTCCGGATGCCGCGCCAGGAACTCGGGCACCAGCGGAACCAGCCGGTGCTGGCCGAAGGGCACGTTGCAATTGATGCGCAGCCGGCCGCGCGGCGCGGCCCCGGCCGCCGCCTCGCGTTCCGCCGCTGCCATGTCGGCCAGGATGCGCACGCTGCTCTCGTAGAAGGCGTTGCCTTCCGGCGTCACCTGCAGCCGCCGCGTCGAGCGGCGCACCAGCCGCGTGCCGAGCCGGCCCTCCAGCCGGCCGATCAGCTTGCTGACCGCCGAGGGCGTCATCTTCAGGTCGCGCGCGGCAGCGGAGAAGCCTTGTGTCTCCACCACCCGCACGAAGACCTCCATCTCCGCAAAGCGGTTCACGTCGATCCGTGCCATCTGTGAAATCAAATCCAAGGTTTTTTGATCTTCGGCACTCTAATTCATCAATGGCGGAGCGTCCATCTAGCGGAGCAGGGCCGTCCACCCTTCGCGCCCCTGCCATCGCCAATTGCCGAGAGAACAGATATGCCCCTCGCCCTTTACGCGCTCACAGCCGGTGCCTTCGGCATCGGCGTCACGGAATTCGTCATCATGGGCCTGCTGCTCGAGGTCAGCGCCGATCTCGGCGTGACGATCTCGGCCGCCGGCCTGCTCATCTCCGGCTATGCGCTCGGCGTCGTCGCCGGCGCGCCGATCCTCGGCGCGCTGACCGGCCGCTGGTCGCGCAAGACCCTGCTCATGGCGTTGATGGTCGTCTTCACGCTCGGCAACCTCGCCTGTGCGCTGGCGCCCGACTATGCGACGCTGATGGCGGCCCGCGTGCTGACCGCTTTCGCGCATGCCTCCTTCTTCGGCGTCGGCTCGGTGGTGGCCACCGGCCTCGTCGCGCCCGACCGCAAGGCCTCCGCCATCGCCATCATGTTCACCGGGCTGACGGTGGCCAACATCCTCGGCGTCCCCTTCGGCACCTGGCTCGGCCAGGCCTATGGCTGGCGCTCCACCTTCTTCGCCGTCACCCTGATCGGCGTCGCCGCCCTTGCCGTCATCGCCCTGCTGGTGCCGCGCGACGACCGGCAGGAAGAGGGAGAGGGTACCGGCGGCGCGCTCGCCGTGCTCGGCCGGCCGCAGGTGCTGCTCGGCCTTCTCACCACCGTCCTGAGCTGGGTCGGCGTCTTCGCCGCCTTCACCTACATCGCGCCGATCCTGACCCGCATCACCGGCTTTTCGGAGAGCGCGGTATCGCCGATCCTGCTCGTCTTCGGCGGCGGTCTCATCGCCGGCAACCTCGTCGGCGGCCGCCTGGCCGACCGCAGCCTCGTGCCGGCGATGCTCGGCTCGCTGGTCGCCCTGTCGGCGATGCTGTTCGCAATGAGCTTCGCCATGCACGAAAAAGTCGCCGCCGTCGTCGCCATCGGCCTGTTCGGCGCGGCTGCCTTCGCCACCGTGCCGCCGCTGCAGATGTGGGTGCTGGAGAAGGCCGAAGGCGCCGGCCAGGGCCTCGCCTCCTCCTTCAACATCGCCGCCTTCAACCTTGGCAATGCCATCGGCGCCTGGCTTGGCGGCGCGGTGATCGATCGCGGGCCGGGCCTCGATGCCGTCGTCCAGGTGGCTGGCTTCGTCCCGCTCGCAGCGCTTGCCGTGGCGCTCCTGGCGCAGTGGCTCGACCGCTCCGCTCCGATCCCCCGGACCGCATCCGACCGGTCCTGACGAACTTTCAACCTCCCACCCAACGCCCCCACCCCAACAACCAAGGAGAACCATCATGGAATACCGCCGTCTTGGCGCATCGGGCCTCAACGTCCCGGTGCTGAGCTTCGGCACCGGCACCTTCGGCGGCACCGGCCCGCTGTTCGGCGCCTGGGGCAACACCGATGCCCGCGAGGCCCGCCGCCTGATCGACATCTGCCTGGAAGCCGGCCTCAACCTGTTCGACACCGCCGACGTCTATTCCGACGGCGCCTCGGAGAGCGTGCTGGGCGAGGCCGTGAAGGGCCGCCGCGACACGGTCCTGATCTCCACCAAGACCACGCTGCCGATGGGCGACGGGCCAAACGACGCCGGCTCCTCGCGCGCCCGCCTGATCCGCGCCGTCGAAGCATCGCTGAAGCGGCTCGGCACCGACTATATCGACCTCCTGCAGCTCCACGCCTTCGATGCCGCGACGCCCGTCGAGGAGGTGCTGTCGACGCTCGACGATCTCGTTCGTGCCGGCAAGCTGCGCTACACCGGCGTCTCCAACTTCTCCGGCTGGCAGGTCATGAAGTCGCTCGCCGCAGCCGACCGCAACGGCTGGCAGCGCTACGTGGCGCATCAGGTCTATTACTCGCTGGTCGGCCGCGATTATGAATGGGAGCTGATGCCGCTCGGTCTCGACCAGGGGGTCGGCGCGCTGGTGTGGAGCCCGCTCGGCTGGGGGCGCCTGACCGGCAAGGTCCGCCGCGGCGAAAAGCTGCCGGCCGGCAGCCGGCTGCACGACACGGCAAGCTTCGGCCCGCCCGTTGCCGACGAATTGCTCTACCGCGTGGTCGATGCGCTGGACGAGATCGCCGCGGAGACCGGTAAATCCGTGCCGCAGATAGCCATCAACTGGCTCACCCGGCGACCCTCGGTCGCCTCGGTCATCATCGGCGCGCGCAACGAGGAGCAGCTGAGGCAGAATCTCGGCGCCGTCGGCTGGTCGCTTTCGGCCGAGCAGATCGCCAGGCTGGACGCCGCGAGCCTCGTCGATGCGCCCTACCCCTACTTCCCCTATCGCCGCCAGGAAGCCTTCGCGCGGCTCAACCCGCCCGCGGTCTGAAAAAAGAGCCGGGCGTGGGTGTTCACCACCCATGCCCGGCAGCCGCCACTCGCCCCGAAAAGATCAGTGCAGCACCAGCTCTCCCGTCACGCTGCGCCATTCGCTGCTCGCCACCAGGCGGCGATGCGTGTAGCTGACCGAATGCAGCGGTCCGTCCAGCTTCGCCCTCCAGAAATCGATGAAGCGGTAGAGGGCGGGAAATTCCGGCGCGACGTCGTAATGCTGCCAGATGAAACTCTGCAAAAGATGCGGATGATCCGGCATGTGGTACAGGAACTCCGCGGTCGTCAGCCCATAGCCCTTGAGCATCAGCTCCAATTCACCCGTCTGCGCCATGCATCGCCTTTCCGAATCGCTTCCGGATATGACGATTGTGAAACGGAGGGGCTTGATCGTCCAGTCGAAAGCTGCTTAAAGGCCATCAATTTCTTGTGCATTTTCAAAATGTTAGCAGCGTATTTCAGGCAGTGCTAACAAAAGGCGTGTCGCAAATTCGCGTCACATTTCACCGCAGCCGAATGTCTAATGTTGTTCGCGACAACAGAATGGTAATAATGCGCGCCGGCTGGGGGCGCTGGGGGCCCGGCGTCGGCCGACCTGCACCGCCCCGCCAGATCGAATAGCCTGCGGGCTGACTTTTCCGGACAGATCGGTACCATCGGTCCGGGTCAGACCACTGGCAAGTGCCTACCCGGAGGAGGAAAGATGTCCGAAGTGCATGTTCACCGTGTCAAATCCGCGTGGAAGAAGAACGCGTTGATCGACAACGACACGTATCTCAAATGGTACAAGGACAGCGTCAACAATCCGGACAAGTTCTGGGCCAAGCACGGCAAGCGCATCGACTGGTTCAAGCCCTACACCAAGGTCAAGAACACCTCCTTCAAGGGCAAGGTCTCGATCAAGTGGTTCGAAGACGGCGTCACCAACGTCGCCTACAACTGCATCGACCGGCATCTGAAGAAGCGCGGCGAGCAGACCGCCATCATCTGGGAAGGCGACAACCCCTACGAAGACCGCAGGATCACCTATAACGAGCTCTACGACCATGTCTGCCGGCTCGCCAACGTGATGAAGGCGCGCGGCGTCAAGAAGGGCGACCGCGTCACCATCTACATGCCGATGATCCCCGAGGCGACCTATGCCATGCTCGCCTGCGCGCGCATCGGCGCCGTCCATTCCGTGGTCTTCGGCGGCTTCTCTCCCGATTCGCTTGCCGGCCGCATCGAGGATTGCCGCTCCGACTTCGTCATCACCGCCGACGAGGGCCTGCGCGGCGGCAAGAAGATTCCGCTGAAGGAAAACACCGACAAGGCGATCGCCATCGCCGAGAAGGCCGGCGCCAGAGTGCGCCACGTGCTGGTGGTGCGCCGCACCGCCGGCAAGATCAACTGGTTCGAGGACCGCGACCTCTGGTACCACGAGGAGACCGCCAGGGCGAAGCCGGACTGCAAGCCGGAGAAGATGAAGGCGGAGGATCCGCTGTTCATCCTCTACACCTCCGGCTCCACAGGCAAGCCGAAGGGCGTGCTGCACACGACCGGCGGCTATCTCGTCTATGCGTCGATGACTCACCAATATGTGTTCGACTACCACGACGGCGAGGTCTACTGGTGCACGGCCGATGTCGGCTGGGTGACCGGCCACAGCTACATCGTCTATGGCCCGCTCGCCAACGGCGCCACCACGCTGATGTTCGAGGGCGTTCCCAACTATCCCGACGCCTCGCGCTTCTGGCAGGTGGTCGACAAGCACAAGGTCGACATCTTCTACACCGCACCGACCGCGATCCGCGCCCTGATGGGCGCCGGCGACGACTTCGTCACCCGCACCTCGCGCAAGTCGCTGCGCATCCTCGGCACGGTGGGCGAGCCGATCAACCCCGAGGCCTGGGAGTGGTACTACAATGTCGTCGGCGAGAAGAAGTCGCCCATCGTTGACACCTGGTGGCAGACCGAGACCGGCGGCATCCTGATCACCCCGCTGCCGGGTGCCACCGACCTGAAGGCCGGCTCGGCGACACGTCCCTTCTTCGGCGTCCAGCCGGAGCTGGTGGACGGCGACGGCAAGGTGCTGGAAGGCGCCGCCAGCGGCAATCTCTGCATCACCGATTCCTGGCCCGGCCAGATGCGCACGGTCTATGGCGACCACGAGCGCTTCGTCCAGACCTACTTCTCCACCTACAAGGGCAAGTACTTCACCGGCGACGGCTGCCGCCGCGACGAGGACGGCTACTACTGGATCACCGGCCGCGTCGACGACGTGCTCAACGTGTCCGGTCACCGCATGGGCACCGCCGAGGTGGAATCGGCACTGGTCAGCCACGACAAGGTGTCGGAGGCGGCGGTGGTCGGCTATCCGCACGACCTGAAGGGCCAGGGCATCTATTGCTACGTGACCCTGATGAACGGCGAGACCGGCTCGGAGGCGCTCAAGAAGGAGCTGGTCGCCCATGTGCGCAGCGAGATCGGCCCGATCGCCTCGCCGGACAAGATCCAGTTCGCGCCCGGCCTGCCGAAGACGCGCTCCGGCAAGATCATGCGCCGCATCCTGCGCAAGATCGCCGAGGACGATTACGGCGCGCTCGGCGACACCTCGACGCTGGCCGACCCGGCGGTAGTCGACGACCTGGTGGAGAACCGCCAGAACAGGAAGGCGTGAGAAGACCCCTTGCATGTGGAGGCATCAGCCTCCACATTGCGGTCGACGTCAACGAACTGAAAGGAGGTGGTCCAATGTCGAGTGATTTCCGTTCAAGCGTGGTCTCGATGGATTGCCTTCGCGGGGAGCAGCCTCTCCGCTGAAGCGCAGGAAGCACGGACTGGCTTCGCTGGATCAGATCAACAGCGGAGCCAGCGCCAGGACCGTGCGAGAACTTGAAAACACGGGGCCGTTCCTTCGGGAACGGCCTTTGTTTTTTGGGTAGGTGCCGGGTATCGCCCGTCAGCAGCCGATTTCCTTCCTGATCTTGTCTACGACCGCTTTGTTGGGACAGACGTTCTCGCAGGGGATCCCGTCACCGTCCCCGTCTGCACGGCTATAACCGTTGCACCACATGATCACCGCTTCGCGACAGGAGCTGACGCTCTTGCAGCCACCCCCACGGCTTCTGGCAAGCTGAGAATACAGCTTTGGCTCCGCAACCGGCAAAAGCCGTTCGGCCCAACTCTCCGCGACAATCGATAGCAACAGCGCCAACCCAACGGCGGCTGCGAAGATTCCCCTGCCCATCAAGTTATTATGCGCCGGTCAGTGCTCCGAAAACAAGGAAAACCACGTCTTCGGATTTCGCCGGTGGAGCAGACAGCAGTCTGATGAGTAGCGGCACGAAGACTAGGATGAGATTCTTATATCCTCAAAAATCCGTCGCGATGCCCTTCACTTCCCAGTCGCCATAGCGGGCCGGGTCCTGCCCGCCGCGGCCGCCGAGTTCCTTCGGCGCCTCGGCGGCCTTGCGCTCCAGGGCCTGGCGCCGCGCGGCGGCTTCCGCCAGGGCGCGCTTGGCCGCCGGCGCGAGTTCGCGGGCCGGAGCCGCCATCCGTTGCGTTTCGTCGTCCACGATCAGCTCCTCTTGAAAAACGGGAATATTGAATACACGAAGCCTGTTTCCCATCATATAAGCGATCGATCGCGCGATTGCAGTTGCCGGCGCGCGGCGTTTGTGGAGCTGAAGACGACGATGAACACGATACGCACCGCCATGCTGTTGGCCCTGATGACGGCCCTGTTCATGGGCGTCGGCTATCTGATCGGCGGCACCGGTGGCATGATGATCGCCTTCCTGATCGCCGCGGGAATGAATTTCTTCAGCTACTGGAACGCCGACAAGATGGTGCTGAGGATGCACCATGCGGTCGAGGTGGACGAGCGCAACGCGCCCGAATATTACGCCATCGTGCGCGATCTGGCCCAGCGCGCCGGGCTTCCCATGCCGCGCGTCTACCTGATCCAGAACGACCAGCCCAACGCCTTCGCCACCGGCCGCAATCCCGAGAACGCCGCCGTCGCCGCCACCACCGGGCTCCTGCAGCGCCTCTCCTACGAGGAGGTGGCCGGCGTGATGGCGCACGAGCTTGCCCATGTGCAGCATCGCGACACGCTGACCATGACAATCACCGCGACACTGGCCGGCGCCATCTCCATGCTCGGCAATTTCGCCTTCTTCCTCGGCGGCGGCCGCAACAACAACAATCCCTTCGGCTTCGTCGGCGTGCTGGTCGCCATGATCGTCGCGCCGCTGGCCGCGATGATGGTGCAGATGGCGATCAGCCGCACCCGCGAATATTCCGCCGACCGGCGCGGCGCCGAGATCTGCGGCAATCCGCTGTGGCTCGCCTCGGCGCTGCAGAAGATCGCCGCGCGCGCCAGGCAGATCGTCAACCCGGATGCCGAGCGCAATCCCGCCACCGCGCATATGTTCATCATCAACCCGCTGTCGGGCGAGCGCATGGACAATCTGTTCTCCACCCACCCCGACACGGCAAACCGCGTCGCCGCGCTGGAGCAGATGGCCCGCGAGATGGATGCCGGTGCCCGCCGCCCTGCCCCGCGCGGCACGGGCAGCGACGGGACCGCGCAGGAGGAAGGCCCGTGGGGTGCCCGCCCCGCCAGGCCGCGCGAGGAACGGCCGAAGAGCGAGCCCGGCGAACAGCGCTGGGGCCGTGACGCCAAAGGGCCGAAAGGCCCCTGGTCGTGAGCCGCCCCGCACGCGCCCCGCAGGCCAGGAAGCA
>NZ_JANKOF010000044.1 GCF_024655565.1 Nitratireductor sp. ZSWI3 | reverse complement strand
TGAAACCGAGGCGGGCCGGAGTCTTCGCCGGCCCGCCTCGGCGCTCAATCGTCGAGAGCGACGTGGGCCTTAGCCAATGGCGGTCTCGATCGCGCCGCCGACAAGGCCGCCGACGGTGGTGCCGATGACGCTGCCGACCTCGGCTCCGGGAACGTTGCCGATCAGGCCGCCGATGGCACCGCCGATGAAGGCGCCGATAGACTGCCCGATGGTGCTTCCGACCGAGCCGGAAGCGCCGCCGCCGAAGCTGACGGGTGCCTGAAGATCGTCCGAATGCGAGACTGAAACGTTCAACATGAGTTTGGACCTCTGTGAGTGGGGATCCGCGCGGGATCGCCCGGTTGCATCTTGCCGGCGCGAGCCGGCTGCTCAGGGTGGGAAACCTGTGGGGTTCCTGCCATTCAGCACCTGGCGGCCGGCATCGGTGGCGGGGTGCATCGCCAAAGGCCCCGTCGGATCGCGTCGTCGGCGCGCCGGCGGAGCCGATGGATCAGCCGCCGGTTCCCCGGCGAGCCATGCTGTTCCATCGGTTGATCCGACGCACCCTGCCTTCCGGGAGCCGACGGATGCTGCTTGCCGTCTCTTGTGGAAACACGTTGCGCTTGAGATCGCGAATCATCGCCGCCATGGTTCCGTAGGGCGCGATGAAATCGTTGAAGAACAGGCGTTCGCCGCATGTCCACTCCTGCGGCTGCAGCGCCCTGCCGGTGGCGAGGATCTCTGCCTCGACCTCCTCGCTCAGCCGCGCCCAGGTGACCAGCCCGGTCGGGAACCCGTCGTCGTTGACATAGAAGCGTGCCTGTCCGCAGCGCAGCGCCGGCAGGATCTCCACCGTCAGATAGCGGCCCGTCGGAAAGGTGCGGTGATAGGCGGAGCGAGCCAGCAGCTCGAAGGCGAAGCCGACACCCAGATAAAGATCGGTCCGGCTCATCGCGTCTGCCTCCCCTGGGGTTGCGGCGGCAGCCACCCGGCGGCGTGCGGCAAGGTCTTGCGCAAGGTGTCGAACAGCGTCTCGTGACGGCCGAACGGCGCGCAACTGTGCATCTCGGGGGTCTGCGAGCCGGGATCGGCGAAGGACCAGACGGCATAGCCGAGCGGATGCGAGAAGGGGCTGAGGGCAAGGAAGGCGGTGCCCGTCCGCATATGCTCGAACAGGCTCGCATAACGGTCGATGATCGCCGTTTCGGCCGCCGCAGCATCGTCCTGAAGGTCGAGAAGAAGGATCGCTCCGACCTGACGATAGACCGCCGATCGGTCGCCCGGCGCCGAGGCGGGCATCGGCGGAAGCAAGCCGGGGATCAGGCGCGGCAGATCACGAGGTTCGATACCGGCGAAGACCTCGTGCGCCCCTGCGCCGCTGCGGAAGAGATTTTGGATGAGCGCCGTGTCGTCGCGCGCTAAAAGCGCCTGTGCGATCAACCGCGCGATCGGATAGTTCCATCGGTACACATAGCGGGCGGACGGCGCGCGCAAGGCCTCCAGCAGATTCGCGGCATCCGGCCCGAGATACCGTGCATTGTCGGCGACCCAGGCGCACTCGATAATGCCCTGGAGATCAGGCCTGTTGAGCGATAACCAGCGCAGGAGAAACAATTCGCCGAGAAAGGCGCACACCTCTCGCGCCATGGGAGGCATCGGCGAGCGGCGCGATGCGACGAGCTGCAGTGCGTGGGCGAATTCATGGACCACGGCAAGCAGGTCCGCCGCCCTACCCTCATAGCTGCAACTGACGAAGGGCAGACGCCCGGCACCGCGATGATAGGTGAAGGGCTGCGGATGCTTGCCGGCGCGGGGAAGAAGGCCGCGCGGAGCCGCCTTCCCGATACGCCGGATGATGGGCTGCAGCGCCGGCAGGGCCTCGCAAAAAACGTCGGAAGCGAGCGACCAGGCTTGCTCTGCCTCCAGGCCGATCGGCGCATCGGTTGCGGTATTTGCATCGCCGCCGACCCAACAATGCGGCGCGAGCGCCAGAAGCGCACCCTCGACGAAACAGGCATCAATCCCGTTGTAGCGGCACCAATCCGCGAAATCGGCGCGTTTCACGATGCTCATGCGAATCTCAATTAAAAATAAAAATGAAATAGTTATATTAAAGAAAAAAACCTATTCCTTCTTATAGTTTATTCTTTCGTTTCTTGTCAATTTACAATGCAGGTCATTTTGTAAAACACGTTAGAACAATTCATTCGACGACTACTTATATTGTTATCGATTATCTCTCCGACCTGTCGCAAGTCGCCGAATGGGGTTGCCTGTGGGGGGGTGCTTGCTTATATACGGGCGGCGCCTGAATGGTCAGGCCACATCTGCTGGTTGGAGAGGACGCCATGTCGCAAGACGCCCTTTTCCAATTGGGGATGGATTCAGTTGTACTGAACACCGCCCAAAAGGAAGAATCAGTCGCGCCGCAGCCCGTCTTGGCGGTCTGCGAGGACAAAGACCACTTTATCGAGAAGGACGGCGTTCTTTGCGCCGGATCCCATCTCATCGTCGATCTGTTCGAGGCGGAGCGCCTCGACGATCTGCCCTATATCCAGGAAACGCTCGTGCGATGTGTCGAGGAGGCCGGCGCCACCCTGCTGCACATCCATCTGCATCCGTTCGAGCCGAATGGCGGTGTGAGCGGCGTGGCGGTGCTCGCCGAGAGTCACATCTCGATCCATTCCTGGCCGGAGCGCGGCTATGCGGCGCTCGACATCTTCATGTGCGGCGACGCCGAGCCCGGACGTTGCATCGACGTGTTGCGCACGGCCTTTGCGCCCGGTCGCATGGAGGTGCAGGAACTGCTGAGGGGGCGCAGCGCGTGACGGACAGGAAAACGGTCGCCGAAACCCTGCATGAGGGGATCCGCGTCACTTTCGAGGCCGAAGAGGTGCTTTACGAGGAAGCGACGGGTCATCACCGCCTCGCGCTGATCCGCAACCGCCTGTTCGGCAAGGTCCTGATGCTCGACGGCGCGGTGCAGGTCACCAGCGCCGACGAGTTCATGTACCACGAGATGATGGCGCATGTGCCGCTGACGGCCCATGCGGATCCGAAAGACGTGCTGATCATCGGCGGCGGCGATTGCGGCCTTGCCGAAGAGGTGCTGAAGCATCGCCGCGTGAGATCCCTCACCCAGGTGGAGATCGACGCCTCGGTGGTCGAATTCTCGCGCGAGCATTTTGCCGACTTCAACGCTCCGGTGTTCGAGGATCCGCGCTTCCGTGTGGAGATCGCCGACGGTGCGGCCTTTGCGGCCGAAACCGCGCAGCGTTTCGACGTCATCCTGGTCGATTCGACCGATCCGACCGGGCCGGGCGCGGTGCTCTTCACGCGCGATTTCTATGCCGACCTGAAGCGGATCCTGCGCCCCGGCGGCATCGTTGTGACGCAGAATGGCGTGCCTTTCCTGCAGCCGGCCGAATTCCAGACGGCCATGCGGGGCCTGTCGTCCGTGTTCGCGGTGTCGCGCTGCTATCTCGTTGCCGTTCCCACCTATTTCGGCGGCCACATGACGCTCGGCTGGTCATCCGACGACACGGCAACGCTGGACGTGCCCGAGAACCTCCTCGCCGAGCGCTCGGCGGGCATCGACACGCGCTATTACACGCCGGCCCATCACCGGGCGGCCTTCGCGTTGCCGCGCTTCATCGAAACGCTGCGCAGCGAGGCGATCGGCTGACAGGGGCTTGCAGCCGGAAAACATCCGGCTGCGGGGCCGGCCGCCAGATCGCGATGATCTTGGATTGAATCAATCCAAGATCATAAACGCGATCGCTTTCAAAAAGCTGGAGCGGGATGCGGGCGCAAAACCGCTTCACACTTTTCCGCATCCCGCTCTACGAGGCGCCGGCGAAGAAAGGCACCTGAGCAGCCATGGCCATGTCCTTCTCCTGCGCGCGGCGGTAAGCCGGACGCGTCTCGATCCGCGCCACATACTCCTTGAACACCGGTCTTTCCGGCAGCGCGTGGAGAACGTTCATGGTAAAGTTTATCCCGCTGGCGAGTTGCGTGTCGGCGGCGGTGAACCGGTCGCCGGCCGCAAAGGGATGCGCGGTCAGGCGGCGCTCGACATAGGCCACCATGTCCTCGAAAAGACCGAACGGATACTGGTTGCCGGTGTATTCCAGCCCCTGAATGTGGGCGCAAATGGCCGGATCGAAGACGGAATCGCAATAGACGAGCGTCGTCAGATACGCTGCCCGATGGGGATCCGTCAGGGCCGGTGCCAGGCCGGCCTCGGCGAACCGGTCGGCGAGGTAGACGGTGATCGCCGCGCGTTCGGTGACGACGACGCCGTCATGCTCTATGGCCGGCACCTTCTTGTTCGGCTGGATCGCCCGATACGTCTCGGGAACCCCCTCCTTGGCACGGATGTCGACCATCTCGATCTCGTAGGGAACGGCCAGTTCCTCGAGCAGCCACAACACGCTGGACGAACGCGACCACGGTGCATGATAGAATTTGAGCATCGCTCTCTTCCCTGTTCCTGACGAATGTGGACGCAGTGTAACAAGGACCTCCTGACAACCGACTGTCAGCAGTGGGCGCATGCTGCGGGGTCATGACGTCGAAAAAAGGGCGGCCGCGGGGCCGCCCTCCTTGCGCGCCTGCGGCGCTCAGTTCGGCAGCTTGTCGTCCACGCCCTTGACGTAGAAATTCATGCCGAGCACCTCGCCGTCGGGTGCCACCTGCCCTTCTTCGAGCCACAGCGTGCCGTCCTGCTTGTAGACGGGACCGGTGAAGGGGTTGAAGCCCTCGTCCTTGATCTTCTTCTCGACCGCCTCGGCCGCCGTCTTCACGTCGTCGGGCATGTTGGTGTAGGGCGCCATCACGACGTGCCCGTCCTTCATGCCGCCCCAGACGTCGTTCTGGGCCCAGGTGCCGTCCATCAGGGCTTGAACGCGCTCGATATAGTACGGGCCCCAATCGTCGACGATCGAGGTGAGCTGGGTTTCGGGCGCGAACTTGATCATGTCCGACGCCTGGCCGAATCCCTTGATGCCGCGCTCGGCCGCCACCTGCAGCGGCGCCGTGGAATCGGTGTGCTGTGTGATGATGTCGACGCCCTGGTCGATCAGCGCCTTGGCGGCATCCGCCTCCTTGCCAGCATCGAACCAGGTGTTGGCCCAGACGATCTTGACCTTGAAGTCGGGATTGACCGACTGCGCGCCGAGCATGAAGGAATTGATGCCCATCACCACTTCCGGGATCGGAAAGGAGGCGATGTAGCCTGCGACGCCCGTCTGCGACATCTTCGCCGCGATCACGCCTTGCACATAGCGGCCTTCATGGAAGCGGGAGTTGTAGGTGGCGACGTTCGGGTGCTCGCGCTTGAAGCCCGTGGCATGCTCGAACTTCACGTCGGGGAACTTGGCGGCCACCTTCTGCACCGGATCCATGAAGCCGAACGACGTGGCGAAGATGATGTCGCAACCCGAACGTGCCAGACGCTCCAGCGCACGTTCCGTATCGGCGCCCTCCGGCACGTTCTCCAGATAGGTGGTCTCGACCTTGTCGCCGAAATGCTCCTGCACATCGAGCAGGCCCTGGTGGTGCTGGTAGGAATAGCCGAAGTCGCCGATGGGGCCGACATAGACCCAGCAGGCCTTCGTCTTGTCCTGCGCGGATGCGGGCGCTGGCGCAAAGGCAAGGGCGGCGGTGCTCGCCGCCAGGGCTAGAAGCAGTTTTTTCATGATTGACGTCCTCTCTGTTGTCTGAGTTCGGCGCCTTCGCAGACGCCTATCGTGCCGGAACGAACGGTCGCCCGAGACAGGCCGGCGTATTGACCATGGTCAACCTTCTGTTGCGGGAGATTAGAACAAGAACCGCGATCGTTGCCAGATAGGGCAGCGCGGACAGGAATTGCGAGGGAACCGAAACGCCGATCGCCTGCGCGTGCAACTGGCCGATGGAGACAGCGCCGAAGAGATAGGCGCCCGCCAGCACCCGCCAGGGCCGCCATGAGGCGAAGACCACCAGCGCCAGCGCGATCCAGCCGCGCCCGGCTGTCATGTTCTCGATCCATTGCGGCGTGTAGACGAGCGACAGATAGGCGCCGGCAAGTCCTGCGCAGGCACCGCCGAACGCGACCGCGCCATAGCGCACAGCGATCACGCTGATGCCGAGGGCGTGGGCGGAATCGTGATTGTCGCCCACCGAACGCAGCGTCAGGCCGGCGCGCGTGTAGAACAGGAACCAGGCGACGCCGGCGACCAGCAGGATCGACACATAGAACAGCGGATCCTGCCTGAACAGAAAGCGTCCGACATAGGGAAGATCGGACAGGATGGGAATGGCGATCGAACCGAGCTTGATGCCGGGCATGCCGATGAATGCCTCGCCGATCATGCCGGAAACGCCGAGGCCGAGAAGCGTCAGGGCAAGTCCGGTCGCCACCTGATTGGTGACGAGCGTCAGCGTCAGGAACCCGAACAGGAGCGAGAACGCGGCACCGACCAGGACCGCGGCAAGAACGCCGAGCCATGGTGAGCCGGTGGTTACGGTGACGCCGAAACCGGTGACGGCGCCCATCACCATCATGCCCTCGACACCGAGGTTGAGCACGCCGGAACGCTCGACGACCAGCTCGCCGATGGCGGCGATCAGGAGCGGCGTGGCGGCGGTGGCGATGGTGATGAGGATGGATTCGAGCATTATGCGACCTCCGCAGGTTCCGACGGTTGCGGAACGTCCGTCCGCTTGGAGGGCGCGCTGTGAGCAAGCCGGATGCGGTAATGAATCAGCGTATCGCAGCCGAGCACGAAGAACAGCAGCATGCCCTGGAAGGCACGCGCCGCCTTGTCGGACAGGCCGATGGAGATTTGCGCCGCCTCGCCGCCGAGATAGGAGAGCGCCAGGACGAAGCCGGCGGCGACGATGCCGAGCGGGTTGAGGCGGCCGAGGAAGGCGACGATGATCGCCGTGAAGCCGTAGCCGGGCGAAATGGAGGGCTGTAACTGGCCGATCGTGCCGGCCACTTCGGAAATACCGGCAAGGCCCGCCAGGCCACCGGAGATCAGGAACGAGACCATCACCATGCGCGAGGCGCTGAAGCCGGCGAAGCGCCCTGCCCGCGGGCTCTGGCCGAGCACGCGTATCTCGAAACCCTTGAGGGTCCTGCGCAGCACGAACCACAGGATCAGGGCGGCGACCAGCGCAAAGACGATGCCCCAGTTGGCGCGGCCGGCCGAAGGCATCAGCTCCGGCAGGACCGCGTAGGGATGGAAATCCCGCGTTTCGGGAAAGTTCATGCCGCCCGGGTCGCGCCAGGGCCCACGCACCAGCCAGTCCAGGAAGAGCTGGGCGACATAGACCAGCATCAGGCTGGTCAAGATCTCGTTGGTGTTGAAGCGCGCCTTGAGCAAGGCGGGAACTGCGGCATAGGCGGCTCCGCCGGCAATGCCCATCACGAGCATCAGGGGCAGGACCATCACGTTCTGGACGTGCGGAAAGACGACCGGCAGGATGCCGCCGGCGATCGCCCCGGCGATGAACTGGCCCTCGGCGCCGATGTTCCAGTTGTTGGACAGGAAACACACCGACAGACCGACCGCGATCAGGATCAGCGGCGCCGCCTTGACCGCAAGCTCGTGCAGCGACCAGGTCTCGCGCAACGGGTCGATGAAATAGTAATAGAGCGCGTCGAGCGGGTTCTTGCCGAGGAGGGAGAACATGATCGCCCCGGCAATCATGGTCAGCGCGAGCGCAATGAACGGCGAGACCGCGCTGAACAGGGCGGAATGCTGCGGACGCTTGACGAGTTCGAGGCGCATCAGGCGGTCTCCAGGGGCGCGCCGGCGTGATGACCCGGCTCGGCGCCGCCCATCAGCAGACCGATCTTCTCGAAGGTCGCCTCGGCGATGGGCAGCGGGGCGGAAAGCCGTCCGTCATGCATCACGGCGATCGCATCGGAGATCTCGAACAATTCGTCCAGGTCCTGGCTGATCACCAGCACGGCGGAGCCGGAACGGGCAAGATCGATCAACGCCTGGCGGATGCGCGCGGCGGCGCCCGCATCGACGCCCCAGGTCGGCTGGTTGACGACCAGGACGGAAGGCTGGCGGTCGAGTTCGCGGCCGATGATGAATTTCTGCAGGTTGCCCCCGGACAGGGCCGCCGCTTCCGGATCATCGCCGCCCTTGCGCACGTCCATCGCCGCCGCGATGCGGGCGGCGGCCTTGGCGAGCGCGCCGCCGCGCACGGTCCACAGCGGCCCCACCAGCGCCCTGCCGTCGGTGACGTGGCGCGACAGCAAGAGGTTTTCCGAAAGCCGCATCTGCGGCACGGCGCCATGGCCGAGCCGCTCCTCGGGAACGAAGGCGGCGCCGAGAAGACGGCGGCCGGAGATCGACAGCCGGCCGGCATCCTTGCCGCGGATGCGCAGGCTGGCGGCGCTCTCCTGCAGGACTTCGCCCGACAGGGCCTCGAACAGCTCGCCCTGCCCGTTGCCCGCCACGCCGGCGATGCCGAGCACTTCCCCGGAGCGGACCGCAAGACGGATGTCGCGCAGGGGCACGGCGAAGGGATTGGCGGCCGGACGGGCAAGGCCGGCGACCTCGAGCAGGACTTCGCCACCGCTGCCGCCCGCCGCCCGCTTCACCGCCTGCACTTCGTCGCCGACCATCATCCGGGCGAGCGAGGTGGCGGTCTCCTTGCGCGGGTCGCAGTGGGCCACCACCTTGCCGTGGCGCAGCACCGTGGCGCGGTCGCACAGGCGCTTCACCTCCTCGAGCCGGTGCGAGATGTAGAGGATCGACTTGCCCTCGTCGCGCAGGGTCTCAAGCGTCTCGAACAGCTTGTCCGCCTCCTGCGGCGTCAGCACCGAGGTCGGCTCGTCGAGGATGATCAGATCGGGCTTCTGCAGCAGGCAACGGATGATCTCGATGCGCTGGCGCTCGCCGACCGAAAGGTCGCCGACATGAGCGAAAGGATCGAGCGGCAGGCCGTAGGCCTTCGACAGTTCCCGCGCCCGCTCGGCGATCTTCAGGATCGGCGTCTTCTCGTCGAGCGACAGCATGATGTTTTCGGCCGCCGTCAGCGCCTCGAACAGCGAAAAATGCTGGAACACCATGCCGATTCCCAGATGGCGCGCGGCGCCGGGACTGGAGATCGAGACGCGCTCTCCCTTCCAGAGAATCTCGCCCGAGGCGGGCTCCAGCGCGCCGAACAGCATCTTGACGAAGGTGGACTTGCCGGCGCCGTTCTCGCCCAGCAAGGCATGAATCTCGCCGCGGCCGATCGACAGATCGATGCCGTCGCAAGCCTTGAGCGTGCCAAAGATCTTTGTCAGCCCGCGAACCGTGAGGAGTCCGCCAGCCTTGCCTTCCCGTTTCCGATCCACCCCGGCTCCCGTTGTGGCCATTTGTTCTTATGTTCCCGTACCGATCATAGGAGGACAGTTTTCCCGGGCATTAGTGGCCGTTTGCTTGAAAGAGCTTCACATTTTTTCGAAAGCTGACGTCTTAAGCTCCTTCGCTGCGATCGCCAAGCTTCGGCAGCCATTGCATCACGGCACCCACAGCAAAAAGATAAAGGCCCGTTGCGCCGAGACCGAAGCGGACGATCCGCTCGGCTTCGAGGTTCTGCAGAAGGGCCACGATGCCAAGGATGCACCAGAGAAGAAATATCGCCAGGTTGAGCGTGCGCAGGCGCTTCACCCGCACCGGATGCAGGAAATGGATCGGCAGGAAGGTGAGGATCGCTGCGATTATGACGACGGCGAAGGAGACATACTCGCCAGGCTGTGTGACGAAGAGGGTGAAGACCACCATGTTCCAGACGACCGGAAAGCCCTTGAAGAAGTTCTCCCGCGTCTTCATGCCGGTGTCGGCGTAGTAGATGGCGCTGGTGACGACGATGATCGCCGCGGACAGGAACGACAGCCCCTCGCCCATGAAGCCGCTCTGGTACAGCGCGAAGGCCGGGATCAGCACGTAGGTCACGTAATCGATGATGTTGTCGAGCATGTCGCCCGACCAGGTCGGCAGAACTTCCTTCACCTCCAGCTTGCGGGCGATGGGCCCGTCTATGCCGTCGACGAAGAGCGCCAGCCCCAGCCACCAGAACATCGCCGTCCAGCGCTCTTCGCTGGCGGCCACGAGCGACAGGAACGCGAGGAACGAGCCGGACGCGGTGAGCAGGTGAACCGAGAATGCCTTGGCCTGCGGGGCCGTGACCTTCTTTTTCAGAACGGGCTTCTTCATCGGCGCTTCTTATGGCCCGCGCCAGTCGAGCGGGCAGATCTCGGCCGACCGTCCGGCGAAATTCCAGTTGCGGCCGAAGGCACGCATGCGGCTCTTCTCGGAGCGCGCGACGGTGATTTCCGGCGCGATCCAGTATTGCGAGTTGGTGATCACGGTGTCGCCCCCGCCGTCCTTACCGGCGATGGGCGTGATGGCGCCGTCGATGATCTTGGGGATCTGGAAGATCCTGGTCTTGCCTTCCGTCAGATAGCTGACCGGCGCGCGCTGGATGCCCAGGAACTGGCCGACCAGGATCGACAGCAGCGCCGTGGTGCCGCCGGCCTTGCCGGAAAAGATCTTGCCGATGGCCTTTTCCGCATAGATCGAGGCGCGCTCGTCGAGAAATAGGCCCGCCGTCCAGTTGCCGCGGCTCATGTAGCCGGGAATCTCCATGACCAGGCCGAGGTTGAGGCCGGACAGGTCGGTATCGCCATGGTGGCCCTGATCGATGCGGAAGCCGGCCCAGGTCTGGCAGTAGCCTTCTGTCGGCGGATGATTGCCGAGCGACAGCACACAGGGGCAGAACACCGTGCAGTTGCACGACAGCACGAGCTCGCCCTTGAGCGCCCAGTCTTTCTTTCCCATGCGCGACCCTTTCTTTATGCCGAGATTACAAGAAGCCCGAGCGCCCACACAAGCAGCACCCCGCCCGAAAGCCGTGTGAAAAACCGGTCATGACCATGTTTCTCGACGATCGCGAAGACGCCGAGCAGCGCCATCCAGAAAATGTTCATCACGCCGACCACCAGCATGACCAGCATCAGCGCCCAGCAGCAGCCGAGGCACCAAAGGCCCTGCTCGACGCCAAGGCGGAAGATGGCGACGCGCCGTGTGCTCCAGCGCCCGAACAGCGTGGCGAACGGGTTTCGGCATTTGATGAGGCAGGCCTCCTTGAGGCCGCTGAACTGGTAGAGGCCGGCGCCGGCAAGCACGGCGGCTCCCAAGAAGCCATCAACCGGTGCCAGAGCGAGCGTGCGCAAGCGCACGTTGCCGAGCAGCGTGACGATCAGCGCGAAGACGACGGATGCGGCGAGCCAGACGGCGAGATAGCCGCAGACGAGGATCAGCGGATGAACCGCCTTTTCGCCCTTGGCCGCCGCGGTGTCGGCGATCTCGCAATAGGTGCGAATCATCGGTCCTGCCGAGGGCAGCATCATGGCGAGCGCCATCAGGAACCACATGACGGCGATGACCGCGAAACGGATGCCGCCGGCACCGGCTTCGGCGGGCGCAAGGCAGAGCGCCAACAGCGTCTCGACAAAACCGGGCACGGGCATGTCGGGCAGCCCGGCGAGCCATGTGCCGCCCGGCCCCGCAGCCGAAGCGTCGATCGCCGCCACGCGCAGCGCCATCACGGCAAGAACCGTCCAGGCGAGGACAATGGCGAGGATGAGGCTGGCGACCGACAGCGGATAGGCGCTCAGCGCCATGCGATGCGCCGCCCGCCCGCCCCTGCCCAGATTGTTCAGATCGTCCTGCCCGCTGCCCATGCGGCGCTCCCTCGCGCGGCTGGGTGCTTTCGCCGCGTTGAACCTTGCATCAAGCCGCCCCATCATGACAAAGCAGCGACGGGACGATGCCACCCGACGCCACCATAGATGGACGGTTTGCGATGAGCGATAGCGATCACGAAATTCTCGTTGCCGGAACGGGGCCTGCCGGTCTCATCGCAGCGCTTGCCCTTGCGGCGCACGGGTATCGGGTGGTGCTGGCGGGGCCGGTGCCCAGCGGGCGCGACCGCCGCACGGTGGCGCTGATGCGGCCGTCGCTCGATTATCTGGAGCCGCTCGGCTTTCTCGACGGGCTGATGGGCGAGACGGCTCCGCTGCAGGCGATGCGCCTGGTGGACGCGACGGGGCGGCTGATCCGCAGTCCGACCGTGACCTTCCATGCCGGCGAGATCGGCCAGGACCATTTCGGGCTCAACATCCCCAATGCGAGGCTGACGGAGGAACTCGCCGGCGCCGTGCGGCGCAATCCGGCGATCACCTGGCGTGAAAGCCTGGTGGATTCCTGGGAATGCGGTGCCGACCGGGTGGTGGCGACGCTTGCAGATGGAGCCCGCGTTGAAGCGAAGCTCGCCGTCGCCGCCGACGGTCGCCAGTCGCCGGCGCGTCAGGCCGCCGGCATCTCGGCGAGAATCCGCGCCCTGCCCCAATCGGCCCTGGTGTTGAATTTCGCGCACACGCGCGAGCACGGTTTCGTGTCCACCGAGTTTCACACCGAGAGCGGCCCGTGCACCCAGGTTCCGCTGCCGGGCATGCGCTCCAGCCTCGTCTGGGTGGTGCGCCCGGAAGAAGCGGACGCGTTCGTCAAGCTCAACGATGCGGCTCTTTCGATCCGCGTCGAGGAAAGACTCCAATCCCTGCTCGGCCAGGTCACGGTCGAGCCAGGCCGGCAGATCTATCCGCTCAGCACGCTGATGCCCGATCGCTTCGGCCACAACCGCGTGGCGCTGATCGGCGAGGCGGCGCACGTCTTTCCGCCGATCTCGGCACAGGGGCTGAACCTTGGCGTGCGCGACGTGGAGGATCTCGTCGCCGTCGCCGACACGCATCGCGACGACCCGGGCAGTGCCGCCGCTTTGTCCCGCTACGACAGGCGGCGGCGGCCGGACATCCTGGCGCGCAGCAATTCGGTCAATCTCCTCAACGCATCGCTCCTGTCGGGGCTCCTTCCCGCGCAGATCGCGCGCAGTGCCGGCCTCGGCATCATCGGCGGGTTCGCGCCGCTGCGCGCCTTCTTCATGCGCGAGGGCATGCGGCCGGGCAGCGGCTTTTCCGCCCTTTTCTCGCTCAGGGGAAAAGATCGGCCGGCAGGATCCCATTGGTGATGGCATAGAGCAGCGCCGTCACCGTGCCGACGGACAGGACGGTGGTGATCAACACGCTGGCCGAGGCCCGCTCCATCCACACGCCATATTGCTGGCTGATGACGAAGACGTTGGTGGCCGTCGGCAGCGAAGCGAGGAGCACCGCCGAAAAGACCCAGCTGGGTGAGAAATTGCCGATCCAGCTCAAGATGACGTAGCAGAGAATGGGGTGCACGACGAGCTTCAGGAGCGCGATGGCGCCGAGCTCGCGCGGAACCCGCTTCAGCGGCCGCAGGGCGAGGCTGACGCCCATGGCGAACAGCGCGCAGGGCGCGGCGGCAGACGCCAGATAGGCCAGCAGCCGCTCGACCGGCAGCGGCGGCGTCAGATGCAGGGCAGCCGCCACCACCCCGGCGGCGGTGGCCACGATGAAGGGGTGGAGCACGATCTTGCGCACCACCTCCAGCGCCAGCTTGCCCGGGCTCTCCCGCTCGCCGCCGGAGATCGCCATCATCATCGGCGCGACCGCGAAATGGATCATGTTCTCGAAGCAGAAGATGAGGGCCACCGGAACGGCGGCCTCCTCGCCGAAGGCGAGCAGCGCCAGGCCCGGCCCCATATAGCCGATGTTGCCATAGGCAGCGGACAGACCCTTGATCGTGCTTTCGGCGATGGTGCTGCGGCTGATCGCGATGGAGGCCGCGAACATGATCGTGAAGACGATGTAGGTAGAGGCGACGGCCCCGAGGATGTAGCTCCACTCGGTGAGGCGCTCGATCGGCGTCTTGGCGAGAAGCTGGAAAAACAGCGCCGGCAGCGCCACATAGATGACGAAGGTGTTCATCCAGCCGAGCGCCTCGACCGGCTGCGGTTTCAACCGGGCCACGGCATAGCCGATGAAGATCAGGCCGAAGAACGGCAGCACCAATCCGGCGACTTGCGACATCGTCCACCCCTCATTTGGGCAACCCGTCTGCGCGTCGCCGCGTAAGCCGCTCTACCCTTCTGCGTGCCTTCGGCTAGCTTGCCGAAAGGTTGTGCGTCAAGCCGGCGGGATTGAATTGTTGAAACGGCTGCGCCACATAGGGGGCAGAGGTGCAAAATATGCCAAATATCGGAACCGCAAAATTCCACATCGGTCAGGTCGTCCGCCACCGGCTGTTCGCTTTTCGCGGTGTCATTTTCGACGTCGACCCGGAATTCAACAACACCGAGGAGTGGTACCAGGCGATCCCGGCCGAGGTGCGCCCGCGCAAGGACCAGCCCTTCTACCACCTGCTCGCCGAGAACGAGGAGACGGAATACGTCGCCTATGTGTCGGAGCAGAACCTCCTGGCCGACGAGTCGGGAGAACCGGTGCGCCATCCGCAGCTCGCCGAATTCTTCGTCGAGACGCCCGACGGACACTACACGCCGCGCGAGCGCCTGCATCATTGACGCAAGATACGACAATCCGAAACGAAAACAGGGCCTTGCGGCCCTGTCTTTAATCTACGGGAAAAGCCGGGGTCACTCGCCCTGCTTGGCCTTCTCCTGCGCCTGGCGCAGCTTCTCGGTGAACTCCTGGTTGTTCTTGTTCACGAACTCCTGAAGCTTCTTCTGGCGGTCCTCGATGTCGGACTGCGGCAGCGGATCGCCGTCATAAGCGGCGGTGAAGCCCGAGAGCGGCATCTTGATCGGGTTGGGCTGGTTCTGGAAGTTGACCGAGGTCAGCGTCAGCTCGGAGCCCTTCTTGAAGGAGGCGATGAGCTGGTCCGTCAGCGGCGCCTCGGCGATGCAGCGATCCGGCAGGCAGATCGCGTAATCGATCTTCTGCGTCTGGCCGCCGTCGATCTGCATGCCGACGCCGGGAGGCACCATGCGGCCGGTCGGAACGGTGATCTGGAACACCTTGCGGTTGACCTTGCCCTTCACCTCGATGAGGCTGACGCCGGTGATCATCTGGCCGTTCTCGGCGATCAGGACGTTCTGCACGTTGCAGATATCGACGTCCTCCTGCTTGGTGCAGGCCTTGAACCAGCCCTGAGGCGGCTGTTGCGATTGCGCGGCGGCGATGCCGACTCCGCTTGCTGCCACACACGCGGCGCCGGCGACGGCGAACAGAGTGCGGATTGCTTTCGCGTTCAGGCTTTTCATATGGCTCAGTTCCTCTAAATGCACAGCGCCAGAAAACTATCGTCAGCGTCACCTGTTGGCCAAATGAGGCGACAGCATGACCTTCGCGGGCGTGTTACACCGGCGCGGCGGGCAAATCCAGTCCGGCGGGCCATTTCGCTGGACTTTGTGGCAGGGTGCGGCAAACTTCACACGGTCGCCGCCAATCGGCCCGTTTTGCTGTGTTAGGCTCTGCCGCGAATCATCGTTTTTCCATGCTTTTCCGGTAAAGGTGCATTTCATGGTCCTCTCCAGGCTGCTCTCGCGGATTGCACTCCCGGCGGTCCTTCTCGCCACCGGTGGAGCGCTTGCGGCCGACGAAAAGCCGATGCATGGCATCGCCATGCACGGCGAGCCGGCATTGCCGGCCGATTTCATGCACTTTCCCTACGTCAATCCCGACGCACCGAAAGGCGGTGCAGTCACCTATTGCGTGGTCGGGACCTTCGACAACCTCAATCCCTTCATCCTGAAGAGCATGCGCACCACGGCGCGCGGCGTGGTCGACACGATTTTCGGCAATCTCGTTTTCGAGCCGCTGATGACACGCAGCGCCGACGAGCCCTTCTCGCTGTACGGCCTCATCGCCGAGAGCGTCGTGATGGACGAGGAACGCAGCTATGCCGAGTTCAACCTCAATCCCGACGCCAGATGGTCCGACGGCGAGCCGGTGACGCCTGAAGACGTGATCTTCACCTACGAAGCCTATACGCAAAAGGGACGGCCGCCCTATTCGAGCCGGATGGCCAAGATCGAGAAGATCGAGAAGACCGGCGAGCACAGCGTCCGGTTCACCTTCAACGACCAGGCCGACCGCGAGTTTCCGCTGATCGTCGCGCTGACGCCGATCGTGCCCAGGCACGCCTTTGCCATGGATACTTTCGACCAGACGACGCTGAAGCCCGTCATCGGCAGCGGTGCCTACCGCATCGCCAAGGTGGATCCCGGCACGCGCATCGTCTTCGAGCGCAACAAGGACTACTGGGGCGAGGACGTGCCCTCGAAGCGCGGCTACGACAATTTCGACAGGATCACCATCGAGTATTTCCTCAACGTCAACTCGCTCGTCGAAGCGTTCAAGAAGGGCATCTGCTCGGTCTATTCCGAATCCGATCCGGTGCGCCGCCAGCGCGGCATCGACTTTCCCGCCGCGCGCAACGGCGACGTGCTCGCCGAAACCTTCGTCAATGGCGTGCCGCCGGCGGTCAGCGGCTTCTTCTTCAACACGAGGCGCGAGAAATTTGCTGATCCGCGCGTGCGCCGGGCGCTCTCGAAGCTTTACGATTTCGGCTGGATCAACACGAACATCCTCAAGGGCGAGTACGAGCGCACGCTGAGCTACTGGCAGGGATCGTACCTGTCGGCGCTCGGCCGGCCGGCAAGCGCCGAGGAGCGCACGCTGCTGGCCCCCTATGCCGACCGCGTGACGCTGGACGTCATGGACGGCACCTATGGCAAGGACGAAGCCTCGGGCGCCGAGGTTGGGCGCGAGCAGATGCGCGCCGCGTTCGACATGCTGAAGGAAGCCGGCTACAGGCTCGAAGGCAGGCAACTCGTCGACGCTGACGGCAGGCCCCTCACCTTCGAGATCCTGGTCACCTCGGACGAAGGCGCGCGGCTTGCCGCCGTCTACCAGCGGGCGCTCGGCAAGATCGGCGTCGAGGTGTCGATCCGGCTTCTCGACGATTCCCAGGCCCAGCAGCGCAAGCAGACCTACGATTTCGACGTGATCATCGCCGCCGCCGGTTTCTCCGGCTCGCTGTCGCCGGGCATAGAGCAGATCACCCGCTGGGGTTCCGAAGCGGCCAGGACCGAGGGAACCTTCAATCTTTCCGGGGCCGCCGATCCGGCCATCGACGCCATGATCGAGGCGATGCTCGGCGCGCGCGACCTGGAGGACTACACCGCCGCCGTACGCGCCCTCGACCGTCTTTTGATGTCCGGCGCCTATGTGGTGCCGATGCAGCACAACAATGACGAGTGGGTGGCCTACTGGAGCTATCTCGACCATCCGCAAACGACGCCGCTCTACGGCTATAAGCTGCAGACATGGTGGCGCAAGCCGGATACGAATTGAGGCCGGAGCGAACGATGACAGACCTCCTCCCCGTGACCATCGATATCGTCTCGGACGTCGTCTGCCCCTGGTGCTATGTCGGCCGGGCAAGGCTGAAGAAGGCGCTCGACACGGTGTCCGAGATTCCCGTCGAGCTGCGCTGGCGGCCTTTCCAGCTCGACCCGACACTGCCGCCGGCCGGCAAGGACAGGCGCGCCTATCTGATCGACAAATTCGGCAGCGAAGACCGCATCAGCCAGATGCACCAGCAGATCAGCGTCGTCGGACAAGCCGTTGGTATCGCTTTTGATTTCGATGCCATAAAGACGTCGCCGAACACGCTCGACGCGCATCGCATCATCCGCTGGGCGGCGAATGCCGGCCCGGGCGTGCAGGACCGGCTCGTCGGCCGGCTGTTCGCGCTCTATTTCGAGGAAGGCGCCGATCTCGGCGACCGGGCGGTGCTGATCGGGGCGGCGCGCGACGCCGGCATGGATGCGGCACTGGCCGAGACCTTGCTGGCGACGGAGGCCGATCGGGCGGAGGTGCAGGAGGAGATCGCCACCGCCCAGCGGATGGGCGTCACCGGGGTGCCCTGCTTCCTCCTCGAGGGCCGCTATGCGGTGATGGGAGCGCAGGAGCCCGCCACACTCGCCGACGCCATCGCCAAGGTGGCCGAAGCCAAGGCCAACGGCACGCTCGACGCGCCGCAAGCCTGATCAGGCCGCCTTCTTCTCCACCAGCCGCACGAGCTGCGTCATGATGACGGCAGCGCCGGCCAGCCGCTTCTCGGGCGTCGGCCAGTCACGGATGAAGACGATGCTCTGGTCGGCGCGGATCTTGGCGAGCGAGCCCTGCTCGCCGATGAACCGCACCAATGCAACCGGATCGGCGAATTGCTGGCCGCGGAAATGCACCACGGCGCCTTTCGGCCCGGCGTCGAGCTTTTCGACGTTGGCCCGACGGCAGAGCGCCTTGATGAAGACGATCTTCAGAAGATGCTCGACCTCCTGCGGCAGTGAGCCGAAACGGTCGATGAGCTCGGCGCCGAAGGCGTCGATCTCTTCCGGCGTCTCCAGTTCGGCAAGCCGGCGGTAAAGGCCGAGGCGCAGCTGCAGATCGGGAACGAAGCTTTCGGGGATCATGACCGCCGTGCCGACCGTGATCTGCGGCGACCAGCCGGTGTCGGCCGCCTCGTCGACGCCCTTCAATTCGGCGACCGCCTCCTCCAGCATCTGCTGGTAGAGCTCGTAGCCGACCTCCTTGATGTGGCCGGACTGCTCCTCGCCGAGGAGGTTGCCGGCGCCGCGTATGTCGAGGTCGTGGCTGGCAAGCTGGAATCCGGCGCCCAACGTGTCGAGCGACTGCAGCACCTTCAGGCGTCGCTCCGCGGTCGTCGTCAGCGTCTTGTTGGGCGGCAGGGTGAAGAGCGCGTAGGCGCGGACCTTGGAACGCCCGACGCGGCCGCGCAGCTGGTAGAGCTGGGCAAGGCCGAACATGTCCGAGCGGTGCACGATCAGCGTGTTGGCGGTCGGGATGTCGAGACCGGATTCGACGATGGTCGTCGACAGGAGGACATCGTACTGGCCGTCATAGAAGGCATTCATGATGTCGTCGAGCTCGCCCGGCGGCAATTGTCCGTGGGCGGTCGCAACCTTCAGCTCCGGCACCTGCTCGGCCAGGAATTCCTTGATGTCGGCAAGATCGGAGACGCGCGGCACCACATAGAAGCTCTGGCCGCCGCGATAGCGCTCGCGCAGCAGCGTTTCGCGGATGACCAGCGGGTCGAGCGGCGAGATGAAGCTGCGCACCGCCATGCGGTCGACCGGCGCCGTGGTGATCAGCGACAGCTCGCGCACACCCGTCAGCGCCAGTTGCAGGGTGCGTGGAATGGGCGTTGCCGAAAGGGTCAGGACATGGACGTCGGACTTCAGATCCTTCAGGCGCTCCTTGTGCTTGACGCCGAAGTGCTGCTCCTCGTCGATGATGAGAAGGCCGAGATTCTTGAAGTGGATGGAGTTGCCGAGCAGCGCATGGGTGCCGACGACGATGTCGACCGAGCCGTCGGCGATCCCCTTCTTGGTCTCGGAAAGCTCCTTTGCACCGACCAGGCGCGAAGCCTGGCGGACGGTCAGCGGCAGGCCGGCGAAACGGTCGCGGAAGGTCTTGAAGTGCTGGCGGGCGAGCAGCGTCGTCGGCACGACGACGGCGACCTGGAACCCTTCCATCGCCGCCACGAAGGCCGCTCTCAAGGCCACCTCGGTCTTGCCGAAACCGACATCGCCGCAGATCAGCCGGTCCATCGGCCGGCCCGATCCCAGATCTTCGATCACCGCGTCGATGGCGTTCTGCTGGTCGTCGGTCTCCTCATAGGGAAAGCGTGCGGCGAACTCGCCGTAAAGACCGTCGGGCGGCGCAAGCTTGACGGCCGGGCGCATCTCCCGTTCGGCCGCGATGCGGATCAGATGACCCGCCATCTCCAGGAGCTTCTTCTTGAGCCGGGCCTTGCGCGACTGCCAGGCGACGCCGCCGAGCTTGTCGAGCATCGTGTCGGGGCCGTCGGAGCCGTAACGCGAAAGAAGCTCGATGTTCTCGACCGGGAGGAACAGGCGGTCTTCGCCCGCATAGCGCAGTTCCAGGCAATCATGCGGCGCGCCGGCAGCCTCGATGGTCCTGAGGCCAATGAAGCGGCCGATGCCGTGGTCGGCGTGGACGACGATGTCGCCGGCCGACAGCGCCGAGACCTCGGCGATGAAGTCCGAGGCCTTCTTGCGCTTCTTGGCGCGCCGCACGAGGCGGTCGCCCAGAATGTCCTGCTCGCTGATGACGGCAAGGCCGCGCGTCTGGAAGCCTGTTTCCAGGGGGAGGATGCCGACGCCTGCCTGCTCGCCGGGCAGCTTCTCGAGCTCGGCCAGCGTCTCGACGCGGGCCACATTGCCGAGATTGTGCTCGGCCAGGATCTGCGACAGGCGCTCGGCCGAGCCTTCGCTCCAGCCGGCGATCAGGACGCGCCTGCCCTGCGTCCGCAGCGCACCGATGTGCCTGACCGCATGGTCGAAGACATTGGCTTTCGGATCGGCCCGTTCCTCGGCGAAGTTGCGGCCGGCCTCGGCTCCCGCGTGATAGACACGCGTGGTGCTGGTTTCCGGGGTCGCGAAGGGCGTGAACCGGAGCACGCGGCGCCCGGCGACCGAAGCGCTCACCTCGTCCGCATCGAGGTAGAGCGTCCTCGGCTCGACCGGCTTGTAGGGCACGGCGCCGCCAAGGTCGGCGCCGGCCATCTGCTGGCGGCGCGCCTCATAATGGTCGACGATCAGCGCGTGGCGCTCGCCGAGCGCCTCCTCGGCCAGATGATCGAAGACGACCGGGGCCTGCGGCAGGTAGTCGAGAACGCTGTCCAGCCGGTCGTAGAACAGCGGCAGCCAATGCTCCATGCCCGCGAAGCGCCGGCCTTCGCTGACGGCGGCATAAAGCGCATCGTCCCGCGAGGGCGCGCCGAACGTCTCGATATAGCTGCGGCGGAAGCGGCTGATCGCCTCCGGCGTCAGCGTCACTTCGCTCATCGCCTGCAGCGCCACTTCGCTGCGCTGGCCGGTGGTGCGCTGGGTGGCCACGTCGAACGCGCGGACCGATTCCAGCGTGTCGCCGAAGAAGTCGAGACGCAGCGCCTCGGTCCAGCCCGGCGCAAAGAGATCGAGGATGCCGCCGCGCACGGCATATTCACCGACGTCGCGCACGGTCGAGACGCGCTCGAAGCCGCTCGTCTCCAGCCGCTCGGCGAGCAGCTTCATGTCGACCTGGTTGCCGGGCCTTGCCAGGAAGCCCTGCGCGCCGATCTGGTCCGCCGGCGGCATGCGCTGGAGAAGCGCATTGGCGCTGACGAGAATGACGGCGCGGTGCGGCCGCCTCTGGAGATCGATCATCGCCGTCATGGCGGCGAGCCGGCGTGCCGCCGCGTCGCTGCCGGGCGACACGCGGTCGTAGGGCAGGCAATCCCATGCCGGCAGGTCGAGCACGGGCAGGCCCGGATCGGCAAAACGCAACCCCTCGGCGATCGCCGGAAGCCGCTGCCCGTCGCGCAGGACGAAGATAACCGGGCCGTCAGGGGCGATCTCGCGCGCGGCGGCAGCCAGCGCGAAGGCCTCGAAGCCGTCGGCGACGCCGTCGACCGTGAGGGCGCCATCGCCGTCGCGGGGAAGTTTGATGGGATCGATCAGGCTCATCGCGTCTACTGCCTCAGGCGCTCCGCGAGGAAAGGATGCGCGCAAAGAGCGGTGTGTCGTAAGCGGCCGGCAGCGGCGCCTCGCCCGTCACCCATTTGTAGAGTTCCGTATCGGGAACCTCCAGAATGGTTTCGTATTCGGCAAGCTCCGCCTCGCTCAGAACGTCGATCTGCGCGTCTGCAAACTCGCCCAGCACCAGGTCCATCTCGCGCGTGCCGCGGCGCCAGGATCGCACCAGGGCGCGCCGGCGGCGCGGATCGAGGTCGTGGCTGGAGCGGGTGGTGCCTGTCATGGGTGTGGCCTTCGCGCGTGCGGATGATGTCGACGGCGCGGATATAGCGTGTGCACGACCGTCTGTCAGCCTTGCGTCATGCAATTGAGGCTTTAATCATGACGGAATGCGCCCATCGCTCCTCGATCCGCTCTTTGCTCCCGTGACGACGCTCGACGGCGTCGGGGCGAAGCTTGCCGATCTTCTGTCGAACATCGTGCCGGGCGACGGCACGGGGCGCGAGCTGCGCGTCGGCGACCTGCTGTTCGTCCTGCCGCACTCGCTCGTCGACCGGCGCAACCGGCCGGGCATCGCCAACGCGCCGGAAGGCGCCATCGTGACGCTGGAGCTGACGGTCTCCCGCCACCATCCCTCGCCGCCCGGCCGCAAGAGTGCCCCTTACCGGGTCTTCGCCTTCGACGACACTGGCGAGATCGCGCTCACCTTCTTCCACGCCCGCGCGCAATGGCTCGAAAAGGTGTTGCCGGAGGGCGAAAAGGTCCTGGTGAGTGGCCGCATGGAGTGGTTCAACGGCCGCCCCTCCATGGTGCATCCCGATTTCATCGTGCCGGCGGCGGAAGCGGACACCCTGCCGACGCTGGAGCCGGTCTATCCGTTGACGGCAGGACTTTCGGCGAAGGTGCTGCGCCGGGCGATCGGCCAGGCGCTCGAGCGGTTGCCGGACCTGCCCGAATGGCAGGACCCGGCTTTCCTCGCCCGCAACCGCATGCCAGGCTTCGGGGCGGCGCTGCGGCGGCTGCACGCGCCGCAGGAACCGGACGATTCGACCCCCGAAAGCCAGTTCTGGCGGCGGGTCGCCTATGACGAGTTCCTGGCGGGGCAGCTTTCCCTGGCACTCGTCAGGGCAAGGGTGAAACGGCTTTCCGGCCGGCCGTTGACGGGCGACGGCCATCTGGAGGCCAAGATCAGGGCGGCGCTTCCCTATGCCCTCACCGGCAGCCAGGAGGAAGCGGTGCGCGACATTCATGCCGATCTCGGCCAGCCCGAGCGCATGGTGCGGCTGCTGCAGGGAGACGTCGGAGCCGGCAAAACGGTCGTCGCGCTTCTTGCCATGGCGCGCGCCGCCGAGGCGGGCGCGCAATCGGCCCTGATGGCGCCGACGGAGATCCTTGCCCGCCAGCATTTTGCGACGATCCGCCCGCTGGCCGAGGCGGCCGGCCTGACGGCCGCCGTGCTGACCGGCCGCGAGAAGGGCAAGGAGCGCCAGAACACGCTGGACGCGATCGCTTCCGGCGCGGTGGATTTCGTCATCGGCACGCATGCGCTGTTCCAGGAGAGCGTCAGCTTCCACGACCTGGCGCTGGCCGTGATCGACGAGCAGCACCGTTTCGGTGTGCATCAGCGGCTGGCTATCACCGCCAAGGGCAACGCGCCGGATATGCTGGTGATGACGGCGACGCCCATTCCACGCACCCTGGTGCTGTCGGCCTTCGGCGACATGGACGTGTCGCGGCTGACGGAAAAGCCGGCCGGCCGCCAGCCCATCCGCACGGTGACCCTGCCGATGGAACGGCTCGGCGAGCTGGTGGAGCGCATCCGCAAGGCGCTCGCCGAGGGCCAGAAGGCCTATTGGATCTGTCCGCTGGTCGAGGAGTCCGAGGAGGTGCCGCTCACCTCGGCGGAAGACCGTTTTGCGGCGCTGCAGAAGATTTTCGGCAGTGCCGTCGGGCTCGTCCATGGACGCATGAAGGCGGCGGAGAAGGACGAGGCGATGCGCGCCTTCAAGGCCGGCGAGACGCGTATTCTCGTCGGCACGACGGTGGTGGAGGTCGGCGTCGACGTGTCCGACGCGACGATCATCGTCATCGAGCATGCCGAGCGTTTCGGCCTGGCGCAACTGCACCAGCTGCGCGGCCGCGTCGGGCGCGGCGCGCTCGCCTCCTCCTGCGTGTTGCTCTACAAGGGGCCGCTCGGCCAGACGGCGATCCGCCGCCTGGAGGTGATGCGCGAGACCGAGGACGGCTTCGTGATCGCCGAAGAGGATCTGAAGCTGCGCGGCGAAGGCGACCTTTTGGGCACCAAGCAATCGGGCACGCCCGGGTTCCGTGTCGCCCGCATCGAAAGCCACACCGACCTCCTGCAGGCGGCGCGCGACGATGCGCGGCTCATCCTGTCGCAGGATTCGGACCTCGAGACGCCGCGCGGCGAGGCGCTGCGCCTGCTGCTCTATCTGTTCGGGCGCGACGAAGCCGTGCGGCTGCTGCGGGCGGGCTGAGCGCCTTCGGCGAGTGCGGCCTCGGCGAGCGCCTTGGTTCTTTCATGGTATTCGGGCGCCACGAGACCGGCCGAGATAACGAGCTTGGCACCCTCCTCCACGGTCATCTTGAGCTCGATGACGTCCTCCTTCGGAACGAAGAGAAGATAGCCCGAGGTGGGGTTGGGCGTCGTCGGCAGGAAGACGGCGATGGTCTCGCCTGCATCGCTCTTGATCTCCGCCTGCACCTCGCCGCGCGTTTCGGTGGCGATGAAGACCAGCGCCCACAGGCCTTTGCGCGGATACTCCACCAGGCCGACCTTCTTGAACGTGTCGGAGCGCTCGGAGAGGACCGTCTCGATGATCTGTTTCAGGCCGCGATAGACGCTGCGCACCAGCGGCATGCGGCCGAGAATGTTCTCGCCCACCGAGACGATCGTCCTGCCGATGATGTTCGCCGTCAGGAATCCGATCAGGGTAATGACGATGAGGGCGACGATCAGGCCGAAGCCCGGCACGGGGAACGGCAGATAGGTGTCCGGATTGTAGCGGGCGGGGATATAGGGTTTCACCCAGGAATCGACCCAGCCGATCATCGACCAGGCCAGATAGGCGGTGATGGCAAGCGGCGCGGTGACGATGAAGCCCGTGAGAAAGTAATTGCGCAGGCGGGTCATGATGCGGATACGGGCCTCGGAGTGGTGGGGAAACAAGAACTGCCCGGCGGAGACTAATCCACCAGGCTGAAGATTTGAATAGCAATTCGGGCCGGTTTGCGGCGATGCCGCCGGCCCTCGCTCCCCTGGCCTCTACTCCACGGTCACCGACTTCGCCAGGTTGCGCGGCTGGTCGACATCCGTGCCCATGATGACGGCCGTGTGATAGGCGAGCATCTGCACCGGCAGGGCATAGACGATCGGCGCCACGAATTCCGGCACGTCCGGCATGACGATCGTCTCGAGCGTCTTGACGGTCGCCTTCTCCGCCCCCTGGCGATCGGTGATCAGGATGATCCTGCCGCCGCGCGCGGCCACTTCCTGCATGTTGGAGACGGTCTTCTCGAATATGCGGTCGTGCGGCGCGATGACGATGACCGGCATCTGTTCGTCGATCAGGGCGATCGGCCCGTGCTTCAGTTCGCCGGCCGCATAGCCCTCGGCATGGATGTAGGAGATTTCCTTCAGCTTCAGGGCGCCCTCCAGCGCCAGCGGATAGCTGGTGTCGCGGCCGAGATAGAGGACGTGGCGCACATGCGAAAGCTCGCGGGCGACGGTCTCGATCCGCTCGCTGAGCTTGAGCGCCTGGGCGGCATAGCGCGGCGCCTCGGAAAGCTGGCGCACCAGCTCCTGCTCCCGCTCGGCCGAAAGGACGCCGCGCGCCTTGGCCGCCTTCAGCGCCAGGGCGGCAAGCACCGAAAGCTGGCAGGTGAAGGCCTTTGTCGAGGCAACGCCGATCTCCGGGCCGGCAAGCGTCGGAAAGACGCCGTCGCTCTCACGGGCGATGGTCGATTCGCGCACATTGACGATGGCCGAGATCGGCACGCCCTCGCCCCGGCAATAGCGCAACGATGCGAGCGTGTCGGCGGTCTCGCCCGATTGCGAGATGAACAGCGCGGCGCTCGCCTTCGGCAGTGGCATCTCGCGGTAGCGGAACTCCGAGGCGATGTCGATGTCGACGGGCAGCCGCGCATAGCGCTCCAGCCAGTATTTGCCGACGAGGCCCGCCAGATAGGCGGTGCCGCAGGCCGAGATCGCCAGGCGCTCTATCGCGGCGAAATCGAACGGCAGGTCGAAACCGCCAACGCGACCGGCGGCGAAGTCCAGGTAATTGGCCAGCGTGTGCGAGATCACCTCCGGCTGCTCATGGATCTCCTTTTCCATGAAATGGCGGTGATTGCCCTTGTCGACCAGGAAGCTGGTGCCCACGGATTGCTGGCGCATGCGCGAGACGGGCTTTGCATCCATGTCGAAGATCTGCATGCCTTCGCGCCGCACCACCACCCAATCCCCATCCTCCAGATAGGTGATGGAATCGGTGAAGGGCGCCAGCGCGATGGCGTCGGAGCCCAGATACATCTCCCCCTCGCCGTGGCCGACGGCGAGCGGCGGGCCGTTGCGGGCGCCGACGATGAGATCCTCGTCGCCGCGGAACATGATGGCGAGCGCGAAGGCACCGCGCAGGCGCTGCAGCGACCGGTAAGCGGCCTCCTGCGGCGAGGCGCCGCCGCGCAGTTCGCGGGCGATCAGATGGGCAACCACCTCCGTATCGGTCTGCGAGGTGAAGACGAACCCCACGCTGGAAAGCTCGTCGCGCAATTCCGCGAAATTCTCGATGATGCCGTTGTGGACGATGGCGACGTCGTCGGCGAAATGCGGATGCGCATTGGTCTCATTGGGCACGCCATGGGTCGCCCAGCGCGTGTGGCCGATGCCGATCAGGCCGCCGAGCGGCTCTTCGGCGAGCCGCTTCTCGAGGTTGACCAGCTTGCCCTCGGCGCGCCGCCGCGCGAGCGCGCCATGCTCGATGGTAGCGACGCCGGCCGAATCATAGCCGCGATACTCCAGGCGTTTCAGCGCATCGACGATCAGCGGAGCTACGGGCGTGTGCCCCACAATGCCAACGATTCCACACATATGGCTGCCCTAGCCTCCCACCCGTTTGCCCAAACCCGAACTCGTACGCACGTTTAGAACGGTTCATCGTTTCATGGAAACGTTGCCCCATTCCATCTCATTCTTCTTCCGCATTTATGCGGTCGTCAGGTGATTCCACCTGACTGCAAAATGCTCTAGAACGCCGCCGAGGCGGTTGAAAATCAACAAGTCTATCAATCCGTATCAGCGTCCGGTCGCGAACGATGACGCCCCTGCAGGCTAGCGGAACGGCGTTGAGGTTCCGTTACGAGAACCGCCTGCGACATAGGATCATGCTTTTTTCGCCTTCAACGCCGCCAACCGGTCGCGCAGGCGCTTTCCGAGCCCCTCGCGGGTCGACTGGCGGGCCCGCCCGAAGGCCAGGGCGTCGGCCGGCACCGGCTCGGTGATGACGCTGCCCGATGCGATGTAGGCGCCGGCGCCGATGGTGAGCGGGGCGACCAGCGAGGAATTGGTGCCGATGAAAGCCTCTTCGCCGATGTCGGTGAAATGCTTGGAGAAACCGTCATAGTTGCAGGTGATGGTGCCGGCGCCGAGATTGGCCCTGGCGCCGACCCGCGCGTCGCCGACATAGGAAAGATGCGGGATCTTGGCGCCCGGCTCGACCCGCGCCTTCTTCACCTCGACGAAATTGCCGATCTTGGCGCCCTGCATGATCTCGGCGCCGGGGCGCAGGCGGGCGAAGGGGCCGACGGAGACACCGTCGGCGACCTGCGCCTCCTCGATGTGGCAGGCGGTGCGAATGGTGACGTTCCCGCCGATCTTCACGCCGGGGCCGAAGAAGACGTTCGGCTCGAGCAGCGTGTCGCGGCCGATCACCGTGTCGTGGGAGAAGAACACCGTCTCCGGGGCGATCATCGTCACGCCGTCGAGCATCGCCGCGCGGCGCCGTCGCTGCTGCCAGATCGCTTCGGCGGCGGCAAGTTCGGCGCGGTTGTTGATGCCGAGGGCGCTCTCGAAATCGGCCTCGACGGCACGCACGGCAAGGCCGCGCCCGGCGGCGATGCCGACGATGTCGGTCAGGTAGTACTCGCCCTTGGCGTTGTCGTTGCCGACCGCGTCGAGCAGGGCCAGGGCGTGGGCACCGCAGATGGCCATCGCGCCGCCATTGCAGAAGGTGATGCGGCGCTCTTCCGGCGAGCAGTCCTTTTCCTCGCGGATGGCGACGAGGGCGCCGTCGCTTTCGATCAGGCGGCCGTAGCCGGTCGGCTCGTCGGTGCGAAAGCCCATCACCACCACGTCGGCCCCGGCGGCGAGCTCGCTGCGCATCTCGCTCAGCGCGGCGGGCGCGATGAGCGGCGTGTCGCCGAAGGTGACGAGGATGTCGTCATAGCCGCGGGCGATCGCCGCGCGGGCGGCCAGCACCGCATGGCCGGTGCCGAGCCGTTCAGCCTGGACGAAGCAATCGATGCCCGGGGCGACGTGTGAGGCCGCCTTGCGCACCGCTTCCGCGCCATGCCCTATGACGAGCGCCTTGTCGCCGCCGCCGGCCTCGTCCAGCGCCCGCACCACATGGGCGAGCATTTCCAGCCCAGCGATTTTATGCAGCACCTTCGGAACGTCGCTCTTCATGCGCGTTCCCTCGCCGGCGGCCAGGATGACGGAAAGGCAGCTTCGTTCGCTCATGGATGGTGGCCCGTTGCGGTTCAGAATCGGCCTTGTTTAGCATTCCGCCGGGTTTCGACCAATGCGTGCGATCATCCGAGCCGGCCGAGCGCCGGAAACGTCTCCAGAAGCCAGAAGGCCATGGACTGCATGCCGCCGGTCAGGAACAGGATGCCGGCGAGGACGAGCAGCGCGCCCATCACCTTCTCGACGCGGCCGAGATGCATGCGAAAGCGCGACAGGAAGCGCATGAAGCTGGCGGAAAAAAGCGCGGCGACGAGAAACGGAATGCCGAGCCCGAGCGAATAGATGGCCAGCAGCAGGGCGCCCTCTCCCACGGTCTCGCGGCCGCCGGCGAGCGTCAGGATCGGTCCGAGCACGGGGCCGATGCAGGGTGTCCAGCCGAAGGCGAAGGCCAGACCCATGACGTAGGCGCCGAGCTTGGTGGCGGGCCTGCCGCCGGCCTGGAAGCGCGCCTCGCGCGACAGCAGCGGGATGCGCAGGGCGCCGAGGAAATTGAGTCCCATCAGGATGATCACCACGCCGGCGGCGATCGCCAGTTCCTGCTGCCAGGCGCGCAGCACCGCGCCGATGGTCGAGGCACCGGCGCCCAGGAGGACGAAGACCGTGGTGAAGCCGAGCACGAAGGCGAGCGAGGCGCTGAACAGGGCAAGACGGGTCGCGCCCGCCGCGGCGGATTCGGCCTGGCGCGCGGGCCGGCCCTGAAATTCCTCGACCGATACGCCCGCCATATAGCACAGGTACGGCGGAACGAGCGGCAGCACGCAGGGCGAGAGAAACGACAGCGCCCCTGCTCCCACCGCGCTCAGGTAACCGACATCAACCGCCATGCTTCGACTGCCACGTTTCAACCGCCATATTCAACTTTCCGCGCCGCTTCATGCCGGCGACGCGGTCCGCTTGCCGACGCAAACGGAGCCGCCTTCGTATAAGCGTATGATTTCGCCTGCGCCAATCACCTTTGCGTGGCAAACCGTCGCGACGCCGGACCGGGTGAAAGAAGGGGCCGGACGGCGCTGCAAAAAGTGGGACAGGACAGGCTTTTTTGCGGTTGACCGCCGATGACCGCCTCACTATGTTCCGCCGCAATTTCGAGGGTTGAACAAACCCTTCGGGAGCGCGTAGCTCAGTTGGTAGAGCAACTGACTTTTAATCAGTAGGTCCAGGGTTCGAGCCCCTGCGCGCTCACCAGAAAAGCCCCTGAACATCAAGACTTTCAGCGGAATGGGCGGAAGCTCCCGGATGCTTCATGTGCGTGGGGGTAACGCATCGGGTAGGGAAGCGCTTGCGATTCCCCTTCCCTCGATCGCACGTCGGATCGAAGCGCACGCCGCCGAACTCACCCGTGAAGGCCTTGTGCTCGGTCGGCGAGCAGGCGCCGCGAAGGCTCTATCGCGAGCACAAGGACGAGGGCGAGCGGCCGATGGACAACCGCTCCTGGAACAAGAAGATCCCGCTGGCCGAAGCCGGCGGGGAGATGGAACGATCACTGTGCCTGGGAGATCTCGCACGGCCTCGCTGCGGCGCTACAGCGCCAGGTGCCATGCTTCTTTTTGCAGTGATAGTGCTTTCCCTCGGCGACGGGCCAGTAGTTGTACTTGCCTCCGTATTTCTGCCGAGCATCAAAGCTCCACTTTCGCCGGGCCCTCTTTTCCGCCTTGCTCTTTTTGACGGCGATCCCAGCACGACCGACGATGCCGGTCTTGCAGCCACTGTGCATCGATCGGCCCGGGCTATGCGCTTCAGCTGAATTGAACGTGATGGGCGTTGTCGCAAGACCACCCGCAGCGATGGCGGCAGCGACGATGAGATACTTGATCATGGCGCAGCTCCTTTTCTTCCTGCACCAGTCTGTCGTGCAACCGGAGGAAAAGGTTCACAGGCTCAACGCAAAGCCCCGGCCGGAGCCGACGGGGCATGATCTTGTTTAAGTGCCGGAGGCAACCGTCCGCGGTGAGACCCTGATCAGCTTTCGAGCCGTTGGCCGCGACGCCGCCCCTTGCTAATTCCTCAAAAATAGATGCTCATTGAAAATAAATGCACATTGACAAATGCGGGAATAGAATCGGGAATTGTGCTCAGGCGACAGTCATTTCGACATACGAAAGCTGTTAATACTGGCAGGTCTTTCATCGGCATCGCCTCACGAGGCGCTTACGGCACAGGAGAGGACTGAGACTGATGGCGAAAGTTTCCACGAAGACGGCTGCTAAGGCCGAGACCCCGTTGTTCACTCCTGCGCCGGGGGCGAAGGCCCAGGCGACCCGCTCACGGATCATTGCGCTCGTGCTCTGGGCGGCGGCGATCGTTCTCGAACTCATCGCGATCTTCTGGGTGATGCGGCCGTCATTCGACGAGCTCGCCGCCAGCCAGGGCTTCCCGCAGTGGCGCTGGTACACGCTGCTCGGTTTCATCGCGGTGATCGGCGTTCTCGCGGTTGTCGGCTCGCTGCTCTGGAAAAAGGCCAATCATCTAGACCCGGCGTCGCGCAAGGAGCCGGTGAAGTTCTTCATCCAGAACCAGCTTGGCGCCTTCATCGCGCTTTTGGCATTCCTGCCGCTGATCGTCATGATCTTTCTCAACAAGGACATGGACGCCAAGCAGAAGAACATTGCCGGCGCCGCCGCTGTCATCGTCGCGATCGCGGCGACCGTGCTCGGTATCGACTTCAAGCCGCTGTCACAAGAACAGGCAGCCGTGGAATCGCAGGTCGTCACGCATCTTGTCGGCCAGGATCTTGTCTGGTGGACCGCCGGCGGCAAGGTGGTGCACCTGTGCCAGGGCGCTTCGGACATCCAGAACGCCACGACGGCGGTCGCCAGCGGCCCCATCGCCGACGCATTCGCCAAGGGCAAGGAAGGCATCACGCTCCTGCTCGACCGGGAACTCAACCAGTGCGGTCTTCCTGTTCCTGCAAACCTTGCAGAGATCGAGCAATGGGTGCGCACAGCGCGGGGGCTGTAGCGTTCGCCCATCGAGTCCTCCGGGGTTCGAGCCCCGGCGCGCTCAGGATTCAAATAAAATGGATGGCACAGGAAGGATTCCGTGCCGCGGACATTGCTCGATATGCCGCCTTCGAACATCAACCATTTGAATGAATAGACTCATATTTCCCCTCGTGTTGCAGTTCCTCTCAGGCGATTTGGGAGGGGCATATGGGTTTGTTGCGGATATTCATCCGGCTTTTCACGACAAGCGATCAAAAGCCGGATTACTTGAGTTGGCAGGAGATCGCGGCTGATTACGTCGAGAGGGCGAAGCAGAATCCGCATCTGGTTACGGTGATCAGGGGACGCTGCTGGGTGATCGACGGCGATACCGTCGTGATCAACAGGGTCAGAATTCGGCTGGCAGGCATTGACGCGCCAGAGTTGGATCACCCATGGGGCAGGAAGTCAAAATGGGCGTTGGCCGAATTGTGCAAAGGTCAGATCGTCACCGCACAGATCAAGCCCGAGCTTTCCTATGATCGCGTGGTTGCGGAATGTTTCCTGCCGGACAGGCGCGATCTGGCTGCGGAACTGGTCCGGCGCGGGCTGGCGCTCGACTGGCCGAAATTCTCGGGTGGGAAATATCGGCATCTGGAACCACCGGATGCGCGACGCAAGCTGTGGTGCGCGGATGCGCGGCAGAATGGGCGGTGGCCCCTCAACGCTTCATCCGGGTGGTCATAACGCTTGTCTCCTTCCCCATGATCTAGCACGCCGTAGCCCCCGAGGCTGGCCAATGGTGCTGGGCGGGGCTTGGGTGTAAACTCATGCTCCTGCCGTCGTTCCCGCGTGTTGTGTCAACAAGCGGCAGAGAGGAGGAAATCATGAAACGTCTTGCTGTTCTTGCCATCCTCGTGTCTTTCGCACCGGCGAGCGCCTTCGCCAATGCGTGCCCCGCCCATATGGCCGAGATCGACCAGGCCATGGCCTCGGCTTCCCTTTCCGAGGAGGACATGGCGAAGGTCAGGGAGCTGCGCGCCCTGGGTGAAGAGCAACACAATGCCGGCGACCATGCCGCTTCCATGGCAACGCTCGGCGAAGCCAAGGCGCTTCTCGGGCTCTGAGCGATCCTGCCGGCCATCGCCGGTTTTTCATGACGGCGCCGGGCGCCCTGTCGGACGCGCGGCGCCGTAAGCGGCTGCTGGTCTGCCCCAAACAGATGGCACCCATCTGTCAGGATCGCGCCACCGGGTCAGAAGCGGTAGCGCAGACTGCCGAAGATCGACCGCCCCTCGTCGAGATAGCAGTTGCCGGCCGTGCAGACCGCTTTGCGTTCGTCGAGGAGGTTCTTGGCGTTGACCTGCAGCTTGAGGCCGTCGAACTGCGGATTGGCGGCGCCGAAATCGTAGGAGAGCGAGGCGTCGAGGAAGAACCGCTCGTCGTTCTCGAACGAGTTCTGGTCGTCGCCATAGCTCTTTCCGACATAGCGAAGGCCGGCCCCCAGGCCGAGGCCGGCAAGCGGCCCGTCCTGAACGTCGTAGTGCCCCCACAGCGAGACGATGTGGTTGGGCGTCGCCGACAATTCGTTGCCGACCGTTCCGGCCGCGCCCTCCTCGATCTTCATGCGCATATAGGTGTAGGAGGCGATGAGCCCGAACCCGTTGTCGAAGGAGGCGTTCGCCTCGAGCTCGATGCCGCGCGCGTTGAGGTCGAGCTGGCGCTGGCGCTGGTTGCCGGCCTCGTCGAACGTGCCGTCATAGACGACGCCATCCCGCTGGTCGATGTTGAAATAGGCGGCGCTCAGAACGGCGTTGTAGTCCGGGATCTCGTATTTGACGCCGACCTCAACCTGCTCGGCCTTGGTCGGGCGGGCGACGCGCTTCTCGTTGGTGACGCCGTCATAGACGAAGCCGAGATTGGGCGAGAACGAGGTCGAGTAGTTCGCATAGGGGATCAGCCCCCATTCGGTGCGGTAGGAGACGGCGATGCGGCCGGAGAAGGCGCTGTCGCTCTGGTCCGTCTCGACGAAACGATAGTCCGTGCTGTGGCTGTCGACCCAGTCCTGCCGGCCGCTGGCGAAGAACGTCCAGTTGTTCCAGGTCATCTGGTCGTGGAGATAGAGCCCGTACTGATTCATGGTCTGGCCGCCGGCGAAATAGAACGGCGCTGCGGCGATGTCGCCGACGGAGATGAGCGAGGAGGCGGACTGCGCCTCGTATTCCGACCAGCTGTAATCGAACCCGGCGACGGCCACATGCTGCACCGGTCCGGTGTCGAAGGTGAGCTGCGCCATGTTGTCGACCACGGCGTTCTTCGCCTTTTCTTTGTAGTGGCCCCAGGAACGGTCGGGTGGCTCGGGGTAATAGCCGCTGTATTTCAGGTCGGCGTCGACCGCGTGAAAGCGGACGTTCTGGCGAACCGTCAGAAAATCGTTGAAGCGATGCTCGAACTCGTAGCCGATGCGCCCCTGCTTCTGCACGAAGTCGTTCCAGGCGGGGTCGCCGGCATAAAGATCCGAAACCTTGCCGTATGAATCGTTGTGGTACCAGGCGGTGCTCCCGGTGACCGATCTGGAATACTCGCCGAGGATGGTCAAACTGGTGTCCTCGTCGGGCTTCAGCGTTAATGCCGGCGCAAAATAGGCCCTGTCGTCGAGATAGCCGGGCAACTCCGTGTCGGCCAGCCGGCCAAGTCCGGTGAAACGGTAGAGAATGGTGCCGGCCTCGTTTGCCGGTCCCGACAGGTCGAAGGCGGCCTGATGGCGATCGTGGTTGCCGAACAGGAGCTCGACCTCGCGGAACGGTTCATCCTTCGGGCGCTTGGTGACCACGTTGACGATGCCGCCCGGGCCGCCAACGCCGTAGAGCGAGGAAGCCGGGCCCTTGAGGATCGTCAGCCCCTCAATGCCGTAGGGCTCGGTCCGCAACCAGGCGGAAGGACCGTTGTATTGCCGCAGGCCATCACGGAACATGCCGGTGTAGTAGGTCGGGAAGCCGCGCAGATAGAAGGAATCGTAGCGGCTATCGAAGCCGAAATTGTTGGGGTTGGCGCCTGCCGTGTAACCCAGCGCCTCGTTGAGCGTGCGCGGCTTCTGATCCTCGATCTGGTCCTGCGTGACCACCGAAATCGCCTGCGGAATCTCGACGATCGGCGTGTCGACCTTGGTGCCGATGCGCCCCTCCTGGGCAACATAGCCGTCCTGCACGAGCGTGTCGTCGCTCTCGGCTTCGACCGTCAGGCGCTCGAGCTGGGTGCTCTCCTGGGCGGACGCAACCGATAAGCCGAACGGCAGGGCTGCGGTGGCGAGCAAGACCGCGCGAGCCGCCCTCTTCCTGGAACGATAAGACACTTTGAACCTCTGCGACCACTGGGTTGAACGTTACCCGGTGGCTTGCCATGAGGCTGGCTTCCAAGCGCTGCACGCCTAACTATCTGGATCATAACAGTCAAGTTAAAGGACGTTGATTGCCGCCTTCCCCCAGGCCGCAAGTCTTTCTGCAGCGTGGCATCATCGCGTCAGCGTGCGGCGCACGGCGTCCTGCCAGCCCTGCAGCTTGGCGCGGCGCGTCGCCTCGTCCATCTGCGGCTCGAACCGGCGGTCAAGGGACCAGCTCCCGGCGAACTGCTTCGCATCCGGCCACACGCCGGCGCGCGAACCGGCGAGCCAGGCCGCGCCCAGAGCCGTGGTCTCCAGAACGGTCGGCCGATCGACCGGGGCGTCGAGCATGTCGGCCACGCACTGCATGGTCCAATCGCTCGCCACCATGCCGCCATCGACGCGCAGCACCGTGCTGTCGGTGCCGCCCCTCCAGTCCCTGCGCATCGCGTGCAGAAGGTCGTGGGTCTGGTAGGCGACCGATTCCAGCGTCGCCCGGGCGAATTCGGCCGGCCCCGAATTGCGGGTCAGCCCGTAGATCGCGCCGCGGGCCTCCGCGTCCCAATGGGGGGCGCCGAGGCCGACGAAGGCCGGCACCAGGTAAAGATGCTGCGTCGGGTCGGCCTTTTCGGCGAGCGCGCCGGAATCGGCTGCCTTGCCGATCACCTTGAGGCCGTCGCGCAGCCATTGTACCGCGGCGCCGGCGACGAAGATCGAACCTTCGAGGGCGTAGGTGGTCCTGCCGTCGAGCCGGTAGGCGATGGTGGTGAGCAAGCGGTTCTTCGAGCGCACCAGCGTGTTGCCGGTGTTGAGCACGGCAAAGCAGCCCGTGCCGTAGGTGGCCTTCAGCATGCCGGGCTCGAAGCAGGCCTGGCCGATGACCGCCGCCTGCTGATCGCCGGCCACGCCGAGGATCGGGATTTCGGCGCCGAACAGTTTCTTCAAGGTCGTGCCGAAGTCGTCGGCGCTGTCCTTGACGGCCGGCAGCATGTTTTTCGGGACGTCGAGAATGTCCAGAAGCTCGTCGTCCCAGACGTTCTTCTCGATGTTGTAGAGCAGCGTGCGCGAGGCGTTGGTGGCGTCGGTGACATGGGTGGCGCCGCCGGTCAGCCGCCAGATGAGGAAACTGTCGATGGTGCCGGCCAGGAGCTCGCCTTTCGCTGCCCGCTTGCGCGCGCCCTTCACGTGATCGAGGATCCAGGCGAGCTTGGTGCCGGAGAAATACGGGTCGAGAAGAAGGCCGGTCTTCTTCGAGAAGGTCCTTTCGAGCCCCCTCTCCTTCAGCTTCTCGCACAGCGGTGCAGTGCGCCGGTCCTGCCAGACGATGGCGTTGTGGATCGGCCTGCCGGTATCGCGTTCCCACACCACGACGGTCTCGCGCTGGTTGGTGATGCCGATGGCGGCGATGTCGCTTCCCTTCAGCTTCGCCTTTCGCAGGGCGGTACGGACGGTGGTGACGACGCTCTTCCAGATGTCCTCGGGATCATGCTCGACCCAGCCGGAATCCGGATAATGCTGGGGAAACTCCTTCTGGCCGGTGGCGACGGCCCGCATCCTGCCGTCGAAGACGATCGCCCGGCTCGACGTCGTGCCCTGGTCTATCGCCAGTATGTGGCGGCTCATGCTCCCTCCCGGTAAGTGCCTTCTCCGTTATCGGCGCGACCGCCCCTCATCCGCCTGCCGGCACCTTCTCCCCGCAAGCGGGGAGAAGGAAGGATGGCCGCAACCTCCAAGCCCCCCTCTCCCCGCTGGCGGGGAGAGGGTAAGGG
>NZ_JANKOF010000043.1 GCF_024655565.1 Nitratireductor sp. ZSWI3 | reverse complement strand
AACTATTGGTAGATCAAACTGCCCCGCCCACCAACCGAGCATCCGGCGTTCCTGTCTGATGGCCCCAATTTGCTGGTGGCTGGCGTTTAACACACCGTTAGCCGGTCGGGCTGGTCACTTCCTTGCGCATTTTCGTGGTGACCACATTTATCGTTGTCATACGTGATTCAAGCGAGACAGGGTGTGATTTATGACAAAAGTGGCTGCGGCAGGCTTCAAACCTCGACAATTAGCATGTGTCTATCTCGGTCAAAACCTGCCCGAGGATGACGAATGACAGGAAGGGTCCCGTGACTCGCCAGCCATCACGATTGGTGTAACCGCTCCCACAGCTCGTCATCCTCGGCTTGACCCGAGGATCCATACCACGCGACGCCGGCCTATTCCTTCACGGCGAGCTGCTTCAGCCGGTAGAGCGTCTCCAGCGCCTCGCGCGGGGTCAGGTCGTCGGGGTTGATCGCCTTCAGTTCCGCCCCGAGCCGGTCCGATGCCTTCGGCGCTTCGGCTTCCTTCTTCACCGCCACGGAGAAGAGCGGCAGGTCGTCGACGAGCTTCGAGGCCTTGCCGGAGGTCTCGCCCTCCTCGAGCTGGTGCAGCACCTCGCGGGCGCGTTCGACCACCGCCTGCGGCAGGCCGGCGAGCCGCGCCACCTGAACACCGTAGGAGCGGTCGGCGGCCCCCTTGCCCACTTCGTGCAGGAACACCACGTCGCCCTCGAACTCCTTCACCCGCATGGTGACGTTGGAGAGCCTGGCAAGCTTCTCCGAAAGCGCCGTCATCTCGTGGAAATGGGTGGCGAACAACGCCCGGCAGCGATTCTTCTCATGGAGATACTCCACCGCCGCCCAGGCGATGGAAAGGCCGTCGAACGTGGCCGTTCCGCGGCCGATCTCGTCGAGGATCACCAAGGCCCGCTCGCCAGCCTGGTTGAGGATCGCCGCCGTCTCCACCATTTCGACCATGAAGGTCGAACGGCCGCGCGCCAGATCGTCCGACGCCCCGACGCGCGAGAACAGCCGGTCGACCACGCCGATGCGGGCATGGGCTGCCGGCACGAAGGACCCCATCTGCGCCATCACCGCGATCAGCGCGTTCTGGCGCAGGAAGGTCGACTTGCCGCCCATGTTGGGACCGGTCAGCAGCCAGATCGCACCGGCCGTCCCGCCCTCGGCCGGCGACAGATCGCAATCGTTCGCCACGAAGGGCTCGGCAAGCTGCTTGCGCAGCGCCTGCTCGACGACGGGATGACGGCCGCCCTCGATGTGGAAGTCGAGACTGTCGTCCACATGCGGACGGCAATAGTTTTCGGCCTCGGCGAGCTCGGCAAGCGCCGCCGAAACGTCGATCACGGCCAGCGCATGCGCCGCCGCGCGGATCGCATCCGCCGCTTCCACCGTCTCGGCCAGGAGCAGGTCGAACACCGAGAGCTCGATCTGCAGCGCCCGGTCGGCAGCATTGGCGATCTTCGTCTCCAGCCCCGCCAGCTCGGTGGTGGTGAAGCGCATGGCATTGGCCATGGTCTGGCGGTGGATGAACCGTGCCTTGGCCTCGTCGGTGCCGGTCATCACCTGCGCGTTGTTCGCCGTCACCTCGATGTAATAGCCGAGCACGTTGTTGTGCCGGATCTTCAGCGAGCGGATGCCCGTTTGCTCGACGAGGTCCCGCTCCATCTCGGCGATCACCCGGCGCGACTGGTCGCGCAGCGCCCGCATCTCGTCGAGCTCGTCATTGTAGCCTGCCCGCACGAAGCCGCCGTCGCGCTTCAGAAGCGGCAGATCCTCGTCGAGCGCCCGGTCGAGATGGGCGGCAAAGGCCATCGGCAGGCCGCGAATGCCGGCAAGCGCGGAAGCGATCTCCGCCGGCACGTCCTTGCCGGCCAGCGCCTCGGCGACGCCATGCGCCGCCTCGAAGCCGGCCGCCAGCGCGCCGAGATCGCGCGGTCCGCCGCGGTTGAGCGCCAGCCGCGACAGCGCGCGGGCGATATCGGGAACGCCTTTCAGGAGCCCTCGCACCGTGTCGCGCAAGGCGGCTTCCTCGAGGAAGAAGGAGACCGCGTCGAGCCGCCGGCCGATCGCCGCCGGATCGGTCAGCGGCGACATCAGCCGTTCGGCGAGAAGCCGCCCGCCGGCGCCCGTCACCGTGCGGTCGAGCGCCCTCAGGAGACTGCCGTCGCGGCTGCCCGACAGCGTGCGGGCCAGTTCGAGATTGGCGCGGGTCGCCGGATCGATGAAGAGGCTCGCGCCCTCCTCGTCGCGTTCCGGCCGGCCGAGCGGCGGGCGCTCGGCCTTCTGCGTCTTCTCCACATAGGCGACAGCGCCGGAGACCGCGGAAAGCTCGGCGCGGGAAAAGCGACCGAAGCCCTCCAGCGTCGCCACGCCGTAGAAGCGGGTGAGCCGCATCTCGGCCGACGCCGAATCGAAGAGATTGGCGGGCTGCGGTGTCGCCTTGCGGCCGATCACGTCGAACACGGGGCGCAGCGATGCGTCGTAATAAACCGGCTCGGCGACGATCAGCTCGCGCGGGTCGATGCGCAGGATGTCGGCCAGGAGCCTTTCGGGTCGCGTCGCGGCGACCCGGAAGGCGCCCGTGGAAATATCGATCCAGGCGAGCGCCAGGCTCTCGCCCTCGCCGGCCTTCACCCGGCCGAGCGCCATCAGGTAATTGGCCTCGGCGGGATCGAGCAGCTTTTCCTCGGTGATGGTGCCGGGGGTGACGAGACGGATCACGTCGCGTTTGACGACGGACTTCGCGCCGCGCTTCTTCGCCTCGGCCGGATCCTCCATCTGCTCGCAGACGGCGACGCGGTGGCCGAGCCCGATCAGCTTCTGCAGATAGTCGTCGGCCGCATGCACGGGCACGCCGCACATGGGAATGTCGTCGCCCTGGTGCTTGCCGCGCTTGGTCAGCGTGATGCCGAGGGCCCGGCTCGCCACCTCCGCATCCTCGAAGAACAGCTCGTAGAAATCGCCCATGCGGTAGAACAGCAGCGAATCGGGGTTGGCCGTCTTGATCTCGATGTACTGCGCCATCATCGGCGTCGCCCCTTCGGCGGCGGCCTGCATTGCCTTGTGGCGCATCGGCGTTTCGTCGTTCAAGGAGGGCTCCCCCGGCCTTTTCAATGGCATTGAATGAACAGCTTCAATCTGCTTGGCCATTTACTGGGCGAAAGTGTAGCCTTATGCACCTGTCACTTGCAAAACTCCACAGAAAGCAAGAGCCGAGAGCCGATCCGCGGGAGGAACGAAACCGATCATGGCCGCCACAGACAAGACCGAACGACAAGGGCCGTCCGTGAGCCCGCAGGAGGCGCTGGACTTCCACGCCGCAGGACGCCCGGGCAAGCTCGAGATCACGCCCACCAAGCCGATGGCGACGCAGCGCGACCTGTCGCTCGCCTATTCGCCGGGCGTCGCGGTGCCGGTCAAGGCCATCGCCGAGGATCCGAGCCGCGCCTTCGATTACACGACGCGCGGCAACATGGTGGCGGTCATCACCAACGGCACGGCGATCCTCGGCATGGGCAATCTCGGCGCGCTGGCCTCCAAGCCTGTGATGGAGGGCAAATCCGTGCTCTTCAAGCGGTTCGCCGACGTCGATTCGATCGACCTCGAGGTCGACACGGAGGACGCCGACGCCTTCGTTGATTGCGTCAAGCTGCTCGGCCCTTCTTTCGGCGGCATCAACCTGGAAGACATCAAGGCGCCCGAGTGCTTCGTCATCGAAAGCCGCCTGCGCGAGCTGATGGACATTCCCGTCTTCCACGACGACCAGCACGGCACGGCGATCATCGCCATCGCCGGCCTCATCAACGCACTCGATCTCACGGGCCGCGACATCAAGACGACCCGGCTCGTCTGCAACGGCGCGGGGGCCGCCGGCATCGCCTGCCTGGAGCTTGCCAAGTCCCTCGGGCTGAAGCCCGAGAACGTCATCCTCTGCGATACCAAGGGCGTCGTCTACAAGGGCCGCAAGGAGGGCATGAACCAGTGGAAGTCGGCGCATGCGGTCGAGACCAAGAAGCGCACGCTGGCCGAAGCGCTCGACGGGGCGGATGTCTTCTTCGGCCTGTCGGCCAAGGGAGCGCTGACGCCGGCCATGGTGCAATCCATGGCCAAGAACCCGATCATCTTCGCCATGGCCAATCCCGACCCGGAGATCACGCCGGAGGAGGTGACCGAGATCCGCACGGACGCCATCATGGCGACCGGCCGCTCGGACTATCCCAATCAGGTCAACAATGTCCTCGGTTTCCCCTACATCTTCCGCGGCGCGCTCGACGTGCGCGCGACGACGATCAACGACGCCATGAAGGTGGCCGCCGCCGAGGCGCTCGCCGCTCTCGCCCGCCAGGACGTGCCGGATGACGTGGCGGCGGCCTATCAGGGCAACCGGCCCAAATACGGCCCCAACTACATCATCCCGGTCCCGTTCGATCCGCGGCTGATCTCGGCCGTGCCGGTGGCCGTCGCCAGGGCGGCGATGGATTCGGGCGTCGCGCGGCGGCCGATCCTCGACATGGAGAAATACGCCAACGAACTGTCGGCTCGGCGCGATCCCATCGCCTCGACGCTGCAGCGCATCTACGACCGTGTGCGGCGCCAGCCGAAGCGCATCGTCTTCGCCGAGGGCGAGGAAGAGCAGGTGATGCGCGCGGCCGCATCCTATGTGAACCAGAAGCTCGGCACGGCCATTCTCCTGGGGCGCGAAGAGCAGATCAAGGAAACGGCGCGCAACGCCGGCGTCGATCTTTCCAAGCCCGGCATCGAGATCATCAACGCCCGGCTGTCGCGCCGCAACGCGATCTATGCCGACTATCTCTACGAGCGCCTGCAGCGTAAGGGCTATCTCTTCCGCGATGCGCAGCGGCTGATCAACAACGACCGCAACCACTTCGCCGCCACCATGGTGGCGCTCGGCGACGCGGACGCCATGGTGAGCGGCGTGACGCGCAACTACTCGACCGTTCTGGCCGATGTGCGGCGTGTCATCGACGCCAGGCCCGGCCATCGCGTCATCGGCGTCTCGCTGGCGCTGTGCCGCGGCCGCACCGTGCTGGTCGCCGACACGGCGGTGCACGACATGCCGAATGCCGAGGAGCTTGCCGACATCGCCGAGGAAGCCGCCGGCCAGGCCCGCCGCATGGGCTACGAGCCGCGCGTCGCCATGCTCGCCTATTCCACCTTCGGCCATCCGCCCGGCGAGCGCTCGGAGCGCGTGCAGGAGGCCGTGAAGATGCTCGACAAGCGGCGCGTCGATTTCGAGTATGACGGCGAGATGGCGGCCGACGTGGCGCTCAATGCGGGGCTCATGCAGCAATACCCGTTCTGCCGGCTGTCGGGGCCGGCCAACGTGCTCGTCATGCCGGCGTTCCACTCCGCCTCGATCTCCACCAAGATGCTGCAGGAACTGGGCGGCTCGACCGTCATCGGCCCGCTGCTCGTCGGCCTCAACAAGCCGGTGCAGATCGTCTCGCTCAACGCCAAGGATTCCGACATCGTCAACATGGCGGCGATTGCCGCCTACAGCGCGGGAGCCTGAGGACAGCGCCGGCGCGACTCGCCGCGGTCACGGCACGGATATGCCCGGCTCGAGGGCCGGGCATGACGAAGGGTTGGATGTCGATATAAATCGCGACGGCCGGCAGCTCATGCGCCGCCCTTGCAGCCCCACGGTCACGCGGCGAAGCGCTGCGCTTCCGTGCCGTAATAGTTGATGTAGCGGTCGGAGATCGTTTCCACCGGCAGCACCACGAACACGTCGGTGGTGCCGAAATCATGGTCGATCACGCAGCCTTCACCGAACCGGGCGCCGAGCCTGAGATAGCCTTTCACCAGCGGCGGCATGGCCGCCAGCGCCGAGCGCGCCTGCACGGCTTCCTTCGGCATCAGATCCATCGGCGCAAAACGGCCGGCGACGGCGCGCACATGCCAGTCGCCCTCGGCCTGGCAATGGTGGCTAAGGAAGGAAAACGCTTCCGCATGCGCCGCTGGCACGACGCCGGGGAAGGACGCGCATCCCATCATCACGTCGATGCGCCGCTTGCGGCAATAGGCCCAGATCCCCTGCCATAGCAGCTCGATCGTCCGCTTGGTGCGGTATGGCGGCAGAACGCAGGAGCGGCCGAGCTCGAGGAAGCGGCGGCGCGAATGGCGCGCCATCAGGCTCTCGATGGCGAATTCGTCCTGCGAATAGAAGCGGCCCATACGATGCGCGCCTTCCGGCGACAACAGGCGATAGGTGCCGACGATGCGGTCCACATCGCTGCCCGGCAGCGACGTGTCGACCACGAGAAGATGGTCGCAGACCGCGTCGAAACCATCCACGTCCCGGTCCAGCGCCGGGGCGTCCGTCGAGGAGCGGGCGCCCATCTCGTCAAAGAAGACCCGGAAGCGGACCGCCTGTGCAGCGGCGATCTCCTGCGCGTTGCGCGCCAGGCGCGCCTCCAGCGGCCCGATGCGGCCAAGCAGGCAATCGTCGAGCATGGCGTGCTCGTCGCCGGCCAGCGGCGGGTGTGCAACGGGTTCCTGAAAGGCGCTGCTGTTCAGCGTCATGCCCTGCATTGCTGATTCTCCTCCGCGTCGCGATGACGCCGGAATAGTGGCCTGTTACGACAGAACTATGACGATAGCGTCACACATCGTGAGCGGCAACCGGGCAATCACACGGTCGCATGGAGGGCCAGCGCGGCCAGCAGCTTGTCGGGATCGAGCGGCTTCGTGACGAATCCGTTGGCGCCATGCGCCAGAACGCCATGCCTGGTCGTTTCCTGTCCATCGGCCGAGAGCACGAGGATGGGAACCGGCGCGATGCCCGTCTCCTCCTCGTGGCGGCGGATGACGTTGATGGCGTCGAGGCCATCCATGACCGGCATGTGCAGATCCATCAGCACCACGTCGAACCGCGTGCCGCCTTCGTTGACGGCCTCGACGGCCGCGCGCCCGTTGGAAACGAGCCGCACGTCGTGGCCGGCCCTGCTCAGCGCGGCGCGCGCCAGCATGGCGTTGATGTCGTTGTCCTCGGCGACCAGGACCTTCAGCCGGCGCGCGCCACCGGCCGCCGCCGACGCGCCGTCGGCGCTGCCCTCGCGTGTCCCGGCCACCGGCCAGGCGATCTCGCCATGCTCGCTCAGCAACTGCCGCACCAGCGTCTTGCAGCGCACGGGTCGGGCGAGAAAGGCGCCGTAGCCGCTGGCGCGAAACGCCGCGAGGCGGCCGCGCTCGGACGGCGTGATCAGCGTCAGCGCGCGGCCGGCACCGATGCCAGCCTGGCGCAGCCGCCCGATCAGGCTGCCATCGTCCGATTCGAGCGCCGCGTCGACCAACAGCGTGTCAAAAGATTTGCCGGCTTCGTCAGCCAGGCGCGCCGCGTCCTCGGCGCTGGCGGCGATCGCCGCGCTGCCGCCATTGACGCGGATCGTCATGGCGATGGCTTCGGCCTCCTCGACATGGGGCGACAGGATGACGGCGTTCACCCCGCCCAGCACCGGCCGGGCATCGGCATCCCGTGCGGTCTCTTCCGCGAAGGGCAGGAGCACGGCGAATTCCGATCCCTCGCCCGGCGTGCTGGCCACGGTGATCGAGCCCCGCATGGCATCGACGATGCGCTTGGTGATGGCGAGCCCCAGCCCGGCGCCGCCATGCCGGCGCGTCGAGCTGCCGTCCACCTGCTCGAAATCCTTGAAGATGCGGGTGATGTCGTCCTTCTCGAGCCCCGGTCCCGTGTCGGTGACCGAAAAACGCAGCAGCGGCGTCCCGTTCTTCTCTTCCCGCCTCACGCTCACCGTCACGCCACCTTCGTCGGTGAACTTCACGGCGTTGCCGAGCAGATTGAGCAGCACCTGCCGCAAGCGGCCCGGGTCGGCGCTGACGGTCGCCGGCACGTCGGGGGCGATGTAGCATCCGAGGCCGATGTTCTTGGCGAAGGCGCGGGCCGCGAGCAGCTCGACCACATTCTCCACCATGTCGTGCACGGAAACGCTCTGCGGTTCGAGCTCCAGCCGCCCCGCCTCGATCTTCGAATAGTCGAGCAGATCCTCGATGAGCGCCAGAAGGGCGCTGGCCGAGGTGGAGACCGCCCCGACATAGGTCCGCTGCTCCGGCGTCAACCGGGTGTCGGCCAGGAGCGTCGCCATGCCCATGATGCCGTTCATCGGCGTGCGGATCTCGTGGCTGACGGTCGCCAGGAAGCTCGATTTGGCGTGGCTCGCCTGTTCGGCGCGCTCGCGCGCGTTGATCAGCGCCGTCTCGGCGCGCTTGCGGGCGGTAATGTCGCGGGCGATTGCGCGGTGCGACACCGAGCCCGCCTTCTCGTCGCGCACCGAGTGCTCGATCCACGAATACCACCGCACCCCGCTGCGGGTGTGGATCGCCACATCCGTCGAGCTCAGGCATTCCCCATCGGAGAACGCGGCATCGGGCACGAGGCCGATGTCGATGCCGAGCTGGCCCAGCGTGCGGCCCATGAGCATCGCCGGCTTGCGGTCGAGCAGTTCGGCGAAGACGCGGTTCACATAGACGATGCGCCCATTGCGATCGCGGTGGACGATCAGGTCCCCCAGCGCGTCGACCAGGCCGTGGAAACGCTCCTCGCTCTCGCGCAGCTCCCACATGCGGTCGGCGAGGGTTTCCAGTTCGCCCCGGTTGACCGCATCCTTCTCGGCCAGGGCCGACAGGAGAAGGCGGTCGGCATTGGCGGCGCGCAGCGCCACCGCCAGCCCAACCGCGCCGAGCCCGGCAAGAAACAGGCTGATGAGCGGAGAGGCGCCGGTGAGTTCGGCAAGCCCGGCGATCAGGATGATCGCCAGGCTGATGGCGATTTCGCCATGCCGGCGAGGCGGGCTGATCCTGTGCGGCGCAAGCGCCGGCGGCCGCATGTGCAGGCGCTCCCGCCGCCCTTCGGGTGCGGTTGCCGCCGTCCTCGACGGCTGTTCGACACGCTGATGTTCCGCCATTTTCATGGCTGGAAGCGTAACCGACGAGCCTTACGGAAGCTTTTGGCCGGTATGGCGAATTTTAACGATCGCCGGGCCTTACGGCATCTCCACCACGACGCGCCCGCGGATCTTGCCATCGATGATGTCCCGCGCCGCCGCGATCACCTCCTTGAAGGGGACGACGTTGGAGATCGCCGCCAGCTTGGCGTGATCGAGCTCGGTGGCGATCCGCCGCCAGGCCTCGAGCCGTAATGCCTTCGGCGCCATCACGGAATCGACCCCGAGCAGCGAGACACCGCGCAGGATGAAGGGCGCGACGCTCGACGGCAGGTCCATGCCCTGCGCCAGGCCGCAGGCCGCCACCGCGCCTCCGTAGGAGGTCATCGACAGGACGTTCGCCAGCGTGTGGCTGCCCACCGCATCGACGCCGCCGGCCCAGCGCTCCTTGCCGAGCGGGCGGGCGGGACCGGAAAGCTCGTCGCGGCCGATGATCTCGGCGGCCCCCAGTTCCCTCAGGTAACCGGCCTCCTCGGGCCGTCCCGTCGAGGCGATGACGTGATGGCCGAGCCCGGCGAGGAGGGCGACGGCGACCGAGCCGACACCGCCGGCAGCGCCCGTCACCACCACCGGGCCGCGCTCCGGCACGATGCCGTGGCGCTCCAGCGCCATCACGCACAGCATCGCGGTGTAACCCGCCGTGCCGACCGCCATCGCGTCCCTGGCGCTCATGCCATCGGGCAGCGGCACCAGCCACTCGCCCTTGACGCGGGCGCGCTCGGCATAGGCGCCGTAATGGGTCTCGCCGACGCCCCAGCCGTTGAGGATGACCTTGTCGCCCTCCTTCCAGTCCGGATGGCTGGACCGGGTGACGGTGCCGGCGAAATCGATGCCCGGAACGAGCGGGAAGCGGCGCACGACCGGTGCCTTGCCGGTGATCGCGAGACCGTCCTTGTAGTTTACGGTGGTCGCCTCCACGGCGACGGTGACGTCGCCCTCCATCAGGTCGTCCTCGGACAGCTCAACCCAATCGACGGACTGGTTCTTGTCCTCGTCGCGCGAAATCAAAACCGCCTGAAACTTATCCGTCATCGCTCACTCCGGCTTACAAAAACACTGCGCGACTTTGCGGCGTCAGCGAGGTGGGGTCAATCCGTCGGCCCGCCACGCGCCGCGCGACTCCTGCGCCAGTCGACGATCTCTTCAAGGATCACCAGCCCCGCCCCGACGGTGATGAAGACGTCGGCCAGGTTGAAGATCGCGAAGGACCAGACCGGCGTGTGGAAATAGATGTAGTCGGTGACGAACCCGTTGGTCAGCCGGTCGACCAGATTGCCCAGCGCGCCGCCGAGGATCAGCGCGAAGCCGAGCCGCGCCCAGACCTGCGCTGCCCCCGTGCGCATCGCCAGATAGCCGATGAACAGGATCACCGCTGCCATGACGAGGCTGAGGCCGACGCCGTTCATGCCCGAGAACATCGAGAAGGCGATGCCCGTGTTGCGCGAATGGAGCAGCGCCAGAAACGGCAAAAGGTCGATCTTCTCGTGCAGCGGCAGCGCCGCCTCGACCAGCGCCTTGACCAACTGGTCGGCCAAAGCGAATGCGAGGGTCAGGAGGCCGTAGAGACCCATGGCGCGCAGACTCATGCCTTGCTCCTGTCATCGAGCGGCAGCACCTTGCGGCGGATCTCGTAGAGCATCACGCCGGTGGCGACCGCCAGGTTGAGGGAATCGGCACGGCCGGCCTGCGGGATCCGCACCAGCACGTCGCAGGCGGACGCCAGGTTCTCCGGCAGGCCCTGCTGCTCGTTGCCCATGAGGAGGAGCGTCGGCCCTTGCCTGTAGTCGGCGGTTCGGTAGTCGACGGAGCCTTCCAGATGCGTGCCGACCAGCCGGCCGGCAAATCCCTTCCGCCAGGCGAGGAAAGCGTCGACGCTGGCGCGCACCACCGGCACGGCGAAGATCGATCCCATCGTGGCGCGGACCGTCTCTATGGAAAAGGGATCCGTGCAGTCGCCGATCAGGATCACGCCTTTGGCGCCGACCGCGTCGGCGGTGCGCAGGATGGTGCCGAGATTGCCCGGATCGCGGACCCGGTCGAGCGCCACCCAGACGTCCTCATTAGCCGGCTTTACCGCGTCGAGGGGCAATGTCTTCTGCTCGAAGACACCGACCACCATCTGCGGATTGTCGCGCCGCGTCACGGCGGACAGCACCTTCTCGCTGACCACCAGCACCAGGCCGCCGGCCGCCACGGTGCGGGCGGCGAGCTTCTCCACCGCCTCGTTGCCGCGCCCGGCCTTGGCATAGAGCAGGGTGCGGATCGTCCAGCCGGTCTCGAAAGCATCGATGATCAGCTTCAGCCCCTCGGCGATGAAGGCGTTCTCGCGGTCGCGGTATTTCTTCAGCGACAGCGCCCGGATGTCCTTGATGATCGGATTGGTGAGGCTGGTGACCTCCTTCACCTGTCCCGGCGCACGCCGTTCCCTGTCGTGACCGCTCATGAGGCTACCCAGCGAGAGAAGAGGGAGGTGGAGAACGCCCTGCCCGCCGACTGTTCGCGGATGACGAGCTCGCCCGATTCCACGCAGCCGCCCATGCCGGCGAAGGTGTCGCGCATCAGGGCGTGGATGGCGAAGAAGGAAGCGCGGATGGAATAGGCCGTCAGAACCACCGCAAGGGGCTTCGGCGTCAGGATGGAGCGGCAGAGATCGGCGAGGTAGGGCAGATCCTCAAAGAGCTGCCACACCTCGCCCTTCGGCCCGCGTCCGTAGGCGGGCGGGTCGAACAGCACGATGTCGTAGGCATTGCCGCGCCGCATCTCGCGCTCGGCGAATTTGACCGCGTCGTCGCAGATCCAGCGGATCGGCTTGCCTTCGAGCCCGGCGATCTCCTGGTTCTCGCGCGCCCAGCCGATCGCCTTCTTCGAGGCGTCGACATGGGTCACCTCGGCGCCGGCGCGCGCGGCGACCAGCGAGGCAAGGCCCGTGTAGCCGAACAGGTTCAGCACCTTCACCGGACGCCCGGCGCCGCGCACCAGCGCCTCCATATGCGACCAGTGGGTCGCCTGCTCGGGAAACACGCCGACATGGCGGAAGGAGGTGAAGCGGCCGAGATAATCGATGCCGTCGTGGCGCATCGGCCAGGTCTCGCCGAGCTGCTCGCGGGGAAAGCGCCAGCGGCCCATGCCCTCCTCGTCCGTGTCGCCGGTGAAAATCGCGTCCGCCTTGCTCCACTCGGCGGCCCCGAGCGCCGGCTGCCAGATCGCCTGGCCTTCCGGCCGCACGATGCGGTAGGGCCCGTAGCGCTCCAGCTTCTGTCCGGCGCCCGAATCGATCAGCGCATAGTCGTCGTTGGGCAGCACCTCGAGGATGACCGGCAGGCGCTCTTGCGGCAGCGGGCCGCTTCGCCGCGGCGGTGCCAGGCGTGAAGCAGGCTCCGCTGGCCGCGGCTGGCTGTCGCGTGCAACGGGCGTTTTCTGTGGGGCGCGCCGCTCGTTCCGGCGCTTGCTGCGCTGGGGCTTCAATTCAGTCTCCGCCACTCCGCATGGATCGCCCGCGCTTCTGCCACAGCGGCCCGGCGCAGGCAACTAGAGCGCCGTGCATCCTTTCGGACGCACAAAGGACGCTCTATTTATTCTCCGCATTTATGCGGACGTCAGGTGATTTCCACCTGACTGCAAATTGCTATAGCCCTATCTCGCGCCGTGGCGCTCATAGATCGCAATGCCGGCGGCCAGGTCCTCGATGGCCGCACCGACCGACTTGAACAGGGTGATCTCGTCGTCGCTCACCCGCCCCGGCTTCTCGCCGCGTGCCAGTTCATAGAGATCGGCCCGAATATCCTCCTCCTTCAGCGCGCCCGACCGCAGCGCCTGGACGATGTCGCCAGCCTCCTTCACGGCGCCGGCGCGGGTGTCGACGAAGACCGATGCGCGTGCAACGGCCTCATCGTCGCTCTCGCGCATGGTCGGGGTGAAGGCGCCGATCAGATCCACATGCGTGCCCGGCTTCAGCGCCGCCCCGCGCACCAGTGGCACCGTCGACAGCGTCGCGCAGGAGACGATGTCGGCCGCGCCGACCGCTGCGTCCAGATCGGTCGCGACGGCGGCGTCCATGCCCTCGGCACGCAACTGGTCGGCCACCTTCTGAGCGTTCTCCGGCGAACGGTTCCAGATCCGCACCTCGCGGATCGGCCGGACCGCCGCATGGGTGTGCGCCAGAAGCGGCGACAGCGCGCCGGCGCCCACCACGAGCAGGCGCGAAGCATCCTCCCGCGCCAGATAGGACGCCGCAAGACCCGAGGCGCAGGCCGTGCGCCAGACCGTCAGGCGCTGCCCGTCGATCAGCGCCAGAGGCTCGCCGGTCTTGCCGTCCATCAGCAGATAGACCGCCATGACGGCCGGCTTGCCGATGGCGTTGTTGTCGGGCGACACCGTGGCGATCTTGACGCCGATGTAACCCTCCTCGTCGGCGCCGAGGGTCGTGAAATCGCTCCACGCCGGCATCAGCAGAAGGGTCGAGGCGCTGCCTTCAGGCCGCTCCACCGTATGATGGTGACGCACCGGCTGCACCGCGCCTTTGCGGAAGGCCCCGCGCAGGGTTTCCACCAGCCCGGCATGGTCCAGGCAGGCATCGACGTCGGCGGCGGAAATGGTCAGCATTGCAGAACCGTTCTTGAGGCGGGATCAGGATGCGTGCGGAAGCTGGGGTGCGCTGCCGCCGTGCGACGCGGTCTCGCGCAGCTTGTCGACTTCCTTCTTGCGCTCGCGCGCGTCGCGGCGATAGCGGCCCTGGCGCAGCCAGGTGGCGAGGCTGCCGATGAGCATGCCGAGCGCCAGGACACCGAAGAGATAGACGAACAGCGGCCATTCGACGGTCAAGGCCGGATTGCCGGGATTGAAGGGGTCGAGCGTGAAGGGAACAGCGCCGCGATTGGCGACGGCCAACGCGATGATGATCACGGCCAGCGGCACAAGAACGACGATGAGAAGGATGCGATTGGCCATGAAGTGTGCTGGTGCCTCGAAACGGTTCGGTTCGGACGCTATTTCTCGGCGTTCAGCCGCTCACGCAGTTCCTTGCCGGTCTTGAAGAACGGCACCCATTTTTCCTCGACCTCGACCGATTCGCCAGTGCGCGGGTTGCGACCGATGCGCGCCGGACGATTTTTCACCGAGAACGCACCGAATCCCCTGAGTTCGACCCGGTTTCCGTCCGCTAAGGCGTCGGAAATCTCTTCGAAGATCGCATTCACGATGTTTTCGACGTCGCGCAGGTAGAGATGAGGATTGCGATTGGCGATCGTCTGCACGAGCTCTGATTTGATCATGATTCTTTGTCCGCCGCTGGATGTGTCTGTTCCCGTCGCCCTGTATGCCTGGCATTCAAATGATTTTGCTTGGTTTTTTGGTCAGGCGCTGATCATTTTTCAGGTTGCCAGACGGACAGCAGACCGTCAAGAAAGATGCGTTCCGCGCCGAGCTCGCGCAAGATATCGGCACTGCCGGACGGCGCCCCGAGGAACCGCGCAGCCACCTCCGGCAGGAAAAGGCTCCCGCCCGAATCGCGCTTCTTCCATTCGACGATTTCGAGGTTCTCGGCGACGCCTTTCGACACCAGCCAGGCCTTGGCCTCGAGTTCCCCGCCGAGTTCGTCGACGAGCTTGTTCTCGGCGGCCTGGCGGCCGGTGAAGACGGACCCGTCGGCGAGCTTCAGCACCTGCGCGCGCGAAAGCGGCCGCCGCTCGGTCACCAGATCGACGAACCAGGCATAGCTGTCGAGGATCATCGAGCGGATCATCGTCCGGGCCTCCTCGCTGGTCGGCTTGAAGGGCGACGGCTCGGCCTTCAGCGGCGAGGACTTGACCTCCTCGAGCTTGATGCCGAGCTTTTCCATCAGGCCGCTGACGTCGGGATACTGGAACAGGACGCCGATCGAGCCGACGATGGAGGACTGTCTGGCGATGATGTGATCGGTGGCGCTGGCGATCATGTAGCCGGCGGAGGCCGCGAGCGTCCCGACCTGCGCGACGACGGGCTTCTCGCTCGCCAGCCGCCGGACCGCCTCGTAGATCGCCTCGCCGCCGACGGTGGTGCCGCCGGGCGAATCGATCGTCACGATCACCCCCTTCACCGCGGATGCCTTGCGGATCCGGTCGAGCCGCTCGATCAGCTCGTCGTCCTCGGTGATCGTTCCGGTGATCTTGACCTGCGCGATGTGCTCGGACGACACCACGCCCGCTTCGTCCAGAAGCCATCGCGTGGCGAAGGCGATCGCCAGGACGACGACGGCGAAGGCCACGATGCGCCAGAAAGTCAGCTTGCGCCTCAGGCGCCGTCGGTCGATCAGGTCATCTGCTCGAATGGACATCTCCGCCTCGCTTGCAACGGGTGTGAACTCCATGAACCAGCGCTTTTAGTGCAAAGGATGCTGATGGGCTACCGCCTTTCATCAAGTTTCCGGTCATGGCGCCAATCTGAACCCGCTTCAAGGAAAAAGAGCCTAAGATGTTGTCGTTAATCCAAAAATAGCCATATTGGGGTGAGACTTGGCTCGCAGCGGCGAGTCAGGGGCCGGGGATTTCTCCGACCGTGCATTTCAGATTATTGTTGGCGGCAGTTATGCCATCGGCACGAATTCGGTTTTCAGGGCTGGTGGCGATGCCGGCATGCCCGTCAGTTGATTTGTCGGACCACCAGGATTTGGCTCCGGACCACGCGGAACAGCAGCATGAGCAATCGGATCAATGATGCGGCCAGGGCAAGCGGCGGCAAGGGCCGCGGGCAATTGCTCGGCAGCAGCGAGCGCGGCGAGGAAGCCTTTGCGCGCGCCTCCCGCCATTCACGCCGGGTGCGCACGCTCAAATTCCTGCTGCCGGTGGCCGCCATCGTCGTTTCGGTCGGATTCCTCGGCTATTCGCTTCTCTCTTCGGCGACGCGCGGAACGATCGACCTCGCCACCGCCTCCATCGAGGGCGGCTCGCTGGTGATGGCGAGCCCCGAGCTCAACGGTTTCACCAACGAGAATCTGCCCTACAAGATGACGGCCGAACGCGCGCGCCAGAAGATCGGCGGCGAGGACGTGATCGAGCTCGAAGGCATCCGCGCCCGCGTGCCGGTCGATCCGGAGAACTTCGCCACCATCGAGGCCTCCGACGGCGTCTACAACCGCCAGGAAAACAAGCTCGACATCGACAGCAAGATCTCGCTGAAGACCACGTCCGGCGTCGTCGCGACGCTGGATACGGCGCATATCGACATCGAGGCCAGCAGCCTGACCAGCTCCAAGCCGATCGAGATCGAACTTGACGGCACGCGCATTGCAGCCGATTCATTCGCCGCGAGCGACGGCGGAAAAGTGTTCGTCTTCGACAAGCGCGTTCGCGTCACCATCGATCCCTCGCGGCTGCGCGAAGCCGCGCAGGACAAAGGAAATTGAGAGGAGCGCCATGAGGCTCGACAGGTTTTCCCACTCTCTCCTCGGCCTGCTGCTGGTCGCAAGCCTGCCGGCGACCGCCATGGCACAGGACGCCAGGAGCCGCCTGACCGGCCTGCAGCTTTCCGGCGACAAGCCGATTCAGATCGAGAGCGACCGGCTGGAAGTGCGCGAGGGAGAGAATGTCGCCGTCTTTTCCGGCAACGTCTCCGTGGTACAGGGCCAGACGCTGCTCAAGTCCGGCCGGATGACCGTCTATTACCTCAAGGACGGAGGGTCGGCCGCCACCGGCAGCGCCAACATCGACCGGCTGGAGGTGGACGGCAACGTCTATCTGAAGTCGGAAAACCAGGTGGCGACCGGCGATCGCGGCACATTCGACATGAAGAGCGAGGTCCTGGTCCTGTCGGGCAAGGAGGTCGTCCTTTCCGAGGGGGAGAACGTCATCGTCGGCTGCAAGCTCACGGTGCAGATGAAGAACGGCCAGGCAAAGCTCGACGGCTGCAAGGGCGGCAATTCGGACGGCCGTGTGAAGATGCTCCTGACCCCCGGCTCCCAGAACAGGCGATAACCAGTCTTGATTTCCAGCAAGCGCAAGCCCCAGGCGGCCAGGCCGGCAGCCGAGAATCCCGTCAGCGGCAAGATCCGCGACTACAAGGGCACCCTCATCGCGCGTGGTCTGACCAAGGCCTACAAGGGCCGTCAGGTGGTCAGCGGCGTCTCCATCGGCGTGCGCGCCGGTGAAGCGGTCGGCCTGCTCGGCCCGAACGGCGCCGGCAAGACCACGTGCTTCTACATGGTCACCGGTCTCGTGCCCGTCGACCACGGCACGATCCACATCGACGGCCACGACGTGACCTCGATGCCGATGTACCGGCGCGCGCGGCTCGGCATCGGCTATCTGCCGCAGGAGGCGTCGATCTTCCGCGGCCTGACGGTGGAGCAGAACATCCGCGCCATCCTCGAGGTGGTGGAGCCGAGCCGCAAGGAACGCGACAGGAACCTGGACGCGCTCCTGGAGGAGTTCAACATCGGCCATCTGCGCAAATCGCCTTCCGTCGCCCTTTCGGGCGGCGAGCGGCGGCGGCTCGAGATCGCCCGCGCGCTTGCCAGCCGGCCCAACTTCATGCTGCTGGACGAGCCCTTCGCCGGCATCGACCCCATCGCCGTCACCGACATCCAGCAACTGGTGCGCCATCTCACCGCGCGCGGCATCGGCGTGCTGATCACCGACCACAATGTGCGCGAGACGCTCGGCCTGATCGACCGCGCCTACATCATCCACGCCGGCCAGGTGCTGACGCATGGCCGCCCCGACGACATCGTCGGCAATGCCGACGTGCGCCGTCTCTATCTCGGCGAAGGTTTCACCCTGTAGACCCGGAAACGGGCCGCGATCGGCCGCTAGAGCGCCGTGCGTCCTTTTGGACGCACAAAGGACGCTCTATCTCTTTATTTTCTGTATTTATGCGGACGTCAGGTGATTCCACCTGACTGCAAAACGCTATAGCGCCGCCTCATCCGGTCATTTCGCTTGACAAGCAAAAGTCGGGCCAATTGAATCCGCCCCCATTCCGGCTCGCTCGCCGGGCGGATACAGGGGCATTCTTCGATGGTGCTTGCACCAAAACTTCACCTGCGCCAGACGCAGTCGCTCGTCATGACGCCGCAGCTTCTGCAGTCGATCAAGCTGCTGCAGATGACGCATCTGGAGCTCGAGCATTTCCTGGATGCGGAGATCGAGCGCAATCCGCTGCTGGAGCGACGCGACAGCGGCGAGGGCGAGGGCGAATGGCGCGGCGAGGCAGGCGCTGCGGCGGCGAACACCGCCGAAGCCATTTCCGACAAGCTCGATTCCTCCCTGGAAAATCTCTTTCCCGACGATCCCGGCACCCATGACCGCATCGGCCCGGACCTTTCCGCGCAATGGAAATCGGCCGGCGGCAACGGTCTGCAGACCGCCGGCAGCGGCTCCTACGATCTGGAAGGCACGACCGCCGCCGCCGTGACCCTGCGCGACCACGTCAACGAGCAGATCGCCCTCGCCTTCACCGACCCGCAGCAGCGGCTGATCGCCCATGAGCTGGCCGAGGGGCTCGACGAGGCCGGCTACATGCTGGCCGACATGGCGGAGATCGCCGAACGCATCGGCGCCGGGCCGGAGGCGCTCGCCCAGGCGCTCGCCGTCTGCCAGACATTCGATCCGCCCGGCCTGTTCGCGCGCAGCCTGTCCGAATGCCTCGCCCTGCAGTTGATCGCGCGCGACCGCTACGATCCGGCGATGCGGGCGATGGTCGACAATCTCGACCTCCTCGCCAAGCGCGACTTCCACACGCTCGGCAGGCTGTGCGGCGTCGATTCGGAGGATCTGGCCGACATGCTGGCCGAGATCCGCACGCTCGATCCCAAGCCCGGCATGGCATTCTCTTCCGGCGCTGCCGATCCGGTGGTGCCGGATGTCGTCGTCAAGGCGGCGGGAGATGGCGGCTGGGCCGTCGAGCTCAATCCGGAGACCCTGCCGCGCGTGCTGGTCAACGAGCCCTATTATGCCGAAGTCTCATCGCGAGCCCGCGAGGAGGATCGGCAGTTCCTGTCCGAATGCCTGCAAAGCGCCAACTGGCTGTCGCGCAGCCTGGACCAGCGGGCCAAAACAATCTTGAAGGTCGCCTCGGAAATCGTCCGCCAGCAGGACAGGTTCCTGGTCAGCGGCGTCAGCCATCTGCGGCCGCTCAATCTGCGCACCGTGGCCGAGGCGATCGGCATGCACGAATCGACCGTCAGCCGCGTCACCGTCAACAAATACATGATGACGCCGCGCGGCACCTTCGAGCTGCGGTATTTCTTCTCTTCCGCCCTCGCCTCAGCCGATGGAGGCGACTCCCACTCGTCCGAAGCCGTGCGCGAGCGCATCCGCCGCCTGATCGACGAGGAGGCGGCGGATGCGGTCCTGTCGGACGACGCACTTGTGGATATCCTGCACCGGGAAGGCATCGACATCGCCCGCCGCACGGTCGCCAAATACCGGGAAGCCCTCAACATTCCCTCGTCCGTGCAGCGCCGGCGCGAGAAAAGGATGCTCGCCGCCGCCGCGCATGGCGCAAATGCGGTCTCCCGCTCCGCGTGACCTTCGATTGACAAGCACCGGGGAAGCCACTAGAAGCCCGCCCGCATGAATGCGGAAAAGCAAAATGATGGAGCGTCCGAGAGAACGCACGGCGCTCCAGACCCCGCAACGGCTTTGACTTTTGTCCGATACGCGTCAATCTGAAAAGGGAAATCGCGGCCGAAACCGAATTCACAATCCGCCGCGCCACCTTGTACATGCAAGCCACACGTATAAACTCCCACCGTTCGATGTCTGATCAGGAAAGGTCTGTCTTCAGATGAGCTTACGTATTTCTGGGAAGCACATGGACATCGGCGACGCATTCCGCTCACGCATCGAGGAGCGGATCGGCGAAGCTGTCGACAAGTATTTCGATGGCGGATTTGGCGGTCGTGTGACGGTCGAGAAGTCGGGCTCGCGTTTCTCTGCCGACTGCATGGTCCATCTGGACACGGGCATGGTGCTTCAGGGCACCGGCCAGGCGCAGGACCCGCAGATCGCCTTCGAGGCCGCAGCCGACCGGATCGAGAAGCGCCTGCGCCGCTACAAGCGGCGGCTCAAATCGCACAGCCCTGCGCAAGGCGCCGATGCGACGGATATCGCCTATCGCGTGATGGCGCCGGTCGCCGACGAGGACGACGAGGTGCCGGAGGATTACGCACCGACGGTGGTCGCCGAATCGAAGCTGCCGTTGCAGACCATGTCGGTCGCCTCCGCGGTGATCGAGCTCGACACCAAGGACAACCCGGTCTTCGTGTTCCTCAACGCCGCCAGCAACGAGGTCAACATCGTCTATCGGCGCGCCGACGGCAATATCGGCTGGATCGACCCGTCGGCAGTCGCGCACGCATAAGTTCCGTGCCCGAGTCAGCGCTGGCCTGGAAGCCGGCGGCCAGACAAAAGCAGAGGATGCATTGACATGGATCTTAGCGATCTGATCGAGCCGAAAGCGGTTGTTCCGGCTTTGAAGGCGAATTCCAAGAAGCAGCTCCTGCAGCTTCTCGCCGAAAAAGCCGCCGCCGCCACCGGCCTCCCGGAGCGGGAGATCTTCGACACCATCCTCCAGCGCGAGCGCCTGGGCTCGACCGGTGTCGGAAACGGAATCGCCATTCCCCACGGCAAGCTGCCCGGCATCCAGCGCATCACCGGCGTCTTCGCCCGGCTCGATACGCCCGTGGATTTCGAGGCGATCGACGACCAGCCGGTCGATCTCGTGTTCCTGCTGCTGGCGCCGGAAGGCGCCGGGGCGGACCATCTGAAGGCGCTGTCGCGCATCGCCCGGGTGCTGCGCGATGCCGACACGGTCGCCAAGATCCGCGGCACGAAGGATGCCGCGGCGATCCACAGCTTTCTCGCAGAAACGCCGGCGTCGAACGCGGCGTAACGTTCGCCGCGCTCCGGCTAGATCGCGATGATTTCAAAAAGTTGGAGCGGGATGCGGGCGGAAAACCGCTTCACACTTTTCCTCATCCCGCTCTAGCCGCGAACAACCGGGCATGAGCAGCCAAGCGCCCGCCTCCTTGGGCGGGAGCCTGGGGCCTGGTATGTCAGTGCAGGCTGACGGTCTGCAGGTCGTTCTGGAAAGCACCCGCAAGGGCCGCGTCGCGCGCGTCGGCCAGCAGAATGGGCTGTCCGTTGGCGGCGAAGAGCGCCCACAAGCGCGTGCCCGGCGTCAGATCGGGCATGCCCGGGAACTTGCCCTGCAAGTCCTCTGCGGTCATTTCACGCATATAGGCAACGGCACCTTCGCCGATGTGGGCGAGCTGCTGCTGGGTGATCTCGATCTTGCGTTCGTGCTCGGTCATGTAAGCCTCCTTGACGCGGACGTTTCCATGGAAACCTGCCCGCTGAAGAGCTAGATTCCGGCCGGGCCAGCCCGTCCGGTTTCCTCCCGAATATGACAACTGTGTCAGTCTTTCACGGAAATGTTTATTTTCTGTACCAGCCGTTCGGGCTCCGGCCTGTCGAGGTCGATGGAAAGAAGCCCGTTCTTCAGATCCGCGCCCAGAACCCGCATTCCTTCCGCCAGGACGAACATGCGCTGGAACTGGCGGGCGGCGATACCGCGATGCAGATATTCCCGTTCGCCTTCGTCGCTCTGGCGACCGCGGATCACGAGCTGGTTCTCCTCGGTGGTTACGTCGAGATCTTCCGCGCTGAAGCCTGCAACCGCAAGCGTTATGCGCAACGTCTCGCCGCGCCCGTTTTCCGCGCGGATCCGCTCGATATTGTATGGCGGGTAGCCATCGCCGGATTTCGCGATCCGCTCGAGCGTTTTTTCCATACTGTCGAACCCGAGAAGGAGAGGGTTCGAGAAAGGCGTCATACGCGTCATTTTGTTTTGTCCTCGAAGAGCGACATCGGTAGAAGGAAACCCGTCAGGCATTCCCTTCGTCCCCACTGATATGGTCCCTCAAAAACCCCGTTTCAAGCATTTTGGAGCCACCCCATGACGGCAGCGCGCAAGATCATTATCGATACCGATCCCGGCCAGGACGATGCGCTTGCCATTCTGCTGGCGCTGGCGAGCCCCGAGCTGGAGGTGCTGGGCATCACCGCCGTTGCCGGCAACGTGCCGCTGGCCCTGACGGAGAAGAACGCCCGCAAGGTGTGCGAGCTGGCCGGCCGGCCCGGCACGAAAGTGTTCGCCGGCGCCGCACGCCCCCTGCTGCGCGATCTGGTGACGGCGGAAGAGGTGCATGGCCGAACGGGCCTCGACGGACCGGACCTGCCGGAGCCGCAGATGCCGCTCCAGGACCGGCACGCCGTCGATTTCATCATCGAGACGCTGCTGGCGCACGAGTCGGGCGAGGTCACCCTCTGTCCGCTGGGGCCGCTCACCAACATCGCGCTGGCAATCGCCCGCGAGCCGCGGATCGTCCCCCGCATCGGCGAAATCGTGCTGATGGGCGGCGGCTTCTTCGAGGGCGGCAACGTCACGCCCTCGGCGGAGTTCAACATCTATGTCGACCCGCACGCCGCCGACATCGTGCTGCGCTCGGGCGCGCCGATCGTCATGATGCCACTCGATGTCACCCACAAGGCGCTAACGACGCGCAAACGCGTTGCGGCGCTGCGCGACCTCGGCACGAAGGTCGGCATCGCGGCGGCCGAGATGCTCGACTTCTTCGAGCGCTTCGACGAGCAGAAATACGGCACCGACGGAGGGCCGCTGCACGACCCCTGCGTCATCGCCTATCTGCTGAAGCCCGAGCTGTTCGCAGGGCGCCTCTGCAACGTCGCGGTGGAGACCGGCTCCGAGCTCACCATGGGCATGACCGTCGTCGACTGGTGGCGCGTCACCGACCGGCCGCAGAACGCCCTGGTCATGCGCGACATCGACCATGACGGCTTTTTCGCGTTGCTCACCGAGCGCCTGGCCCGGCTCTGAGCCGGCGACCGGCGCTCGATCTTCTTGTTTTTCCGCATTTATGCGGACGTCAGGTGATTCCACCTGACTGCAAAATGGTCTTGCAAAGGCTTTATCGCGTCCGCGAAAGCGCGATCCACAGGCCGCCGCCCATGAGGAAGCCGCCACCGACGCGCGCGATCTGTCGCACGCGGCGCGGCGTCAGGCGCCGGCCGATGCTCCCGGAAGCGACTGCATAGCTGCCGTCGGAGACCGCCGAGAAGAGCAGTGCCGTACCGCCCATGATGGCGATCTGCACGGCGTGGCTGGCGGCAGGATCGATGAACTGCGGCAAGAGCGCACCGAAGAAGAGAAGCTGCTTCGGGTTGCCCATCGACACCAGAAAGCCCTGCATGAAGAAACCGCGGCGGGGGGCGGCGTTCGCCGGGCGATCTTCGGCCGCCTCGCCGCTGGCGCGGATCATCTTCCAGCCGAGCCAGCACAGATAAGCTGCACCGACAAGCTTGATCCACTCGAACCAGTGGCCTGCGACCTCGATCAGCGAGGTCAGGCCTATGCCGGCGACAGCGATCATGATCGACAGGGAGACCAGCGTGCCGACGACGTTCAACAGCCCGGCCCGCACGCCGTGGCGCATTCCATTGGCCACGATCAGCATGTTGGTGGGACCTGGAACCACGGTCGCGATCAGGCAGACGATGACAAAGGCGGTGTAGGTCTCGAGCGACATCGGCGTTCTCCTGCGAAGGCTCACAATGCACGACCGTGCGGCGGCGTCCAGCCCTCAACTGGCGATCGCCGCGTCGACCTCGGCTTTCAGCGGGATCGCCGGCTGGGCGCCGGGCTTCAGACACGCCAGCGCGCCGGCAACGGTGGCCCGGCGCAATGCCTGCTCGAGCCCCAACCCCTCGGCGAGCGCCGTCGCCAGATAGCCGCAGAACGTGTCGCCGGCGCCGACCGTGTCGACCGGCGCGATCTTTATGGTCGGCACCGTCAGGAAGGTTTCGGGCGTTGCTGCCCAGGCACCGTCCGCGCCGAGGGTGACGATCACCGTGCGGCCGCTCGTGCGGGCGAAGTCCTGCATGCGCGCGCGCCGGTCCGCCCCGTTCAGCGACAGCGCCTCGGCGTAAAGATCGAACTCGGTCTCGTTGGCGATCACGTAATCGGCCTTGCCGAGCAGCGGCGCCGCCTCCGGCCGGTAGGGTGCCGTGTTGAGCAGCGAGACGGCACCGGCCGCCCGCGTCGCTTCCAGCCCCGCCCCGACGGTTTCTATCGGGATCTCGAGCTGCAGCAGCACGTGGTTGCCGGGGCAGAGCGCGGCCTGCGCCACATGGGTCGGCGAGACCTCGCCGTTCGCGCCGGGCACGACGGCAATGGTGTTCTCGCCCGCCCTGTCGACCAGGATGTGCGCCGTGCCCGTGGCGCTTTGCGCCCTGTGCAGCGCGGAAAGCCCGACGCCGGCCTCCTTCAGCAGCGCCAGCGCCTGATCGGCGAAGGGATCGGTGCCCACGGCGCCGACCATCCGTGTCGCCGCCCCGGCGCGCGCCGCGGCGAGCGCCTGATTCGCCCCCTTGCCGCCCGGCGCGGTGACGAACGTGTCGCCCGGCACGGTCTCGCCGGGCTTGGGCAGGCGATGGACGGTGGCAATGAGATCGAGGTTGATGGACCCGATGACGACGATCAAGACAGTCTCCCGCGCATTTTTGCGGGAGACTAGCGCATCGGCCCGAAAATCGGAATCGCTTTTCGGAAAGCCGATGCGCAGATTCAAGGGCTTACCGCGTCCTTGTACGTCCAAATGGACGCACGCGCTGTAATGCATCGGCCCGGAAAGGCGACGCCTTAAAGCTGCCCGGCCTCCCAGCCGAGGATGGCGCGCTTGCGCGTCAGGCCCCAGTGATAGCCCGTCAGCGCCCCAGACTTGCCGACAGCCCGGTGGCAGGGCACGACGAAGGAGACGGGGTTGGCGCCGACCGCCGCACCCACGGCGCGCGAGGCCGAAGGCTTGCCGATGCGGGCGGCGATGTCGGAATAGGCGCAGGCCTTGCCCATTGGGATCTTCAGCAGCGCATCCCAGACGCGGACCTGGAAATCCGTGCCGATGAGCACCACCCGCAAGGGCTCTTCGGAACGCCAGCGGCTGGGATCGAACACCCGTGCCGCATAAGGCGCCGTGGCGCCCATATCCTCGACGAACTCGGCATTCGGCCAGCGCGAGGCCATGTCCTCGAAGGCGGTGCGTTCGCCGCCTGGATCGCAGAAGGCAAGGCCGGCAAGACCCCGATCGGTGACCATGATCAGCGCCAGCCCGAAAGGCGACAGGTGAAAGCCGTGACGGATGACGAGCCCGGCGCCGCGCGCCTTATACTCGCCGGGCGAGATCGCCTCATGGGTCACGAACAGATCGTGCAGGCGGCCCGGCCCGGACATGCCGAGCTCGAAGGCGGTGTCGAGCAGCGGCAGGCCGGAATCGAGCAGGCGCCGCGCATGGTCGAGCGTGACCGCCTGCAGGAACGCCTTGGGCGACAGGCCCGCCCAGCGCGTGAAGAGCTTCTGCAGGCCGGTCGGCGTATCGCCCACCTCGGCGGCGATCTCTTCCAGCGAGGGTTGGTCGCGATAGTCGAGGCTGATCTTCTCGACGACGCGGCGGACGATCTCGTAGTCGCCGCCCTCGGGCGTCACGTCGCGCAGCAATTGGGCTGTTTGCATGTTCATGGCATCTGCTCCTGGCATCGGCCGCTAGTGGTCTGACCGAAACAGATGGTACCCATCTGTTTCGACAAGTCAGCCCACAAGCTATTGATCTGGTGGGGCGATTTTTCCCAACAGATGGGTATCATCTGTTGGGATCGCACCACTAGGACCACGCCTCGTCATGATCTTTGTCGAGCATGACTATGCTCCCTCGCGCAGCGGCGAACCACCCGATTCCTGCAGACTTCACCGCCCCTTGGCGGTTGCCAGCGCCTGGCCGAAGGCCATGGCGAAGCTCTCCCGGTCCTCCGGGTTGAGGAAGCTGCCGAGGGCGACGCTCCGCCCGCGCATTTCCACCGCCATGCCGGTGATGCCGATCTCCTCGTGGCGGCTGACGCGGAAGCGGGTCCAGAACGGGTTGAAATGGTGCTCCACCGCCTTGCCCGAGGGCGGCACCTTGCGGATGTCGAGGCTGGTGCGGGACAGGCGCACCTCCTCGCGCACGCGGGCGGCCCGGTAGTTCAGCCGGAAGGCCACGTAGATGGCCAGCACGTCGAGGCCGAAGAAGCCGAAGACCGGCCAGGCGCCGATCTGCAGGAACACGGCGCCGATGCTCAGCCAGACAAGCAGCAGCACGCCCATCAGCAACACGAAGCCGCGCCCGCTCAGCGAGCGATACGGCGTGAGCGAAGCCTGGAAGAAGGGCGCATCTGCGGTGTTTGTTTCGGCCATCAAGACGATTATAGAAGGCGCATGGAAAAGCCCAAGAAGAAAATCGCCTCACCCCGCCGGCCCGCCCGGTCGCGCAGGTGGAAAACGGCCTACACGCCCGACGAGATCCACGAGATCTTCCGCCGCTTCTCGATCCAGCGGCCGGAACCGCGCGGCGAACTGGAGCACGTCAACGCCTTCACCCTGCTGGTTGCCGTGGTGCTGTCGGCGCAGGCGACCGACGCCGGGGTCAACAAGGCGACGCGCGCCCTGTTCCAGGTCGCCGACACGCCCGAGAAGATGCTGGCGCTCGGCGAGGAGAAGGTGGGCGACTACATCCGCACCATCGGTCTGTGGCGCAACAAGGCGAAGAACGTCATCGCGCTCTGCGAGGCGCTGATCCGCGACCACGGCTCGCACGTGCCCGACAGCCGCGAGGCGCTGGTGACGCTTCCCGGCGTCGGCCGCAAGACCGCCAATGTGGTGCTCAACATGGCATTCGGCCAGCCGACGATGGCGGTGGACACCCACATCCTGCGCATCGGCAACCGGCTGGGGCTCGCCCCCGGCAGGACGCCGGAACAGGTGGAGGACACACTGGTCCACATCATCCCGGCCGAATACATGCGCCACGCGCACCACTGGCTGATCCTGCACGGGCGCTATGTGTGCAAGGCGCGCAAGCCCGCTTGCGTGGCCTGCGTCATCGCCGACATCTGCAAGGCGGCGGAGAAGACGAACGAGATTCCCGCGCCCCTGCTGGAGATCGCAGACGCCGCTCAGTAACCGACGCCGCGCGCCATCATCGCGGCGAAAACCGGGATGAGGGCGAAGACGAGGACTTCGAGGCGCAGGTAGCGGCGCGCTGCAGAGACCTCGGCGTCGGGCACGGCATAGGCCGCATCCTTGCCGGCGGTGCGCGCCCAGCCGCGGATGCGGGTGGTCGGGGCGATGGAGAGCAGGCCGACGGTCGCGAAAGCCGCCATCTTGGCCCAGAAGGCCCAGTTGTAGACATAGAATTCCCAGCCCTTGAGGCCGTGCAGCACGCGGCCGATGCCGACCAGAATGACCGCCAGCGCGATGCCGCCATAGGCACGGTCGATATGCGCCAGCAGCTTCAGATCCCGGCCGCTGATGCCGGGACGCAGCAGGACGAACTCGCCGGCCAGCACGGCCGCAAGGAGAAAAACCAGCAGATGATGGAGTATCGCCAGGATAAGATCGCTCATGCGTATGGCCCCCTCTCGCTCGATCGCGGTCGCCTTCGGCTTTGATGGAGATGGCCGATTTTGCGGATGGGTTCAACCCATCGCGCCATTGCCGGCCACGCGCGAGGCGGCGAGCGCCTCCCTTGCCGAGACCATCTTGTGCAGGTGCACCATCATCGCCGCCGCGAAGAGCGGCGTCAGAAGGTTGAGGAGCGGCACGGCGAGGAAGCCGGCGATCACCAGGCCGGCCAGGAAGACCGTGCCGGCGTTGCGCCGGCGCAGCGCCTTCGCCTCGGCTTCCGGACGGAAACGCATCGCGGCGAATTCGAAGAACTCGCGCCCGAGCAGATAGCCGTTGACCAGGAAGAAGGCGAGGATGTTCACACCCGGCACGAGGAGCAGAAGCAACGCGACGATGTTGCCGGCGATCACGACGCCGAAGAACTTGATGGACAGCGCCAGCGCCGGCAGGATCGGCAGCGCCTTGCCCGGCGGATCCTGCGGATAATCCTCGCGCTCCACGACCTCGGCCACATCGTCCAGGAAAAGCCCGGCGATGATCGCCGTGACCGGCGAGATGAGGAGCGCCAGGGCCACGGCCAGCCCCAGGCCGGCGGCGATCCCGGCCACCAGGCCCAGCCATCCGACCCAGGTCGGCAAGTCGGGAAAGAAGGCGTCGAACCACGGCAGGGCCAGATACTCGAACAGCTCCTTGGCGCCCAGCCACAGGCCCGCCAGAACGAGCAGCGTCAGCCCCAGCGTCTTGAAGAAGACAGCCCGGAACTCGGCGGAAAACAGTCGGCTGATGGCCGCCCGGGCGGCGTCGAGGATCATGCGCTTGAAGGGTCCCTTATGGTTCGCTCGCCGCTTCGACATAGGAACCGTTTTCGGCGGGCGCAAGGCGGGGGCGGAGCAGCTAGCGTCAGCTATCGGCTTGCAAATCCCGGTCAAACCGCTAAACCGCGCGAAACCCGATGCCAAACGACCCTTCCCTTGCCCATCTGGAGACCCGATCTTGAGCGAATATGACGTGCTGTGCATTGGCAACGCCATTGTCGACATCATCGCGCGCTGCGACGAAGCGTTTCTGGAAGAGAACAACATCATCCGCGGCGCCATGAACCTGATCGATGTCGAGCGCGCCACGCTTCTCTATGAGCGCATGGGCCATGCGATCGAGGCGTCCGGCGGCAGTGCCGGCAACACGGCGGCCGGCGTCGCCAGCCTCGGCGGCAAGGCGGCCTTCTTCGGCAAGGTCTCCAACGACACGCTCGGCGAGATCTACACCCACGACATCCGCGCCCAGGGCGTCGCCTTCGACACCAAACCGCTCGACGGCCATCCGCCGACGGCGCGCTCGATGATCTTCGTGACCCCGGACGGCGAGCGCTCCATGAACACCTATCTGGGCGCCTGCGTCGAGCTCGGGCCGGAGGATGTCGAGGAAGACAAGGCGAAGGGCGCCAAGGTCACCTATTTCGAGGGCTATCTGTGGGATCCGCCGCGCGCCAAGGAGGCGATCCGCATGACGGCCGACGCCGCGCACGCGGCCGGCCGCGAGGTGGCCATGTCGCTGTCCGACCCGTTCTGCGTCGACCGCTATCGCGGCGAGTTCCTCGACCTGATGCGGTCGGGGCGCGTCAACATCGTCTTCGCCAACGAGCACGAGCTGATGTCGCTCTATCAGACCGCCGCCCTCGACAGCGCGCTGGAGGCGATCCGCAAGGATTGCCGCCTCGCCATCGTCACGCGGTCCGAAAAAGGCTCGATCATCCTGACGGACGGCGAGACGGTGCCGGTCGAGGCCATGCAGATCGACGAACTGGTCGACACGACCGGCGCCGGCGATCTCTACGCGGCCGGCTTCCTCTATGGCTACACCAGCGGCCGCAGCCTGCTCGATTGCGGCCGGCTCGGCTCCTTCGCCGCCGGTCTCGTCATCCAGCAGATCGGCCCGCGCCCGCAGAAGGATCTGCGCTACGAGGCCCAGCAGGCCGGCCTATTGTAGTTCTTCCGGGGGCCTTCCCGGCCGCGACTTGTAGCGCGGGAACGTCCAGCCGAACCTCAGCGCCCCGCCGCGCACCAGGAAAGCGGCGGCAAAGGCGATCAGCGCGGCGAGCGTGCGGTCGAGCCCGGCGATATCGGCGGCGGTGAAGACCGCCGCGCCCACCAGCGCCGCCGTGACATAGACTTCCGGACGCAGCAGCACCGACGGCTCGCCCGCCACCACGTCGCGCAGCACGCCGCCGAACGTCGCCGTCAGCATTCCGGTCACCAGCGCCACCGTCGCCGAACCCGAAGCGGCAAGTCCCTTGGCGGCGCCAAGCACGCTATAGGCAGCGAGCCCGACGGCATCGAGCCACAGGAGCAGCCGGTAGCGGTATTCCACCATGGGGGCGGTGAAGAACACGATGATCGCCACCGCCGCACAGACAATGACGTAGGTGGGATTCCAGATCCAGAAGACCGGCGCGTCGAGCACGAGGTCGCGCAGCGTCCCGCCGCCCATGCCGGTGATGCCGGCCAGGAAGACGAAGCCGATGATGTCGAGTTCCTTGCGCGAGGCGGCCAGCGCCCCGGTCGCAGCAAACACGGCCACGCCGGCATAATCGAAAAGCTGGATCGGGTTCATCGGCTCCTCCGGCATTCTGGATAGCCGAAGGACCGGGCAATGGAAAGCGCCGCCGCCGGAGGGCGGCAGCGCTGACGTTTTGCGTTCAGGCGTCGCGTTCGGCCTGCGGGTTCGGCGGACCGGGCTCGACCGGTGCGTTCTCGCTGTTCTTCACGGCGGATGCCTTCGGCCCGCCCTTGGCCACGCCGACCATCGCCGGCCGCAGCACGCGCTCGCCGATCACATAGCCTTGCTGCACCACCTGCACGACGGTGTTCTCCGGCCTCGTGGGATCCGGCACCTCGAACATCGCCTGGTGGAAATGCGGATCGAAGCGCTCGCCCTGCGGGTCGATCTGCTTCACACCGTGCCGCTCGAGGGCGGACAGCATCGAGCGCTCGGTCATCTCGACGCCTTCCACCAGCGCCAGAAGCCCCGATTCGCCGGCCGCCCGCGCCTCGGCCGGGACGGCGTCCAGCGCCCGGCGCAGATTGTCGGAAACCGTCAGCATATCGCGGGCAAAGCCGGCGATGGAGTAGGCCCGCGCCTCCGTCACGTCGCGTGCGGTGCGCTTGCGCAGGTTCTCCATCTCGGCGGCCATGCGCAGCGCACGGTCCTTGAGCTCCTCGTTTTCCTTGGCAAGCCGCAGCAGGACGTCTGCCTCCGAAACGGACTCGCCGGGGGCCGCCGGCGCCTCGGTCGCCGTGATGTCCGGCTCCGCGGTCGCCCCGGTCCTGGTCGCGTCGTTGTCCTTAGCGTGATTGGTCATGGCAATCCGTCTGTGATTTCACGATTGTTCGAAGATTGCGCCCGATATCGAGGTTCGCGGCGGCAAAATCAAGGGGCAGTCAGAGCCCGACACCGCCGACCGGTTCCGTCCGCACACTCGAATCGAAGCCGGCGATCAGCGGCCGCGCCTCGGCGATGGCCGCCTGCACGGACGGCAGCGACAAGGAGTTCCTGTGGCTTTCCTCGCTGTCCCAGACCTCGGTGATCCAGACCGCGTCGGCATCCTGCGGATCGCGGGCGATCACGTAGCTGAGGCAGCCCGGCATGCCGCCGGTGCCTTTGCGCAGAATTTCCAGAAGCGCATCGCGCTTGCCCGGCTGGGCACGCATCTTGCCGATCAGGCCAAACATGGTCCCTCCCCGAAAAATCGCCGCCGATCATCTGAGCAGCCGGCCAACGATCTGGGCCGTGTAGTCCACCATCGGCACGATACGCGCATAATTGAGCCGCGTCGGGCCGATCACGCCCAGCGCGCCGATCACCCGCGATTCCTGGTCGCGATAGGGCGCCACCACCAGCGAGGAGCCCGACAACGAGAACAGGCGGTTCTCGGACCCGATGAAGATGCGCACGCCCGGCCCCTCCTCGGCCACGTCGAGAAGCTGCAGCAGGCCTTCCTTCGTTTCGAGATCGTCGAACAGGCGGCGCAGCAGCTCCAGATCGGCTTCGGCGGTCAGGTTGTCGAGCAGGTTGGCGCGGCCGCGCACGATCAGCCGCGCCGGCTCGCCGCTCTTTGCGCCCGCCCACACGGCAAGGCCCTTTTCCACGAGTTCCTGCGACAGCGCGTCGAGCGCGGTGCGCGTCTCCTCGCGCAGGCGCGCAACCTCGGTGCGCGCCTCGCCCAGCGTCCGGCCGCGGATATGGGCGTTGAGGAAATTCGATGCCTCGTGCAGTTGTGAGGCGGTGACGCCGACCGGCAGATCGACCACGCGGTTCTCCACGTCGCCATTCTGCGAGACCAGGATCGCCAGCCCCTTGCGCGGCTCGAGCTGCACGAATTCGATATGCTTCAGCGGCACCTCGGACTTGGCCGTCAGCACGACCCCTGCGCCGCGCGACAGCCCGGACAGGAGCTGGCTCGCCTCCGTCAGCATGTGGTCGAGCGAATGACCGCTGCGCGACGCGCGCACCTGCGTCTCGATGATGCGCCGCTCCTCGTCGGAAAGATCGCCGAGTTCCATGAACGCGTCGACGAAGAACCGCAGCCCCTGCTGCGTCGGCAGGCGACCGGCGGAGATGTGCGGCGCGTAGATGAGGCCGAGATGCTCCAGGTCGCTCATCACGTTGCGGATGGTGGCGGGCGAAAGCTGCGTCGGCAGGATGCGGGACAGATTGCGCGAGCCGAGCGGCTCGCCGTCGCGCAGATAGGATTCGACGATGACACGGAAAACATCGCGGGACCGCGCATCCAGCGATTGCAGCGCCTGCTCCTGTATGTCTCTGTCCAAAACCGGCTTCGTCATCTGTTGCCTCTATCGCGAATATAAGCGGCACGATAGGGAAGACAACAGCCCCCGAAAGCCCGTTCGCACAGTGTTTTCCTTTGCCTTCGGGGTGCGCGAAAGCTACAAGCCGCCGACAAGCAGAACATCAGCGGAGAGAAACAGCCCATGCGACCCTCGAAACGGGAACCGGACGAAATGCGCGCCATCAGCTTCGAGCGCGGCATCTCCAAACACGCGGAAGGTTCCTGCCTCGTGCGCTTCGGCGACACGCATGTCCTGTGCACGGCAAGCCTCGAGGAACGCGTGCCGCCGTGGCTGCGCAATTCGGGCCAGGGCTGGGTGACGGCGGAATACGGCATGCTGCCGCGCTCGACCGGCGACCGCATGCGCCGCGAGGCCTCGTCCGGCAAGCAGGGTGGCCGCACGCTGGAGATCCAGCGCCTGATCGGCCGCTCGTTGCGCTCGGTGATCGATCTGACGGCGCTGGGCGAGAAGCAGATCACCGTCGACTGCGATGTCATCCAGGCCGATGGCGGCACCCGCACGGCGGCCATCACCGGCGGTTTCATCGCGCTGTCCGATTGCCTTGCCTGGATGGAGGCCCGCCAGATGGTGACCCGCGAAAAGGTGCTGAAGGACCATGTCGCGGCCATCTCCTGCGGCATCTGCAACGGCACGCCGGTGCTCGACCTCGATTACGCCGAGGATTCGGCAGCCCAGACCGACGCCAATTTCGTGATGACCGGCAAGGGCGGCATCGTCGAGATCCAGGGCACGGCCGAGGGCGAACCGTTTTCGGAAGAGGAACTCTCTGCCCTGATGGGGCTTGCCCGCAAGGGAATCTCCAGGCTGGTGGAACTGCAGAAACTGGCGATTTCCTAAAAACGGTTGCAGCTAGTGGTGCGGTCCTGACAGATGGTACCATCTGTCAGGAAAAATCGCCCCACCAGACCAACAGTTTGTGGGCTGATTTTTCCAAACGAAGGGGTACCATCCGTTTGGATCAGACCACCGGGCGGGAGAGAACAGACATAAGAACCATGCGACCCACGGCCATCCTGGAAGCTGCGCTCTATGTGAGCGACATCGCAGAGGCGGAACGCTTCTACGGCGAAACGCTCGGCCTCGAGCGCATCGCCAGGGTCGAGGGGCGTCACGTGTTCTTCCGCTGCGGCGAGGCGGTCCTTCTGCTCTTCGACCCGACGGCCACCGAGGTGCCGCCGGCATCCGACGCCCGCCTGCCCGTGCCGCCGCATGGCACGCGCGGCCCGGGGCATCTGTGCTTTGCCGCGACGGCCGGCGAGATCGAGCGCTGGCGGCAGCATCTGGCGGCGGCCGGCATCGCCGTCGAAGCCGATTTCGAGTGGCCGCAGGGCGGCCGCTCCATCTATTTCCGCGATCCGTTCGGCAATTCGCTGGAATTTGCCGAACCGCGCATCTGGGGACTGACGTGAAACCGATCGAGAACAAGACCTTCGTGCTGGCGAGCCACAACAAGGGCAAGCTCAGGGAGTTTTCCGACCTCCTCAGGCCGTTCGGCTATTCGGTGCGCTCGGCCGCCGAGCTCGGCCTCGACGAGCCGGAGGAAACGGGCTCCACCTTCGAGGAAAACGCCTATATCAAGGCCCATGCCGCAGCCGTCGCAACCGGCCTGCCGGCGCTCTCGGACGATTCGGGCCTCTGCGTCGACGCGCTCGACGGCGCGCCGGGCGTCTACACCGCCGACTGGGCGACGAAGGAGGACGGCAGCCGCGATTTCATGATGGCCATGGAAAAGACCGAGAAGCTGCTTGCCGAAAAGGGCGCCGACACACCGCAAAAGCGCACCGGCCGCTTCGTCGCCACGCTGTGCCTGTGCTTTCCCGACGGCGAGGCGGAGTATTTCCGCGGCGCCGTGGACGGCCATCTCGTGTGGCCGCCGCGCGGCACGGACGGCTTCGGCTATGACCCGGTTTTCCAGCCGGACGGTTTCGACATCACTTTCGGCGAGATGACGGCGGAAGAGAAACACGGCTGGAAGCCGGGCGACGAACAGGCCCTGTCGCACCGCGCTCGGGCCTTTCGCGAATTCGCGCGGGCCAGGCTCGGCGCCGCGTGATCCGCGCCGACGACGATAAGCCGGGTTTCGGCGTCTACCTGCATTGGCCGTTCTGCGCGGCCAAGTGTCCCTATTGCGACTTCAACAGCCATGTGCGCCACCAGCCGGTGGACCAGCCGCGCTTTGCCGAAGCCTTCCGCCGCGAACTGGCGAGCCTGCGCCGGCGCACCGGCCCGCGCGAGGTGACCAGCATCTTTCTGGGCGGCGGCACGCCCTCGCTGATGGAGCCGGCCACGGTGGGCGCCCTGCTCGATGCCGTGGCCGGGAACTGGACGGTGCCCGACGGCATCGAGGTGACGCTGGAGGCCAATCCCAGCTCCGTCGAGGCCGACCGTTTCCGCGGCTATCGCGCGGCCGGCGTCAACCGCGTCTCGCTCGGCGTGCAGGCGCTCAACGACCGCGACCTGAAGTTCCTCGGACGGCTGCACGACGTCGCCGAGGCGCTGAAGGCCATCGAGCTCGCCCGCTCCATCTTTCCGCGCCTCTCCTTCGACCTGATCTATGCCCGTCCCGGGCAGGGCGAGGCCGAGTGGGCCGGCGAGCTCGCGCAGGCGATCGACCTGGCCGCCGACCATCTGTCGCTCTACCAGCTCACCATCGAGGAAGGCACGCGCTTCCAGCTCCTTTACGACGCCGGCAAGCTCCGGATGCCCGACGGCGACCACGCGGCACGCCTTTACGAGGTCACGCAGGACGTGACCGCCGCGCACGGCCTGCCGGCCTACGAAATCTCCAACCACGCCCGCCCCGGCGCCGAAAGCCGGCACAACCTCGTCTACTGGCGCTACGGCGAATATGTCGGTGCCGGCCCCGGCGCGCACGGCCGCTTCATCGAGGATGGGCGCCGCCACGTCACCTTCACGGAGAAGATGCCGGAGCGCTGGCTCGATCTGGTCGAGGCCAGGGAGCACGGCGTCACCGGCGGCGAGATCCTGACCCGCAGCGAGGAAGCCGATGAGTTCCTGCTGATGGGCCTCAGGCTCGCCGAGGGCATCGACCTGCCGCGCTACGAGGCGCTCGCCGGCCGGCCGCTTTCGACCCGCCGCATCACGACCCTGCAGGACGAGGGCCTGGTCGAGCCCGTCGGCAACACCCGCCTGCGGGCCACCCAGCGCGGCATGATCGTGCTCGACGCCGTGGTGGCCGATCTGGCGCTTTAGGTCCCTGATCCTAACTCCCGCCGGAGAACCGCGTCGGCGCGGGATCGATGATCTGCGGCCGGCCGTCCCTCACCTCGTAGACGGCATAGCCGCGCTCGGTGGTGCCGTCGCTCAGGAAGCGGAAGAGACCTGTATAGCCGGCAAACCCCACCGGGTTCTCGATCGCGTTGCGCGGGATGCCGCCGGCGCCCCTGGCGATGTTTCCGGCCAGAACGACGGTGTCGTAGGCCAGCGCCGAGGTGAGCGAGGGCTCCGCCCCGAAGCGGGCCTGGTAGCGTTGCTTGTAGCCCGCGACGCGTCCCTGGTCCGTGTCGGCGAACCAGGCGCCGGCAAGCACGGGATCGGCAAGGTTTGCAGTGGTCCACTGACCGGTTCCGAGAATCTTCTTCTGCGAGGCGTCGATGCCCGCTTCCGTGATCGCCGAGACGATGGTCGCCGGGCTGTTGCCTCCGTCGGGGACGAACACCGCGTCGGCCGCGCCGATCGCTTCGGCCGCGCCCCGCACCGCCTCGTAGACGGACATGTCGTCGTAGCTGTAGCGGGCCACCGCCGTCACCTCGCCGCCGGTCTCCAGCATCGTCCGCCGGGCCTCGGCTTCGGCAATGTCGCCCGCCGCCCCTTCGGGCACGATCGCTACGACGCGCCGCACACCCTGACCGGCGGCATAGCGCAAAGTACGCTGCACGACGCCCTGCGGCAGGAAGGAGTTCAGGTAGACGCCGGGAGAGACCGCCGTGCGATCGGACGAAAAGGCGATCATCGGCGTTCCCGCCGTGGCGAGCGGCGGAGCAGCCGAGCGCACATTCTGCGCGAAGAGCGGCCCGAGAACCGCCGCGGCCCCCTCGGTGACCGCCTGCGCCGAGGCGCTTGCCGCCCCTTCCGCCGTGCCGCCCGTGTCCTTGACGACCAGTTCCAGCGTCTCAGGGCCCACATCGTCCATGGCAAGGATCGCGGCGTTCTTCAGCTCCGCGGCGATGCGCCCGGCATTGCCTTCGCCCGTCAGCGGCAGCAACAGCGCGACGCGCGTCTTGCCCGAACCGATCACCTCGCCCGAGGCCGGCACTAGCGGCGCATTGCCTGCCGGAAGCGCCGCCGCCTGACTGCCATCCGCCGCGGGAAGCCCGTAGGGCACGTCCCCGCCCACGCAACCGCCGACCGCCAGGAGCGCCGACAGGGCCGCGCCGATAAGGCCGGCCTTGCGGCCG